>NZ_CP083560.1:1902117-2536156 GCF_025143825.1 Sulfitobacter sp. S223 | reverse complement strand
ACTTTCGATGTAATCGTCGGCGACGCTTTTACCGATATTGCTGTGCCTGAACATTTGGTGACGCTTGAGTTCTTCCGGCTTGTCGCTGCACGGCTGTCGCCAAAAGGGGTCTATGCCATGAATCTGATCGACAGCGTTGACAGCCTTGCAGCCCTTTCCGCCGTGGTCGCAACCCTGCGCGAGGTGTTTCCCAGCGTCGAAGTCTGGACAGCAGCCGGACGGCCGGATGCAGGGGAGCGGCGGGTGTTTGTCCTGCTTGCCAGCGCGCAAGACAGCGCGCTGTCCGCGGTTGATACCCGTGCGCCGGAACTGACCCGGTTTCAAGCGCTTGATACCGGATTTATAGACAGCATCGTTGCGCGCCACGGATCACGCATTCTGACCGATGATCATGCGCCGTTAAGCTATCTGATGGGGTTTGACCGCGTCGTTGATTGACCCGTTCTGTTCAATCAAGCAGATCGGAAAATGACGTATTCGCGTGGCATGAAAGGGGCAAATTTCTCTTACTTTTGAGAAAAGCCCAAAGGTCAAATATGTCGAAATTTTGTTTCGAAATGGTGATGCGGCCGGTATTTACCCCGATTTACCTACCCTAGCGTGTAAATGGTCACGCTTTGGGCATGCCTGCGCCTAATTTTATTCAATTTATAGCCGCGTTATGCGCCCATTTCCCTGCGATATTCCGACTGTGAACGAGTGGCCGCGAAACGCGGCAAATTATGTGATTGAAAGAATACCGAATGGCGACTGCAACAGAGTTGAGGATCAGCACCGGCGCTGACGCGATCACCCTTGCCCAGACAATTTTTGGCAGTGGCGTCACTGTAACCAGCGCCACCCTGACCGGCGCTGCCGGAGCCTCTGCCACTTATACCGGCGCTGATGCTACTCTGGGCGGTATTGCCCCGGGGGATAGCGGGATCATCCTGTCGACAGGGCAGGCGGCGAATTTCACCAATTCGGACGGCACTACGAACACCAACATAGCAGAAAACGGCGCCAGCACCGACAATCTTAATGCCGGTGATGCACAGCTTGACGCAGTTACAGGTCAGGCCACGCAGGATGCTGTGGTCCTTGAAACCACGTTTACGACGACTGGTGACTACATCACGATGTTGTTCACCTTCTCTTCCGAGGAGTATCTTGAATACGTTAACGGTGGCGTAAACGATGCGTTCGGCGTTTGGGTCAACGGTACGTATGTGCCATTCAATCCGGTTCCCGGCGGTGTTGTTTCGATTGATACCGTGAACAGTACCACGGCGTCCAACCTGTATTTGGACAATCCGGTTGCTGCCGATACGTATAATACCGAAATGGACGGCACGACACTTGTGCTGTCGATCAAGGCTCCGGTCAGCTCTACCGGCCCGAACACGATGCGCATTGCGTTGGCCGATGGCGGCGACGGGTTCTATGATTCCAACGTTCTGATTGCGGCCAACAGTGTTCAGAGCGTCGCGCTTGTCTTCGATGACCAAATCACGATGGAGGCGAATACTGCGACGACTGTTGATGTTCTTTCCAATGACATCGATAACACTGGTTCTGGCCTGACCATCACCGAGATAAACGGGATTGCGGTTGTCACGGGCCAGACTGTGACCCTCCCGACGGGCGAACAGATCACCCTCAATGCCGACAACACGCTGACCATTCTGTCGGATAACGATCTTGGTTCAGAACCATTTACTTACGCGGTCGAGGATGGGGCAGGTAACGTTGATATCGGCTATGTCACGATTACGACCGAAGCGGATATTCCACTGAACTACGTGGTTGAGGGTACCTCCGGTGCTGACACGATTGATGCCGGATATGTTCTCGATCCTCAGGGCGACAGGATCGACGCAGGCGATGCGTTGGATGGCTCAAATGACGATTCCATTCAGGCTGGTGCAGGCAATGATATCGTCCGCTCAGAGCTGGGTGATGACACCATTGAGGCAGGTACCGGCAACGATAGCGTTGAGGCCGGGCTGGGCAATGACAGTGTTATCGCGGGTGATGGCAACGACACGGTTTTTGGTCAGGGCGGCGATGATACGCTGCTGGGGGGAGAAGGGGCCGACAGTCTTGATGGCGATGACGGCAACGACAGTCTTGATGGCGGTAGCGGCAATGACACCCTGATAGGCGACGCAGGCAATGACACATTGTTTGGCGGCGCCGGCAACGACGAAATCTATGTCTCGACCGGCAACAACTATATCGACAGCGGTACCGACAATGATCTGGTTTTTGGCGGCGATCTTGCTGACACGATCCTTGGTGGCACCGAACTGGACAGCCTGTATGGCGGCGGCGGCAATGATAGCATCAGCGGCGGCGGTGATGCTGACGTCATAAGCGGTGACGACGGAGACGACACCCTTTTGGGCGGGTCCGGCGACGATACAGTTTCAGGCGGTTCCGGCGACGACTTATTCCTGCTTGAGAACGGCTTTGGTAATGACCAGATACTCGGCGGCGAACTCGGTGAGATAGCAGGCGATACCCTTGATCTGAGCGCGGTTACCGATGCAACAACGGTTGATCTTACATCCTCAATCCCCGAAGCGGGCAGTGTTTCGGACGCCACGGGCACAGCGACGTTTCAGGAAATAGAGAACATCGTGCTGGGCGGTGGCGTTGATACGGTTGTCCTTGCTGATGGATCAGGGAGCGACGCTGTCACAGGGTTCACCGCGCCGACCGTGGATGGTTTTGGTGTATGGACTGGGGTAGACCAGCTTGACGTTAGCGGGCTGAGCGATCTGAACGGCGGTTTGGTGAACACCGACGATGTTACTGTTTCCGATACTGCCGGCGACGGGTCGGGGGATGCGATACTGACCTTCCCAAACGGCGAAAGCATCACGTTGATTGGTGTGTCAGCAAGCACGCTTACCGATCCGCTGGCGCTTGAGGCTATTGGTATCCCGCTGCCGAACTACATCGTCGAAGGCACCACAGGTGCCGATTTCATTGACGTGTCCTATACCGGTGATCCAGAAGGCGACATGGTGGATGCGGCAGATAATGCCACGGGTTCAAATGCCGATAGCATCGTTGCAGGGGACGGCAATGACACCGTATTTGGCGGACTGGATAATGACACCATAAGCGGCGGCACCGGTGCCGACCTGCTCTATGGTGAAGACGGCAACGATAGCATCGTTGGCGACGCAAATAATGACTCGATCTATGGTGGGGCCGGTGCAGACACCCTCAGTGGCTCTGGCGGAGCCGACTATCTACAAGGGGATGCAGGCGCTGACTCGCTGCTCGGCGGCGTCGGCAACGACAACCTGAACGGCGGTGACGATAACGATACCCTGAACGGCGGTGCCGGTAACGACAACATGACCGGTGGCGCGGGGGCTGACAGCCTTATCGGTAGCACAGGCAATGACAGCATGTGGGGCGGCACCGGTAATGACTTCCTTTCTGGCGGTGATGGCGACGATGCCATCTACGGCGGTGAGGGGAATGACAGCATCATCGCGGGCGCTGGCACCGACTACATCGCTTTGACCTCAGGCAATGACACGGTGTCTGCCGGAGATGATTCCGATAATATCAATGTGATCGCCGGCGGTTTTGCCGATGGTGCAGTCGTCACAGCTGATGGCGGCACTGGCGGTGTCGATAGTGACACGCTTAATCTGTCTTCCTGGTCTTTTTACCGTGCACTGACGGAAACGACAGATGCCGATGCCGATAGCACGTCTGGCAGCGTCGAGGTTCAGGACGCTGCGGGCAACTGGATCACAGTCAACTTTATAGAGATCGAGACCCTCAGTCTGCCGCCACCCGCCCCAGACTATATCGTCGAGGGCACGGCGGGGGATGACAATATCAACAGCTCCTATCTGGGCGATCCAGAAGGCGACATGATTGACGCCAACGATGCGCTGGATGGCTCCAACGATGACAGCGTTGAGGCGGGTGCAGGCAATGACACAGTGTCGAGCGGGGCCGGTGACGACACCATCCTTGCAGGCGACGGCGATGACCTTGTCCAAGCTGGCGATGGCGATGATCTTGCTTTCGGTGAAGCCGGCGATGATCTGATGTTCGGCTTTGATGGCTCCGATACGCTTATCGGCGGCGATGGCAGCGACATCATCAACGGGATGACCGGTGCCGATCTGATTGAAGGTGGCGCAGATGCAGACACCATCGTCGTTGAAGCGGCCTTTGGTGCCGATACGGTCTATGGTGGTGAAGACGTCAGTACCGGTAATGACTTTGATACGATCAGAGTGAATACATCGTCGATCGCGGACCCATTAACCGTGACTTTCAGCGAAGATGAAGCAGGCACGCTGACAGACGGCACCGACACGCTGGGTTTCTTTGAAATCGAACGGATCGAGCTTGGCAACAGCAATGACACGGTGGATGGCTCAGCCACGACCACTGGCATCAACGTTAACACCCGGGATGGCGATGACAGCATGCTGGGCGGTGACGGTGCCGATACCATAGATGCGGGCAGTGGTGCCGATACGGTTGTTGGCGGTCTTGGCGCTGATTCCGTGAACGCAGGGGCAGGTGACGACAACATTCAGGCGGCGCAAGGCGACACCATCAGCGGTGGTGACGGTGATGATACCTTTACTCTGGTCGATCTGGGCGATGCCGGTGCAGGCACAGTCACGATCGTTGGCGGTGAGGGCGGCGAGACAACTGGTGATAGGCTTGATCTAAACGGTCAGGCGGACCGCACCACGCTCAATATAACGGTGCCAAGCGAAGAGGCAGGTGGCCAGTCTGGCACCGTGCAGCTGTTGGATGGCACTGTTGTCAGCTTTTCCCAGATTGAGAACATTATCTGTTTTGTGCCGGGCACGCTTATCGCCACACAGGCTGGCCTGCGACGCATCGAAGATTTGAAGGTCGGCGATCCGGTTATCACTCAGGATAACGGCATCCAGAAGATCGGCTGGATTGGCAAAACCACGGTCAGCGGCCGGGGCCGCTTTGCGCCTGTGCGGTTTGCGAAATCTGTTTGGCCGGGTGCAACGGACGGCCTGACAGTGTCACCTCAGCACCGGATGCTGGTAAAGGGCTATCAGGCGGAGCTGTTATTTGGCCGGACCGAGGTGTTGGTTCCGGCGGTGCATATGATTGACGGCACAGACATCGTGCGTCAGCGCGTTGAGCGTGTCACATATATCCACATCATGTTCGAGCAGCACGAAATCATCTTTGCCAACGGTATTCCCGCCGAAAGCTTCCACCCTGCCAGCTACGGAGTAGACCAGTTGGCAGAGAATGCCCGGGAAGAATTATTTTCCCTGTTTCCAGAGTTGCGCAGCAACATGGGCGGCTACGGTGACACCGCGCGGATGACGATCAATGCCAAAGAAGCAAAAGTGCTTGGCGCATTTTCGGCTAGAAATGCTGGCGGTTTGCAGGCGTTGGTTAGTTGAATTGTCTAATGCAGTTCGGTGCGCTGGATCAGGGCGGCATATCGTCCTTGCCCTGTCCGTATGGGGAAACTGAAGCCGCGGCCAAAAGCGGTTAACCAAGGCCCGGTTTGGCGGCAATTCAGCCTATGTTGATCTTGTTGATCAGGGTTGCCACGGCTTTGTGTCTTTCTACCTCGGCAGGGGAGCCGGTTGCATGTTCATGCGCGGCTGCGGCATCTTTGAGGATGCCGATAATCTCGCGCTGGGGGAGTATTTTTGCGTCGTTCAATGCAAGTAATATCGCCTCGCAGATAGAGAGAGCGGCCATCCCTGAATGTGTGTTTTCCTCGGACATGGTTTCTCAGCCTTTCAAACTTTTCGCGCTGTGACTTTGCTATGCGCAGGGACTGAAGCAAAATAGGCAGAATTTTTTGTCGCCCGCGCTGATCGATATCAGTTCGAGCCGTTTGCTCTTTGGTAGGGAAAGCCTATGGCGCAAGAAAACGGGCATCTCATTGAAAGCAAAGCACTGGCGCGTAAGCTGGGGGCGTTTGTTGCACTTTCGGACGCTGAGCTGACCGTTCTTGATGGATTATATAAGCGGCGGCGCAGTTTTTCTGTCGGTCGTGATCTGGTGCATCAGGGTCAGACAGAGCAGGTCGCCTATATTCTCACCTCCGGTTGGGCCTGTTCGTATAAAATTTTGCATAACGGGGAACGCCAAATCGTCGATTTCCAGATACCGGGTGATTTTCTGGGCCTGCGTAGCATTCTTTTGCACACCTATGATCATAGCATTGAGCCTGTGACCGATATCGAAGTGATCGAGGTGCATTTACCCGATCTTCTGGCGGTCTTCGCGGCGCAGCCGCGCCTTGCCACAGCCGTACTTTGGGCGGCTTCACGGGACGAGGCGATGGTGGTTGAGCATCTGGTCGACGTTGGTCGGCGCGGCGCGGCAGAACGGATGGCACATTTCCTGCTTGAGCTTGGCGCGCGGCTGTCTCTGATCGGGATGGGAGATAGGGCAGGGTATGTCTGCCCGCTAACCCAGTATCTTCTGGCCGATGCCCTTGGTCTGAGTGCGGTTCATGTCAACCGTGTCCTGCGTCAATTGCGCGAAGCGGGTATGGTCACATTCCGCGATGGCATTGTCACATTCCACGATTATGACAGGATTGTGGAATTTGCAGCCTTCGAGACGACGTATCTTGATCAGGTCGGACCGTTCATGCCTTAGGTGCTGCGTTTCGCCGTGTCATCGGAACCTGCCTTGGAAGGTACGTCCACCAGTCAGCAGGCTGACGCAAATCAGCAGTTCGTAAGCGCATGTGTGGCGCGGGCAATGACGGCTTCCTCATCTGTCGGGATAACAAGCACGTCGATCTTGGCTCCCTGCGGACTGATCCGCACGGCATTCTGCGCATTTTCATCTGCGGCTATCTCAACACCCATCCATTCAAGATGGGCGCAGATGCCCGCCCGCACCATGGCAGAATTTTCTCCGATGCCGGCTGTGAACACCAGCGCATCCAGCCCACCGATTGACGTAACAAGTGCGGTCAGTTCACGCGCGGCGCGAAAGCAGAAAAGGTCGATGGCTTCGCGGGCATGAGGATCAGTGCTTGTTTCCAGCACGCCCATGTCATTGCTGATGCCTGACACGCCAAAGAGGCCAGATTCACGATACAACAGGTTTTCGATTTCCGTCGCCCCCATCCCCTTTGACTGCATCAGATACAGCAGGACGCCCGGATCGATCGCGCCACAGCGCCGACCCATGACCAATCCGTCCAATGTGGTGAAGCCCATGCTGGTTGCTGCGCTGCGCCCTTCTTTCAAGGCACACATGCTGGCACCACTGCCCAGATGTGCAACAATCACACGGCCATTCGCTTTGTCCTCGATATGCTTGGGCAGGACGCTGGCAATATATTCATACGACAGACCGTGAAAGCCGTAGCGTATGACGCCTTCTTCGGTCAAATCGCGCGGCAGGGCGAACATTTTGGCCAGCGGGTGCTGGGTTTGGTGAAAACTGGTGTCAAAGCACACGACTTGCATCAGGTCGGGGGCTGATGCCGCAACACAGGCAATTGCATTAAGGTTTTGTTCTTGATGGATTGGCGCAAGGGGGATCAATTCCGCCAGCTGTGCAATCAGTGCATCCGTGACAAGAGCAGGGCCTTTGAACTGGCGGCCGCCATGCACCACACGGTGTCCTGCTGCCTTGATCTTCACGTCACCAAGATAGCTGTTCAACCATTCCATCAACATGGCGATAACAGTGTCGGACCCCACTGCGTCATCCATCTTTGCAAAATCGCCCTGAGGGGCGCTGTTGCCCGCTGCATCACGTGCCGAGAAGGTCGGCTGGGTGCCGATCCCTGCAATCTGGCCACGCAGGAGTGCGCCTTTGTCGTCGTCTTTTTCCGGATAGACTGCAAACTTGAGGCTGGAAGAACCTGCGTTCAGTACAAGGATCGCGTTGGTCATAGGATGAATTCGTCCAATATGAGAGGTGATGCAGTAAGCAGTTGCGAAAGGTCCCCTGCGAGGTTGCACTATCGGTCGAAAGGGTCAAGCTTTGGCGCTTCGAATGCTGTACTCGCTCACGTCCCGATCAGCGCAAGAAACCCTGAAATTTCTCCGCACATGCCCGTCGCTTTGCCTTGCCGACAGCCGAATACCTGCGGCCTTACCGCTGCATCACATAGGTTCCGGGCGCATCACACAGCGGGACATAGTCACCCTTGGCTGTGCCCATCGGGGGGGGAGCCACAGGCGTGCCCGACCGCTCCGCCAGCCATTCAGCAAATGTGGTCCACCACGACCCTTCCTGAGTCGGATTTTCACTCATCCAGTCGCAAGGATCGCTGTAAGGGTCATCTGCAGAAGTATGCGCAACACGGTAGTGCCGGTTCGGATGGCCCGGCTCTGATACGATGCCCGCGTTATGGCCCCCGCTGGTCAGTACAAAAGTTATGTCAGTGTCGGTGAAGAGGTGGATTTTATAGACAGATTCCCATGGCGCTACATGGTCGTCTTCTGTCCCTACAGCGAAAATGGGCACGCGCAGATCCGACACAGCGACGGCCTTGCCTTTGACGCGATAGCGTCCTTCGGACAGATCGTTGTTCAGGAACATTTTACGCAAATATTCCGAATGCATCCGCGCGGGCATCCGTGTCGCATCCGCGTTCCAAGCCATCAGATCAAACGCGGCGCTGCGGTGCCCCAACAAGTACTCGCGTATGGCAGGTGCCCAGATCAGATCGCGGGCGCGCAAAAGCGCGAAGGCACCGGCCATCTGTTCGGATGACAGATATCCCTTCCGCGCCATCATGTCCTCGATCAGCGTTACTTCACTGTCGTTGATGAACAATCTCAGCGGCCCTGCTTCGGTGAAATCGACCTGCGCTGCAAGTAAGGTCACAGACGCAAGACGCTTGTCTTTGTCGCGGCCCATCGCCGCCGCCGCAATCGACAGAAGCGTACCGCCGAGGCAATAACCCATCGCATGAAGTTTTGGTGCTTTGGTGATCGAAAGCGCTGCGTCAATCGCCGCCATGACGCCCATTTCGCGGTAGTCCGCCATGCCTAGATCACGGTCTGAAACCTGCGGGTTTTTCCATGAAATCATGAACACCGTAAACCCTTGCGCGACAAGAAACGCGACCAGAGAGTTCTGGGCAGAAAGGTCGAGAATATAGTATTTCATGATCCACGCCGGTACGATCAGGATAGGCTCTGGCCGGACTTTTCCTGTCACGGGCGCATATTGAATGAGCTCGATCAGGTCGTTGCGCAGGACAACCTTACCCGGTGTCACAGCCAGATTATGCCCGATTTCAAAGGGGTGGGGGTCTTCAGGAAGTGCGTTGTTGGTTTTAGCGATCACATCATCGAACAGGTTCTTCGCGCCGCGAACAAGGTTCTGCCCCTGCTCGGTAATCGTGGCTGATATGACATCAGGGTTGGTTGGCGCAAAGTTCGACGGCGCGATGGTGTCAGAAACAAGCCCTGCCGCAAAAGCCATCAGGTTTTCATGTTCCGGGGTCACGCCATGCACACCGGTTACGGCATCTTGCCACCATTGCCACGACTGTTGGTGCGCGTGGCTTAAAACGTTGAAAGGATATTTCTGCCAGCCTTCTCCGGTAAACCGCCGGTCATCTGGTATTTCGGGTGTGCTCAGGCCAAGGCTTGCGGTCCAGATTGACTGAGCGTTTTGCATGCCCTGTTGTATCAGTTGCAACTGTTTGCCTGGTGAGACGGCCATATGGGTTGCCCAATCCATCCACGCCTCTGCCAGCACAGACGGCGAAACACCTGATGTGGCCGTGGCGACATTCGCGTGGGCGAAGCTGTCGATCGTGTCATAGACGTTGCTAGAGTTTGTAGCGACATTTGATGTGGTCGTATCCTTGCGGGGGGCTTTGCTGTCCAAAACTGAATCTCCTAGGTCGGCGGACGATGTCGCGCCCTGTCTTTGCGCCAAGTTAGCTTTGTTGCCGCAGTGCAGCTTTGATCTGGATCAGCGCAGCGTATTTTTCCAACCGTTTATTGATCATCGCGCTGGTTCGGCTGAGGCAGTGCCTGTTCCCAATTCAATAATCTCTGCGGTGATTGCTTCCTGACGGACACGGCGGAGCTTGGCCTGAAAGGTCTCAAGCTCACGCGCAATCTGGGCACCTGCCGATGCCATTGCTTCCATGCGCGCTTCGTTTTCGGAGGCAAAAGCATGCAGAGCAGCCTTGCAGACCTGAGCATTGAAGTAGTCTTGTCCCAGCGCGGCGATCAGCGGCTCTTCGGCCAGATGTGTCATCGGGTGTGTCGCGGTTGCAGGTGGCAGATTTTCCAGATCGATTGGAAACAGCGGTTGGCGCAGAAGCACAGGCCGTCCGTTCACCCACCCGGTAAACAGCGCATCGAGACAATTTATGCGCCTTTCTGCGACCGCCTGGTAGATTGCGGTTGTGATCCGATCGGCAAGCTTTGGAATTCCGGGCGTGTGCGAGGGCAGCGGGGCCGTCCAGTACGGCGCCAGCCCGCGTGCCTGAGCAATAGCGGCACCACGCGTGCCGATAAGGAACAGTAACTCCGGTTCGTCCTCTGTTGCGAAGGCTTCCAGAACCCGTTCGCTGAAAGCGCCGGCAAAGCCTTGTTCGGCGGTAAACACCAGCATCCCGCGTTTGGCTGATCCGCTGTCAAAGCTGTTATGAGGAGTATTCATGGAGGTATGCAAAACCGACGCCATGGCACCCGCGATTGTGTTGGCATAGCTGTCTACGGCCTGCACCTGTGTCCGCGCCACATGCGCGCGCGCACCGGCAATACCTTTCATTGCGTTGACCACTGCGCCGAGCTGTCGAATGCCTTCAATCCGCGCGCTGATATCAGCCAGCCGTTCGGTCATGGTACACCAGTCTCCGCGCTGCCGTCAGCAAGTGAATCCGCAAGATGGTTGAGCGCCTCCAGCACCTTATCGTGCATTTCAGGTTCAAGCTGGCCTGTCTGATCCATCGAGAAGTTGAAATCGGGAACCTCTTTGTCTAGCATGAGCGGGAGAGCCGCACGAAATGCCGGGATTACGCCAAGCGGAATGGCGTCCAACACACCGGATTGTACTGCAAGCATCAGAGCAACTTCATCACTTAAACGATAGGGCATATGCTGTGACTGTCGAAGGGTCTCTCTGATCCGCGCGCCACGTGTCAGCTGGGCACGGACGCGGCCATCGGGCATCCCACCAAAGCGCGTGAACACCTCCAGCTCCAGAAACTGCGCATAATCAAGCCGCAGCGTGCCTGCGGCCTTGCGCAACACAGGGGCTTGCGTTTTTCCGCCCACGCGGCTGACGCTTAGCCCCACATCCACTGCGGGCTTCTGGCCTTGATGAAACAGGGCAGCATCCAGCACGATCTGCCCGTCCGTGATCGAGATCAGGTTGGTTGGAATATAGGCAGACAGGTTACCGGAATCCGTCTCCGCAATCGGTAGCGCGGTCAGGGACCCGCCCCCGCGTGCTTTGGAAAGTTTAGCTGCACGCTCCAACAGTCTGGCATGGATATAGAAAACATCGCCGGGATAGGCTTCGCGGCCGGGTGACTGGCGGGTTAGCAACGCGATCTCTCGGTGGGTGGCGGCGTGTTTGGATAGGTCGTCGATCACAATCAGCGCGTGCTGGCCTTTGTCGCGGAAATACTCGGCCATTGTCATGCCGGCATAGGGCGCAATCCATTGCAGACCCGGCGCGTCAGAGGAGCCTGCGACCACAGCAATGCAGCGGGCGAAATTTCCCTGCGCTTGTAGCGCATCGATCGCGCGCCGCACGCTTGAGGTCTTTTGTCCGACCGCAACATAGACGCAGACCATATCGCTATGGGCCTGCGCGATCATGGCGTCGATCGCCAGCGTCGTCTTGCCGGTAGAATGGTCCCCGACGATCAATTCACGCTGTCCACGACCAAGGGCAAACAGCGTGTCCACCACCGTAATTCCCGTTTGCACAGGCTCGGTCACCAGATCGCGTTCAATAATCGACGGTGCGGGTTGTTCAATCGGGCGAAACAGATCGCTATGTATCGGCCCCTTGTCGTCCAGCGGACGGCCAAGCGGGTCCACGACACGGCCCAGCAACGTCTCTCCGACAGGCACGCGCGTGATCTCGCCGGTGCCAAAGACGGCGTCACCTGCCTGCACATCAGTGACCGCATCCAGCAGGACACACCCGATCAAATCAGGGTCCAGAACGCGGGCAAAGCCGACTTGGCCGCCTTCAAACCGCAGCACCTCGTCCAGCCGCACGTCTCGTAAACCTGAAACAAGCGCCACGCCATCGCCGATTTCTTCAACCCGCCCGCGGTGTTCTGTGCGTGGTCCCAAGGTTGCCTTCCGCAAGGCAGCGGTCGTGGCTTCGATCCAGGTCGTGCTGTCATGCGGCATCGGTCACCGCCTTTTGGACTTGTGTCAGGTCGGCTTGCCAACTGTTGCGTAGAACAAAGTGGGTGCTGCGCAGTTCAAGCCCACCTATCAGCGCGGGATCAGCGACAAATTCTAGCTCCGGTTCGGCACCCAATGCTTTGTGGATTGCTTTCACGATAGCATCGCGATCTGTCCCGATATTCTCCGGGGCCACGACCTCGATTGTAGACTGGCTGCTCAACAGCGCCGCCCGGTCGACGTCGGACATCCTCGTGATTGCATCGACAAGCTGCGCCAGAAAGGCTGACTGCGCAGTCGGGCCGTTCAGGTGTTCCAAAAGTTTGCCCGCGATCTTGAGTGATAGTTCAGAGGCGTGGGCAGCATGGGCCTTTTGTGCGGACAGTGTTTGCTTGTGAATGGATTCCTCAGCAGCTTTGCGCATTTCTTCGGCGCGGGCCTGCGCATTTGCCAGCGTTGCCTTGGCAGACGCTTCCGCCTCCGCTTTGGCAGTTTCAAGCAAGGCAACGCGCTCGGCTTTGATGTTGGCGCGGGCTTCGGTCACCTCTGCGTAGGCCGCATCGGCCTTTTCCCGCATGGCCTGCGCCGATCCTATCATCTTTTGGGCGGCTTCCTGACGCCTTGTGATGGACGCCGCAACAGGCCGCCAGAAGACACGGCTCAGAATCCAGACCAGAATTAGAACGTTGACTGCTTGCAGTCCCAGCCCCCAGAAATCGATCGTCATTGCCCTAACCCAGTAACGGGTTGGCAAAGAGCAGCAGCAGCGCAATAACCAGACAATAGATCGCCGTTGTCTCGATCATGGCAAGGCCGACGAAAAGGGTGCGTGAAATGCTGTTTGCCGCCTCGGGCTGGCGCGCAATGGCATCCATGGCTGACGCAACCGCGCGCCCCTCTGCGATCGCTGGGCCAAGCGCGCCGAATGACACAGCAAAGGCGGCTCCGAGAATGCTGGCAAGAGCGAGATAATCCATTATGTTTCCTTTTGATTTTCAGTGAGAGATTGCTTCGACGTGCCATCGGCAACGGTAGATGCGATGAAGACCATTGCGAGAACCGCAAAGATATAGGCTTGCACCAGCCCCGTAAGCAGATCGAGCGCCATCAGAGGGATGGGCACCAGTAATCCTGCCAGCGAGGCGACGATGCCAATGACGAAGACGCCGCTCATGACGTTTCCGAACAGACGCACGAACATGGAGAACACCCGCGTCAGGCTTTGCAGAATGTTAAGGGGGATCATCAAGGGATTAGGGGCAGCAAAGGACTTGAGGTAGCCGCTAACACCGTCCCCGCGCACGCCGAACCAGATCACAGAGACGAAAACCAGCAGCGCAAGAGCGGCATCTGTCTCCAGCTGTGCGGTCGGCGGCTCTACTCCCGGCAGAAGAGAGGACCAGTTCGCTGCAAGAATGAAGATGAACAATGTACCGATGAAGGCGCGGTAAGGGGCGGGCCGAGCGCCCGTGGTCTCAGCGATCTGCGTGTCCAGCGTGGCGACAATCAGCTCTATCGCGGCTTGCCAACGGGTAGGCCGCAGTGTCAATCGCCGGGTAAGCATATATGCGCCGAAAACAAGCAGCACCATGATGACCCATGTCGTCAAAATTGCTTGCGTGACGGGGATGGGGCCAAGCTCGAACAGGGCTTCGGATTCAAGCGGGGAATTCATGTGACTTCCCTTTGCGTCCGGCGCATCATCAGCGACTTTGCACATATCAGCCCCGCCAAAGCGGCAAGCAACGCAGGGCCGCCGGCAAGCACAGCGACGAAAAAGCCGACAGTGACCAGCGCAAGCCGACCAAGCGTCAGCGCCAGCGCCTTAAGCGGCGGGCCTTCACCGACAATGAGATTGGTAGTCTCCAGAAGGGAGCGGAAATATCCGTGCCCGATAAGAAGCCCGCCCAGAAAACTGACGGGAAGGGTCACCAATAGCGGTAGGGTTGTCAGATCAGTCATCTTGCATTCATCCATCTCCAGGCAGTCCAGCCACCAAGGCAAAGACCAAGCAACATCAACGGCGCGCTCCAGAAAACGCCGGTTTCAAATCGTGCATCAATCATGCGGCCCAGAAATAGACCTGCCAGTGTTGGCACCACGAATATCCAGCCCAACACGCCGATCTGTGCCAACCGGCGGCCCACAGACATGTCGCCCTCACGCAACCAGCGCGCGCGGCGGTCGCGGCGCAATCGGGTCTGCACGACAAGCGGATCTTCGGCGGTGTCGTCTTCGGATTGATTGCTCATCGGAACGCCCCTGTGTCTGCGCCTGCTTTCAAGCGGCTGACCATGTGGCGAATGGCGTTGAATTGCAGGCGCATTGTCTCGGTGTGTTCAACCCGTTCCGTGTTGGCGTCGGCTTGAAACCGCGCCAGAACCTCGTTGTCGAGAGTGCCAAGGTGCTCTCCGGTGATTGCCTCTCGGGTGGCTATTTCAACGTCAGAGCCGTCTGCTACAGTCATCACGCCCCCCCGCAGCGCGCAAAAATGCTCTGCGTCGGCAGTGCGCCAGCTAACAATAGAGATGGCAAGAGACGTGACAAAAGGGGCATGACCCGGAAGGATGCCAAAGCTGCCGGTCGCATCCTCGGCGCGCAGGCATTCAATGTCTTCATCGACGAGGGCGGCCAAGGGCGTGTTAATTCTCAGTCTCATGCCGCAGCCTCTTTTGCGGCTGCCGCTGCTGCCTCTTTCCGGCGCGCGTCCTCTAGCGTTCCAACCATATAAAGAGAGCTTTCAGACCAGTTATCGGCCACGCCGTTCAATATCGCGCGGCACCCGCTAAGTGTTTGTGACAGCGGAACACTGGCGCCGGGTGTGCCGGTAAAGGCTTCGGTCACCATGAAGGGTTGCGTCAGGAAACGCTGCAAACGTCTTGCACGTTTGACGATCAGGCGGTCCTCGGCGCCCAGTTCTTCTACGCCCAGCAGCGAGATGATGTCCGTGAGTTCCCGAAACCGTGCCAGCGCCTGCCGCACGTCTTCGGCAGTTTTGTAATGCAAGTCCCCCACCACCAGCGGATCCAGCAACATAGAGGAAGAGGCCAGCGGATCAATCGCGGGATAGAACCCCTCGGCTGCCTGTGCGCGGCTTAGCACGATGACGCAGTCCATGTGGCTGGAAATCGTGGTGACAGCCGGATCGGTGAAGTCATCGGCGGGGACGTAAACCGCCTGAATGGCCGTGACAGCAGACCCCGCGACAGAGGCGATGCGTTCTTGCAGACCGGCAACCTCGGTCGCCAATGTCGGCTGATACCCCACGCGTGAGGGCAGGCGGCCAAGCAGGCTTGATACCTCCGCGCCCGCTTGCACAAAACGAAAGACGTTATCCATCAGCAGCAGTACGTTCTGGTGTTTTTGATCACGGAAGTATTCCGAGATTGTCAGCGCCGTCAGCGGTGCACGCCAGCGCGCACCCGGAGGTTCGTTCATCTGGCCGTAAACCATGACGGTACGCTCCAGCACGCCAGAGTCGCGCATTTCGGTCAGCAATTCATGCCCCTCGCGGGAACGCTCCCCCACGCCTGCAAAAACAGAGATTCCTTCATATTTCTCGACCATGGCGCGGATCAGCTCCATCACCAGTACCGTCTTGCCCACGCCAGCGCCGCCAAACATCGCGGCCTTGCCGCCCTGTGCGAGGGGTGTCAGCAGGTCGATGACTTTGATACCGGTTTCGAACACGTCGGTGGTTCGGGTCTGGTTGCGCAGTGCCGGCGCATGGGCGTGGATCGACCGGCGCGGGGTATCATCGGGCAGGGCAGGGCCGTCGTCTTTGGGATTACCCACCACATCCAGAAGCCGCCCGAGAACGGGCGTGCCAACAGGCACCGCAACCGCACCGCCTGTCGCGCGCACGGACACTCCGCGGGCCAGTCCGGCAGTCGACTGGAACGCGACGGCGCGCAACCTGGTCAGGTCAAGATGGCTGTGCACCTCAATAATCAGCGGAGTAGGTCGGTCCCACTCTACAATCAGCGCTGTGTTGATCGCAGGCAGCTTGCCGCTGTCAAAAACAACATCCACAACTGCGCCTCTGACCGCATGAACAACGCCGACGGATTGTTGGGCGGGATCGGTGGTCAAATCAGGTTCTGGCATGTGTCCGGGTGGCTTTCTGAGTGGAATCGACACAGTGTTTTTAGCACAGAAGGAAATCGTGCATTCTGATCAGCGTCAGCCGTGCATCGATTTTTGGCACTCTTTATTAACAGGTCGCCGAGGGCCGCTCACTAACCCTGATCAGTGCGCGTGCGAATACAGTGGGAGAAACTGTCAGAATGCTGCCGGTCGGCGGCTTCATTTGGGAGAAAACCATGAATGGATACTTTGGAAATATCGAAGAGTTGGCCGAAGAGAATACCAATTTTCGTCAGGTCCTGTATTCGGGTACCAAGCTACAACTGGTTTTGATGTCGCTTGAACCGGGGCAAGAAATCGGCGGAGAGATACACGCCGACACCGACCAGTTTTTCAGGATCGAGGACGGAAAAGGGCGCTTTTTGGTAGATGGCACACCACATAAGATTGGACCCGGCGATGGTGTCGTGGTGCCAGCAGGCGCGCATCACAACGTGATCTGTACAGGGCATTTGCCGCTGAAGATGTACACAATATACGGCCCCCCGCATCATGAGGACCAGCTTGTCCAGAAGACGAAAGAAGAGGCGGATGCCTCTGACGAAAGCTTTGAAGGACAAGCCACGGAACAATCCGGCGACGTTGTGCAAGTATAGCCAGAGACCACGGCCCACATTCGGGCGCGTCTCCTATCCAGGTAATAGAGGCACGCAACAGTGCGCTATAGCGGGACGTTGTCAAAGAGATCATAATCGTCGGCATCGGGTGGAGCCTCTGCCGATGATGCTTTGCGCTGGGACGATTTTTCAGGGGTTTCCGTCACCTTTTCATCGGGATGGAACGCAGGTTTGTCTGATACCTGCTGCTTTGTTCTGTCGGTATCTGTCTCTTTCATGGCAATCTCGCTTTTATCAAAAGTTACAGTACACCACCTTTCGGCACTGACTGGCGGCAGCTTGGCATCTACAGATGTCATGGATGTGACAAACAGGAAAATTTACGGTTCTGGGTGTTCATGGAACGCGTTCTCGGCATTTCCAAATGCATGCGGCGCCCACAGCCCGATTTGAACCGCAGGCCGGTTTGCTGACACAAGTTCAGGATAGCTGCGACCAGATCTGACTGAATGCCCCCACAAATTTCGGTTGTTCGTTGGCTGACTTGTATGCAACCTTGATGGCCGGACCTGAGTGCAAAATGCTTTTTGGACCATCGGCAGAGCAGCCGCTCTAAAGAGACGCCAATGCGCGTGTCGCTAGCTAACATGGATCAGTGAAGCAGGCGGCGATGGCATGGCATTCAGGCAAAAGAGGCCATGTGCAGATCACGGATTTTGGTGGTCAGGCCGGGCCAAAGTAAAGGAACGCGAATGTCCAACGACCCATACGAAGCGCTTGGCCTAACCAAGACCGCCTCGGCAGATGATATCAAGAAGGCCTACCGCAAGCTGGTCCGCACCAGTCACCCCGATCTGCACCCCGATGATGCAGGCGCTGAGGCGCGGTTCAAGGCAATTTCAGCAGCCTATGATTTGTTGAAAGACCCCGAGACACGCGCGCGGTTTGACGCCGGAGAAATTGACGGGTCGGGGGCAGAACAGCCGCAGCGCCAGTACTACCGCGATTTCACGGATGCCCCCGAGAACAGATACCAGCAAAGCCACGGGTTTGGCGCTGATGCAGATCCAGCAGACATCTTTGCAGAGATTTTGCGCAACCGCGCGCGTCAAGGTGGCGAAGACAGGTTTGGCGGACGCGGGTTTTCTGCTGCGGGCAGGGATGCGCGCTATACGCTCAGTGTTCCGTTTCTGGATGCAGTACGCGGAGCAGACACTGGCATAACCTTGCCTGATGGTGCGCGCCTTTCGGTGAAGATTCCGCGCGGTACAGAGGATGGTCAAACTCTGAGGTTGCGTGGTAAAGGCGCGCCGGGTTTCGGCGGTGGGCCAGCCGGTGATGCGCTGATAACGATCTCCGTCGTTCCCCATCCTGTATTTGCCCGCGATGGAGATGATATTGTGCTGACGCTGCCCATCACCATTGATGAGGCTGTGCTGGGCGGCAAGGTTACGACACCAACGATTGACGGACCCGTCGGCCTTACCATTCCTGCCAATGCCAGTTCTGGCCGGATCTTGCGCCTGCGCGGACGCGGCGTTGCCAAGGCGGGTAAAAAGACGCCCGGCGATCAGCGCGTTGAGCTGAAAATCGTCGCACCGCCAGAAGCTGATGCCAGCCTAAAGGAATTCCTGACGGAGTGGCGCAAGTCCCAGAACTTTGATCCAAGGGCCGACCTGATGAAAGGAGCAGCGACATGACGGAGCGGTATTCTCAGGACGATGTTGTCGCGACTGTAACAAGGCTGACCCACACACAGTTGGTACGCTTTATCGACGGTGCTTTGGTTAAGCCACAGCGCGAGGAGGGAGTATATGTCTTCCTGCCGGTGGATATATCGCGGCTGGAACTATTGTGCGATCTCTCCATAGACATGGAGATGGATGATGTGGCGCTTGGCATTGTGATCTCTTTGCTGGATCAGCTTCACGCAGCGCGCAAGGATCTTGCCGATCTGGCTAGCGCCATTGATGTGCTGCCGACTGATTTGCAGGAAAATATCCTGACGGCCTTAAAGCAGCGCTAAATGGCTGAGACATCTGCGCCACTGGGTACGCTTTTTGCGGATCGATTGAAGGTCGGCCTTTTGGCTGTTGCTTTGGTGGGGCTTGTTACCGGCCTTTGCCTGTTGCTTGCCTCACTACCCGATCTGGCCAAGCTTGTGTTTGCGGCAGGTGTTGTGCCGGTCCTTGCGGGACTGGTCATCGACATCATTCGCAGTCTTTCGCGGGGCGAGGTCGGGCTTGATATCGTGGCCGCTCTGTCAATGTCGGCGGCGCTTGTTTTCGGCGAAACGCTTGCCGCTGCGGTGGTTGCGCTGATGTACGCGGGCGGTGCATTCCTTGAAAGCTTCGCCGAAGGCCGCGCCCGCCGCGAAATGAGCGATCTTCTGTCGCGCGTACCGCGTACCGCGACACGGTACGAAAACGGCGGTCTGGCCGAGGTGCCACTGGATGACCTCGCGCCGGATGATCTGATCTTGATCCATCAAGGGGATGTGGCACCCGTTGACGGTAAGGTGCAAAGCGATGCTGCGATGCTGGATCAGTCGGCGCTAACGGGTGAGGCAATGCCAGTGCGCCTGCTACGCGACCATGACGTGCTGAGCGGGTCCACCAACGCGGGGGACGCGTTTGATTTGCGGGTGACCCGGACAGCAGCAAACAGCACCTACGCAGGCATCGTCCGGTTGGTCGAGGCTGCGCAGGCGTCCAAGGCGCCTATGGCACGGCTTGCCGACCAGTGGTCATTGCTATTCCTCGTCGTCACCGTCTGTCTCGCTTTTGCGGCTTGGTGGTTTACAGGTGATCCTATCCGCGCAGTTGCTGTACTGGTCGTCGCCACACCCTGTCCGCTTATCCTGGCTGTGCCCGTGGCTTTGGTCGCGGGTTTATCAAGGGCGGCACATTTCGGTGTGCTGATCAAAGGGGCCAAACCACTAGAGGTCTTGGCCCGCATAAGAACGCTCATCCTTGACAAGACTGGCACGCTTACCGACGGGCGGCCGCAAATCGTGTCGATCTCGGCGAAAGGTGACCTGACGGAGGATGATGTTCTGCTGGCAGCCGCCGCGCTTGATCAGGCATCAAAGCACCCGATCGCGCAAGCGATTGTTGCGGCCGCTTTGGCGCGCGGCCTTGTGTTGCCTGCCCCTGAAAATATGGTGGAGACAGCCGGCGAAGGGATGGCAGGCACGGTGAACGGACGTGCTGTCGTCGTCGGCGGGATTGCCTTTGTTGACGCGCATGTTGAAGGCGCAATACCCGATACAGATGCCCTTGCGGCAGGTGTCGTTGTCGTTGCTGTCGCGATTGAGGGGCGCATTGCAGGGCAGATCGTCATGGCCGACCCGCTGCGTGAGGGCACAGAGGCATTGCTGGGCGGTCTGCGCAGGTTCGGTATCGACCGCATACTACTGGCTACAGGCGACCGTCGCGCTGTTGCCGAAGAGGTAACTGCGGGGCTTGGGTTGGATGCTGTCCGTTCAGAGCTGACACCGGACCAAAAGGTGCTGCTTGTCCTGACCGAGCGTAAGAACGGGCCGGTGATGATGGTCGGTGACGGGGTGAATGATGCGCCTGCGCTGGCAGCGGCGGACATCGGGGTTGCCATGGGCGCACGTGGGGCTGCGGCCTCTGCCGAGGCAGCAGATGTTGTTCTACTGGTGGATCATCTTGATCGGCTTTTGCCCGGGATCGAGATTGCGATCGGCGCGCGCAGGATTGCGCTGGAAAGCGTTGTGGCGGGCATCGGTTTGTCGATCATGGGCATGATCGCTGCCGCGCTGGGCTATCTCACGCCGGTGCAGGGGGCCGTTTTGCAAGAGGTCATCGATGTCGCTGTCATTCTAAACGCGCTGCGCGCGCTTAGGATCAATCCGAAAGTCTGATCTCGAAAAGGGCCGTTTTCAGGTTTTGTTACCTTTTATGCGTGGACGCACGGGCTGCGCAGCATGGGTCTGGCGCATTAGCTCTGCCAGTTTTTCAAACAGGTCTTCGCGGGCCGAATTTTTGCGCCAAGCCAGCACAACATGCCTTGGGCAGGCATCGGGTAACGGTGTCAGGTTGATGTCAGCATTTAAGGCAATGCCAGCATCGATGGCCAGATTGGGAAGCAGCGTAACACCCAAGCCTTCGGATACCATTGCGACAAGGGTGGTCAGGCTGGTTGCGGCAAAAGTCTCGTCTTGGGCAAGGTCTTTGTCAGGGTATGCTTGTAACGCGTGCCTTTGCAGGCAATGCCCCTTCTCCAACAGCATCAGCTGGCCTGCGTCTGACAGCGCGGCCAGTCCCGTACTTTGGGGGCGCGCCCCCCGAGAAGGGGTCGCCAATTGATATCCGTCTTCGAACAACGGCGCCGTTTCAAGCGTGCCGATGTCAAAGGGCAGGGCGATCAGGATTAGATCCAGCCGTCCCTTGTTCAGGCCTTCAATCAGGGATTCAGTCATTTCCTCGCGCAGATATAACCTGAGGTCGGGAAACTGATCTCGCACGAGTGGCAGCACCTGCGGAATGATATAGGGGCCGATCGTCGGGATTGCTCCGAGACGCAAATCACCAACTTCAGGGTTCTGATGCGCTTTTGCCAGATTTTCGATCTCCTTGGCGTCCAGGAGCAAAGATCGGGCGCGTTCGACGATTTCCATTCCCACGGAGGTGAGCATCACGCTGCGCCGCGTACGCTCGATAAGTTGTACACCAAGCCTGTCTTCAAGCTCTTTTATACCGGCGCTGAGGGTAGGCTGCGTGACAAAGCTGATCTGTGCGGCGCGTGAAAAGCTTGAAGTATCGGCGACGGCAATCAGGAACTGCAGATGGCGTAAGGTAAACATATAGATAAATCCTATTAATGACAAAAACATATTCAATTTGATCTATGTGAGGCAAGCGCCTATCTCTTGGGTATAGAAATGATAGCGATAGGAAACGATGATATGACCGATACCACCCAAAATATTGCCTCGCTGAACGCCGTGCTGGGAGAGACCTTTCGTCTTTATATCCAGACGCACGGATACCATTGGAATGTCGAAGGCCCCAATTTTCGCCAGTTGCACATGACCTTTGAAGAGCAATACCAGAATCTTTGGGCTGCGCTGGATGAGATCGCAGAGCGTATTCGCGCACTTGGTGCCTATGCGCCGGGGAATGTCGCGGCGTTGATGGCATTGGCTGGTCCTGAAGAGGAGCCCGCGCAATCAGCCGAAGATATGATCGCCAAACTGATCGTGGGCCATGAGGCTTTGACCAAGACACTGCGCGCAGCGATCAAAACGGCTGCCGCGGCCGAAGACGAAGTGTCCGTGGGCTTTTTGACTAATCGCTTGGAATGGCATGAGAAAGAGCTGTGGATGATGAAAGCAGGCGCACGGTGAACCCACACGATTAACGGATCAACAGGTTTGCCGTCACCGATTGTGACGGCAAACATAGATAAGGGAGAATATCCATGACTAACCCGATTGTGAAACCCTTCTGGGACGCGCCAACAGGCAGCTGGCAATATGTTTTCCACGATCCGAAAACCATGAAAGGAGCGATTGTTGACCCTGTGTTGGACTTTGATCCTCTTGCGGGTGCGACCTCTACCTCCAATGCGGAGCGGATACTGAGCTATGTGCAGGACACAGGCATAGAGATCGTGTGGATTCTTGACACGCACCCGCACGCTGACCATTTCTCGGCAGCGCCATGGTTGTCACAACAGTTGGATGCGCCAATGGCAATAGGTGCGCAAGTGACCGGGGTGCAGAAGCTCTGGAAAGACATATACAATCTGTCCGATGACTTTGCTGTGGACGGCAGCCAGTGGGACCAGCTGTTCGTTGATGGTGCCGAATTCATGGTCGGTGACGTGCCTGTCAGGGTCATGTTCTCTCCGGGGCATACTTTGGCTTCGATCAGCTATATCGCTGGCGATGCGGCGTTTGTTCATGACACGCTGATGATGCCCGATAGCGGATCATCCCGCGCCGATTTCCCCGGAGGCAGCTCAAAAGCGCTGTACCAAAGCATTCAGGGTATTCTGGCGCTTCCCGACGACACCCGCGTGTTTGTCGGACATGACTATGCGCCGAACGGTCGTGATCCGGCCTGCGTTGCCACAGTGGCTGAGCATAAAACGTCAAATATCCATTTCCACGATAACCCTGACGAGCAGTCCTTTCGGGCCCTGCGGGACAGTCGCGACAGAACTCTTGCCTTGCCAAAGCTGATGCTGGCGGCTTTGCAAGTGAACATCCGTGGCGGACGTCTACCTGAGCCTGAAGACAACGGGCGCGCGTATCTGAAGATTCCGATGAATTACTTTGAACCGAGATAGGTCTGCGGCGACGGATATGTGTCTGGTGCGGCCTAAGCGCGTGTATGGTTTTTCGGCGTTTCACTTTGGGAAATCGATCTACTTCTCTGCCGTTTGACTTGGATCAAATCTAAATTCGCGAAGTTGAATGTAAGGTGCGAACGACAGCGTTGTTGGATGAGTGTGTTTCATGGACAGCGTGCTGACAGGATCGGATATTGGATGAATGACCAACCGCCAAAGGATCTACCGCTTGAGATAATCAAGCACGAAGCGGGTGGTCCGGCAAACTTGACGAAGCGGCGGTGGTTCCGACCGCGCTATCTGCTGGTCTTGCTGATCCCTGTATTCCTGTTCACAGGCGGGGTGATCGGAATGTATTACCAGCCGCCCGGATTGCAGAAATTCTATGCAGTAACGGGATTGGAACCGGGGGGCGGCTCTGTTTCGCCGATTGCGCTGCCGCCGGAAATCGAATTGCCGCAGGACATGGTGGAAACCATGCGGGATACGGATGTGATTGGCTTGGCCCGTCTTATGCCGCGCGGTGACGTATCCATTGTTGCAGCACCTTACGGGGCAGGGGACGCGCGCGTTGCCGAAATTCTGGTGGCAGAAGGCGAGACGCTGCAGAAGGGAACGCCGGTCGCACGGCTGGACAATTACGAAGTGCTGCAAAGCGCCGTGTTGCAAGCAGAGGCTGCCGTTGCAATCCGAGAGGCAACATTGATGCAGACCCGATCCGCCGTACAAAACAGCCGTGACGAGGCACAGGCTGCGCTGGATCAACTCCGCAGTGCCGCAGCCGAGGCCGAAGCAGAGCTGGCGCGGGCAAGATCATTGTTTGAGCGGGGCGTCACTACACGGGCAACGTTGGATACTCTCACCGCCGGATCACAACAGGCTTCCTCTGCCGTAACAAAGGCCGAAGCGACATTGGCACGCTACGCCGCTGTCGCTGTAGAGGAGCAGCCGGATGTCATCGTCGCTGCGCGCAACCTTGACGCAGTGAACGCCGATCTGACCCGCGCCCGCCGTGACCTAGCCCGCGCCGATGTTCTGGCCCCGATAACGGGAACGGTGCTGGATATCCATGCCACGCCCGGTCAACGCCCGCCATCCGAAGGGATCATGGAAATGGGGCATATCGACCAGATGATGGCCGAGGTCGAAATCTATCAGGACCGCATCGTTCAGGTGCAAAAGGGCCAGCCGGTTGAGCTGGTCTCGACGGCGCTGGGCCAGACGTTTCAGGGGCAGGTTGCGTTCATCGGGCTGACCGTGGGGCGGCAGGGACTTGTGTCGGACGATACTGCGGCCAACACAGATGCGCGGGTGATCCGTGTCATGGTGGAGCTTGATGCGGCGTCATCCCTGCTTGCGTCCCGCTTTACCAATCTTGAGGTCATCGCCCGCATCGATACCCATGAAATCGCACGCAAATGACCCGTCTGCTGCATGCTATTCTGGGGCGTTTACCCATAGGCTGGCTGCAACTAACGCACAGTCGTGCGCGATTTGCAGCCGCGTTGGCAGGCGTTGCCTTTGCCAATGTGCTTGTCTTTGTTCAGCTTGGCATCATGAATTCAATGGCCACGGCGACGCTAAAGCCATACGACTTCTTCTCGGCTGACATTATGATCTCTGCCGGTGATGCGAATTCCATGACCGAGGGCGGAAATGTTGCCCGCCAATGGTTGCTGCAATCGTTGGCTGATCCCGATGTCGAATCTGGTATGGGCCTGTTTATCGGCACAGTATCGTGGCAACGCACAAACAGAACACTGGGCCTGACAACCTACGGGATCGACCCGATCCAACCGAAGTTTCTATCTTCCGATTTGGCAAGCAAGACTGCGGTGCTGCAACTTCAGGGGGCCGGCCTGATCGATCGCTTCAGTCGCGGGCTGCCGCGCGATGAAGCGGCCTCCATCCGTCCACAGACACCGCTGTCTTTTGAGGTCTCCGGCAATACGCTGACCTTGTATGACACGTTCGCAGGTGGCGGCGGCTTTGGCGGTGACGGGTATATGATGGTTTCTGACCAGACGTTTCTGACGCTGTTTGCGGCGCGATCTTCTTCTGCGCCCGACCACATTCTTCTGAAAACCAAACCGGGCGCCGATCCCGATCAAGTGGCTGCGCGTTTGCGCCTGTTGATCTCTGACAAGACGCTTAGGGTTCGTTCATATGCGGCTGCGGGACAGGAAGACCTTTCATACCAGCAGACAAAGCGGCCAACTGGCATCATCTTCGGCTTCGGCGTCATTATAGGCATCCTTGTAGGGCTGGTCATTGTGTATCAGGTGCTTTCCACGGATGTGTCGGACCACATGCGAGAGTACGCGACCTTCAAAGCGATGGGGTACAGTCATCTGTTTTTTCTGGGCATTGTCATCGAAGAGGCTGTTATTTTGGGGGTCTTTGGTTTCATCCCCGGTATCGCCGTTGGCACGGCCATTCTGACGGCGATGGCAGCGGCGACCACACTGCCGCTGAAAATGACCTTTGGCATGGCGCTGTCTGTGTTTGTTGGAACGGTCATTGCCTGCACGCTTTCGGGGGCAATCGCCACACGGCGTCTCGCGGCTGCTGATCCGGCGGATTTGTTCTAGAATGGCTGGGCAAAACAAATACCCCATTGCAGCCCGAAACCTCAATCACTGGTTCGGTCAGGGAGAGGCCCGCAAACAGGCGTTGTTTGATATCAACCTAGAAGTTGAAAGGGGCAGCCTGACCGTTTTGATCGGTCCGTCAGGGTCCGGTAAGACGACATTGCTGACCCTGCTGGGCTGCTTACGGGATGTGCAGGACGGATCGGTTCAGCTGCTGGGCCATGAGTTGAATGAAGCAAGCGGCGCGACGCTTATGTCGCTCCGGCGGCGATTGGGCTTCGTGTTTCAGGCGCATAATCTGCACAACAGCTTGACTGCGCGCCAGAACGTCGTAATGGGCCTACAGGTTCATGGCACGCTACCTGCCGGGCAGACTGATAAAGCCGCAAGTCATGTTCTCGGGCTACTGGGGTTGGGGGATCGGCTGGACTATTTGCCCGCCAATCTGTCGGGAGGCCAGAAGCAGCGCGTCGCAGTGGCCCGTGCGCTGATCGGCAATCCTGACGTCATATTTGCAGACGAACCAACTGCAGCGCTGGACCGTGAAAGTGGCGGTAACGTCGTCGCATTGATCAAACGCCTTGGCCATGAACGCGGGACAACCACGGTGATGGTCACCCACGATAGCCGTATCCTTGATCAGGCCGACCGGATTGTCACCCTTGAGGACGGACGCCTTGTCGATAAGGTCCGCTGACGGGGCTGCGGGGGTTTCCCCGGATCAGTCTTCCTCCAGCACCTTTCGGGCAACCCGGAAACATTCAAGAGCCTGTGGTACGCCGCAGTAGATGCCAATCACGTGGATGATGGCGCGCAGTTCGTCTTGGGTGACACCATTGTTGATCGCACCGCGGCAGTGGATTTCCCATTCGTGCATTTTTCCCAAAGCGCCGATCATTGACAGGTTCATCATGCTGCGGGTTTTGGGCTCTATCACATCGTCGCCCCAGCCAAAGCCCCAGCACCACGCTGTCATCGCTTCCTGAAACGGCCGCGAGAACTCATCCGCTGCAGCAAGGTTTTTCTCTACGTATTCAGCGCCTAAAGTGGCTTTGCGTTGCTCCAGCCCTTTCAGGAAAAGGTCTTCGTCAAATGCGCTCATTGGGTGCCTTTCAAATTGATGTTCCGTCAGCCACGACGTGGCCACGCGTCATTGCAAAAGGCGCGGTGGCCTTATGAAAACCATTGTGCTTGGCGCAGCAGGGCGCGTCTATAGCCGGATTGAAAAAGCACCTAACACGTACCCTGCATCAAGGTGACTTGTCGTGCGGCAGCAGACTTGATCGGGTGCAACCGCAGGCGTTGATTTTATTCTCTGAATGGTCCGAGACGAAGAACGTTGTCCCAATGAATCCGGTACACCTGCCACGATAGACTTGTTCGCGCCGACCCCGTTGAACCGCGCATTCTGCATGTTAGATCAGCCTTGAAAGAACGGAGTAAAACATGAAAATTTCAGTCGCAGTTACAGCACTTGCCCTGACAACTTCCTTCGGCGCGGCGCAGGCCGAGACGTTGAATGTCGGCATGTCGGGCGGGTACTTTCCCTTCACCTTCGTAAAGCTGGACAAGCTTCAGGGGTTCGAAGTTGATTTCATCAACGCCATCGCCGCGGAAACCGGAGACGAAGTGAATTTCGTCACCATGTCATTTTCCGGCCTTATCGGCGCATTGGAATCGGGACGGATCGACACCATTGCCAACCAGATCACAATCACGCCAGAGCGTGAGGCAAAATTCGCCTTTTCCCAGCCCTACGTTTTTGACGGCGCGCAAGTTGTGGTCAAATCCGGCAATGAGGACACGATCGCAAGCGTTGCAGATCTGAGCGGTAAAGCCGTCGCCGTTAACCTTGGCTCGAACTTTGAGCAATTGTTGGGCGAGCTGCCCAACGCGGGCGAAATCGACATCCGCACATATGAGAGCAACATCGCACAGGATACGGCCCTTGGCCGCGTCGATGCTTTTGTGATGGACCGCGTGTCCTCGGCCCAGCTTATTGCAGAAAGCCCGCTGCCGCTGGCCTTGGCTGGCAAGCCCTTCAGCGAAATCCGCAACGCGCTTCCGTTCCGGAATGACGATGACGGTGCCGCTTTGCGCAACAAGATAGACGCGGCAATCGTGACGTTGAAAGAGAACGGCACCTTGACCGGGATCTCGGAAAAGTGGTTCGGCACCGACATCACGGTCGCGGAGTAGGCAAATGCGAGCACTGGATTTCGAATACATGTGGGACATGGTGCCAGTTTTGCTGGGTTATGTTCCGCTGACGCTGTTCATGGCGTTGGTCGGTATGTTCTTCGCGCTCATATTTGCCTCTGTCATGGCGGTCGAACGGGTGTTCCGTGTTCCAGTGCTCGATTCATTTGTGCGCCTGTTCATCAGCTTCTTCCGTGGCACCCCGCTGTTGGTACAGCTGTTTTTATTCTACTACGGTCTGCCTCAGGTTTTGGCGTTTTTGACAACGATCAACGGGGTCACTGCCACGATAATGGGGCTCACCCTGCATTTTTCCGCTTATATGGCTGAAAGCATCCGTGCCGCGATCCTTGGAGTAGATCGTAGCCAGTGGGAGGCAGCCCAGGCTGTAGGCATGACCCAAGTCCAAATGATGCAGCATATCATCCTGCCTCAGGCTGCGCGCGTGGCGGCCCCGACACTGGTCAACTACTTCATCGATATGATCAAGGGCACGTCGTTGGCGTTTACGTTGGGGGTCACCGAACTTATGGGGGCGACGCAAAAAGAAGCGGCGGGCAGTTTCCTCTATTTCGAGGCTTTTCTGGTTGTCGCCGCGATTTACTGGATCATGGTCGAGGCTTTGTCCTTTGCGCAGCGCCATCTGGAGACCTATCTGAACAAGGCGTATGCAAGATGATTACTACAGCTGCCATAACCGTCAACGGACTGAACAAATCATTCGGCGACACGTCGGTTCTCAAAGATATCTCGCTTGAAATCCAGTCGGGCGAACGTGTCGTTGTCATCGGTCCATCCGGTACAGGGAAATCCACTTTGTTGAGGTGTCTGAACTATCTGGACCGACCTGAAAGCGGTTTAATCCGGGTGGGTGATCTAACGGTCGATCCGGCAAGCGCATCGCGGTCGGATATTCTGGGACTGCGCCGCCGCACAGCATTCGTGTTCCAGAACTATGCGCTTTTTGCCAATAAGACCGCGCGCGAAAACATTACGCAGGCACTGATCACGGTAAAGGGCCTGTCCAAGGTCGAAGCGAACGCACGCGCGGATGAGACCCTGCGCGAGACCGGTCTGATCGATAAGGCGGATGCCTATCCCGCAGCCCTGTCCGGCGGGCAGCAGCAGCGGATCGGCATCGGGCGTGCCATGGCGCTGGATGCTGATCTGATGCTGTTCGATGAACCGACCTCGGCGCTTGATCCGGAATGGGTGGGAGAGGTGCTGGACCTGATGCGTCGCGTCGCGGAAAAGCATCAGACGATGTTGATCGTCACCCACGAAATGCAATTCGCCCGAGAAATAGCCGACCGGATCATATTCATGTCCGACGGCCAGATAGTAGAACAAGGCACGCCGCAACAGCTGCTTGAAGACCCGCAAGATGCGCGGACCAAGGCATTTCTGCGCCGTGTCGGGAAAACCGGCGCAAGTGAGGGGCAATCCTGAGATTTGGTTGCCGCCGCATCATAACCGGACCCCGCAGCATCCATATCCGGCGAATGCCGATGACTTAGCGCAAGAATGCCTGTGACTCTAATTCAGTAAGGTCAGAGGGCCGTAATCGCTGTATGCGTCCCGTGGCGACGGGTTGTCTGGGTGCGATACGCCGCCGAAGTGGTTGATGATGCCGGACACGGCATTCAACGAGGTCTGGACAGCCCCTTCGACCCACGCGGGTGTCCAGCTAACACCGTCGCCTGCGATGAAAATGCCTTGCTGTTCAGGAGGCATGTCGTCCTGCATAAAATGGCCGAACATCCGGTGATTGTAACGGTAATGTCCGGGTAAGGCACCCTTGAACGCGCCAAGAAAGTTTTCGTCGGCTTCCCAGCTTACGGTGATCGGATCCCCCAGAATGTGGCTTCTGATGTCCAGTGTCGGGTAGATTTTGTTCAATGCTGACAACGCCAATTCTACGCGTTTTCCTGTGGGTAAGGGCAACACTTTGAGCGCGTCTGTCATCCATGAATAACTCAGGCAAATGACAGACGGTTTGTCCGGCCCGTTGTCGAACAAATACGTGCCGCGGGTCATCCGGTCGGTCAATGTCATCGACATGATGTCGCGGCCTGTCTCCGGATCTTTGTCCTTCCAGAAGGGACGGTCGACCATCACAAATGTTTTCGCTGATTGCATAAAGCGGGTGCGGTCCAGTGCCATCCACAAGTCTTGCGAAAACAGTGTCTCTTCGGTGTCGATCTGCGTGGACAACAGGTGGCTTTGGCAGGTGACCAGAACGGCCTCGAAATCTTCTGCGCGGCCCCATTTGTCGGTGACTTCGATTGCTGTACCGGATTGGCGACGAATACGCGCGGCACCGCTACGGGTCGCCCCACCATTGAGGCTCGAAAGGCTGGTGCCTGCGGGCCAATGGGTCAGTTTGTCAGGGCAATGTGTCCAGAGCTTGCGGGGGACCTGTTCAACGCCCCCGACGATGTAGCGCTGGTGATCGTCGCATTCGGTGACATTGACCCTCAGAATTTCCAGCATGGAATTCGGGAAATCTGAATCCCACCCGCCTGTGCCGAATCCAACCTGCCCGAAAACCTCGCGGTGGTGGAAGGATAGCTTTTGGAACGCATCCGAAGAGGCGACAAAATCATAAAAGGTGCGTTCATCCCATGCCTCAACCAGAGGGTCCCATATCTCTTTGATGCGCGGGATGTCACGGTCGCGGATGGCCTGTTTCAACGCAGTGAAATTCGCGCCATCTTCCAAAGCGGCATCATAGGCTTGGGCGACTTCGGTGAACAGTGCGGGCAGATCGGCGAGTGTTTTGGCGTAATGTGTCTCTCCCAGCAAATCAATCACGGTCGACCCCGCCGCAGGGGTCAGCGGGTTGGGGAAGGGGGCGCTTTCCAGCCCAAGCAAGTTGACGTAGTGATAGAAACCGGTTGAAGACACAGGGAAACGCATGCCCCCCAGTTCTGCGATGACACCGTCCACGCCCTCAAAAGGTTGCGAGCGCAGCCTGCCACCAAACTGACCGGATTCAAACAAGATGGGGCGCAGGCCCAGCTTCATCAATTCATAACCGGCAATGACACCCGCAGCACCCGATCCGATGATCGCGACCTTCGCGCCCAAGGCGCTTTGCGGCAAAGACCCAAGCCCCGAAGGGTGGCTAATCCAGTCGTCATACGCAAAGGGGAAGTCGGGGCCGAAAACAGTTACTGGGTTCATTTAGATATTCCGTATAGGTCTGGGCGGCGGTCATTTAAGTGAGATTGGTTCTGTCTCGAAGCCTGCAACTCGTCGCGGCTGAGCGTTGCGTAAAACAGGCCGGTATCGCTTTTGCCAGCGCGGATTCGGTCTGCGCCATCAGGGCCACAAATGCATGATAACCCGTTATAATTGAATGCGCCTTCATGGCCGTGATAGTTGCAGTAGGCAATGTAAATCGCGTTCTCTTCGGCCCGCGCGGGTACAATACGCGCAGCAACGCTGTCGAAGGGTTCCATATTGGCGGTGGGTGTCACGATAAGATCGGCTCCGCGCAGCGCAAGATCACGGGCAACTTCCGGAAATTCGATATCGTAACAAATCGCAAGTCCGACCCGCCAACCGCAAAGGTCGAAAACAGGTGAGAGGCTATTACCTGCTGTGAATTGCGCGCGGTCCACGTTCCCGAAAAGATGGGTTTTGTGATAAAGTGCAAGCTGGTGCCCCATCTTGTTAATGGCGATGCAGCTGTTGAAGTGTCGATCGCGATTTGGCGATGGCAATCCGATAACCAGAGCGATTTTATGTGAAGCCGCGAGGCGGCAAAGGTTTTTGCGTACATCCTCAAATAACGCTGCATGCGCACGGACCGCATCTGCCCCGATATTATATCCCCCGACAAACATTTCAGGAGAGACGAATAGGTCGGCCCCAGCGTTCGCTGCTTCGGCAACGGCGGATCCGAGACGCGCGAGGCAAGTCTCTACATCGCTACTAGGAGGCGTTTGCCACAGAGCAATTTTCATAGGCGTGCTTGCCATAAGGAAATCGTCATATGCCATGTCTGATACATCTGTCCAAAACCTTTGGTGAGGGGCATTCCGGTGTCCATTTGACGTTCTTGGATAGTTGAGAAATCTATGTAAAACCAGTGTTTGACCAACAGCACGACTTAATCCGATCGACCTTGGGCAAAATCCAGTTTGCTTTGCTTCAGAACGCGCTGTCGAAAGTAACATGCCTTTAACGTTAAGGGTACTGGCGGAAGATCGGCTTTATCAGGAGTTTTCCCGCCCTAGACGCGAAAACCTGCAGCGCAAAATCGAATGAGGTGGTCGATCTGCGAGTTTTCCAATTCGGCCCCTGCGCCGAGATCTCCGATACGATGCTGGGATGTCAGCAGTGCAAGCATGGCCGAGACTGAAAATACAAACGCTTCTGCTACCTGTTTTCTGGGGGTTTGGGGAAGCAACCCTGCAATCTGGTGCATGAACACTTCCGCCACTGGATCGAAGCATTCCTTTGAGATTTCGCGCCAGCGGTCATCGGCTGACACGAAGGCCACGAGGCGGGCGTAATGGTGCCAGCGGGGGTCTTCATCCGACAACTTGAAGAAGGGGCGAATGAAGGCAGAGATGAGGTCTTCAAGCGTTGGGTCGCCCTTTGATACTACGTGTTCGAGCGCTGTAAGACGTTCACGTGATAGGGTTTCTGCGCGGCGCGCGACCGTATGATGAAACAGGGCGTTCTTGCCGCCTCCGTGATGGTGGATTGTTCCGACCGGCTCGCCAGCTTCGGCGGCGATGTCCCGGATCGTTGCCCCGTCGAATCCCCTTTGTGCAAATATTGTTTCCGCGGCATCGAAAACGCGCAGCTTTGTCGCGAGTGCCCTTTGTGACGGCGCGCGCTTTCGTTTGCTCTTGGAGGTGTTCGTCTCAGTCATGAAAAGACCTTGCCTTAAGTTGAACATTTGTTCAAGCTAAGCGGAGACACGGGAGGACGCGATGGGAAATGCGCATAACCGACTTGCCTTGATCGGGGCGGGTCCAATGGGGTTGGCCGCGGCAAAGTTGCTGGTCGAGCAGGGGATAGACTTTCAGGGATTCGAGTTGAATTCGGATGTGGGCGGTTTGTGGGACATCGACGGACCACGCTCGACCATGTACGAAACAGCGCATCTGATTTCGTCCAAAAAGATGACCGAGTTCACGGATTTCCCGATGCGCGAAGAGGTGGCGGAATACCCGTCCCACCGCGAAATGAAGACTTACTTCCAAGAGTTTGCCCTGCATTTCGATCTGGCCAAGCACTACAACTTCGGCGCCGAAGTTCTGTCATGTTTACCGATGGGCGGCTCCGGTGACGGGTGGCAGATCACATGGCGCGATGATCTGGGCGAGCATCAGGAAAATTTTGCCGGACTTCTGATCGCCAATGGCACGCTTAGCACGCCGAATATGCCGTCTTTCAAAGGTGAATTCAGCGGAGAGCTGGTTCATTCGTCACAATACCGCTACCCAAGCCAGTTTAGTGGCAAGCGTGTCCTTATCGTCGGCGCCGGCAATTCCGGCTGCGACATTGCTGTGGACGCAATCCACCACGGTACATCAACGGATCTGTCGATGCGGCGCGGGTATTACTTTGTGCCGAAGTACGTGTTTGGCAAACCGGCTGACACGATGGGCGGTGCAATTAAACTGCCCATGGCGCTGAAGCGGATCGTGGATGGTGCAATCCTCAAATGGTTCGTGGGCAACCCGCAGAAATACGGGTTCCCCAAACCGGACTACAAGCTGTACGAAAGTCATCCGGTGGTGAATTCGCTGGTTCTTTATCATGCGGGTCACGGCGATATCAAAATACAGCCCGACATTGACCGGCTCGATGGCAAATCGGTGCATTTCAAGGATGGAACGTCCAAGGATTACGACATGATCCTTGCGGCAACTGGCTACAAGCTGGACTATCCGTTCATCGAAAACGCACATCTTAACTGGCAGGGCGACGCACCGCATCTTTATCTGAATTGCATGCATCCGGAACGGGACGATTTGTTTGTGCTGGGCATGGTTGAGGCATCTGGTCTTGGCTGGCAGGGCAGGCATGAGCAGGCGGAAATGGTGGTGCGCTATATCAAGGGGCTGCGCGAAGGAACGGACAGCGCCCTCGCATTGCAAAAAACCAAGGCGCAAGGCTTTGATCGCGCGACGGGGGGCATGGACTATATCGATCTGCCGCGCATGGCCTACTATGTTGATAAGGCGACATACCGCAAAGCAGTAACGCAATGGATCGGCAAGCTGGAAGGGAAGCAGGCATGATAGACGATGCCGCACTCCAGTTTTCTGCCGGGTCGCTGACCCTACTTAATGCAATCCTTGCGGTGGTAATGTTTTCCATCGCGATAGATCTCAACCCTCGCGATTTCAAATTGCTGGCAAGATCGCCCAAGCCGTTGCTTGCCGGGTTGATCTCACAGTTTGTTGTGCTGCCCGTACTGACATTCCTACTTGTCCTTGTGGCGCAGCCACAGGCGTCTGTCGCTTTGGGGCTGATATTGGTGGCGGCCTGTCCGGGGGGTAACATCTCCAATTTTATCACCCACCGTGCGGGTGGAAATGCGGCGCTGTCGGTGTCCATGACAGCCTTCGCGACCGTTGCTGCGATTGTGCTGACACCGCTGAATATCGCGTTCTGGGGAAGCCTGTATGCGCCTTCCGCCAAAATTCTGCGGTCCACAGCAATTGATCCTGTCAGTATTGCGATCACTGTCAGCCTGATGCTGATCCTGCCCCTTGTTCTTGGCGTGACATTGAATGCCCACCGCCCAGAACTGACGCGCATACTGCGCCAGCCGTTGCAGTGGCTGTCGATGGGGGTTTTTATTGCCTTCGTCGTCATTGCGCTTGCCGCAAACTGGGCTTTGTTTCTGGCCTTTGCCGGAGGCATTGCGGGTTTGGTCATCGTGCACAACGCGCTTGGTTTTGCCGGAGGCTACGCTACCGCGACCCTTGCAGGGTTGTCGCCTTTTGACCGCAGGGCCGTGACCATCGAGACAGGAATACAGAATTCCGGTCTGGGTCTGGTGTTGATCTTCGGCTTCTTCGGAGGACTTGGGGGGATGGCGGTGGTGGCTGCCTTTTGGGGTATTTGGCATGCCATTTCGGGTTTGACGCTGGCCAGTCTGATGTCCAGAACGGAGGCTGCGCGATGACCCGAATACTGATTACTGGTGGGGCAGGAATGGTCGGTCTGGCACTTGCTGATGCGCTGCCGTCCCGCGACATTGTGGTAACAGATCTGGCGCGGGCGGGGTTGCCGGAGCAGGTGTCGTTCCAGCGCATGGATGTTACGGGCAGTGACCCCGATACCATCATCGCAAAGGTGCAGCCGGAAGTCGTCGTGCATCTTGCCTCCATCGTGACCCCGCCGCAGGGCATGACCCGTGAACAGGCCTTTGCCGTGGATGTCACTGGTACGCGCAACGTGCTGGATGCATGTCTCAAGCACGGCGTCAGAAGACTTGTCGTGACAAGCTCGGGCGCGGCGTATGGCTATCACAAGGACAATCCTGTTCCGCTTGCCGAAGATGCACCTTGCCGGGGAAACCCCGAATTTCCCTATGCAGACCACAAGCGTCAGGTCGAGGAACTGTTGGCCGCTGCGCGCGAACAACATCCCGAGCTTGAGCAGGTGGTTTTGCGCATCGGTACCGTTTTGGGGGCCGGGACCGACAATCAGATCACGGACCTTTTCCGCCGCAAAAGGCTGCTGGCGATCAGAGGCAGCGACAGTCCGTTCGTCTTTATCTGGACCCACGATCTGGCACGTATCGTCAAGCGCGCGGCAACGGATGGTCCGGCGGGCATCTATAACGTAGCAGGCGACGGATGGCTCTCTCTCGATGAGTTGGCGAAGAAGCTGCGCAAACCGGTTTTGCGCCTGCCTGCGTGGGGGGTGAAAGCTGCGTTGGCCGTGGCACGGCCGCTGGGCCTGTCGCAATACGGACCGGAACAGGTCCGGTTCCTGCAATATCGCCCTGTACTGGACAATGGCAGGCTGAAGTCTGTGTTCGGTTATACACCAGATTTAACCTCTTCCGAGGTGTTCGATCTATGGCAACGTGAGGCAGGGCTATGAAGACCGCAGTAATCTCTGGTGGGAATGGTGGCTTGGGGCGTGCGTTGGCCGCGCAGCTTGAAGCGCAGGGCTGGCATTGTGTCCTGATGGACGTGAATATAGCGGGGCTCAAACCATCCAAGAGCCGCACACCGGTTGCTTTGGACCTGACGGACAATGCAGCGCTTGAACGCGCGGCGGCAGAAATCATCGCAGCAAGGCCGTCTATCGATATGGTGATCTATAATGCCGGCGTTTCACAGATCGCCTCATTCGAGGAAACCGATGCGGATAGCCATAGGCAGGTTTTCGAGATCAATTATTTTGCTGCAGTGGAAATGGCGCGGGCCTTTCTGCAGCCGATCCGCAGCAGCGGGGGCACGCATCTGGCGATCTCTTCGGTTGCTGGATTTGCACCACTGCACGGGCGTACTGCCTATGCTGCTTCGAAACATGCGCTACAGGGGTTCTTTTCGTCGCTCCGCTCAGAAGAAGCAGCCTTTGGCGTCAGCTGCCTGATTGCTGCGCCCAGCTTTGTTGCCACAAATATCGGGAATGCCGAACGTCGTGACGACGGAATTCTGCGGCCAGGGGCCGCGGCAGACGGAATAGACTATATGTCGCCCGAAGCGGCCGCCAAAGTAATCTTGCGTGGCGTTTGGAAGCGGCGGGAATTCATACCGGTGGGCCGAGTGGCGTGGCTTGCGTCATGGCTGATGCGGTTGTCACCAGAGCTCTACCAGCGGTCCATGCTGCGCAATTTGCGCGCGAACAATCCGGAAAACTAGACGGCCAAGATACCTGTAGCGTACGCTATTCGCCGCCGCTCACAGTGAGGCCAAGCAGCCGCCATGTCTGCATGCCGCCGCGATAATAGAAAATGCGGTTTGCTGGGTAGCCCGCCTTGACCATGTTACGGATCGCGCTGGGCGATTGACCGCACCAGACTCCGTTGCAAAATAGCGCGACAGGCTTTGCTTCTGTACAGTCCCAGCCGTCGAAATCAGGCTCGCAGCCCAACTGGGCAAGTTCGTCCACAACGTAGGTGTAGGGGATGTTGATCGCACCGGGTATCGTGCCGCTGGCAAACCAGTCAGGCGTACGGCTGTCTAGCACCACAGCCTGCGGGTTCTGCAGCATTTCGATCAGCTCCAGCTCTCCGATGGTTGTAACCCCTTCAGCAGGGGTATGTGGTTGAATGCAGAAATCGGGGCAGGGTCGGGAGGTCAGCGCCCAGTCACCGCTTATCCGGTTTTTGGTGTCCTGAATCCTGCTGATATCTACCATGCCGCTTTCGGTTGGCACGCTGACCGAGGGCATGTCCTTGGTGATATTGACATCAGACTGAGCTGCCGCAGTCCCGGCGAGGAGCGTCAGCGCGATTGCCCAAACGAAATTATTCATAACTTGATCCTCCAGAGTGTATCCGCAGCAATATCTATAGCTTAGCCTTTAGACCGTCTTCCGTCACGAAGTTTCACCTGATCTTCAGGTGGCGTACAGCCACTGTAGAATTGGGCAAACTTGTGACTGTGCCGAAGGTTCAATCACTCTCGATCTCGTTTTGAACCACCACGGGCGTTTCAAAATACTGAAAGCGGGGAGAGCTGCCAAAAGTTTCGGTCACCCGGATGCAAAACGCGTCTCCGTGGGCCTCCTGCGCGTCTTCGACACTGTCCCAAGTGTAAACTCCGCCTGCGATTCCAGCCTCCGGATCATAAAGGTAGTTCTTGCGGTGCAGTTTTGGGTGCTCTCGCCAGATTTTGGCGCTTTCCTCGAAAAGCGCTACGACGCGCTCGCGATCCATTTCTTTTAGAATATCAAAAGTTACGATCTCGGTGATCATTTGGGCCTCCCTTTCTAGGGCTAGGATGACACGCAGCTTCGCGCAGTACCAGCCGCGAGACCCCGTGATTGGCCAGCGGGACAGGGCAGGTAAGGGGGTAAGCTCGAAAGGATGCTCTGCTTAAAGCCCAGAATTCACACACTCCGGTCCAAATTCGGACACATCCATATGGTGATACCTATCAGCGGAGAATGGACCTCAGGTGAAGCAAAGATGACATGTTTTGAAGGAGTTGCGGGGCACCCGGTTTTCTGGTTCGTGATCGTCGTCAGCGCGGCAGCTGCTCTTGTCTTGCTTTGGGTGCTGAAATTCCAGAGGTTCAACGGAAAGACAGATTACACGCTCACCTTCGTCGCGACAATTTGGACTTTGATGATGGTCGGGTTGGAGGCTGCATCAAGCACCTTTTCCTGCCAATACCAATGGGCGGTCATGGCTTGGATCGGGCATGCTTTGCTGCCGATTGCCTGGTGTTATTTTATATTTGCCTACGTCGGCCATGCGGCATGGCTTAAGAAGCGTAGCGTTCGCGCAGCGCAGGTTATTATCCCGATAGCGATCTTTGCTTTTGCGTCTACGAACCCGTGGCACCACCTTGTCTATACGGAGGCTTCGGCTATTCCTTTGGGCAAGGATCATATAAGGTACGTTCACGGCGCAGGTTTCTATCTGGTCATTGCAGTCCTGTACTCATTCGTCGCGGCGACACTGTTTTGTCTTGCCAGTGCCTTCACCAAAGAAAATCGGACGGCGTGGCCATTGCTGGGTTTGCTGGTCGCAATTACCGTCACGCCCCTTGCTACGAATGCAGCTTACGTCGTTTTCGGCTTTACGGTCTTTGGTCTGGATCCGACGGCCTTTATGTTCACGCTTGGGACTCTGGGCTTCACGTGGATTCTGGCTACGAACAAGACGCTGGATATGGCGTTTGCCGGTCAGTCCGTATTGGCAAATACGATGAGTGAACCAGTCATCATGATCGACAGGCACCGGAAGATAGTTCTAAAAAATGCGGCTGCCAAGAGTGTGGCGTTTAGGCAGAGTTCTGCAACATTTCTGAGTGACATAAGCGCACATATCGAGACGCTCAGCGCACTGGAAACAATTCCTCACCTCAACATCAATCACCGGATATATGAGCCGCGGATTCGGGAGATAGAGAACCCGCTTGACCCATCGGACGCCATTCTGGGGTGGAGCATCACTTTTGTTGATATCACAGATCGCATCGGCATAAGCGGGGCATTGGAAGACGCGCTGAAGCGGGCGGATGAGGCCAACCGTGCAAAAGACGAATTTATTTCGGTTGTCAGTCACGAATTGCGCACACCCTTGACGTCGCTTATCGGTGGCTTGGCGCTTGCACGGAGTGGTCGCCTGGGGGATGTCGCCGATCCGGTTCAATCGGTGCTCGACATCGCGCATCGAAACGGAATCCGCTTGTCGCGACTGGTCGATAACATTCTGTTGGCCCAGAAGATCGACATCAATGCATTGAATTTGGATAACCGGCCAGTCGATCTTGGCCAACTCCTCGAAGAGAGCTTTAAAGAGAACGAAATGTTTGCCTCCGAGAGGGGCGTGCGGCTTGTTCTCGGGGACGTTGTACGTGCTCCGCTCATCACCGGTGACGCCTTTGCCATGCGTCAGATCATCGACAATCTGGTTTCGAACGCCATCAAGTTTTCTTTTGAAAATGGTATCGTTGAAGGCACGTTCAAGATTTTGAATGGGCAGGCACAGCTTGCAGTTACAAACACTGGACACGGTATTCCTGAGGGAATGGACGGTCAGGTGTTCGGTCGCTTCGAGCAGATTGAGAACGGCGCCCAAGGCTCCACGCAAGGGTCGGGGCTGGGTCTGCATATTTCAAAGAAGTTGGCCGGTCAGATGTCAGGCGACATCTTTTACGAAAGTGAAATGGGTGTCTCTACAACGTTTTACGTCACCTTCCCCGTGGTCGCCCAACAACAGGTCGAGCGGCAGCTGATCGCAAGCTGACGCAGTATCACTTTCTGATGGGTGGCAAGCAAGCAGTGCTGGCTGAATGACCGACTGTCTAAAGGCTAGGATGACGTCTTCTTGGATTATCACACCCGTCAGCCATGCATACCCTTTCCATCAGGCTGATACTGCCGACAACTGTGGGTGGCTTACCTGCGGGGCTTCGGCTCTTTTCAGTTCGATCGAGAATGTCGTTCCGACCCCAAGTTGGCTTGTATAGCGAATCTCACCATCATGCGCTTCGATGATGCGTTTAGAAATGCTAAGGCCAAGTCCCGTTCCTTGAAACTTGCGCCCATCGCCTGAATCCAACTGCGAAAATTCCGCGAAAACCAACTCCTCTGAATTAGCCGGTATGCCTACGCCCTCGTCGCGGACGGATAGGGTGACCGCATCGTCACTTTTATCCATCGAGATGGTGATGGTCCCACATCGTTCAGAGAATTTCGCAGCGTTGGACAGCAAGTTCATAAGAACCTGATCAATCCGCTTTCTGTCTGCGCAAACCCAATAATCACCGGGGCAATATTGAGTTCGCACCGAAACATTCATTTTTGCGGCATGGGGCTGAAAACGCTCCAATGCTTCTTCGACGAGTTCACACAGATCCAATTTCCTAAAATCAAACTTGATTTTGCCAATGTCGGAAGACTGAAGAAACAACAGGTCGTCAACGAGGTCTTTGAGCTTGTTGGTGTTGCGTGAAGCGATCTCAAGAAGATTGCCCATTTTTTCTGGCGGCTGCCCAAGTGAGCCGGAGTTTATCAGATCGAAAGCGCCCTTGATGGAGGTCAGCGGCGTGCGCAGTTCGTGGTTTACAGTCGCAAGAAAACGGGTTTTTGCATCGAGCGCTGCTTTGGTGCGTTTGTGCTCTTCTTCCAACTTCTCCCGAATTCTTAGATCACGGGAGTATCCGGACAGAAAATTCCTACCCAGCTCCATGATGAATCCCAACACGAAAATTATCGTGAAAAAATTGACCCACATATCCGAAGACAGAGGGGGGCGTACCATCCAGAGATCCCGGATCGGAATGAAAAGAATGGTCAAAATATAGATGCATAGACGCATCCCAAGAACCGAACGGAATTGGTTGCTGTTCATCGCCGAAAAAATCGTGGCAGACACAAGCATGAACAGCGGCAGGAAATGGCCATTCCCTACGCCCTGTTGCCGCGCGAGGGAAATGCAGAAAAGGGAAATGGTGATTGAGCTAAAGAACGCACCAAGGTGAATGGCGATCATCGCGCTCTTGAAGTTCTTTTGCTTCCACCTTTTATGCTTAACAATCAAGTAGAAGACATAGCTGTCATAAATCTCGAATATGGCGACAGCGACAAAGAAAATGGCCGCAATAACGGGATCGTAGTAAGCGCCGGACAAAAGGATAGCGGCAGAGTAAATTACGACTCTTTGTACCAAAAGGTGTCTGCCAACATTTGCGTAATCCCTAAGGCGACGTCTTTTTTGCCATGGGATTCTGATGTTTTCGCTAGATGCAGGGCTGTCATTAACCATGTTCTATGAATCCAGTTTATCAGGATAGGGCCCGAAAAGGCACCAAGCTTATCTCCTGCGGTGAATTTGTTCTAACACGTGTGTTCCGCAGGACAACTTTGACGGGAAAATCCGGCAATATTGTGGTGCAGATGTGTTGCTTTGGCCAAAAATGAAAGGAACGTTAACATTAGTATCTGCCCTTAAAACTATGATCAAAGGCTAGATGTCGGCGGGTGGTGACATGGATTTTGAGGTCTGCTACCGAAAGATTTCAATAACATGGAAGCAACTTTAGGTTGCGTTTGCTGCTTTTTATCAGCCTGATGCATGCCGTTTCACGGCGCGTCAATCTTGCCCGCTTTTTCGCACTACAAAGTTCGATCAACGACCGCTTGGGGTTGGACCCAAAGGGCAGAGCAATTTCTTGATCTACATCCGGGGACGGACCCCCGAATGCAGTATTTCCATTCGCTGAATGAGGTCTCGATATCTCTGGGGGTGCGCCTGAACACCAAAGATACCAAGGCCCAATATCAGTCTTTCATCCAGCTTTGATCAAACCAGTCAGACACATCGCCCGGCCAGACAAGGGGCTGTCCATCAGAGCCGCGCAATACCCCGCTACCATAGAGAAATTTAGCCATGTTCCCCAAACGCTCTGCATCAATCCGGCCGACTGTTGTGTTCCCGTCTGTTAAATATCCGCCCCGGTCGATGACTTGCATTGAACCGCGCACAAGGTCTTGATTTGGGAAGTCTCCGGCCTTGATCAAAATATCGGCAGCAGCCTGTGGGTTCTTGGCCGCCCATGTGTACCCTTTCGACGTCGCCTCCATAAAGGCATGCACGGTATCCGGATCGCTCTGGAGCATAGAGGTCTGGGCGCCGATGTAGCCCCCTTGTGGTTCGGGCACGCCGTAATCTGCATAGATGAAATGTGACTGATTGCGGCCCAGAAGTTCGCTGTTCACGCCTTCCCATGTTGCTACCTCCAGCGTGAAATCCACAGCACCGCTGGCAAGGGCTTCATAGGCTCCGGTACCCAGCGTTACGGTGTCATAGTCAGCCGTGCCGCCGTCGTTCTCTATCATGGTGGAGATCAACGCATCTTCCCACGCACTGCCAAATCCGGCGTATGTCTTGCCCTCCAGATCCGCCGGGCGCGTGATCCCGTCATTGTCGCTATTGTAGACCAGTCGTCCGGCTTCGCGCTGCATCGTGACCCAGAGTGCGGTGATGTCTGCACCGGCCGCCTTGGTGCTCATGAAACCGAGAGCAGTCATATAGGCGAAATCGACGGCTCCGGCAGCCAGCAGCGCGGTAGACGCACTTTCTGAATAGGGGAGGATATCAACCTCCAGTCCGGCGTCTGCGAAATATCCGTTCTCGCGTGCGACGATGAGCCCGATGTGGTTCGTGTTCAGCGTCCAGTCAAGGGCGATGCTTACCTCTTCTGCAAGGGCTGAATGGGACGTGAGGCAGGCGGCAACAGTAAGGGCGGCAATCTTCATGGTGTGTCCTTTAATAACATGGATTTGAGCGACGAACGGATATTGGCCAGCGTGGCCTCATTACGGTCGGCGCGGGGGATAGTGATTGGAATATCGGCACAGATGCGACCCGGGTTTCCCGCCATAACGAGCACGTGGTCAGCCATCTGGGTGGCCTCATATAGGTCATGTGTGACCATCAGAACCGACCGCGGCCGGTCTGAAAGGCGGTCGATGAGCCAGTCCTGCATCCGCAGGCGTGTCACCGCATCCAGCGCCGAGAAGGGCTCGTCGAGCAACAGCACGCGGGCCTCCTGAACGATGGTGCGTAGAAAGGCAGCCCTTTGTCGCATTCCGCCGGACAACTGATCGGGAAAATTGTCCTCGTGACCGTCCAGCCCGAAATCATGGAACAGGCTGCGCACCTTTTCACGAGCGGCCCGTTTTTGATGCCCCCTGACCTCTAGGCCAAGGCAGGCGTTCTCAACGATTGTGAGCCATGGAAACAGCGTATCTTGCTGGGGTTGATAGGCAATGTCCCTTTGCGGCAGTGTCTGGAGATTGCCATCGATATATGCGCTTCCCTGCGCCCGTAATTCGGAGGCCAGAACGCCGGCCAGCCATTTCACAACCGAGCTTTTGCCGCAGCCTGATGGGCCAATGATGCATGTCAGGCGACCCTCGGCCAGATCGAATGACAGGTCGCTAACCAGCGTGGTGCGTCCGGCTCGAATGGTAAGTGCCTGCACCTCAAGCATCGGTATTCCTCCGAAACCGATTGCCCGTTGCCCGCTCAATCCCACGGATCAGCGTCAGAAAAGCAAGGGTAAGAACGGCTGAAACAAGGACAGCCGACAGCACAAGGTCGGCGCGAAAATTGTTCTTTGCCGAGAGGATGTAGATGCCAAGCCCCCGCCGCGCGCCTGCATATTCAGCAAAGATGGTCGCAACGATGGCGTAAGTCGCAGAGATCTTCAGGCCCGCGAAGAAATGCGCGCGCGCCGAAGGCAAGGTGGCGCGGCGATAAACGGCCCATTTACTTGCGCCCATCGAAACCAGCTGGTCGCGAAACGCACGCGGCATGCTTGCATATCCAGCCATGAGGCTGACCACCATAGGAAAGAAGGTGACAAGGATCACCAAGAGAACCTTTGGCAACAAGCCGAAGCCGAACCACAGCACCATAAGAGGCGCGAGCGCTACAATGGGCACGGTCTGGCTGGCCACAAGAAGTGGCATCATGCCCCGACGCAGCCAACCGGAAAAATAAAGCAGGATGGACACCAGAAAAGCAAACGTCACCGACAGGCTGAAGCCCAAAGTGGCGACACTCAGGGTTGCCACTGCGTGTTTTCCGATCGCGGATCGTTCAATCCATAGACCGTTCAGCACATCCCGCGGTGCGGGCAGCACCAGCGGTGAGGCGTCCGACAGCGCCACATAGCCTTCCCATCCTGCGATAAACACGCAGGTCAGCAAAAGGGCCGGAAAAATATTCCTGAAATACACCATAACGCGCAAGACGCGGGCGGCATTGGCCCGCGCAGATGCGACCTTAGCCGAGGCTAGGGCTGTTGGCGGACGCGGTCAGGTCAATCGTCACGTGACCTTCAGCCGGACCAAAGCGCAGAAAAGCCTGACGCAGTGTTTCGAACACAGCGCCCGCATCGCCGCGCAAGCGGGTGCAGAAATTCTTGGATTTCAGGAACGTGCCGCTGCTTTTCAGGAACTCGATGCAGCCGTATATCTCTTCCATGTGATCGCCTGATCCCATGACATAAAGCGAAAACTGCACATCAATGAGGACGCCGGATGTGTGCGCATCCTTAACGGCCTCTGTTGCCAGTTCTTGCCGTTCAGCCAGCGTCTGATCCTGCGCGCGCTCCAGCGCTTCGCACCGGCAGCTGGGGTCATCGGGTTCGCCGGGGCATCCGCGCGACAGGGTCACGTGCATCGTCACATGCTCGGGCCGCTTGGCCGAGGCCTCAAAAAGATCGCGGATTGCGTCGAACAACGGCTCCGGTGCACCGACCACGAGCGTCGACATATCGTCTGTCTCGATCCTCAGGTCTTTTTCGTAAGGTTTCAGGGCGTGTAGCCCACTGGTGATGACGCCCAAAAAGTCGGACGTCATGGGATAAAGGGACACTTGCGCGCCTATGAACATGATAGCACCTCACTCCGCTGGTATTACCCAGATCAGCTAAAAAGGGTTCACGCTCTGCGCGCATCTCAGCTCCTGTCGGAGCACCCCCGGTTATGTGACCTCAACCTTGTCCAGGCGATTGAACATGTCAACCCGCCTTCGCAGTGTCATATTGCATAGCGCGTGTACCGAATAACTAACGGGAGCGGTGGTGAAGTTAATTAGCGATTTAAATTGGGTAATTTGCAGAAAGTTTCCCGAGAGCCCTAACATATCTACACAGAAAAGGACTTGTTTCCTCTTCATTCTGTTTGGGGGCAATCAACCCCGATTGAATTTTAGCCAGAGTGTCGTCACGCCATTTCATGGCCGCTTCAAGAGTTGAAAAAGTCCTGCCTGCGCTGACGGACCTTTGATCTTTTTCGAAGTTCAGGCCTGAAATGGGCGGAATGTGTTTCAGGTGGGCCCCTCACTTGGGGATGCAGTCCTTGCAAAAAGCTGCTACTCGGCAGCAAGCATTCTCGGAAAACCCCCGGAAACCACCGTAAATCGGGGTAAGCCACAGGAAATGCGGCAAAGTAACGAAACCTCGGAATTCCTGTTATGTATCTGAATTCAAGTGTAAAATCAGCCGCCCGTCTAAGCGTGGCGCCGATGATGGATTGGACCGACAGACACTGCCGCTACATGCACCGGCTGATGAGCGCGCATACGCTGCTTTATACCGAAATGGTGACGTCGCCAGCTTTGGTCCGCGGGCACGCGCTGCATTTGCTGGACCATCATCGCTCCGAACACCCTGTGGCGCTGCAATTGGGTGGTTCTGATCCCGATGAACTGGCCGAGGCAGCACGGTTGGGTGAGCAAGCGGGTTATGACGAGATCAACCTGAATGTGGGGTGCCCCTCTGACAGGGTGCAATCGGGCGCATTCGGGGCGGTTTTGATGAAAGATCCCGCGTTGGTTGCCCGGTGTGTGGCGGCCATGCGGCGGGCTGTGGCTGTAGAAGTCACGGTAAAGTGCCGTATCGGTGTGGATGATCAAAATCCGGAAGAAGTCCTGCCGGAATTCCTTAGCCGACTTGTTGGCGCCGGAATAGAGCGGGTGACGGTCCATGCACGCAAGGCTTGGCTGGACGGGTTAAGCCCAAAGGAAAATCGCGACATCCCGCCCTTGGATTATCCGTTGGTTCACAAGATGAAAGAACTTTTTCCCAACCTGCATATTTCGCTCAATGGCGGGATCACGACACTGGAAGCGGCTGAGGCTGCTCTGGACAACGGCATCGACGGTGTGATGATCGGCCGCGCGGCGTACCATCAACCAAGCGATATCCTGTGTCAGGCGGATCGGCGCATATTCGGCGACGGGAAGGATACGACCCCCGAAGCGATCGTAGGGTTGATGCTTCCTTATATTGAGGCGCATCTGGACGGGGGCGGGAAACTGTCACAGGTCACGCGGCATATGCTGGGGCTGTTTGCGGGCAGACCGGGCGCGCGCATTTGGCGGCGTGTGCTGTCAGAGGGCGCGCACCACACCGGTGCCGGCACTGCGCTTGTCAGTGAAGCTCTAAACCGGACGATGGAGCAAAGTGTTCTGGCAAGCCAGTCGCGCGCGGTGTAGCAACAAGGAAAATCCTTAGACGGCTGCGCAGGAGCTCAAGATGCCCGATACGTTATTGTTGATCCAAATGGCGGTGCTGCTGCTGGTAATTGGTGCCTTTGCCGGCGTGCTTGCAGGATTGCTTGGTGTCGGAGGGGGCATCGTATTGGTGCCAGCATTCTTCTATGCTTTCCAAACCCTTGGGTATGGTGGCGACCAGTTGATGCAGCTTTGTTTGGCGACCTCTTTGGCGACGATCATCGTCACCTCCGTGCGCTCTGTCTTGTCGCATAACAAGAAGGGGGCGGTCGACTGGGATATTCTGCGGAGCTGGGCGCCGGGCATTGTGATCGGTGCTGTGATCGGGATGTTCGCCGTTGCTGGGCTGCGTTCTTCTACATTACAGGCGATCTTTGGCGTGCTGGCGCTAATTGTTGGTCTGTATATGGGCTTCGGCCGGTCAGAATGGCGGCTGGGGCAGGCGATGCCACGCGGGATTGCCCGCGCAACACTGTCGCCGGGCGTTGGGTTTCTGTCTGTGCTTATGGGTATTGGCGGTGGCAGCTTTGGCGTCCCTTTGATGAGCCTTTACAATACGCCGATCCACCGCGCCGTTGCGACTGCGGCAGGTTTTGGTGTGTTGATCGCAGTGCCTTCGGTTATCGGCTTTTTGTTTGTCGAAATTGACCCCGCAACCCGTCCGCCATTCACGATTGGCGCGGTTAATCTGGTGGCGTTTGTGCTGGTGATTGCGATGACGCTGATAACCGCTCCGATGGGCGCGCGGTTGGCTCACGCGATGGATCCCAAGCCGCTTAAACGGGTGTTTGCAGTGTTTCTGGTTCTGGTTGCACTCAACATGCTACGCAAGGCCTTGATGGGGTGATCGGAGTGCGCGGGATTGGTCGGGACGGGTTTCGCGTCTTTGATTATGATCCGCGTACAGCGCGCTGGGCACGTGCTGCGCTAGAGCGCGCGCGAGATGTTGCTGCCCAAGAAGCACTGAGAGGGCCGGATAATCTACGGCACGGAAGGACGTGGTTTGTTGGTGTCGATGCGCTGCCAAACCATGCTGATGGCAGTATTGCAGGCGTTCCGCTGGAAGGGCCGTGGAAAGAGCATGTGCCGCAGTTGCCCCTGCATCCTGCGCAGCTGTCGATTATCTATCAAGGCTACCCGCAACAGGATCGGCATGAAAGCGATTCAAACCACCGCTTCCGCCGCGCCCGCGCCGCGGCGCATGTGGATGGCCTGTTGCCCATCGGTCCGGAACGGCGCCGCTTTGCCCGAGAGTATCACGCATACATCCTTTCCCTGCCACTGAATGATGTCGCGGCATCCCCGACGGTCGTTTGGCCGAAAAGCCAGCTGATCATGCAGAACGCCTTGCGCCATGCATTTGCGGGGCGGCCTCCGTCAGATGTGGACATCACCGAAGTCTACGCTGCGGCGCGCAAGCGGGTATTCGATGAAATCAGCCCTGTTCCGTTAATCCTGCGCCCGGGTCAAAGCGCACTTCTGCACCCTTTTGTGTTGCATGGCACGCAGGCCTGGGCAGACGAGACCGATACATCGGGCGAAGGCCGCGTGATTGCGTTCTTCCGCCCGGAATGTGCGGGTGGTGCGCAAGAGTGGCTGGCAACGCAGTGATACCTTTTTAGGCTCAACATCAGGTTTTTCTGAAAAGATGTCGCGGCGATGATGTCACTGTTTCACATCAGCAAATAATTAACTCTTAATTGCCATATTGTAGCCCAACATGATTGGGATGTATGTTTTCAGTAAGAGCCCCCGTTCAAGAGGGGCATGACAAATCAAGGGGCATCGAATGAAACAGATTATGACAGGACCGTTGGGGCGCATAGCGTACCATGACGCTTCCAGAACAGGCTCCGGGCAGTATCCTGCACTGAATTTGCCCGACCAGAATTTCGCGCGGGGTGATCTGCTGGTCGCTGCAAACGAACCTTATGCACCAAATGTGATTGGCCTTCCGCGCCAGACGCGCAGCCGCGCGGCCCTTGCGATGTTCGGAACACCGGAAAAGCGCGAAAACTAATCCTAGCTGTCGCGCGCAAGTCGCGCAGCACGGCCGCCGCGCCGTTTTGTAAACGCACCCGCCCTCGCTGGCAGCTCTGCCATCACAGCGCGTCGTGCTTCTGGTGTCATCCTTGACCATGCCCCGATTTCATCAATCGACCTAAGGCAGCCGGTACACAGACGGCTTTCGGGATGTACCACGCAAATCTTGATGCAGGGGCTTTCGACCTCGGCGCGCTTCCAGATTTCATCACTCATGGTTCAATTCCCCGATGTTGTGCGCAAGACGCTAAGCCGGTCCAATACCCCTTGCAGGATATAGCTTGCTGCGACGTGATCGATGACCTCTGCGCGACGCTTGCGTGACGTATCCGCCTCAAGAAGCGCGCGTTCAGCAGCGACAGTGGACAGGCGTTCATCCCAGTAACCGATCGGCAGGGCCGGGTGCAGGCGGTCAAAGTTGCGCGCAAACGCGCGCGTGGACTGGCATCGCGGCCCCTCGGAGCCGTCCATGTTGAATGGCAACCCAAGGATAAGTCCACCAATGTTGCGTCCTGTGATGATCTCGGTCAGTCGTGCGGCATCCAGACCGAATTTTTTGCGCTTTACGGTCTCTAGCGGAGTGGCGACGGACAAAAAGCTGTCAGTCACGGCAACGCCAATGGTTTTCTCTCCCAGATCCAGACCGATGAGGGCACGCATCGCAGGGACAGCCGTGGCAAAGTCTTCAATCTGTTCGTAAATCAATCGGTCACTCCCGCCTTGCGTCCGGCAGCGTTGATGAGTTCCAGCGCATCTTTGTCATCGGCGAACACGTCGATCGCATTTGCATAGATCGCCGCCGCACGCTGGCTTTCACCCAGCACGCCCAGCGAAGAGATCAGACGCGCCCAGTCTGTGGCAGGCCCCCCTTCGGTGCCAAGCCGCTCTGACAGGCCTTCAACCATACTGCCGATCATCTCCATCCGCTCTGCGGGTGTCATGTCTTGCGCATTCGCAACGTCGGCTGCTGTTGGGCCGCGTTCCGCAGTGCCGCCGATGGCAGGAATGGAGTAGCGCACGCCAGCCAACTGGGCCAGTTCTTCGATTTGCTCCAGAATTGGGGGTATCCACACAGCGTCTTCCGGCCCCGCACGCAACAAGGCGTCCCAAATGCGGAATGCCTGATCCGGTCTGCCGGTCTGGGCCAGCATCAGGCCAAGATAATATCGCGCAGGTCCGTTCTGCGGGTCTTTGTTCAAAGCGGCACGCAAACTCATTTCCGCTTCAGGAGACACATAGCCACCGGCCGAAATCACCTGCAATTCCCCCAAATCAGCCAAATCTTGCGCTGTGACGTCTGCTCCTTTGAGAGACAGTACCCGCTGCTGTGCTTCTTTGGCGGCAATGAAGTTGCCGATCCTGCGCTCTTGCTGGGCCAACAGAACATGGCCCTGAACGTCATCCGGGCGTCGCGCCACTGTGCTGCGCAATTGGGTCAAAAGCTCTTTGTATCGCGGGTCTATATCAATCGGATCTGCAAACGGTGGCAAAGAGGCCTCGGCCACTTCCTGCTTCGGGCGTGACAAGCGGACTTCTTCGGCAAAAGCGATCCGGTCTTTCAGTGCCATGTCACCATAACCGGGCGCGCCGAGCCACCAATAGCTGATGACGCTGCCCAATACTGCCACAGTGATAACAGCAAACGCGACATACGCAGGCGCGCGATCTGTACTTGCATGTTCAGCGCTTTGGGCCTTGTCGGCTGCGATCAAGCGGCGCGCAATTTCTGCATGCACGCGTTCAGCATCGGCTTTTGCGATCACGCCGCGCGCGACATCGCGGTCCACCTCGTCCAACTGTGCGCGGTAGACAGCCACATCGGAAGCTGCGCGCGATTCAACTTCGCGCTTTGCGCCTCTTAATACGGCGCGGATCAGAATGGCGGCCACCATTAGGGTGATTGCAGTGGCGACGACCCAGAAACTAAGCATTGGTATAGAAACTCCCGTAACTGCCCCCACATAGTACGCGCAGCCCCGACACAAAAGAGGCAAAGCCCCTCCGCGACGAATAGACCACCCCATAAGGTACTCCTTGCGGCCTATGTCGCAAAATTGATAAAGAGTGCCGCGCGGAGTATCCACTTTTCCGGCCACTCCCTCATGAAGAACCTAGCAGGGCAAACAAGGCCCGAATCCACTCTTTTCTGCCTCAGGGACACCAGCGATGAAAAAATACTCCGTATTTGCCGTGGCACGCGAAGCGATGCGCCATCACACCGGTTGGACCCGTGCGTGGCGCGATGCAGCCCCGAAAAAGCACTATGACGCGATCATCATCGGGGCAGGGGGCCACGGTCTGGCCACGGCGTATTATCTGGGCAAGAACTTTGGCATCACGAATGTAGCGATCCTTGAAAAAGGCTGGCTTGGTGGCGGCAACACGGGCCGAAACACAACCATCATCCGCTCCAACTATTTGCAGGATCCATCGGCGGCGATCTATGAAAAATCCCGCAGCCTGTATGAAACCATGTCGCAGGATCTCAACTATAACGTGATGTTTTCCCCGCGCGGGGTTATCATGCTTGCACAAACGGAACATGAGGTGCGTGGCTACCAGCGAACAGCCCATGCCAATATGCTTCAGGGTGTGAAGACAGAATTCATCAGCCCGCAGAAGGTAAAGCAACTGGTGCCGATCATCAATCTGGATGGTCCACGGTATCCTGTGTTGGGCGGCCTGTGGCAAGCGCGCGGCGGCACGGCGCGTCACGATGCTGTGGCTTGGGGCTATGCGCGCGCCTGTTCCGACATGGGCATGGACGTGATCCAGCGATGCGAAGTAACCGGTGTCCGTACCGAGGGCGGTAAGGTCGTGGGTGTCAGCACCAACCGCGGCGATATCGGCTGTGACAAGCTGGGCATGGTTGTGGCAGGACATTCCGGTCATCTGGCCGATATGGCAGGTTTCCGTCTTCCCATCGAATCTGTGGCTTTGCAGGCGCTGGTGTCAGAACCGATCAAGCCTTGCATGGATGTGGTCGTCATGGCCAACACTGTCCACGGCTATATGAGCCAGTCCGACAAGGGCGAAATGGTCATTGGTGGCGGCACGGACGGGTATAACAACTACACCCAGCGGGGATCTTTCCATCATATCGAGGAAACAGTGCGCGCGTTGATCGAAACCTTCCCGATGGTTTCCCGCTTGAAGATGCTGCGCCAATGGGGCGGTATCGTGGACGTCACGGGGGACCGTTCCCCGATTTTGTCCAAGACGCCGGTTGATGGTATCTTTATCAACTGCGGCTGGGGTACGGGCGGTTTCAAGGCCATCCCCGGTTCCGGCTGGGCTATGGCTGAGCTGATGGCCAAAGGCCGTTCACCACTCACCGATGCATTCGGGATGGAACGGTTTACCGAGGGTCGGTTTATTGACGAATCCGTTGCCGCAGGGGTGGCGCACTGATGTTTGCCGCTGGCATCCCCTCACGGCACAGCCGCTTTACCATTGGTCCGGTCCGGCGCTTTTCGTGGAACCAAAAGGCCAGTTCATATGTTTGTTCTTCAACAGAAGTTGAGGAAGGAATAGACCCTTGGAAAATCGTCAAGAGCCCGTCACAGAGCGTGAGCGCACAACCACAACGACCACCACAAACAGTGGCGGTGCAGGGATGGGTATCATCGTCGGTATTCTCGTCGTTGTCGTTGCTGGCCTTGCGTATTTCATGTTTGCAGGCAACATCGACACATCCGGTAACGGCGAAAGCGATGTCAACATCACCATTGATGGTGCTGGTTCTGCTGCTGAAGGCGCTGCCGACGCTGTCGAAGGCGCAGTCTCGGAATAAAACCAACTATATATGTTATTTTAAGGCCGTCGCTCGTCGCAGCGACGGCCTTTTTGCGTTCTTCTCCCGTCCTTTTGCCTCTCACGGAGCCATTTCATGCTGATCGTATCCTGCCCTTGCTGCGGTGTGACCGCTGAGGAAACCGAATTCCATGCCCACGGCGAGGCGCATATCACCCGTCACAGTATCGGGGCCTCCGATGATAAGGTCGAAGAATACCTGTTTATGCGTAAGAACCCCAAGGGCGTACATTTCGAACGCTGGCGGCACCAGAACGGCTGTGGCAAGTGGTTCCATATGGCCCGTGACACCATGACGCTTGAGGTCTTCGGCACCTATAGCGCCCAGACATACGCGCCACCCGAAGAGCTGCTGGCCGACATTGACGCAAAACGCCCCGGCTGGCGGACTGTTTCTTGATGCGCCGCGCTGTTTCCTCTTCTCATCCGCACTTCCAACCCGCGATGGAGCCTAAATCATGAGCACCCGTCTCGCCACAGGTGGCCGCCTGCTGAACAAATCAAAAGCCGTCAGCTTCCGCTTTAACGGCAAACACATGACAGGGTTCGAGGGCGACACGCTTGCCTCGGCCCTGTTGGCCAATGACCAGATGCTGGTGGGCCGTTCGTTCAAATATCACCGCCCGCGCGGGATCGTGGCCGCTGGCCCCGAAGAACCCAACGGCTTGGTGAACCTTGGCGAAGGGAGCAGTTTTGAACCCAACGCCCGCGTGACCACCACCGAACTTTTCGACGGGCTTCGCGCCGAGAGCCAGAACCACTGGCCCAGCCTTGAGTTCGACGTAGGCGCGATCAACAAATATCTCAGCCGCTTTTTGCCGGCAGGTTTCTATTACAAGATGTTCATCCACCCGCGTCCGCTGTGGAAACATGTGTATGAGCCGATCATCCGGCATTCAGCAGGCCTTGGCCGTGCGCCCAAAGAACGTGATCAGGACACGTATGAGCATTTCTATGCTTTCTGCGATGTTTTGGTGATTGGTGGCGGTGTTGCAGGTCTGGAAGCCGCGCGCGCAGCTGCTCTTTCCGGTGCCCGCGTCCTCGTGATGGAGCAGAACGCAAATTGGGGCGGCCGCACACCAGTAGATGGCGGAGAGATCAACGATGCGCCTGCACAGGCGTGGATCGACGCCACAGTGGCAGAGCTGGAGGGGATGGAGAACGTCACCCTGCGCACACGCACCATGGGCGCAGGCGTCTACGACCACGGTTATGTGCTGGGCTATGAGCGCCTGACAGATCATGCGCCCGAAGTTTCCGGCCCGCGCCACCGCCTGTGGCGTGTCCGGGCAGGGCATATCATCACAGCAACCGGCGCGATTGAACGTCCGCTCAGCTTTGCCGGTAACGATATTCCCGGTGTTATGCTTGCGGCTTCGGTCCGTGACTATGTGGTGAATTACGGCGTCTCTGTTGGCGATCGCACCGTTGTGGTGACCAACAATGATGATGCCTATCTGACAGCTTTCGCGCTGAAACACGCAGGGTTGGATGTTCCGGCAATTCTTGACGCGCGGGTACTGCCACAAGACAGCGAAGTCATGGCGCAGGCCAAAGCCTTGGGCATTCGCGTATTGATGGGGCAGGGCATTTCCTCGGTCAAAGGCGGAAAGCGGGTCACCGGTGTTGCGATCTGTTCACAGGCTGGCGAAGGCGCGGTACTGGAAGAAATCACCTGTGATGCGGTCGCGATGTCGGGCGGCTGGTCTCCGGTGGTGCACCTTTGGTCGCACTGCGGCGGCAAACTGAAATGGGATACCGTCAACGCCTGCTTCAGCCCCGATCCCGATAACGCCCCGCAAGGTGCGGACGGCGGGCAGTTTGTTTCGACCGCTGGTGCAGCGTCTGGCCTGTTCCAGATGGATGACCTGCTGAATGATGCCTTCGCTGCTGCGGATGGCACATTGCGCTGTCTCGGTAAAAAATTGCCGCGTGACGCCAAGGCCAGCAAGGCCGCGCCAAGTTCGGAAGCGCCGATGGCGCCGGTGTGGCTGATGCCTCAGGGTGCCAGTGTCAAACTGCGCGAAAAAGCGTGGCTGGATTACCAGAACGACGTTAAAGTTTCGGATGTCCGGCTGGCTGCGCAAGAAGGATTTGTTTCGGTTGAACATGCCAAACGCTACACCACATTGGGCATGGCGACCGATCAGGGTAAATTGAGCAACATCAATGGATTGGCGACCTTAGCTGGTGCATTGAATGAAGATATTCCGTCAGTCGGAACCACCACATTCCGTCCCCCTTATCACCCCATTTCAATGGCGGCCCTGGGCGGAGAGGCACGCGATGCGACCTTCCAGCCGATCCGCCGGACACCCATGCATGACTGGCATGAAACCAACGGGGCACAGTGGGAGCCTGTCGGCCATTGGCGCCGCCCATACGCGTACATTCGGCAGGACGAAAGCACCCATGACGCAGTGATGCGCGAAGTGACCAACACCCGCGAAAAGATGGGTCTGCTCGACGCGTCCACGCTGGGTAAGCTGATCGTCAAAGGGCCTGACGCGGGTGAATTCCTCGACATGCTCTACACCAATATGATGAGCACACTGAAGCCGGGCAAATGCCGCTATGGTCTGATGTGTAACGACAACGGATTCCTGATCGACGACGGCGTTGTTGCGCGCATCGATGAAGACACATGGCTGTGCCACACGACAACTGGCGGTGCAGAGCGTATCCATGCCCACATGGAAGAATGGCTGCAAACCGAATGGTGGGATATGAAAGTCTTTGTCGCCAACGTGACAGAGCAATATGCCCAGATAGCCGTTGTTGGCCCGAACGCCCGTAAGGCGCTGGAAAAACTTGGCGGCATGGATGTTTCGGCAGAGGCGCTTGGTTTTATGGAGTGGGCTGACGGTGTGATTGGGGGCTTCAATGTCCGCGTCTACCGGATTTCATTCTCTGGCGAGCTTTCGTATGAGATTGCCGTTGACGCGAGCCACGGACAGGCCTTCTGGGATGCTCTGATGGCAGTGGGGGATGAGCTGGGCGTAATGCCTTATGGCACTGAATGCCTGCACATCCTGCGCGCCGAGAAGGGCTTCATCATGATTGGTGATGAGACCGACGGCACCGTGATCCCGCAGGACCTGAACCTGCATTGGGCGCTATCCAAGAAAAAAGAAGACTATCTTGGCAAGCGCGCGCACCTGCGCTCTCATATGGCTGACCCGAACCGCTGGAAACTGGTCGGGCTGGAAACCACAGACGGCTCAGTATTGCCGGATGGCGCCTACGCCGTGGGAGAAGGCTCAAACGAGAATGGTCAGCGCAACATGATCGGGCGCGTCACGTCCAGCTATCACTCGCCCACTTTGGGTAAGGGTATTGCCATGGGTCTTGTCCACAACGGGCCCGATCGCATGGGCGAGGAAATTGAATTCCCCGGCACCGATGGAAAAACCTATAAAGCGCGGATCGTCGATCCTGTGTTCTACGATAAAGCAGGGGAGAAGCAGAATGTCTGAGCCGGTATCCGCTTTGAAGAACGCCATCTATCATGATGGAATTGTTAAAGTTTCCGAGGTTGGCAACGTTGGTATGATCACGCTGCGGGGCGATTTGGCCGCCAAGCCTTTGCAAAAGGCCGCCATAGCGGCTGCGGGTGTAAACATGCCGGATCAGGGCCACTGTCTGACCGAAGGTGCCGGTGGCATGGCGTGGATGTCACCGGACGAGCTTTTGATCATGTGCGCCTATGCCGACGCGCACGCCAAGCTGGCTGACTTGCAAGAAAAGCTGGCGGGCAGTCATGCGCTGGCGGCAAATGTGTCTGACGCACGTGCGATGTTTGAGGTGCGCGGCCCTCTCGCCCGTGAGGTAATGTCAAAGCTGGCGCCTGTGGATCTATCCCCGTCCGCGTTCACCCCCGGCATGTTCCGCCGTACGCGTTTGGCACAAGTGCCTGCAGCTTTCTGGATGCCGGAAGAGGACGTCTTTCGCTTGATTTGTTTCCGGTCAGTAGCGCAGTATGTGTTTGACCTGCTTAGCATTGCGGCACAGCCCGGATCAGAGGTAGGCGTTTATTGATGTGATGCTGCTCTGCCGAGAGCTTGAAAAAGGACTGGTCATGATTTTTTCTTCTTCGGTTTTGCGCGGCCTATGTGCGTTCGGAGTCATGATCAGCGCATTGCCTGCCGCGGCAAATGAAGCAGTGCATCTCATCTGCGAAACTAAAAACCCTTCCTCGAAAGACTGGGTGCCAGACGCGGTTATCGTCCGGATTGATCAGCGGACTCTGAATGCTGCAGTTTATGATCAATACACCAAAGAAGTGTTCAATGGGCCAGCAATGGCGGATTTCAGCCGCCCAACGACCAATCGGCTGAAATTGAGGTGGAAGTTGATCGGTGTGCGGGACAGTCAAAGTCGAAAGCAGAACGTCGATTTCAAGATGAACGTAAACATGAAGCGCATGACCTTCACCTACAGCGGATTGGGAGAGAGCTTCTTTACCACGCCGGGGGCTGCATCCGGGCGCTGCGTTGCAGTGAAATAGCCTAAGCAGATTTCTCCGCTGGACGATAAGGTCATCCTGCGTCCCCAAAATCTGGACATTTTCGCGAAGCGGGCGCTATCATCGCTATGGCAATGCGATCAGCGAAGTCGGGACATGCACGATTATTGAATGAAGAACTCGTAGAATTCTGTTTTGAAATTAAAGATATTTGCTGCCGCTTTGGCTGCTCTACTTGGTTCACCCGCGATCGAGGATGCTGCGTAGTATGAATCTGATATTGATGCCAGGCGCGCTCGGGGGCGGGTGTCCGACAAGATGGCGATCAACTTCGACGACAAGGGCACCGTTCGAGTAGTCGATGGCGTGTTGCTTCATTATGTCGGTGGCCCCGACGCAAGCGCGGGTACGCAAAACCGGTGATTTGGTAAGGCTGAAATGGACCATCGCAGGAGCAACGGATCATGTGGGCCAAGTAATCCCCACTCTCAGCTATACGGCAAAACTGGACCTCAAAATCCTTAGCGTGTCAGCGCTGGCAAAACCTGCCCGCTTCCCCGAGCGTTTCACTGGTAAAGGTCACTTTTTGCGGCGCAAAAGCGCCAAGGGCTTTCCAAAAAGCTAGCAAGCTTTGAACTCACGGTTCGAACCGCTGTAAATTCCGCAAGGATATGCGCAATATGCACGGCGCGGTTTGAGCAAACTCATCTCCAGACTTGTCTGGGGCAAAGGGCAGCCCCGCGAAACAAGGCCGAAACTGCCGTCGTTTCCGCCTTTGAAAGTGAGAAACCCAGTTCTTTGACGAGTTGACCTTGACGAAGGTCGGGTGCGCCCTTCATTTAGGGGATAGATAATGACCTTAATGGAGGCCCCAATGGCTTTTGAACTTCCCGATCTTCCGTATGCTCACGACGCGCTCGCATCTAAAGGCATGAGCGCCGAGACACTGGAATTCCACCATGACAAGCACCACAATGCTTACGTCGTGAACGGCAACAAAGCGATTGAAGGCACTGAATGGGCTGGCAAATCTCTCGAAGAGATCATCAAAGGCACATATGACGCCAACGCAGTTGCCCAGAACGGCATCTTCAACAACATTTCACAGCTTTGGAACCACAACCAGTTTTGGGAAATGATGGGCCCGGGTTCTTCCGCAATGCCGGGCGAGCTTGAAAAGGCATTGGTCGAAAGCTTTGGTTCCGTCGACAAATTCAAAGATGCTTTCAAAGCAGCAGGCGCGGGCCAGTTCGGTTCCGGTTGGGCCTGGCTGGTGAAAGACAGCGATGGCAGCCTGAAGGTTACCAAGACAGAGAACGGCGTAAACCCCGTCTGCTTCGGCCAGACCGCACTTCTGGGCTGTGACGTCTGGGAACACTCCTACTACATTGATTTCCGCAACGCGCGCCCTGACTACCTGTCGAACTTCCTCGACAACTTGGTGAACTGGGAAAACGTAGCCTCGCGCATGTGATATAGATTTGGCCCTTTAAAGAACGCGGCTAATCATTTCAAAGAACTCAAGCCCCGTATGCATCGCGCTGCGGGGCTTTTGCTTTGGAACTTCGGGCTTTGGCGCGGCGTTTTGTTTGTGACGTAGCAAAAAAGGAGATCCACGATGACGGCTCTGACCAAAGGCACATGGGTGCTGGTAACGGATAGCGAAAAGGCACTGTTCCTGCGCAATGACACTGACCACGAGGACCCGTTCCTGAAAGTTGTCAGCAAGGAAGTCCAAGACAATCCCCCTGCGCGTGAGCAGGCCGCAAACCGTCCCGGACGCTTCAACGACGGGCCGTCGACCCACCGGTCTGCCGTTCAGGACACGGACTGGCATGAATTGGCAAAGGAACGCTTTGCCTCTGATCTGGCAGACATTCTCTATGATAAAGCGCACAAAGGCGAATTTGACCGTTTGGTGATTGTTGCAGACCCCGGTACATTGGGCAGCCTGCGAGACGAGCTGCACATAGAGGTAAGTGACAAGGTTGTGGCAGAAGTCCCCAAAACCTTGACCAATCACCCGCTGGACGAGATCGAAAAGATCGTCAAATCAGCGCTCGAAGACGCGTAAGTCACGAAACTGCCGGATAGGGCATCGCGTTTAGGACGCGTTGATACGCTTTGCATAATCCTCAAGGGCCGATGCGCTGTCCGGCACCCAAGTCAAGAAATCCAGAATGCTGTCATCTGCAAATCCGCTTGTCGTTACGTGGTTCATCAATTGCTTTAATTTGTCCCAATAGCCATTTGTATTAACGATATAAATCGGCTTTTGGTGAAGGCCCAGCTGGCGCCATGTCAGTACCTCGAACAGCTCATCAAGCGATCCCGCTCCGCCTGGTAGGACAACCAGCGCGTCCGAGTTCATAAACATCACTTTTTTGCGCTCGTGCATGGTTTCGGTCACGATGTATCGGGTAAGATCGGTCTTTCCGACTTCCCATGCAACAAGGTGCGCAGGGATCACGCCGAAAGTATCTGCGCCTGCTTCCTGTGCCGCGCGCGCCACGCTGCCCATAAGCCCCACATCGCCTGCACCATAGACCAGCCGCCAGCCTTTGGCGGCAATGCCTTTACCCATAGCTTCGGCATCAGCGGTATAGGCGGGGTCAACGCCGGGACGCGACCCACAGAAGACACAAATCGATTTCACGGGCATTTAGGTGCTCCTACATCACGTTCAAGGGAATAATCAGCCCCGAGGTACTGGGCTTTTGACCCGTGATAGCGCGTCCGCTACAAAGGCTCAACGCGTGGATGACGTGATCCGGACAGGGATGCTGTTGAATGAGCAAAATTTGGGCAAGCCTCGGCGGCAATACAGGGGCGGTTATCGCTGGTGGCGGCATGGCTGCGGCGCTTTTGCTGGGGGCGTATATCGCGTTTGGCCGCAGTGGTGATGGCCCCGTCGTTAGCACGGTTTCCGCACCGCAGCCTGACGCGCCCGTTCAAACAGTCGAGCCAAAGCAAGAAACAGCCAGCGCTCAAGTTCCCAGCTTCGACGAAGTGCGCAGAGAACCTGACGGTACGACGATCATCGCCGGTCGGGCAGAGCCGATGAGCGATGTCAAAATCTTGCTCGACGGGGCCGAAGTTGCGACAGCCAAAGCCGATAGCACCGGTGGATTTGCCGCGATTGCCATGTTGCCGCCAAAGCAATCGGCGCAGATCGTAAGCTTGTCCGCCCAAGCCGAAGAGCAAAAGGCGGTAACGCCTTCACTTGATGAAATCATTCTTGCGCCGTCAAAGACCACGTCAACCAGTGATGAGACAGCCCCCAAGGTACAGATTGCCGAGGAGGGGACAAAGACGGAAGAGCCCGTGCAGCCAGAAGTGGTTACAGCGGCACCTGAACAGACCAAACCTGCCGAAGTGGCTGTTCTTAAGTCCGATGCCGAGGGCGTAAGCCTTTTGTCTGCAGCCGCGCCCCAGGCTATGACATCGGTTGCTCTGGATACCATTGGCTATTCCGAAGCGGGCGATGTGCAACTGACGGGGCGAGCGCAACCGGACACGACCAAAGTAAGAGTCTATCTGGATAACCGTTCGGTCGTTAGCCTTCCGGTTGATGAGCATGGGCGTTGGCGTGGGGATTTGCCGGATGTGGATGAAGGCGTCTACACGCTACGTGTTGACGAAGTGAGCGCGCAAGGCGCGGTCAGCAGCCGCGTAGAAACTCCGTTCAAAAGAGAATCCGCCGAAATTCTGGCGCAGGCTGCCGCATCTGCTGATGGCCCGATCAAATCAATTACCGTGCAGGCCGGTGCTACGCTTTGGGCGATTGCCCGTGATCGCTATGGTGATGGCACCTTGTACGTGAGGGTTTTCGAGGCCAACGTCGGTAGCATCCGCAATCCTGATCTGATTTATCCTGGACAGGTCTTCGATCTGCCGAACTGAGGTGGTCCTTAGCCTTGAACAGTCCTATGTAGTGGGGTGACTGCATAGGAATACCCATGACCGCTGACAGAACTGACCCCGCCCAGAAATCATCCGAACAGACCGCCGCGCGCAAACACGCCACGACCGAAGAAGACATTGCGGCCGAACAGGAGCGGCAATCGTCCATGCGTGTCCTGCGCAATGTGGCACCGTACCTGTGGCCCAAGGACATGGCCTGGGTGCGTAAGCGCGTTATCTGGGCGATGATCGCCCTTGTAGTGTCCAAAATGGTTACCGTCGCGACGCCGTTCTTTTACCGTGATGCGGTGGATGCGATGGCCGGAGAAGGCGCACCGATGTTTGCCTTGGGTGCGATCAGCCTCACCATTGCGTATGGCATGGCACGGCTTATGGGGGTGGGTTTCCAGCAATTACGAGATGCTATTTTCGCCCCGGTCGCGCAGCGCGCGCTGCGCATGCTGGCGCTTGAGACATTCAACCACATCCACCGCCTCTCCATGCGCTATCACATCACCCGTAAGACCGGCGGCCTGAGCCGCATCATTGAACGCGGCGTGAAGGGTGTGGAATTCCTGCTGCGGTTCTTGTTGTTCAGTATCGGGCCGCTGATCCTTGAGCTGGCCTTGGTGGGGATCATTCTGATGATCCTGTTTGACGTGACCTATCTGTTGGTCGTGGCAGTGACGATTGGCCTTTATGTTTGGTTCACGTTTGCCGTAACTGAATGGCGCGTAAAGCTGCGGCGCCAGATGAATGATCAGGATACCGATGCGAACCAGAAAGCCATCGACAGCCTGCTGAACTATGAAACTGTTAAATACTTCGGCGCAGAGGCGCGCGAAGCAGGCCGCTACGACGTGGCCATGGCAGGGTATGAGCAGGCGGCGATCAAGACCAACTATTCACTGGCCTTTCTGAACTTCGGACAGTCGCTGATTATCACTGTGGGGCTTGTTGCCGTGATGGTCATGGCGGCTTTGGGTGTCCAGAACGGGACGCTGACAGTTGGTGATTTCGTGATGGTGAACGCCTACATGATCCAAATCACTGTTCCGCTGAACTTCCTCGGGACTGTCTACCGCGAGATTCGTCAGGCTCTTGTCGACATGGGGCAAATGTTTGACCTGCTGGAGCAGCCCGCTGAAATCAACGATAAACCCGACGCGCCGGAACTTGTTGTCACAGGCGGAGAAGTACGGCTGGACGATGTCCATTTCGGCTATAACGCGGATCGCAATATCCTGAACGGTGTAAGCATCGTGGCAAAGCCGGGTGAGATGGTGGCGATTGTCGGTTCCACAGGTTCGGGCAAATCGACCATCGGTCGGCTCTTGTTCCGTTTTTATGATGTGCAGAAAGGCAGCCTTACCATTGACGGCCAGGACGTACGGGATGTGACGCAAAACTCATTGCACCGGCAGATCGGTGTGGTGCCGCAGGATACGGTGCTGTTCAATGATACAATCGGGTACAACATTGCCTATGGCCGCGACGGCGCCACGCAGGCCGAGGTTGAGGCAGCGGCCAAAGCGGCACAAATCCACGACTTTATCGTCGCATTGCCGGACGGATATGAGACGTCGGTGGGTGAACGGGGGCTGAAGCTGTCTGGCGGTGAAAAGCAACGTGTCGGCATTGCGCGCACATTGCTGAAAGATCCGCCGATCCTGCTTTTGGATGAAGCAACCAGCGCATTGGACAGCGAGACCGAGCATGAAATTCAGGACGCATTGCGGCAGGCTGGGAAAGGGCGCACGGTTTTGACCATTGCGCACCGGCTCAGCACAGTTGCCGAAGCTGACACGATTATCGTGCTTGAGAAAGGCGAAGTGGTAGAACGCGGCACCCATGATGCGCTGCTGGCGCAAAACGGGCGTTACGCCCAGCTTTGGCATCGTCAGCAGTCCGAAGAGTAGGGGCTGGACCGTAAGCTCATTGGCAGCCCTTCGGAAGGCACGTCATACTTTTTCCGCGCACCTGACTGACTATTGGTGCGCGGAACGAAAACAAGGCGCGTTTAGCAGTGTTATTCCGCCGCGACAGCTTTGGCGGTGAGCTTGTCCAATGCGCCTGTCATCATCGCAAGATAGGGAGCATCAACCGCAAGGCCGTGCTCTGAGGCGAGAGTGGACGGGTCATGGTAGGTGACTTGAACGACACCTTCGGCGTCAGCATAGGCAAGAACCCGTAGCGGCAGATCAAGCCCGGCGGTTTGCGCATCCATCATGGCCGGTGTGCCCAGCTTGGGGTTTCCGAAAATCAGCAGCTCGGTGGGCCGCAGGTCCATGTCCACTTTGGTGGCTCCTGCGGCATGGTCTATACGGGCGAAAACGGTCGCGCCCGCGCCGGTCACTGCTTCAGCAAGGCGGTCTATGGTGACAGCGACAGAATGCGGGCTGGTTTTGGATATCATCTCGGCCGAGGCTGGCAGGGCAGCAGCGCCGAGCACGGTGGCGGTGATAATGGGACGGAAATAGCGCAGCATGGAAAACATCCTTATTTCAAATGAACATCTGCACCAAAGCATAAGGCCCCCCGCGAATATCGCGAGGGGCCTTGCGGTCACTTCCCGGTGAACAGGCGTTACTCTGCCGGTTTGACATGCGCGGCTGGCGGGTCTTGATCCAGATTTTCGTCACTCCAGATCAGCTCCTGCGGGCTTTGACGGCGGGCGTTGCGTTGCAGCGCCCAGTCACGTGCGGCACGGCTGGCGCGGCCCATGGACATGCGCGCCAGCAGGCGTGCCACCCACATCGCATAGGTAGAGGCCCAGACACGGATCGCCAGCAATGATGGCGTCACCACCAGTGTCAGCACGGTCGCAATACCAAGGCCGAAGACAACCGCTGTCGCCAACTGCTTCCACCAAAGCGCGGTGGGGCTATCGATTGTATATCCGCCGTTGGCAAAATCGAGGCTTAGGCCAAACATCATAGGCGCAAGACCTGCCATCGTGGTTATGGTGGTCAGCAGCACGGGGCGAATGCGTGCCTGTGCTGTGCGGATGATCGCTTCGATCCGCGGCATGTACTGGCTGAACTCCTGATAGGTGTCGATCAGGATGATGTTGTTGTTCACCACGATACCGGCCAAAGCCACAATCCCCGTTCCGGTCATGATGATCGAGAATGTCTGATCCATGACCAGCATGCCGATCAGTACGCCCGTGGTGGACAACACCACCGCAATTAGAACCAGCACAGAGTTGTAGAAAGAGTTGAACTGGGCCAAGAGAATGATGAACATCAACCCCAGCGCGGCCGTGAAGGCAGAGCTAAGGAACGCTTGGCTTTCGGCCTGATCTTCCTGATCTCCGGTCCATTCATAGGAGATGCCGTCTGGCAGATCGGCGGTTTCGACCCATTTGGAAATCTCTGCGATCCGCTCGTTTGCGTTCACCGGCACAAGGCGCAGTTTCAGCGCGTTGTAGTCTTCTTGCAGGTCGATACCATCTGCCGCAGCGGTAAGATTGGTGATCTTGAACCCTGTCCCGCCAGTGTCGGTGAAATCTGCGTCCTCTCCGGCCGGGCGCAGGGTGGCGAGCGTTGGCATGGCGGCGGGATCATCACCCGCTTGGGCAACCTTGACGATCTTCATCAGGCCCGGTGTCACGTCCGCTTTGACGTCCATATACCGTTTTTGGTCGATGCGGCTGATCTCGGCCAATTTTGGCACGGCGGTGCGGGTCACAAAGTTTGACAGCGGGACCAGTCCGTCAATGGTGCGGACCTTGAGCGTATCAAGCGTTGAAAGAAGCCGGTCTTCTTCAGGCAGGCGCACGCGGATCTCAATCTCTTCATCCGATGTGTCCACCCGCATGGTATCCAGCAGCAGACCCCGCGTGACCAGTTGCACCATCGCTCCCACGCTCAGCACATCCGCTCCGTATTGACCGGCCTTTTCCACATCCACATCGATTTGCCAGTCAATGCCGGGCAGGGGACGCGTGTCTTCGATCAGGATCAGGCCGGGCACCGTGTTGAAATGATCGCGCGCCATTGCGGTCGCCGCCATTAGATCGTCAAACCGGTCGCCCTTGAATCGCAGATGCACAGGCTTGCCAGAGGCAGGCCCACGGTCAAGTGAGAGCACCTCGATCTGGATGCCGGGGATGTCCGATAGCTGTTCGGTCAGTTCCGCGATGACGATGTCCCCGTCAAGTTCGGGGCGTAGGGCGCGGTCTTCCCAAGGGACGGTTTCGAACTGGACCTGACCGATCAGGTCCTTGGGGGCCTGTGATCCGCCTGTGTTGCTATCCAGGCCACCTTCGCCGGCAAAAGAGAACGCGGTAGCGATACCGGGGTGACGGATCACAACCTGCTCTGCCTGCCGTAGCAGATCGTCCTTTTCGTTCAGCGACATGTTGCCGCGCGCAAGCACATAGACAATCGCCTGCTCGGGTTCTGATTCCACGAAGAACTCAACACCTTTGGAGTTGTTGGAAAAGAAGATCAGCGTGGTGCCCACAAAAACAAAGATGAAACCGCAGGTGACAAGTGGCATGACCGGATTGCCCGCAATGATTTCGATGAACTTGCCAAAGGGCGAGCGCTTGTAACCGGCGTAAATGCGGTCCGGCTCCTTGCGGAAAAGCTGTGAAGCCAACCAACGGCCCCACTTGCCGAGCCGCGTCAGCACTGCAAAGAGCGCCAGCAGCAGCAGCATGAAACCGCCCAAAGCCACCAGCAACACCACAGCCCCCACCAGCACCAAAGCAAAGACTTTGACGAAGGTTGGGATCACGGAAGTGAGCAGATCAAGCCCGTCCATGGCGCTAAACTGCGCGCCCATCCACTGGAACAACAGGCCCGGATCGCCCGCCTTGCCAGGTACCAGCAGCGACATCGCGGGAAAGATCATCACGAAAGCCGCAGGCAACAACAGCAGATGGAGATACCATGGCAGGCTCGCGATGCGCTCCATGTTGCTGGCCATCCAACGCTCCAACCGTCCTGTGACTCCGCCCATCACGGGCAGGTACACCAGCGCAACCACCAGTGAAGCCGAGAGCACGAAAATGAGCGTTACAGGCAGCATGCCCATGAATTCTCCGGGCACACCGGGCCAAAAAAGCATTGGCAAAAACGCGCAGAGCGTTGTCGCTGTAGAGGAGATCACCGGCCAGAACATCCGTTTGGCTGCCAGCACATAGGCCTCCATCGGGCCGATGCCTTTTTGCTGCTCCTGATCGGCGTATTCCACCACAACAATGGCACTATCCACCAGCATACCCACGGCAAGGATCAGGCCGAACATAACGATGTTCGAGATCGAAATCCCCATCAGCGCGAGAAACGCAAAACACAACAGGAACGAGGTCGGGATCGCGAACCCCACCAGCAAGGCCGCGCGGATACCAAGGGCGGCAAGCACCACGATCATCACAAGCGCAATCGCGGTAAACACCGATCCGAGCAGCTGCTGCACCATGCTGTTAACCACGCGGCTTTGATCGTTGGATGTGCCAACCTGCACAGCTGCCTTGAGCTCTTCTGGCCATTGTTCGCGGCTTTCTGCCACCAGCTTTTTGACCGCGCTGGCAGTGTCGATCAGGTTGTAACCCTTGCGCTTGACCACTTGCAGCGCCATCGACGGCTCTCCGTTGAACCGCGATGTTCCAAGACGGTCTTCGAAGGTCAGATGGATTTCCGCCAGATCACCCAGCGTCACAACACGGTCGCCGTTGGTCTTCACCGGCAAATTGTAGACATCGCGCGGCTCATCAAAGCTTGAGGGGATTTTCACCGAAAAAGTGCCGCTTTGGCTTTCGATCTCGCCTGCGGCGATCAACTGGTTGTTGTTCTGTACCGTCTGGATCAACTCCGCTGCGGTCACGTCATAGGATTCAAGCTTGAGCGGGTCGATCAACACTTCGAGCATTTCGTCGCGGTTGCCCGCGATGCCCGCTTCCAAAACGGCTTCGAGCCCCTCAAGATCATCCTGCAACAGCTTGGCATATCGTGCCATCGTGCGCTCTGGCACGGGGCCGGTCATATTAACAATGATGATCGGGAATTCGGAAAAGTTGATCTCGTTGATCGAATAAGTCTCGGCTCCTTCGGGGAATTGCGCCTCTGCGGTTCCCATGGCATCGCGCACATCGGCAATGATCGAGGTCTTGTCCCAGCCGAATTCGAATTCAAGCGCAAGGCCCGCATAATTTTCGGATGCGGTGCCGGTCATTTTCTTCAGCCCGTCCAGATCGCTTAGTTCGGTCTCCATGGGTTTGAGCAGAAGTGTCTCGGCATCCGCGGCGGAAATGCCGGGGAAGGGGACGGATACGAAAAGAGCCGGAATCTCGATGTCCGGCTCTCCTTCTTTGGGCAATGTGGTGTAGGCATAGGCACCCACAACAAGGCTTAGCAAGATAAAGGCCAGCACCATCCGGGCGCGCGAGGCGGCCCAATCGACAATTCCCGTCATTGCGTGACCTCCCGGAATGTCGGATCAACTTCGACGCCTTCAACAACGTATTCCTGTCCAACCACGATCACGTTCGCCTGCATTGGCAACCCGGTGACCCATACCCCTTTCGAAGTGTCGCGGATGATTTCAACGGCGCGGAAATCAACGATGTTGTTGTCATCGACCAATCGCATCCCCAGCGTGCCTTCGTCGTTTAACGTCAGCGCGCTTTGCGGCACCAAATGCGCATCGGCCCCTTCGGATGCGATGAGAATTTCAGCGGTCTGCCCGTCACGGATTTTCAGGTCGGGGTTCGGCACTTCGATCTCGGTCAGAAACGTGCGGGTCTGCGGATCGGCCGAACGCGAGATAAAGGTCACTTTGCCGCGCACCTCACCACCACCCGCTGCCAGTCTTGCGCCGGCCATAGCGCCTACTTGCACACGGTTGACTTGGGTTTCGGGAATAAAGCCAACCAGTTTGATCGGATCAAGCTGGATGATCGTGCCACACAGTGCGCCCGCCTGCAAAAGCGAGCCAAGCTCGGCTGTATCGCTTTCGAGCAATCCACCGAAGGGCGCTTCGATGACAAGGCGGTCCAACTCTGTCTGGGCGCCTGCCACTGCGGCCTGTGCTGCTTCGATGCCCGATTGCGCGGCGCTGAGGCCGGATTGGGCCGAGCTGACACCGGCCTCTGCCGTGGCAACAGCCGCATCCGAGCTTGCCAGCCGTGTGGTGGAAGCAAATCCACCTTCATTAAGCCGCGATGACGCGTTCTGGTTTATCTTGGCTTCTTCAAGGCGGGCTTGTGCCTCTTGCACGCGGGCCTGCGCTTCGGGAACGCGCGATTTCGCCTCGGCCAGTTGCGCGCGGGCTTGTTCAAGAGCGGCACGGCGCGTGCCTTCGTCCAATCGGCACATGATCTGGCCTGTTTCTACCTTGGCTCCCTTGCGCAGCGGCTCTGATACTACGATGGCGGATGTTTCTGCCTTTACGTCTACCTGCCGTGCTGCGGCTGTCTGTCCGCGTAAGACAACTGCGCTGTCGATGCTTTGGGCGTTCAGCCGTTCAACAACAACCTTGACCCGCTTTTCAGCTGATATCGGTGCCGCAACCGGTGTCTCGTTGGCTGCCTCGGCTTTCTCTTCTTCTCCGGCTCCGAAGAATGCCAAAAGCGTCGGCCGTTCGAGAATCGCCATATACAGAAACGCTGCCATGGCGATTGCGGCAAGAATGGGAAAGATACGCATGTGAAGCCTCTTTGTATGTCTGCGCAAAGTAGCCCTATTGCCGGATGCAAGAACCACAAAACTGCAATTTGGCCCGTGTGTAATGCATCACAGGTACAGGGCATAGTTAGGAATATAGGATTTCACACTATTTCTGCTGCAATCGCGCGGTCACGCGCTGATGCGCTGATTACCTGTGCAACAGGCTTGGGACTTGGCTTGCACCTGCGCGTTCGTTAAGAGAGGCAAAACAGGATAGGCAGGGGCCATAGCCGGATGAGTAATAGCGACGGATTTATCGAAGAAGTCACAGAAGAGCTGCGCCGCGACCAGATGATGGCAAAGCTCAAGCGCTATGGCTGGATCGGCGTGTTGGCCGTGCTGCTGATTGTAGGTGGTGCTGCATATTCGGAATACCGCGCTGCACAGGCGCGCGCGCAGGCTGAAAGCCTTGGCGATGCAATGTTGGGCGCGCTGGAAAGCGATGATGCGGCAGAACGTGTCGCTGCACTGGAAACAGTAGAAGCACCAAGCCCTACGGCTGACGCTGTTCTGGCCTTGCTTACCGCGTCTGAACAGGTGGCTGCTGATGACACGGATGCTGCTGTCGCCAGCCTAGAAAGTGTTTCGCTTAACGCCGAGGTGCCGCAGGTGTATCGCCAGATCGCCCAGTTCAAGGCGTTGACGCTTCAGGCCGAGACATTGGACGCTGCCACCCGCAAGCAGGGTTTTGAGGCGCTCAGTGGGGCCGGTGGCACATTGCGCCTACTGGCGCAGGAGCAACTTGCCCTGATTGCCATTCAGGAAAACGATCCGGAAACCGCGATCAGCACCTATCAGGGCATCCTGAGCGATGCAGGGGTTACACCGGACTTGCAACAACGCGCGTTGCAGGTGATTGTAGCCTTGGGCGGGGATCCTGATCTGAATGGTGCCCCAACGGACGACAATAACGGATAAGGATGCCGCAGGCCGGTCCCGTGTCATCGGAACCGGAAATGCGCCGCAGACCAGAGTGAGCAGGCAATGACAAATACAGACTTTTCCTTGCAGCGCAGCCGCCGGATGCCGCAACGTGCAGCACTTCTGGCGTTTCTGGGCGCAGCAGCATTTGTATCCGCTTGCACAGAGCCGGATGTCATCCTGCCCGGAGAACGCGAAGACATCCGTTCGGTTCTGCAAGATCAAACAGCCTCTTTGGAAACAGCGTCGACCTTCGAGGGCAACCAGTCTCGTACTATCGGTCTGCCAGCGGCCCGTGTGAACGCCGATTGGAGCCAGACCGCAGGCAGCCCTTCTGCGCGTGTCACCCATCCCGCTCTCGGCAGCAATTTGACGCTGGCGTGGTCGGCCAATATCGGTTCCGGTGATAGCCGCAAATACCGCATCACGGCTGATCCGGTTGTTGCTGGTGGCCGCATATTTACGCTGGATGCACAGTCTGTTGTGACGGCGACATCTACGTCGGGGGCGACCCTGTGGCAGGTGGATGTGCGTCCTGCGCGCGATCAGGAGGGCGATGCCACTGGCGGCGGTCTCGTGGTGTCTGGTGATACTGTCTATGTTTCGGCGGGTGTTGGTGTTCTGGCTGCGCTGGATGTCAGCAATGGTGGCGTGCGTTGGACCCAACAGCTTGATGCAAGCGGGTCTGGTACGCCGTCGGTTGCCGGTGATCTGGTCTATGTGACCGCTGGCGACAACGCCGGTTGGGCAATCAACCGCGGCGATGGCACCGTTGCATGGCAGATTGGTGCATCAGAGGACACAAACAACATCCTCGGCGCCCCTGCGCCTGCGATCACGGATGATCTGGCGATTTTTGCCTTCGGCTCTGGCGAAGTGCAGGCGGTGTTCCGCCGTGGCGGCCTGAACCGCTGGGACGCCTCCGTGCTGGGTAAACGTCCGGGCCGTGCGCTGAGCAATATCTCTGATGTGACCGCCGCGCCTGTTGTGTCGGGCGACCGCGTGTATCTGGGCAATCAGTCAGGCCGTATTGTGGCACTGGATACAGCATCTGGTGCGCGGATCTGGTCGGCTCCCGAAGGGGCCACAAGTGCGGTTTGGCCCATCGCAGGCAGCATTTTCGCCGTCAGCGACCTGAACGAACTGCTCCGCCTGGATGCTGCGGACGGGTCCAGAATCTGGGGCACGCCGCTGCCGAACTTCCTGAAGTCGAAGCCAAAGCGGCAGGTCGCCATTGTACCGCATCACGGACCCATCGTGGCGGGCGGGCGTGTTATCATCGCGTCCGGCGACGGCTTGCTGCGCAGTTTTGACCCGACAAATGGCGCGCTTGTTGGCTCGTCTGAAATTCCGGGTGGCGCGACAACGGCCCCTGTGGTGGCCGGCAGGACGCTCTATGTTGTGTCCGCCAAGGGGCAATTGCTGGCCTACCGTTAGGGCCTGTTACCAGACAGGGCTTTCTTAAGGCTTCGCTTTGCGCTATTGCGCGGGTCTAACGCCGTTTCGGAGCCTTTTGATGTCTTTCACCCTCGCGATCGTGGGCCGCCCCAATGTGGGCAAGTCTACGCTGTTCAACCGCCTCGTCGGCAAACGCCTTGCATTGGTGGATGACCAACCAGGCGTCACGCGCGATTTGCGCGAGGGAGCCGCACGGCTGGCCGATTTACGCTTTACCGTGATTGATACGGCAGGTCTGGAAGATGTCACCGACGACAGCCTTCAGGGCCGTATGCGCCGCCTGACAGAGCGCGCAGTGGATATGGCCGACGTGTGCCTGTTCATGATTGATGCGCGCACAGGTATCACGCCAACCGATCTGGTTTTCGCTGATATCCTGCGCAAACGCTCTGCCCATGTGATCCTTGCTGCCAACAAGGCCGAGGGTGCAGCAGCTGATGCCGGCGTGATCGAAGCCTATTCGCTGGGGTTGGGGGAGCCGATCCGCCTTTCTGCCGAACACGGCGAGGGGCTGAATGATCTCTACACCCACCTGATGCCGCTGGCGGATGCTTTTGCAGAAAAGGCTCGGGATGATGCGCCCGAAGTCGATGTGGATGTCAGCGACGAGGATGAAGACGAGGACGCCGTGCGCGTTCCGACCCGTGCAAAGCCGCTTCAGGTGGCTGTGGTGGGCCGCCCTAATGCCGGTAAATCCACACTGATCAACCAGATCATCAAAGAAGACCGCCTGCTGACCGGACCAGAGGCGGGCATCACCCGCGATGCGATCTCTCTGATGACCGTGTGGGACGATGTGCCAATGCGCATCTTTGATACGGCGGGTATGCGTAAGAAAGCCAAGGTTCAGGAAAAGCTGGAAAAACTCAGCGTCAGCGACGGTTTGCGCGCGGTGAAGTTTGCCGAGGTGGTTGTTGTTCTGCTGGATGCCGAAATTCCGTTCGAACAGCAAGATTTGCGCATTGCCGATCTGGCAGAGCGCGAAGGCCGTGCAGTGGTGATTGCGGTCAACAAATGGGACGTCGAGGAAGACCGTCAGAACAAGCTCAAAGAACTCAAAGAGAGCTTCGAGCGTCTGCTGCCTCAGCTGCGCGGTGCGCCGTTGATTACGGTTTCGGCCAAAACAGGCCGCGGCCTTGACCGTCTGCATCAGGCAATTATGCGCGCCTATGAGATGTGGAACCGCCGCGTGACCACGGCACAGCTGAACCGCTGGCTGTCTGGCATGATGGAGGCGCATCCGCCCCCCGCGCCGCAAGGCAAGCGAATCAAAATGCGCTACATGACACAGGCGAAAACCCGCCCGCCGGGTTTCGTGGTAATGTGTAGCCATCCGGACAAGGTGCCGGAAAGCTATAGCCGGTATCTGGTGAACGGGTTGCGCATTGATTTTGACATGCCCGGCACGCCCATCCGTTTGTGGATGCGGGGCCAGTCGGACGCGAACCCCTACAAGGGCCGGAAGAAAGCAGCGCCGTCAAAGCTGCGTAAGCACACGGACGGCAAACGCAGAGACTAAAGCATCACCGGAATTCTCAGGAATTCCGGCGATTTCTTTTAGCTGTTGCGCCATGCTTTAAAAGTTGGCCAGATCAGAGCTATTGCACCACCAGCCGCCAACGCAGCAACGGTCGCGTTGCTACCCATGTTATGGACGACAACCGCCACAAGCGCCCAGATAACGGCGATGCCATAGCTGGGTACGCGGCCCAGCTGCGACTGGACTGCCGACGCAATCACCAGCGCCAGAAAGATCGCTGCCAACGCAGCCGTTGTTGCATCCAGATAGCCGTAGCCAGCAGCAAGAAGCCCCAGTGACACACAAGACGCCGCGCTAAGCCATCCTGCATAAAGCCCTACGGGAAGTGACGCATACCAGCGATCGTCTACGGGGCTGCGGAACAATGCCACAAGCGCTGTAATCAGCATCACCCAGATTAGAACCGACGCCCAGATCGGGCTTGCCATAGCTACCGCCAGCCACACACTGCCAACTGCGAGCGAGGGGATAAGGGCCAGTCGCATCGGGTGCCACTGAGCGTCTTCGCGCCGCTTCCACAGGCCAAAACCCAATCCAACGACCAGCCACAGATAGATCACGCCCCAAATCGCAAACGCATAGCCTTCGGGCTGAACCGGAGGCTCGTTTTGCGGAATAGGGAACTGATCGGCGGAAAAACCTCCGAAATCAGGCACAAAGGCGGGGGAGATTGCAAAAAGGATTGCAAAAAGAAACGCTAAAATCGCGGCTGCACTACGTGACATGGGGACCTTTCTGGTCAAAACTGCGGCTTGCTAACCGACATATAGCACAAAGGAATTTTGCCAATGGCACGTATTGCGATTTTTTGCGACGGGACATGGAACAGCCCCACCATGCAACAGCCCACACATGTGGTGCGCCTGTTTCAGAAAACACGGACCAGTAACGCGCAACACACCCGATATTTCGAGGGGGTCGGAACAGGTGGCAGAGAAGTTGGCTTTCTCAGTAAAACCCTGATGAAGCTGGGCGGCGGTGCTTTCGGGTGGGGACTTAACGACAATATCAAACAGGCCTATGCGGCGCTGTGCGACCAGTATGAGGCAGGCGACGAGATTTTCATTTTTGGTTTTTCGCGCGGCGCATATACAGCACGCTCGCTTGCTGGAATGATCCGTAAATGCGGGATAATGGCTGATCCAACACCGGACAAGCTGGACGAAGCGTTCCGCCTGTATCGCAAGCCGGGCCCCGAGAACCACCCCGATGCGCTGCATGTGCTTCAGGCACGGCGCAAGCTATCGCCGCGCTTTGCCACATCACAGGCCGATCTTGACTGGCGCTTGGTCACGCCTTGGCGCAATGATCCTGACCAGATGCATAAAGTGGATATTGCCTATCTGGGGATTTGGGACACGGTCGGCTCACTTGGTATTCCTGCGCCGTTGGTCGGGCCGGTGGCGAACTTGTGGAACAGCAAATACCGCTTTCATGACACAATGCTCAGCTCGATGGTCAGGGCTGCGCGGCATGCTGTGGCACTGGATGAACGCCGCGTGTTTTACCGCCCGGCGCTTTGGGACAATCTGGAGGCGTCCCGCGACGATCCCGGCCTGAATAAGGGGGACCGCAGCCCGACGCGGCCTTATCAGCAGATTTGGTTCACCGGCACTCATGCGATCGTGGGGGGCTCCGCCCCCAAGGCGCGCGCCCTGACGGGGCAATCGTTGCTTTGGATTGCGGAGGGGGCTCAACAGGCGGGGCTGGATATCGATATGCAGGATATTCTGGACCGCGTGCCGGACCCGATGGCCGACAGCCATACGCTCAGCCAGCCGCCCTGGCTTTATACAGTGGCGGGAAATCTGTTGAAGTGGCGCCGTGGGCCGGGACATCCTGTTGACCTGCATGCCAGTGCGGACACCCGGGTTAAAGGGCGGCGCGACTACCGACCGCGCTCGCTCAAGAATCTGATGCCGGACTTGTTTGGCGATGCGCCGGTTGTGAAACCGACGCCGCCGCGCGACGGGCCGCAGCGTTAGGCCAGCGTGCCGTCCGTCTTCAGCGTGGTCTTACCGCCAAGATAAGGGGCAAGAACGTCTGGCAGTACCACGGTGCCGTCCTCTTGCTGGCCATTCTCGAGCACTGCGATCAGGCAACGCCCGACTGCAAGGCCGGAACCGTTAAGGGTATGCACGAACTGTGGCTTGCCACCTTCGGCGGGTTTGAACCGCGCATTCATCCGGCGGGCCTGAAAATCACCCGTGGTCGAGACCGAGCTGATCTCCCGATAGGCGTTCTGACCGGGCAGCCATGCCTCAATGTCATAGGTGCGGCGCGCGCCGAACCCCATGTCTCCGGTGCATAGGATCACGGTGCGGTAAGGCACGCCCAGTTTCTCAAGCAGACCTTCCGCGCAGGCCAGCATACGCTGTTGTTCGGCATCTGATTCCTCGGGCAGGGTGATGGATACCATCTCGACTTTTTCGAACTGGTGCTGGCGCAACATGCCAGACGTATCGCGCCCGGCGCTGCCCGCCTCTGAGCGGAAGCACAGCGTGTGGGCTGTCATGCGGCGTGGCAGATCGGCCGCTTCAAGCGTATCTCCGGCGACAGTGTAGGTCAGCGGCACCTCGGAGGTTGGGACAAGCCACATGCCTTCTTCGGTTTTATAACTATCTTCACCGAATTTCGGCAGTTTGTCTGTGCCATACATAGCTTCGTCACGCACAAGCACAGGGGTATTCACCTCTGTCAGGCCGTTTTCATCAACGTGTGTGTCGAGCATGAATTGCGCCAAAGCGCGATGAATGCGGGCCACGCCACGCTTAAGCATGACGAACCGCGCGCCGGATGTTTTGGCTGCGGTTTCGAAATCCATGGACGCTGCAACGGCTTCGATGTCGTAGTGTTCGCGCGGGGCAAAGTCGAATGATGGCACATCGCCCCAACGCTTGACCTCGACGTTGTCGTTCTCGTCTGCGCCTTGTGGCACATCATCGGCGGGCGCATTCGGGATACGGGCCAGCATATCTGTCAGCTGCGCATCAAGCTCTTTGGCTTCTGCCTGCATGGCAGCCACTTCTGCTTTCTTGTCAGACACAAGGGCGCGCAGGCGTTCGAATTCGGCCTCGTCGCCCTTGGCTTTTGCGGCACCAACTTCTTTAGATGCGGCGTTCTGTTCCGCCTGTGCAGCTTCTGCCGCCTGAATTTTTGACCGCCGCGCTGAGTCCAGCGCAAGGATATCCGAGGACAGCGGAGCATCTCCGCGCAGCGCCAAAGCGGCGTCGAAAGCATCGGGATTTGTCCGAATGGCACGAATGTCATGCATCTGTCTGTCCTTCTTGGAGTGAATCGTGTGGTCCGCGTTATGGCCGATTATTTCATGACAGGGTAGAGGGGCTGTTAAATCTGCTGTCAGGGGCTGCTTTTCGGCATTGCCGCGCCTTGCAAAGCGGCGCATCGGAGCATAGGTTCTGCCGAACTCGCGACACTGGGGAAACGTCCCCGCAAGCCGAACACAAAAGGACCTATCCATGCAAGGCATCCAGCAATTCATCCCGTTGATCCTTATCTTCGGGATCATGTACTTTCTGTTGATCCGTCCGCAGCAGAAAAAGCTTAAGGATCATCAAGCGATGGTTGCAGCCCTGCGTCGCGGCGATCAGGTTGTGACCCAAGGCGGGATGATCGGCAAAGTGGTCAAGGTCAAGGAAGACGGCGAGCTGGAGCTTGAGATTGCCGATGGCGTCAAGGTTCGTGTGATCCAGAGCACCATTGCAACTGTGATCAGCAAGACCGAACCGGCCAAGTAATCCCTAAGCGATAAGACAAAAGGCGGGCGACATGCTCCAGATATCCGTATGGAAACGCATCGCCATCTGGCTGACCTGTGCGGTCGGCCTTTTGCTGGCGATGCCCAATGCGTTCTACAGCCCGGTTGAAAGCCATAATGACGCGGTCAAGGCGATTGAGCTGTCGGGCAGCACACCCGAGCTTGAAGCGCAGCGCGCGCTCTGGCCTGATTTTCTGCCTAACGGGTTGGTTAATCTGGGTCTGGATCTGCGCGGAGGCGCGCATTTGCTAGCCGAAGTGCGCGTTTCAGACGTGTACGATGCCCGCCTTGAGGCCATGTGGCCCGAAGTACGCGATGCACTGCGTGGTCTAACCGCCGTGCGTCGTCAGGAAGCGCCCGCAGGTGAGTTGAAGGTGCGTCTTAACGACACCGACAAGATGGCAGAGGCCCTGTCAATCGTGCGTGGCCTTGCCCAGCCGGTCCAGACCCTTACCGGGGCGGGTGCAAACGATATTGATGTCTCTGGTGATACTGGCGTGATCACCGTTGTTTTGTCCGACGCGGAAAAAAGCGCGACAGATGAGCGGACCATGCAGCAATCGCTTGAAATTATCCGCCGCCGCATCGACGAAGTTGGTACCCGTGAGCCCACGATCCAACGACAAGGCGTGGACCGCATCCTTATTCAAGTGCCCGGTATCGGCTCTGCCGCAGAGCTGAAAGAGATCATCGGCACGACCGCCCAGCTCACGTTTAACCCCGTTGTCCGTCGCACGACGGATGGCGCTGAAAACGCCGGTATCGGCAACAAGACTGTTCCATCGCTGGATGAGCAGGGGCTGTTCTACGTCATCGAAAGCGCGCCTGTCGTAACCGGCGAAGAGCTGGTCGATGCCCAGCCTAGCTTTGATCAGAATGGCGCGCCTGCGGTCAGCTTCCGCTTTAACACGAGCGGTGCGCGTAAATTCGGCAACTATACCGCGGAAAACATCGGTTCTCCTTTTGCGATTGTGTTGGATGACGAAGTCGTCAGCGCGCCAACGATCCAAAGCCATATTGCGGGCGGGTCGGGCATTATCACCGGCAACTTCAACGTAGAGGAGTCGACCCGTCTGGCCGTCTTGTTGCGTGCAGGTGCCTTGCCAGCCAAGCTCGACTTCCTTGAAGAACGCACCATCGGTCCGGAATTGGGACAAGACAGCATCGATGCAGGCAAGATTGCGACGATAGTGGCCTTTGGTGCTGTGCTGTTCTTTATGTGGGCGGCGTATGGTCTGTTCGGTATTTTCGCCAATATCGCGTTGATCATCAACGTTGGTATGATGTTTGGGCTGCTCAGCCTGATCGGCGCTACCCTGACTTTGCCGGGCATTGCGGGTATCGTTTTGACGGTTGGTATGGCTGTTGACGCGAATGTGTTGATCTTCGAGCGGATTCGCGAAGAGCTTTTGACAGCCAAAGGTCCGGCACGCGCCATCGCATTGGGCTATGAAAAAGCGCTTAGCGCCATTCTTGATGCCAACATCACGACCTTCATCACGGCCGTGATTCTCTTTGCCATCGGCTCCGGTCCGGTGCGTGGTTTTGCGATCACGCTGGGTCTTGGTATTATCACGTCGGTTTTCACGGCAATTTACGTAACACGTCTGATGGTGGTCATCTGGTATGAGCGCCGCCGTCCCAAAACGATTGAGCTTTGATATGCGCCTCAGACTTGTAAAACAGAACACGAACTTTGACTTCTTCAGCCGCTGGAAACTCTGGCTGGGTATTTCGGGCATGATGATGGTCGTGGCACTTGTGTCCTTCCTGCTTCAGGGTTTGAACTTCGGGATCGATTTCCGGGGCGGCACGACAATCCGCACCGAAAGCCCGCGCCCCGTTGTGGTCGCTGAATACCGCGATGCCATAGCCACGCTGGGCATTGGTGATGTCACCATCACCGAAGTCTTTGATCCCCAGTTTCGTGACGATCAGAACGTGGCGATGATCCGCATTCAGGCACAGGATGATCAGGAAGCTGTCACAACCGAACTCATCCAGTCTGTTGAGGATGCGCTGTCAGCGGTGCGTCCGGACATCAAGTTTATCTCGGTTGAATCGGTAGGTCCGAAGGTTTCGGGTGAATTGATCAATACTGCGATCATGGCGGTGGTTCTCGCGATCGGGGCCGTGCTGGTTTATATCTGGCTGCGGTTCGAATGGCAGTTTGCGGCTGGTGCAGTATTGGCATTGATCCACGACGTCATCCTGACCATTGGTGTCTTTTCAGAGCTGCAAATCCGGTTTGATCTGGCGATCATTGCGGCGCTGCTGACGATCGTAGGCTATTCGCTTAACGATACGGTGGTGGTGTTTGACCGCGTGCGTGAAAACCTGCGCAAATACAAAAAGCGCCCTCTGAAAGAAGTGCTCAACATTTCCATCAACGAAACGCTGAGCCGGACTTTCATGACCTCGATGACCACTCTGCTGGCGTTGATCGCTTTGTTCGTACTGGGCGGCGATGTGATCCGTGGCTTCGTCTTTGCCATGATCTGGGGCGTTATTGTGGGTACATATTCCTCAATCTTCGTGGCCTCGGCCGTGTTGCTGTACTTTGGCGTAAAACGCGATTGGTCCAAGCCCGATGCCAATGCTGGCAACCAGTTCGCGAACATTGATGCCTGACATACTGGCCGCAGCCCCTGCAACACAGGGGCTGCTTTGGCTGGTATTGGCGGTTTGTATTGCAGGCCTTGTGCGCGGGTTTGCGGGCTTTGGGTCCGCGATGATCATTATGCCTGCGGCGAGCAGCGTCTTATCCCCGGTTGAGGCGATCATTTTTACAATCACGACAGAGCTGCTGGGCCCGCTGCCCAACGCACGCGCGGCATGGCGGGCAGGTAGCCTTGCTGACATCCGGCTTTTGCTTGTCGGCGCGGCTCTGGCCCTGCCGCTTGGTATCTGGATACTTAGCCTTATGGATCCGACCCGCTTTGGCTGGATCGTTTCGGCGTGCGTTCTGGTGCTGTTGGGATTGATGGTATCCGGCTGGAGATTGCGTGGCGCTCTGACACGGAAGCTGACCCTGTTTACCGGCGGTTTGGGCGGGTTCATGGCGGGTTTTGCAGGTCTTCCCGGGCCGCCTGTGATCATGCTTTATATGGCAAGCACGCTGCCAGTAGCTGTGATCCGCGCCAATTTCCTGCTGTATCTACTTGCTATTGATTTGATGCTGTTCGCCGCATTCTGGTTGTCGGGCATGATGAACTGGTCGGTCGCGCTGCTTGGGCTGCTGGTGGGCATTCCGAATGTGATCGCAAACATGATCGGGGCGCGGCTTTTTGACCCATCAGCAGAGCGGATTTTTCGCATCGTGGCCTATCTCGTCATAGCTGTATCGGCTACGGTTGGGCTGCCCCTATGGAAAGGATGAACCATGCGTTTGAATGAGATCGTCTTTAACGATGCCAAGCCCGTCGAGGGGTATGGCCCCGGATTTTTCCGCATTGGTGGCCAGGTTATTCACGGTCCGGTAATTGCCGCACCCTCTGGTACGCAAACGTGGGGCGGGCTGGACGACATTGAAGCACTTGAAGCGCTGATTGCGCAAAGCGATGTGATCTTTATTGGTACAGGCGCTGAAATCGCTCACCTGCCCACAGGTCTGCGCGCGCAGCTCGAAGAAGCGGGCGTGGGGGTTGAGACAATGTCATCTCCGGCGGCGGCGCGGACGTATAATGTTCTGTTAAGCGAGGGGCGCCGTGTCTCTCTTGCCATGTTGCCGGTCTGAGGCGCATGGGTCTGCGATTGACCAATGTTGCTGTTGCGCGGGGGGGCGTCCCTGTTCTTAGCGGCGTTTCATTCACCCTTGCGGCTGGCAAGGCGCTGATTTTGCGCGGGCCGAACGGGTCTGGCAAAACGACGCTGTTGCGCACAATCGCTGGCCTGCAACCCGCTTTGAGCGGCCATATCGAAGGCGCAGCAGATACGGTGGCATATGCGGGGCACGCAGACGGACTTAAGGCGATGCTAACCGTGGCAGAAAACCTGACTTTCTGGGCGGCTGTCTATGGCCACCATGATATTGAACCGGCGCTGAAGGCTTATACCTTGGGTCCTTTGAGGGACCGCCTGACGGGGACGCTTTCTGCAGGGCAGAAACGGCGTGCAGGTCTTGCGCGGTTGATGGTCACCGGCCGCCCGATCTGGGTGCTGGATGAGCCGACTGTATCGCTTGATGCGGATGCAGTCGGGCTGTTTGCAAATGCCGTGCGCAATCATCTGGGGGCAGGCGGCATGGCGCTGTTGGCCACCCACATCGATCTGGGGCTAAGCGACGCTCAGGTATTGGATGTGACCCCTTTACGCGCACAAGCAAGTGAGATGCACGGCGCCAGCGACGAGGCATTTTTGTGATCGCCCTGTTGATCCGTGATCTGCGACTTGCCTTTCGTGCAGGCGGAGGCTTTGGCCTTGGACTTGCGTTTTTTCTGATCCTTGTGGTGTTGGTACCGTTCAGCGTGGGGCCGCAAAGCGCGCTGCTGTCTTCTATCGCGCCGGGTGTCTTGTGGCTTGGGGCGCTTCTGGCGTGTCTGCTGTCACTTGATCGCTTGTTGGCGCTGGATTTTGAGGACGGCACGCTGGACGTTCTGGCAACCGCACCGCTGCCGTTGGAAGCCGCGCTCGCGGTCAAAGGGCTTGCGCATTGGATCACAACCGGCCTGCCTTTGGTCTTGGCTGCGCCTTTCCTTGGCGTGCTGTTGAACCTGCCACCAGAGGGTTTCGTCTGGCTGGTCGTATCCTTGTTGCTTGGCACGCCAGCACTGTCGATGATCGGCGCTTTTGGTGCGGCATTGACCGTTGGAATCAAACGTGGCGGTTTGCTAATGTCGCTATTGGTGCTGCCGCTCTATGTTCCAACTCTTATATTCGGGGCAGAGGCCGCGCGGCGTGGCGCGGTCGGTATGGCGGTGGACACACCGCTGTTGCTGCTGGCAGGTATCAGCCTTGGATCGGTCGCATTGCTGCCTTTCGCGGCTGCTGCTGCCCTGCGGATGACAATCAGGTGAGCGCACCGTTCCCCATTGAGCCTTCTTTCACGGAGTAATAGATACCTCTTATGTCACTTTGGAAATATGCAAATCCGGTCAAGTTTCTGGCTCTTAGCGCGCGCGTGCAGCCCTTTGCATGGGCGGCTGCGGCGCTCGGTATTCTCATCGGGCTTGGCTGGGGCTTTTTCGGCACGCCGGATGACTTCCGTCAGGGCTCAACCATCAAGATCATCTATATTCATGTGCCCGCCGCATGGATCGCGATCAACGCATGGATCATGATGTTGATTGCATCCCTGATTTGGTTGGTCCGGCGTCATCACGTCAGCGCCCTTGCAGCAAAAGCAGCTGCGCCAGTGGGGCTGGTCATGACTGTGATCGGGCTGGTGACGGGGGCTGTCTGGGGCCAGCCGATGTGGGGGACATGGTGGGCGTGGGATCCGCGCCTGACCTCGTTTTTGATCCTGTTTTTGTTCTATCTGGGCTATATCGCGCTTTGGGAAGCCGTCGAGGACCCTGATACCGCCGCCGATCTGACGTCCGTTCTGTGTCTGGTCGGGTCTGTCTTTGCTCTGATGTCACGCTATGCGGTCCTGTTCTGGAGCCAGGGTCTGCATCAGGGGGCGACACTGAGTCTGGATAAAGAAGAGAACATCTCGGATGTATTTTGGCAGCCGCTGGTGCTGTCGATTGCAGGGTTCACCCTGTTGTTTCTTGCGCTTGTGCTTTACCGCACGGGGACCGAAATCGCGCTGCGCCGGACGCGCGCGCTTAACGTAAGACTGGATAAGGCAGTATGATGCCCGAGCTTGGAAAATACGCGACCGAAGTCCTAAGCGCTTATGGTATTACTCTTTTGCTGATGCTGGCGCTGTTGGTGCAAACTTTGCGCCGGGGGGCCAAGGCACGGGCAGCCTTGCGGCAAGCAGAACAGGAGACTGCGCGTCATGGCAAAAATTAGTCCGCTGATGATCGCACCGCCGCTGATCTTTGCGGCCTTTGTCGGATTGGCCTTTGTTGGCATGTACCGCGAAAATCCCGAAGGTCTGCCTTCGACACTGGTGGGACAGACGGCACCGGGTGTGCCCGAACGTGCGCTGCGCAATTTCCCGCAAGCGACCCAGGACATGCTGGCGGGTGGGGAAGTGACGTTGGTCAACTTCTGGGCCAGCTGGTGCCCCCCGTGCCGTGCCGAACACCCAAAGCTATTGGAGATGGAGGCAAACGGGATCGACATCGTGGGCATCAACTTCAAGGACACCGAGGCTGCCGCGACCAAATACCTGCGCGATGATGACAACCCGTTCATCGGGATCGGTTTTGACCCCCAAGGCCGCACCGCCATTGACTGGGGCGTCACTGCCCCGCCCGAGACATTTATTCTGGATGCTGACGGAAAAATCCTGTTCCGCTTCGCAGGCCCTTTGATCGGGAGCGATTATGAGCAGCGGTTCTTGCCAGCTCTGAAGGCAGCTCAGGGAAACTGATTCTGCCATTCGACGCAGGACCTCGAAAGCGTGAGGTTCACTCCTCTGGCGAATGACAGCTATGCGGACTTTGCTGCCGTTCCGATACGTTTATTCAATGACCGCTTTGTTAAGGTGAATGCAAAGTTGCGATCATTGCCTTGGTCCGACATTATAGCAAAATGCATGATTTGACGCCTTGGAAAATTAGACCAGAGAACACGCATTCAGAGCGATTATTGGCGCTCGCACATTGCGTTTTCAACATGCACTACATCACTGAACATCACGCTTCTGAGGGGCCAATCAAGACCTTTGACAACAAGTGTGCAAGTGATCTTGAAAGGGCTGCCCGCGTTCTTGTTCAGTCTGGTTTTACCAACTTCATAGATGACATCGGCAGGCGAAGCGTCTTTGTGTGTTCACCTGCCGATTTTGAAAAGATTGCCTATGGTGAAGACGCGCGTCGCGTGGGTGTTGAAGAGGTATGCGAGGCGGTTCAGTGGTTGGCGGAAGGCCTCTTCAGGTCGAGCGAAGAAATTGACTATCTGGCGAGTTTGATCAAGCATCGATAGCGGACCTACATGATGGACGCAGCATCGTGCAAAGTGGGCTCAAAGCAGACCTTGGACAAAAAAAGCCCCTGCTGAACCCATCAGCAGGGGCTTTTGATCTTCACAGTCGCGTGTCGTTACTCTGCAGCGACACTCTTATTGGCCAGATCGCGCAGAACGTAGTGCAGAACGCCTCCGTGTTCGATGTACTCAATCTCGATCGCGGTATCGATGCGGCACTTGAGCGTGATCTCTTTGACCGTACCGTCGGCCATTGTGATCGTGCATGGCACTTCCTGAAGCGGCTTGATCGTGTCCAGACCGGAAATGCTGACGGTTTCTTCGCCTGTCAGACCCAGTGACTTACGTGTGTCACCGTTGGTGAATTCGAACGGGATAACACCCATGCCAACAAGGTTAGAGCGGTGAATACGCTCGAAGCTTTCCGCGATCACAGCCTTTACGCCCAGCAGGGCAGTGCCCTTGGCCGCCCAGTCACGGCTAGACCCTGCGCCGTATTGTTCGCCACCAAAGATAACCAGCGGTGTGCCAGCTTCTTGATGCGCCATAGCGGCATCAAAGATGGACGTCTGTTCGCCGCCCGGGCCCTTGGTGTAGCCGCCTTCAACGCCGTCCAGCATCTCGTTCTTGATGCGGATGTTGGCGAAGGTGCCGCGCATCATGACTTCGTGGTTGCCGCGGCGCGAACCGTAGGAGTTGAACTCGCGCACAGGGACCTGACGCTCAATCAGATACTGACCGGCAGGCGTTGTTTCCTTGAACGAACCAGCAGGGGAGATGTGGTCGGTTGTGATCATGTCGCCAAGGATCGCAAGAACCTTTGCGCCTTCGATGTTGGTGATGACGCCCGGGTCTTTGCTCATCCCCTGGAAGTAGGGCGGGTTCTGAACATAGGTTGATGCAGCAGGCCAGTCATAGGTCTTGGCATCTGTTGTCTCAACGCCCTGCCATTTTTCGTCGCCTTTGAAGACATCCGCGTATTTGGTCTGGAATGCTTCGCGTGTGACGGTTTTTTCAACCAGTTCGGCCACTTCTTGTGTCGTGGGCCAGATATCGCGCAGGTAGACGTCATTGCCGTCTTTGTCCTGACCCAGCGGGCTGTTTGTCATGTCGTGGTTCATGTCACCGACAAGCGCATAAGCAACAACCAGAGGAGGCGAGGCCAGATAGTTGGCGCGCACATCAGGGCTGATGCGACCTTCAAAGTTGCGGTTGCCGGACAGGATCGAGGTGCCGATCAGGTCATAGTCGTTGATCGCCTTGCTGATCGAAGGCTCCAGCGGGCCGGAGTTACCGATACAGGTCGTGCAACCGTAGCCAACAAGGTTGAAGCCGATCGCATCCAGATCGTCCTGAAGCTCGGCCGCTTCGAGGTACGCGGATACCACCTGAGAACCGGGGGCGAGCGATGTCTTGACCCAAGGTTTGCGGGTCAAGCCCAGTTCGCGCGCCTTGCGGGCAACAAGACCAGCACCGATCATCACGTAAGGGTTGGATGTGTTGGTGCAGGACGTGATGGATGCAATGACGATGGAACCGTCGTGCAGCTGGTAGTGGCCATCGTCGGTCATGACATAACCACGGTTGTGGTGACCTTCGTCTCCCGGAATGTCCTCTGGCTCTGGCTGGCCGCCTTCACCTTCCCAGCGCACTTCGGACGCTTTGCTGGCGTCTTTGCCTTCGCGTACACCTTTGACGTAATCGGCAAATGCGGTGTGAGCAGAAGTCAGTGCAATGTAGTCCTGTGGACGCTTGGGGCCGGAGATGGCAGGCACGATTGTGCCCATATCAAGCGACAGCGTGTCTGTGTAGATTGGCGCATAGTCATCGCCGCGCCACATGCCGTTCTCTTTGGCGTAAGCTTCGACCAGAGCAATGCGGTCTTCGTCGCGGCCGGTAGTGCGCAAGTAGCGCAGCGTTTCGCCGTCAATCGGGAAGAAGCCACATGTTGCGCCGTATTCTGGTGCCATGTTTGCGATTGTGGCACGGTCTGCCAGTGGCAGGTGATCCAGACCTTCGCCGTAGAATTCAACGAATTTGCTGACCACGCCTTTTTCGCGCAGCATCTCGACCACTTTCAGAACCAGATCGGTACCGGTGGTGCCTTCCATCATGCGGCCTGTCAGCTCGAAACCCACAACTTCGGGGATCAGCATCGAGATCGGCTGACCCAGCATCGCGGCCTCGGCTTCGATACCGCCAACACCCCAGCCCAGAACGGCCATGCCGTTGACCATTGTCGTGTGGCTGTCTGTACCTACAAGCGTATCAGGGTAGGCGACTTCGACACCGTCTTGGTCTTTGTCCGTCCAGACAGTCTGTGCCAGATACTCAAGGTTAACCTGATGGCAGATGCCGGTGCCCGGGGGCACAACGCGGAAGTTGTTGAATGCTTTCTGACCCCATTTCAGGAATGTGTAGCGCTCCATGTTGCGCTCATATTCGCGGTCGACGTTCATCTGGAACGCACGCGGGTTGCCGAACTCGTCGATCATGACGGAGTGGTCGATGACCAGATCGACAGGGTTCAGCGGATTGATCTGATCCGCGTCGCCACCAAGCGCCACAAGACCGTCACGCATCGCGGCGAGGTCAACAACAGCTGGTACGCCGGTGAAATCCTGCATCAGAACGCGGGCAGGGCGGTAGGCAATCTCACGCGGGTTCTTGCCGCCCTTGGCGCCCCATTCGGCGAAAGCTTTGATGTCGTCGACGGTGACTGTTTTGCCATCCTCAAAACGCAACATGTTCTCAAGAACAACCTTGAGCGCGGCGGGAAGCTTGGAAAAGTCACCCAGACCAGCAGCCTCAGCAGCAGGAATCGAGTAATAGGCGATGGATTGATCGCCTGATTTGAGTGTTTTACGGGTTTTGGCAGTATCCTGACCGACGATGATAGTCATATGTGGCTCCGAATAAGGGGTTGGCTACAGGTCGAACTTGGGGTCTGAATGGCCTATATCCACGCAGTTTTCAACCGAAATCACGGCAATTGTATACCGTTGTACACCAAAATTTCCACAATTCCGCCACAGCCGCTGATTACACAGCCTCTCTCGAAACCTTGATTGGTTATTTCATTGGCTGGGCCTTACCAATGGAGAGACTTCATTAATACGATTGGAATCACATGTACCGAGCCGTGAACATCCTGACAGCGGGCCTTTTGGCTGCTGGTTCAAGTTTTTCCACAGCAGCACTGGCCGAACAGCGCCCCGTGGTGGTTGAGCTGTTCACCTCGCAGGGCTGTTCAAGCTGCCCGCCGGCCGATGCGATTTTCAGCGAGCTGGGAGAGCGCGATGACGTCATCGCAATTGCCCTGCATGTTGATTATTGGGACTATATCGGATGGAAGGATGAGTTCGGCGATCCAGCACATGCCAACCGGCAACGTGCCTACGCCGCCAAAGCCGGGCGTCGGTCAATCTACACGCCCGAGACCATTGTAAACGGCCAGACCGATATCGTCGGGGCCAAGCCTATGGTGCTGTCCAAAGCGATTGCATCCTATAAGGAGGCCGGCGTACGCATGCGTCTGGATGTCGAGCGTGCGCAGGGGCAGGTGCAGATCAGTGGAACGGTGCCTTCAGGCACGGTCTCTGCGATGGAGGTACACATGCTTCATGTCATTCCGTCGCATGTCAGCAAGATTACCCGGGGCGAGAACCGATCCAAGACGATCGAATACACCAATATCGCCCAAGACATGAAAACGGTGGCAACGTGGGATGGAAAAAGCCCACTAAACCTATCACTGGAAGCATCCAGCGATCAGCCATTGGTAATTTTGGTGCAAGAAGCAGGCGCAGGCCCGATCGTTGCGGCAGCCCGTATCGATTAGGCCTTTGGCCGCCAACGACGGTGAACCCAAAACCATTGGCCCGGGTCGGCCTTTACCCGTTCCGCCAAACTATCGCTTAGTGCTTGGGTCATGGTCATTGCGTCAGTGGCTGGAATGGGTGCTTCAATAACTGTCTCGAAGCTTAGCCCGTCTGGCTGCCGGATACCGTAAAACGGGATCAATAATGCATCGTACCGCAAGGCGAGCTCTGCCGCCGAGATCGCGGTGTTCGCAGGCTGACCCAGAAAATCAAACAAGGGTGCTTTAAACACGTGCTGGTCAAACAGCAGCACTAGTTGTCCACCTTCTTTCAGGTGGCGCACAAAACCTGCGGTGCCACGACGACCTTGGGGGAAGACAGGGCCCCCGAAGGCCTCCATCGTCTTGACGTAATGGGCATTGAAATATGGATTCTTCATATTGCGGTAGAGCCCGCCAATGTTAAGCCCCCGTGCCACCAGCGCTGCGCGCGTCGCCTCATAGTTTCCGTAATGGCCGCTGACCAGAATGACGGGTTTGCCATGTGCGACCGCTTCTTCCAGCGGTCCAACGCCCGCGCCAGTCAGCTGGTTTGTGGCCATCCGCTCCGGAAAGTCATCGGCAGAGTAGTTTTCAATGAAAGTGCGCCCCACGTTGTTGAGGCATCGCGACGCGATCTTTTGCCTTTCATCGGCAGGCATGTCAGGCCAGATCAGCGCCAGATTATCGAGCGCCCGACGACGGTAACCTGCAAGCGGTCCGATTGCGTACTGCACCACCGCGCCCATCATCCGGACGCGCATCGCGTAGGGCAGAACCAACATCAGCCGGATCAATCCCACGATGACCAGATTGCTTAGATAGTGGCCCATCGTGCGCGCAAAGCCGGTTTTCTTTGAGGGGGAAGATGCGGACATAGGTTCCTGTTCAATATCACGTGGCCTTCAGACATAGTCCCAAGGCCGCGGTGCAACAAGGGGCGGTATCAGTCCTCCTCCTCTTCCTCGGGCTGGACCAAGACCAGATCGCCGCGGTTTTCCATGTCGCGGATGACGGCAACAATGGCCGACATCGCCTCATCCCCGTCAGACATTTTTATTTTGCCAGCCTCCGCAATATCTTCGCGCAATTGGTCTGCCATGCGGCCTGACATGTTCTCAAAGATAAAGTCACGCGAAGCACCGAACCCGATAGCCTCAGAAGCGGCCATCGCTGTGATGAGTGCGTCACCGTCAACTTCGCGCAGAACGCGTGGAATGTCGCGCGGCGCGATGCGCGCTGCGATATTTCCGAAGGTGAAGATCGTCTTGCGAACAGCATCAGCGAGCACCTGATCGGTCTCTTCCAGACCTGTCAGCACATCATCACGGGTGGGTGTCGAGGAAGAGTTGAGGATTGCCCCCAACCGCTCTGCCGCGCCGGTGTCAAATGCGGGCACCTTTTGCTCGTCCAACTGGGCGGCCAAGGACAGGCCAATACGGTCAACAGCATCTGGCGTAACATCACTTGTCAGAGAGACCGCATAGGTGATGCGCCGCGCTTCCGGCCCCGAAAGCCGACCAAGCAAGCCCGCAGCTACTGGAATATCCAGTTTTGACAGCAGTACAGCGGCAACTTCGGTGCTTTCGGACGCGATGATGTCATGCAGTTCTTGTTCCGACAGGGCGCGCAGACGTTTCCAAGGGTCACCTGCGGCGCGCACGCCCGCCTCTTTGCGCAAACGCGCTGCCGTTTCGCGACTGATCCGACCGTCCAGCGCATCCAGTGCCCCGGCAATGCCGCCCGGAAAAGAAAGGCCGATGGAATCAAGCGCCTCTGTGAACTCATCTACCACTGAGGCGAGGGTGACACGGTCTACAACCCGCATCGCACCCATCTGATGTGTGAGCTGTGCCTGCAATTCGGCGGGCAATTCTTCCAACGGTATGTCCGCCCCTTCGTTGATCAATAGCCGCACGACAATCGCAGCTTTCGCGCGTTTGCTCAGCGATGGCTGCGGAATGATCCGCGAAATCGGATGGGCATTGGATGTAGCGGAGAGGGAGGCAAGTTCGTTCATCGGCGCCGATCTTTGTGAAAGGAGGATGACACAGGTATCGGGGCTAAAAGTAAAAAATGGCTGAAGCCACTGAGGGTTCGAACAAAAAACGGCGCAGCCGCAGGGCTACGCCGTCTGGAATGGCTGGAAAATGTATTGTTACCAGTCGATAGGGCGTCCTGTCGCGATGGCGGTGCGCAGGGATGTTTCGGCCCAAGTCCCTGTGCCACCATGCGCGCGGATCTTGTGCAGTTGTTCAAGTGCTGCAGCGATATTTCCGTCCGCTACAAAACCCTGTCCCATATAGGCACGTGCCAGAACGTTGCCGGGGTTTTTGTTCAATGCGCGGCCGTAATATTCCATCGCGGCTTCGGCGTGGCCCATCTTGCGGTTGGTGAAGCCCATGTAGGTCAATGTGCGGTCATCGTCTGCAGGCATTTGCGCTAGCAGTACCTGCGCATCGGCATAGCGCCCATCATAGGAAAGCGCGCGCACTTCTTGGTAAAGCGCATCGGTGTCAAGCGTATGGCCATTCGTACTGACGCAGCTTTTTGTCTTCTTGTCATAAACAAAGCCGCTTTCACATTTCGGCTTTTTGGGGGGCGCGGGTTCTTCGCTATTCGCCAAAGCAGCGACTGGAAGACAGAAGGCGAGGGCCGAAGCCAACAGAAAACGCATGATAAAGGATACTCCGGAAAACACTGATATTTGATACTCAAGACGAAGTCGCGCGCGCAAAAGGAAACAGTCTACACGCACGACCCGATAGGAACGGTTGGCGGCTGCATGCCTTTAGGTAGTGGTTTCGACACAGCTGTTGCTGTCGGCGTCATAAACGGTACCGGCCCCGCAGGACATCGCTTGTTTGTCATAGTTGCAGCCTGCCGCAAAGCCCATCACAGGCAGCAGAACCAAGGCAGCGGTAGAAAGTGCAATCTTCATTCTCATGTCCATTACTCCTTTTTTGACATTGACCAAGGGTAACGCGAAACGGCGCGATTTCAAAAGAAATCGCGCCGTTCGTCAATTTGCCGCATCACAATCTTGCGAGATGATGCCGGGTTTGCGCAATAATCAGGCGCCAAAAACCCTCTTGAAGATCGTATCGACATGTTTGGTGTGGTAGCCCATGTCGAATTTCTCTTCGATTTCTTCAACGCTTAGGGCTGCCAGAACATCTTCGTCGGCCAGCAGTTCGGTTTTGAAATCCTTGCCGTCATCCCAAACCTTCATCGCATTGCGCTGGACCAGCTTGTAGCTGTCTTCCCGGCTTACACCTGCTTGGGTCAGGGCCAGCAGCACGCGCTGTGACATCACCAGGCCGCTGAACTTGTTCATGTTGGCCAGCATGTTGTCGGGATAGATTAGCATCTTGTCGATCACGCCAGTCAGGCGGTGCAGGGCGAAATCCAAAGTGATTGTCGTATCGGGACCGATCGCACGTTCGACAGAGGAGTGAGAAATGTCACGCTCGTGCCACAGGGCCACGTTTTCCATGGCTGGAATAACGGCCATGCGGATGGTGCGCGCCAAACCTGTCAGGTTTTCGGTCAGCACAGGGTTTTTCTTGTGCGGCATCGCAGAGGAGCCTTTTTGACCAGCAGAGAAGAACTCTGCGCCTTCCAGCACTTCGGTGCGCTGCATGTGGCGGACTTCGGTCGCGACGTTCTCGATTGAGCTGGCGATCACGCCGAGGCAGGCGAAGAATGCGGCGTGGCGGTCACGCGGGATAACCTGCGTGCTGATCGGCTCTGGTGTGAGGCCCAGCTTTTCGCAGACGTGCTCTTCGATGGCGGGGTCGATGTTGGCGAATGTGCCAACCGCACCCGAGATTGCGCCGGTTGCGATTTCTTCGCGCGCTGTTTTCAGGCGGCGCATGTTGCGGTCCATCTCGGCGTAGAAACGCGCGAATGTCAGACCCATTGTTGTCGGCTCTGCGTGGATGCCGTGGCTGCGGCCCACGCGTACAGTGTCTTTATGCTCAATCGCGCGACGTTTCAGCGCGGCCAGAAGCAGCTCCATATCTGCGATCAAAATGTCAGCGGCGCGGGTCAGCTGCACGTTAAAGCAGGTATCAAGCACGTCGGAGGAGGTCATGCCCTGATGCACAAACCGCGCTTCGTCGCTGCCTACATGCTCTGCAAGATGCGTCAGAAAGGCGATAACATCATGCTTGGTGACGGCTTCGATCTCGTCGATGCGGGCCACGTCGAATTCTACGTCTTTGGCTTTCCAGACGGCATCAGCGTTGGCGCGCGGGATCACACCGATATCGGCCATGGCATCACAGGCGTGCGCCTCGATCTCGAACCAGATGCGGAACTTGGTCTCTGGAGACCAGATTGAAACCATTTCGGGGCGGGAATAACGGGGGATCATTGGCACACCTTTTTGTGACACTGCAAGGGACACAGGGCCAATAGACCGATGTCGCGCCGAGAACAAGGTGCGTGGCGCTTCCAAAGCAGCGAACCAGCCGTGCGGCAGCGTCTATTCGACAAGTGCGGTGTGAATTTCCGACGTTCGCTCCAGCGTTCGGTGCACCGGGCAACGGTCTGCGATTTCCAGCAATCTGGTTCTTTCCTCGGGGCTTAGAGCGCCTCCAGTCAGGGTGATTAGGCGGTTAAATCTGTCGATTTTCTCACCTGAGCCTGTTGCAGCGTCCTGTGCGTGCACTTTGTCATGGCTGACATCAACGCGGACATGTTCCAGTGGCCATCCCTTGCGCCGTGCATACATGCGGATGGTCATAGAGGTGCAGGCACCAAGGCTTGCTGAAAGAAACCCGTAGGGAGACATCCCCATATTGGTCCCACCATAGGCCAGTGGTTCATCCGCGACCAAATGCACATGGGTGCCAGAGGAAATATCTTGCAGAAAGCCGTCAGGATCGGCCTCTGACACACGCACGATGCCTTCGGGGGTGCCGACGGGCGGCGCGGGCAGGGGAAGATGGATATAGCGCGCTGCCCATGAAGCAATCACATTGGCAGCATATTCCGCGTCCTCGGCTCGCGTGATCAGGTGGTCTGCATTGTCGAGCGAAACAAAGCTTTTGGGGTGTTTCGCAGCCATGAAAATCTGCGCGGCACTGTCCACGCTGACGACTTCGTCCAGCGGCCCGTGCATCACCAAAAGGGCGGTTTTAAGGTGGCTCAATACATCGCCCAATGCACCGTTGCCGGTATCTTCGATGAAGGATTTTCCGATGGTAAAGCTGCGTCCGGCCAGATCGACCTGCGCAGCGCCATCGCGGGCGATTTGCGGCAAAGCATCCGCGAAGTGCTGGGTCACATGGGCCGGATCAAAGGGCGCGCCGATCGTGACCACTGCCTTGATACCGTCAAGCTGGCTTGCAGCTTTGATCACCGCAGCCCCGCCCAGCGAATGACCGATCAGCAGGCTTGGCGGCATACCTTCCTGCGCTGCCCAAGTGGCGGCACAGACCAAATCATCGACGTTACTGGTGAAGGAGGTGTTGGCGAACTCACCCTCCGAATGGCCCAAGCCGGTAAAGTCAAATCGCAAGACGGCAATGCCCATGGCTGCCAGCCGTGCGGCGATGCGGCGCGCGGCCGCGATATCCTTTCCACAGGTGAAACAATGCGCAAAAAGCGCTGTCGCCAGATGTGGACCGGCAGGCATATCCAGCCGAGCGGCCAGTTGCGCGCCGTCATGACCGGGAAAAGAGACGCGCTTTACTGGCATGGGATAAAATCCTTCTATTTATTCTATGACCCCGCGTTCGGGGGATGGACGGGATCATGCGGTATGCCGCAAACCCTATGACGCTCTGTAGATCATGACATCAGGTGCGGCTTCGACTTTGCGGATGAACGTGGCGTAGGTCTGCTTGATGCGGGCGAGAGTGTCTTCACTCTCCCGCTCTTCGGGGCGCGTTGCGCGCGCGCGGTAAGGTTGCACATATAGATGCTGTCCGAAAAAGGTATTCAAGATCTGAAGGTTATCATGCAAGCTTTCGTATCTGACGCAAATACAGTCAAAGGGCTGCCGTTGCGTCCAGGCATCGAACATCTTTTCGTATCCCAACAGGTCCTCGACATAGATATCGGCCTCGTCGGGGGAAATGTCTTCTACACCGCAATTCTTGAAATGCCCCGCAGACCAGCGGTTGTGCCGCGTTGAAATGACGGATGCAACAGGGTCCCCGAACAGGAATATCGCCTTTGTGATCCCGGCCAATTCCTGCGGCGCCCGGGTGTGGGTCTTGACGATGGGGCCGTCGTAATCCTTTGGCGTCGTTCCGCCCCTCGGAAGGCCTGCGAGCGCGCGAAAGGTCATAGTCGTGCCACTTCTCGGAATTCCCGCGACTGCGATTTTCATTGACCGTTCTCCTGTTCCATATCTGCAATCTGGCGCAGCTGCCGCACCAGCACAAGGGACGAACACATGGCTCACGTCGGTGTGAGAAGTGTTTGCACAGCGCGTACACCAGACGTACACCGAGCGTACACACCCATGTCAAATGAAAGCCTCTGTCATGTCTCCAAGACCGTCCCACACCCTTCGTCCTGCCACTGTTGCCGCACAGGCAGGCGGGCTGCTGGATGACGCAACCGGTGGTGTCGTGCCACCGATTCACCCCGCAACAACTTTTGTACGCGACGAAAGCTATGTGCCGGCGGTGGACGGCAATGTCTATTCGCGTTCCCATGCGCCCAACGGGCGGATGGTCGAAGGGGTGCTGGCGCAACTGGAAGGCGCGCAGGAGGCGATGGTCTTTCCCTCTGGCATGGCGGCAGTAGCGGCGGTCTTCCGCACGTTGCCTGCTGGTGCCAGCGTTCTGGTGCAAAGCCAGATTTACTGGGGTACCACAGCGTGGATTCGTGCCTTTTGTGACCGCAGGGATATCACCTTGATCGAGATCGAGGCGGCAGACACAGACGCTTTTGCACAGGCCTGCGCCGACCATAAACCAGCCCTTGCATGGATCGAGACGCCTTCGAACCCGTGGTTGCGGATTGTGGATATTGCCGCTTGCGCGCAGGCTGTACATGCCGCCGGTGGTTTGCTGATCGCCGATATGACAACCTCTACGCCTGTGCTGACACGCGCCGTGTCCTTCGGGGCCGATATCGTCATGCACTCTGCAACCAAAGGGCTGAACGGACATTCCGATGTGCTGGCAGGTGCGCTGGCCTGTGCGGACGCAAATAGCGAAATCTGGCAAGCCATTCGTGCCGACCGTGATATGGCGGGCGCCGTGCTTGGTCCGTTCGAGGCGTGGCTGCTGCTGCGCGGTATGCGGACCCTGCCACTGCGGGTTGAGCGGATGTCATCGAACGCGCAGACACTGGCGTTATATCTGTCGGACCATCCGGCGGTCGAGGCCGTGCTTTACCCCGGTTTGCCATCTCACAAGGGGCATGATCTGGCCTGCACCCAGATGAAAGGTGGCTTCGGCCCGCTGTTGTCATTCGTGGTGAAAGGCGGCGCTGAGGCGGCATTGGCCGCGACTGCGCGCCTTCAGCTTTTCCACCGTGCAACATCTCTTGGTGGTGTCGAAAGCCTTGTTGAACACCGCCACACCATCGAGCCGCATACAGGTATTCCAGAGGGGCTGCTGCGCCTGTCGGTTGGCATCGAAGATGCGGGCGATCTGGCAGACGATCTGGGCCAAGCGCTGGGGCAGTAAAGGTCGGCAATAACGCATGACATGCAGGGCCATGTTCCTGAATGTCAAAGCTGGAGGCGGGCCCGTCAGGCCTTGGGAATGTGCAGACGCTTGCGGCGTGCCGCCGGATTGCGGGTGGCTGGTGCCATGGCTTGTGGCGGCGCAACAGTAGGCGCTGTAACCGTCAGCAGGTCGGCGGCAACTGTGCGGGTCGCATCCTGTGGCTTTGGTGTTGGATGTTGCGCCTGGGAAAGCTGGGCAACCTAATCGCTTATCTGGGAAATATGCTGTTTTCGGGATCGCATCTGCACGGCTACCAATGTGATTGCGATGCCCAGAATAATGCCGCCGCCGCCAAGCCCTGCGTAAGGTGCAATCCGCACCCTATGCAGTTTCGTGTCCAAGTGATCCCGCCAGATCAATCAACTACATGTCGCGTCAGTGGCTGGCAGGCCCGCAAATTTTGGATTGGGCACATCTTTCAGGCGGAAAGCCGAGGTCACCTTTGAATGGCTGATTGCAAAATGGTTTTGCACACTTGCAATAAAATGCACAAAAAGCCGTTAGCAGTTCAGCTTTGGCCCAGCCCCATCAATGCGGCATCAAACGGATAGGTGGTCAAATTCTCATAACCGTCTTCGGTGATCAAAACCTGATCTTCGAGCTTGATCGAAAAATTACCGCCCTCGGCACTGACCAATGCCTCAACACACAGCACCATGCCCGCCTCAAGAGGGTAATCATAGGCGCCCTCGACGGCTTGATCCGGATATGCAACCAATGGCCATTCATCGCATAGTCCAACGCCGTGCATGAGGCATCCGTATTTCTGCTTTTGAAACGGTGCATCCAGAACATGGGTGTTCGCCGATAGCTCCGGGATCATCACGCCGGGTTTGAGCATTTGCATGTTCGTCATGATGTGTTCGACCCCGTGCTGCATGGCATAGATCATCTCTGGTGGCGGGGCCTGATCACCGATCCACCAGCTGCGCGAGATGTCGACGCAGATGCCGTAGCTGCCGACTAGATCGGTATCAAAACTGATGATTTCGTTCGGTTGCGTGATACGTGGCCCACATTCCTGAAACCACGGATTGGTGCGCGGACCTGACGACAGCAGCCGCGTTTCGATCCATTCACCTCCGCGGCGGATGTTCTCGGCGTGCATGACCGCCCATATGTCATCTTCAGAGGTGTTGCCAAGCGGGACATTCGACCGCGCAAAATCCTCCATTGCACGCACTGAGGTTTCACACGCGTGGCTGGCGCAGCGCATCGCCAAGACTTCGTCAGCACCTTTGATGCTGCGGGATTTTTCGGTCACTTCCTCACCGTCCATGACCTCAAAGCCCGCCCGTTCCAGCGACCGCAAACCGTGCAGCATGATCTTGTCCACCGCTAGCCGCTTTTCGCCGCTGCCATGCTCTGCCACAAGATCGCGTATTTCCCCCGCGAGCACGTCCGCCGCCATACCAACCTTGTCGCCCCGATCAAAATAGAACAGGTCCGCGCCCGATCGTTGTTCGCGGACCAGCGGGTTGAATTCGCTCAGAAAAGGCGAGTTCTTATAATCCCAAATCACCATGTAACCGTCGGCACATAAAAGGACTGCGCGGAAAGGATTGTGCGTGTTCCACAGTTGCATGTTGGTGCTGTCGGTGGCGTAGCGGATGTTGAGCGGATCAAACATCAGCAACCCGCCATAGCCACGGGCAACGATATGTTGTGTCAGCCGCGCCCATCGATAGCGGCGCATGGCGTCCAGATTGGGCAGAACAAGCCCCGCGGCCTCCCATTCGCGAAACGCCAGTTGAGTGGGGCCGATTTCAACGCGGTCTGCATCGTTTGGGGAGCCATCGGGCAGGGTCGCGCCTTTGGTCGGGTCGATCTTGCGGGTCTCACGGTAGTGTTGGTTCATGATGCGGCTCCCTTCGTGACAAGGGTGGCGCAAAAATGCCTCCGTGCTTGAATGTTTGCGACACGGTGTCATGTCGCTTTTGCCTGCACTGCTATGCTGCGCTAACGTCTGCGCATGACTGTGATTTTACAAAATTCCCTTCCATCAGAGATGCAGACACAGACCGGATTGCCCGGAATGGCACCGGCGGCTGCGGATGATTGGTTGCGCGTTGACGAAGCCTATGGCGCGCAAATTCAGCGGCGACTGGAGCTATTTTCCCAAGCCCGCGATGCAGTTCTGTGGATGGAGCCGACAGCGCTGAATGCTGCGCGCGAGGTGCTGGCAGAAGCCTTGGCCGTGCTGCCATCGTTGGGGTTCACTGTGGGTGCAAGCGACGTGACTTGCCCTGACGGGCGCGTGGTCCCACTCGACCTCAATGAACCGCTTCTGACGCTGGGGATGCTGGTGCAGGAAGATATCTGCATCCTGCGCAAACACGGGGCAGAGCATGTTCTGGTGGGCGCTGTTCTGTGCTTTCCTGCCAGTTGGCGTCTGGCGGAAAAGGCGGGCAAGCCACTGATCGGTATCCATGAACCTGTGCAAGAGTATGACAATGATCTGGCGCGCCGCGTCCAGCGTTTGTTTGACGGGGTGCGGGCAGGGCGGCCTTTGTGGCGCTTTAACCGGCTTTGGTATGACGATCCTGAATTGCACCAGCCCCGCTCGGCCACAGCACCACGCCGGATTGAACCTGACCGAAAGGCCGCACCCTATATCCGATCGGAACGGCAATGCATTGTGCGGATGCCGGTCAGTGATGTCGTTGTGTTTTCGATCCACACGTTCGTAGTGGCAACGTAAAAGCGCCCGACATTGTGCCGGGCGCTTTCGGGGTCATTCTGGTGTGATCACGATATGCGGCTGACCGTTCGATGTCTTTTGCGGCGATACACCGTCCGCGTTGACCGCTGCGCGCACTTGTTGGCGCAAAGAGGTGAACAACTCGGACTCCACCACATCCACAGGCGCGTCGAAGCGCACAGTGAGTGACCAGTAGCTAGAGGATGACAGGCTTGCCGCCTTGATCATGCCCCGGAACGGGTGGCCCAGATAACGCCCTGAAACACGTTGGCCGGGGTGCCATTGAACAGCGCTTACATCTGCCTTGGCAGCAAGCGTGTTCCAGTCACGCATGCCCCATTGATGCGCAACCGTTTCCAAGGCTGCGGCATGGGTCATCTCGGTGCCTTTTGCGCTCAGTTCAGTACGCAGGCGTTTTGCTTGTGCTTTCAGCACATCGCGGGAAGGTATGTGTGTCATTGTCCATCACTCCAAAAGCGTGGCGTCTGAGGTGTCCGCATTGCCTGCATCCCACGGATTGGTGTGGTTGAGGACCGAGTATAAATAACAGGACTTCACCGAGGTGCGGACGGCAGGGGCCTGACCCTTGATCCGCAAATAGGGGCCGTGGATTAGAAACACAAGACCCCGACCAATTGCATGGCCGGGGTCTGTGACATCTTGGTTGTGGTGCGAAGCGGATCAGCCGTCGATTTTGGCGCCCATGATTGCAATCGCCTGCTGATAGACGGTGGCTGCATTCCACTGTTTGATCACTGCAAAGTTCGGTTGACCCTGCTGGTACCCTTGTCCGGGCTTCCAGCCTTTCTTGCGCAGGAAGTTAGCGGTTGAGGCCATCGCATCCGTTTGATTGTACAGATCTACGCGGCCGTCGCCATTGCCGTCAACGCCATAACGCAGCGCGTTGCCCGGCAGGAACTGGGTATGGCCCAGCTCACCGTGCTTGGCACCTTTGGTGTTGGAGGTGATTGAGCCACGGTCAACCAGCATCAGCGCCCCGATAGCATGGGGCGTGAAAAACGCGGACCGGCGGCAATCATAAGCCAGTGTCGTGATGGCGGATACAACAGCAGAGCCGCCCATGAAGCCGCCAAAACCGGTTTCCATGCCGTGGATGGCCAGCAGTACACCCGCAGGCACTCCGTATTGCTGTTCTAGCGATGAATAAAAGCCAGCGTTCTGCCCCTTGCGCTTGCGGCCTTGGCTGACGATCGTGTTCGCGCCGCGCACCTGCATGAATTTGTCCAATGTGTATTTGAACGATTTCTGGTTGCGGTCGGCCTGAATTGTCGCGGTTGCGTATTGCGCATTTGCAAGGGCGTCTAGGCCGCGCTGCTTTACGCCTGCTTTCTGCGCTTCGGAGGCAAAGGCCGCTTTCCATGCGCCAAATCCGCTGGCGTTATTGCCGCACTGGGCGGCAATTGCAGGGGCCGCGAGGGCACCCATAAAAGCGCCAGCAAGCATAATTTTTCTAGTGAAACGCATAATTGTTAATCCCTGATCTAAAGTTGGGCAGAGATTAACTGAGTGGTTTTGGGTTGCAAACCCCCTAGTTCGGTGTTGGCGGGCGGGTTTATGCCGAGCCGAGAGCCTAAAAAATCCTCGGTAATTTCATGTAGCTTAACGATGGTCTGCTGTCGGCCGCCTTCTGCTTTGGTTGTATGCGGATGTAAAGAAAAAGGCGCCCCGAAGGGCGCCCTTTAAACTTTAAAAATTGAAGAAATTAGCAGCTGTAGTACATGCCGAATTCAACAGGGTGAGGCGTGTGCTCATACTTGTGAACTTCTTCCATCTTCAGGCCGATATAACCTTCGATCTGGTCTTTGGTGAACACGTCACCGGCCAGCAGATAGTCCATATCCTTGCCCAGCTCGTCCAAAGCTTCGCGCAGCGAGCCACAAACCGTTGGGATGCCGGCCAGCTCTTCTGCGGGCAGGTCATAGAGGTTTTTGTCCATCGCTTCGCCCGGGTCGATCTTGTTCTTGATGCCGTCAAGGCCGGCCATCAAAAGAGCTGCGAAGCAAAGGTAAGGGTTCGCGCTCGGATCTGGGAAACGAGCTTCGACGCGCTTCGCCTTGGGGGATTCTGTCCATGGAATACGGACGCAGCCGGAGCGGTTGCGTGCGGAATAAGCGCGCAGTACAGGGGCTTCAAAGCCCGGGATCAGACGCTTGTAGCTGTTGGTGCCCGGGTTGGTAAACGCGTTCAGCGACTTTGCGTGTGTCAGAATGCCGCCAATGAAATACAGCGCTTCTTGGGACAGATCAGCGTATTTGTCGCCAGCAAACAAAGGCTTGCCATCTTTCCAGATGGACATGTTCACGTGCATGCCGGAGCCGTTATCGCCATAGATTGGCTTTGGCATGAACGTTGCGGATTTGCCGTAGGCGTGCGCCACGTTGTGAATCACGTATTTGTATTTCTGCAGCTCGTCTGCCTGTGTGGTCAGCGTGCCAAAGATAAGGCCGAGTTCGTGCTGGCAAGACGCCACTTCGTGGTGGTGCTTGTCAACCTTCATACCCAGACGCTTCATGGTAGACAGCATCTCGGCGCGCAGGTCTTGGGCTTCGTCGATGGGGTTCACCGGGAAGTAGCCGCCTTTGAGGCCAGGGCGGTGGCCCATGTTGCCCATCTCGTAATCGGTGTCGGTGTTCCAGGACGCGTCGGACGCATCAACTTCGTAGGATACCTTGTTGATAGAGTTGGAGAACTTCACGTTGTCAAACAGGAAGAATTCCGCTTCGGGACCGAAGTAGGCCACATCACCGATGCCGGAAGACTTCAGATATGCTTCGGCTTTTTCGGCTGTGCCGCGTGGGTCACGCTCATAGGATTCGCCTGTGTCAGGCTCAACAATGGAGCAGTGAATGCAGAGCGTTTTTTCAGCGTAGAAGGGGTCAACATATGCTGTCGAAACGTCGGGCATCAGCTTCATGTCGGAGGCTTCGATGGATTTCCAGCCCTCGATGGAGGAGCCGTCAAACATGAAACCTTCTTCGAGGAAGTCTTCATCTACCAGATCGTTAACGATGGTAACGTGCTGCAATTTACCGCGTGTGTCGGTAAAACGGATGTCGACATATTCGATATCCTCGTCTTTGATCCGTTTGATCAGGTCTGCATTAGCGCTCATGGCAATGTCCTTTTAGTTTTCGAGTTGTCACGTGTGGTGTTTACAGGGCGTCTGAACCGGTCTCGCCGGTGCGGATGCGGATCGTTTGCTCAACCGGAGAGACAAAGATTTTGCCGTCGCCGATTTTTTCTGTCTTGGCTGCGTTTACGATTGCTTCGATGGCGGCATCGACCTGATCATCATCAAGAACGATTTCCACTTTCACTTTTGGTAGGAAATCCACCACATACTCAGCGCCGCGATACAGTTCGGTGTGGCCCTTCTGACGGCCAAAACCTTTTACCTCGATAACAGAGAGGCCTTGAACGCCGACGTCCTGAAGGGCTTCCTTCACCTCGTCGAGCTTAAAGGGTTTGATGATCGCTTCGATCTTTTTCATGCTGACCTCCCTGAATGTTGCAACGCAGTGATTTCACCGCTGTTGGGGGGAATCCAGACGCGACACGACGGTCGCGACGGGGTAAGCTGGAAATTGACACGTCTCGCTCAAGAATTAGGCGTGATGATTAAAAAGTAGACGAAAGTGAATCGAGGGTCGGTGGCAAAATGACAGAGCTTTTGACAGCGCACCAAATGCGCGGAGTCGAACAGCGTGCAATTGGCGCGGGTGAGGTCACGGGACTGGCGTTGATGGAGCGGGCAGGGCAGGGCGTGGTTGATGCGATTCTTGCCCACTGGCCAGAGCGCAGGGGCGCGCCCGGCTATGCGATAGTGTTGTGCGGGCCGGGTAATAACGGGGGGGACGGCTTTGTCATTGCGCGTTTGTTGGACGCGCTTGGCTGGCGGGTCGATGTGTATTTCTATGGTGACGCGACCAAGCTGCCGCCCGATGCTGCTGCCAATTATGCGCGGTGGCAGGCGAAGCATCCTGTCTGGGCCCTGACGCAAGCCGGCCTGCGGACCCGCCAGCGCATTGGCGAGGTGACGCACTATATCGACGCGCTGTTCGGGATCGGGATAAGCCGTCCGCTCAGCGGAGAGCTAGGACATATTGTGGGCTATCTGGCGGGCAGCGGCGGCGACCATGGGTATTTTCAGCCACGTATGGTTGCGGTGGATGTACCATCTGGCCTTGATGCTGACAGCGGGCGGGTGCTGGGCTGCCCCGAACCTGTTCCCTCCAATTCCCGCGCAGCCTATGCGGCGCTGACAGTGACGTTCGACAGTCCCAAAGCCGGTCATTTTCTGGCAGACGGTCCGGCGCTATGCGGCAAGCTTGTAGTCTGTGATATCGGGTTGGAGGCTTACCGCAGCCTGAATGAAGGCAACGCTGTCCGTCCGGTCTCTCTTAGCCTTCAACCGCCGCTGGGTGCGGTTGAAGACCGTCGGAACTTAACGGCCGTAGATTCAAGCGGACTGCTTAGCAAGCAGCCCTATGGTCATAAATACGACCATGGCGCAGCACTGGTGCTATCGGGAGGTGTGGGCCGCGGTGGAGCCGCCCGCCTTGCGGCGCGCGGCGCGTTGCGTATGGGCGCGGGGCTTGTGACTGTTGGTTGTCCGCCCTCCGCATTGATGGAAAACGCTGTGCATCTCGATGCTATCATGCTGCGCAAAGTGGCGGACCATGCGGCCCTTCGCGCGATGCTGGCTGATGACAGTCGCTTAAACGCTCTCTGCATCGGACCGGGATTGGGGATGGGCGCGCGCGAAGCAGAGCTTGTGCGCACGGTGCTTGAGGCGCGCAGGGCATGTGTGCTTGATGCGGACGCCCTCACGCTGATTGCTCAAGATAGCGCACTGAAAGAACTTCTGCATGAGCGATGCGTGTTAACCCCGCATGGGGGTGAATTTGCGCGTTTGTTCCCTGATATCGCTGAAAACCTCGTGGGCCCAAAGCGTCCTGAACTACACGAATCTGACGCTCTGGCGGAGCGGCTGAAAGAAAATCTGAGTTTCATGCAAGAGCGGTTGGCATCGTTACGGAGCTATCAAAATGAGCTGGAGAACCAGACCGGGCCGCTTTATTCCAAGGTAGATGCGGTGCGTGATGCGGCAGCTGAGGCGGGTTGTACCGTGCTGCTCAAAGGGGCCGATACTGTGATCGCAGAGCCAAACGGGCGCGCAGTGCTTTGCGCAGCCCACTACGATCGCGCCGCCCCTTGGCTGGCAACAGCAGGGGCGGGCGATGTTCTGGCGGGCTTTATTACTGGCCTGCTTGCGCGGCGGTTAGATACGCTTACCGCAGCCAAACTGGGTGCGTGGCTCCATCAGGAGTGCGCACTTTCATTCGGCCCCGGCCTGATTGCAGAGGATTTGCCCGAAAAACTGCCGAAAGTATTCCGGCAGCTGGGTATTTAGGCGGCGTGCAGAACCTGACCGCGGGCGCGTGCGCCGTCTGCGGTGCTGATTTCAAGACCGTCAGCGTACAGAATATGCGGACCGTCACAGAAGATCTGGATCAGCGTCTGTTCCTGCATGCCAAGATCGCGAATGAATTCGCCATCTACCAACGTGCGGGCAGCGACCAAGGCGCGATCTGCGCTGAACATCGCTTGGGCGCGCCAGTCGCGGATCAAACACATCTGGTCACCCGCAAGAAGCGCGTCACGCTCTGGCCGTGTGTGACCAAGCGATCCTGCTGCCACAGCGATGGTATGGACCATGCGTTTGGTCCGCTGGATATGCTCTACGCGGGCAATCCCGCTGTCGCGTGTGATGACTTTATCGCCGACACTTACAAACTCTACAGGCATTTCGCCCTCAAGTGTCAGTAGCATAGTGCCTTGCAACAGCCCGGTATCGCGGGATGCATAAGGCGCGTATTGGCCCGTTTGTGGAATTGCTCCACCAACGCGCCTGACCGTATTCGGTTTCATGGGCGTCTCTCTTGTTATCTAACCTGCCTCAGGTTCTCTCAACAATATGACAAGATAATGTTTATGTCGCGTGTTTTTTTTGTCTCGCCTCTTTCATTGTGGTTTGTTAGTGACGTCTCAACCGCTTCGGAAATGTCCGACTCGGTCAGTGCGGGTGTGGCGGAATTGGTAGACGCACCAGATTTAGGTTCTGGCGCCTATGGCGTGGGGGTTCGAGTCCCTTCACCCGCACCACTATCTTAATTTTGGGTCATATTTAGCAATGATTTAGGGCCTTTTCGTATTTTTCAGCCCCCTTTTTCTGAATTTGCTGCTGTCGACCTCAATTTGCATTTTGTGTGCAGGTGTTGATTGAAGGAATCGTTCGGTAACTTATAAACATCACAAATGTTCGGCTGAAGATGTCAGCAACATTTTTGATATGGTGTATCATTCCGGTTGGCGGCCTTGAGAAAAGTGCTGAAAGGTTATGGGGTGTACAAATGACCCTGTATATCCATGAACGCATTTCGCCTTCGAAGTCGATAAGGCCGTTTGGCCTTGCCGCTTCCGCCCGCTTAGATCGTAGCTGAGGGGCCAGCGTGAATTTTACATACACTAAAACATCGAAGACATCGCTGTTCTGGGCGTCGATGAGCCGTTTCATATCCTCTAGGCGCCCAGCATCGTATCCACGGTCAGCATGCACCTTGAGGAATGTCTGACGTCAGCGCTTATGGATCCAAACAGGGCAATTTGCTAAAAGTGTGCTTGTTGCTCAACAGCAGGCACTGAGGAGTGGACCATGAGAAAGACAACAAAGAGCTCTGGCGAGAAGATCGCCAAAGACGTCAAGCGTGCCACGCGCAAACGCTATTCCTCCGAATAAAAGTTTCGGATGTGCGTCTGCTACCGTCGTTATGTTCTGGTCAAGATTTTTGACCCTAGTGCGTCCCGCAGAGCGGTGTCCTCGCTATTTCTGGATTGGCGCGTTCGATATTTTTTTCTGATTTAGATCAGGTATTTGGGAGGTTTTTCTTGGTCGTTGGACCGATTTTGTCTTTTGCGGAAAGTAGGAGGGAGGCGGTATCACTAGCCCATCCGCAAGCCCGGGCGGGCGGTGTCAAATTTTATGAGGATAGACACCATGATTACGTACGAAATACACAAACCGTTTATTATGCAGCTAGAGACAAATGACGTGCCATTTGTCAGCTTCGACCAATATAATAACTTGGTTAAGTTGTATCGCGATGACTTTTACGCTGCACAGCACGTTGACAGCTTCATTTGTGATATTGGAGTGGAATACAATGTCTGGACCGTTGAATGTCATAACCGGTATTATAGGCATCTTTGGTTTGATCAGATTGAGCGCCCGATCAGCATCAGCTTCGAGGTCGTGGATCTAAGGAAAAGCGCTACAATTCCTCTAAAGATCAAGATTTTTGATGCTGACGGCATATATTTTGAACAGGATCAGAGCATCTGTATTGAACGGCGTGTTGGTGATCGTTTTCTGATCAGTTCTTGGCGCAAAGTCGAGCCGGTACGAGCTTTCGTCCAGCGCGAAGTGAACGGCTGATAATCGGACCGCCTTGTTGTTTGCGAACTAGGCGGTCCTTTCTATGTTTCCGTTATTATAGTTATCTGATCCCAACTCTGCGTGCTTGGTTAGGAATGGTGTGAATAAAGACTATAGAAACATGATATCGACGGCACCGCCAAATGAAGCCGGTTCGTTCTCCCCAGGTCAGCTTATGCGAGACTTCATGTCCAGGGTCGGGTTGAGCGATTTAGAGGTGAGCGAGGAGATTTCGTCAACTTCTTACGGTGGCCGGAGCATTAGTTCTGAACTTGTTGCATCATGGTCAAATATCAGCAAACCAGTTAGTCGTCAGTGCCGGAAGCCCTTGAGGGACTTCATACGTCATATTTGTCATCATAAGGTGGCAACCCTATGGGACGAAGAATTCGTAAATTGTTGGGCGCGCTTTGAGGCGGCTAATGGCAATGCCCGGCGCATATTCATTGAACATCATCGGTGGATCAAAAGACGCTTCGCAGCAAACGTCGTGGGCGAGAACTTCCCGCTTAGGGATATCTATGTGCCAATCCACATCCTTCCAAAAGGAGTGAGAGAAGGCACGAATCCAGAGATTGTGGCCTATGGTGAAACCTTTCTTAGAGATTTTGCAGTAAAGCAGTCCGATCACAGCGTTGATTGGGTATTTGTTACCGGCGGGCCAGGGAGTGGCAAGTCTGCGCTTGCGCTAAATATTGCACAACTCCTCGCAGGAGAGCGAAAAGGGTTTACCCTATTTTTTCGTGGCACCCGCTTTGATGGGCAATCGTATATCCCGGATGAAGACCTGCCTGACGTTGTGGATGACAGGATCTCAATCAAACACTATTTCGAACAGTTCAGGCGAACGTCCGAAGATCGAATGACTTTGATCATCGATGGCTTGGATGAGATTGGTACTCAAAGCTACGCTGAGCCACGTGTTCTTGAAGTGATCAAATCCGTGAGAGCGGAAATATCTTTAGCGAAAAGTTTCGGCAAATCGGTACGGGTCATCGTATTCGGGAGAGACACCGTCACTCGAATGGTGGCTGATAAGCTTGCAGGTCTATGCCTGCTTTTCGAAATGGGTGATCTCTCAGGTGAACTGGTTGATGCCAGAGGCGAGAGGGTGATTTACGGAGAAGAGCTACGTGGCATCTGGTGGCGGAAATATTTGAAAGCGAAGGGGTTAGAGCCAGATGAAAAACTGCCTCGTTACCTCGATGACCCAACCGAAAGTTTGTTTGATCTCAGCAAGGAGCCTCTGCTTTCCTTCCTGATTGCTAGATCTGCCTGGCCTGCCCCCCCGTACGACGTGAAGTCCGTCGTCGAGCAAATTGACCGGCATACCTCCCAAAAGAACCGCAACCAGATATACAGCGACATAATAGAGAAGGTTAGAAAAGGCGAAGACTGGGGCGACCTAAAGTCCGAGCTGCTTCCGAGCGCTGACTTCACAGATATTCTTCAGCACATGGCGGTAGCGACTTGGCAAAACGGCACCTTAAGGGCGGTAAGCATTAAGGAAATTCAAGATGTTATAAAAAATGGAGATCCATCGCTGATCAGGAAGTTTGAGAAACTCCAGCAAAATTTAGGCGACGATGGCGACCCCACACTTATAACAAGCTTTTATTATAGGTTCCAAGATCGACCAATGTCTCAGGGGTTGATTGGAAACCCTAGGGATTACGAAATCGAATTTACGCACAAGACATTTTCCGAGTATCTTCTCACTACATTTTTGTTCGATGAATTCGAGGCCCTAATGCTCGCACACGGTACGGGGTCGTCGGAGGTTGCGCAGGCATCAGCTCAGCGCCGTTGGATGGCATATGTCATGTCGGGTCCCCAGCAGCGTGAGATTGGACTTTTTGCAAGAGATGAGGCCGTGCTCAGGCTTGAAAAATACGACTGGTCGATTTGGAATCGAGCAAAGTCAGTTTCAACGCTCATGAAGAGCCTGATACAATTAGAAGATGCCCCTCACGGTACATGGTTTTCAAAGGTAAGCTCTTCCGAGCGGCTTCAGCGCTCATTAGCTGCACTGATGTTATTCTGGGGAGCGTTAAATCAAGCGCGGTATGCTCAGTCTCACGTGCGATTAAAAATCGAGAAAACCACGTTTGATGGCCCTGATTTCCATCTTAGCACCCCATCCTTCACCCTTAACAAGACAGGCTCGGCAGTAACTGGAGATCCATTTCCAGACACGTTCTCGGTCAGTGCTCTTGCTGGGATCACGTGGGAAGACGGGGATACTCCAGGTTATTACGCATCCGGAGGCGAGATCACAGGCTCCCATTTCGCTAGATGTGCGATCGAGGGAAGCGTGTGGTCATCAGTTTTCTTTGTTCAAGTCCGGTTCTTGTCCTGTAACATAAGTCGCAGCCGATTTGTGTTAAGTCCAATGGAGGACTGCCGCCTTGAAGATACAACCGCATCCCATTCAGTATTCAAGGACGCGCTTATACTAGAGACTGAGCTCGAAAACGTCGACTTTGAGCAATCTACTTTTTCTGGAATCCGCTTCATGAAATGCGAATTTACCGATGTTCAGTTCGACAGGTGTAGCTTCCATAACTGCGAGTTTGTGGACTGTACGTTTGATGAATGTTCCTTCGATCAAGCCAATTTCTCCTTGGTAATTATGCGCCAGTGTAGTTTTTCAGAATGTTCATTTGGCAAAGCAGACTTCGAAGGTGAAACCATTGAGGGTTGCCATGGCCTTACCATTGGCTAAAGAAGGTGGTCAGGTTTGGAGGGACCATGGACCAAAAATTAGTATTACAGGCGGTAGAAGCCATTCAGAACCCTGCGAAATGGGAACGGGTGTTGCAACACATCATGAGTGCAACGGGCGCAAAAGCTGCCATGATTACCCTTCGCGACGGAAAAACCTGTCAGATTGTAAACGATGATGCCTTGGAAAGAGATTTTCACTCACCTCTGATCCAGGGGTTCCCGATCGAGGCTGTCGTATATTATTTGCAGGAACTCAGAACCATTGACCCTTGGGCGGAAGCGCAGATTTCCCATTATCCTCAGCGGCCTCTTCTTATGTCGCAAATCTGCAATCCCGATGAGGTGCCAGACCAAAGGTTTTTCTCATGGCTTAGAGACTTTGGGATTAATGACACCGTAGCGTTCGAGCTGAACAGAATGCCGGGATACTGGACAGCGTGTAATCTGTTTATCGAAAGCGGTGATACCGCGACGGGTCTGAAAGCCCTTGAATATGCCAAGGAGCATCAGAGCTTTTTGGCAAAGGCATGGGAATCCAGCCAGCAGGTGGTTCGGTCAAAGCAATCCGGTCGAGCTGCCTTGGATCATATGTCCAAGCTCGAAATTCCTGCCTGCATTACTGGTCCCAATGGTGAAGTTGAGACAACAAACTCAGCTTTTGATAAGATGATTGAAATCAAACAGATTGTCACTCATGGCACCACTAGAAGGCTTTCGGTCCCACGTTCAGCTCGTGTCATTGGGGATGCTACATGGCTTGAACGTGGGTCAAGAGACCTCGATCAATCATCTGAGGTACTTACGGTGTCGGTATCCACTTTTGACCCAGACCCTCTCTACAACGGTAAACGTGAAGGCTGCTGGCTGGTTTCGTTTCGTATGGATAATGGGTTTAACGCGTCAGTCGACGAACTCAATCTTTTAACAGAGCAAGAGCGCCACCTACTCGAAAGCGTTCAAGCTGGCGACAACGTTGCCGCAGCAGGTGAAAAAATTGGCGTCAAGCGATCACGTGCGTTCGATATTTGGGGCTCTGTAAAAGCGAAGCTGGACATTAAAAACGCGCATCAGGTTCGGTGATACATATTCCTGAAATTTATTACAGCTGACCGGACCCGAGTCCGTTGTCGGTCTTTCCCTAAACAAGTTACTTAGTTTTTCGTAAGTTAAGTTTACTAGATGGGAAAGATGCAAATGAAAAAGATCACAGGCTTGGGGCTCTTCTTGGCAGTAGTTGGTGGATCAGCCATGGCTGCGGGCGTTTCCGGCATCGCCGAGAATGGCAAGTCTGCATCTGGTAAAACCATTTACAAAGTTACTTGCTGCGATGAGAGCGCTTTCGGATCTATTGGTCAGGTAGCCAATGGTACGACGGTGTGATCGTTCAAGGCGGGCAGTCTTGTAACCTGAGCGACCAAGCTGCCTTTTCATGCCGGTAAGCTGAAATTTACTTACCGGATCGGAATTTCAAAAAAGTTGATTTTATAACGGAATCTGTCTCCTCCAACCTGGGAGTTACCTTGAGAAGGGTCGCTATCGGTTGAGGGGAGATGGATCATTTTCATTTACGAGCCGCCTGAAAGCGTATCGGGGAGATAAGCATCGACCGGCGTCTAACTATGTAGAAGCGATCACTAGCGATCATGAGAATGGCAGATGGACAAAATTTGGATAAGGAAAATACATTTTGACTCGGAAAACCCTTAGTTTCTTCGCCATACCCTTTCTTGTTTCCTTGCAGGTAACAGCCGCAAGTGGAGAAGTAGCCACTGGTGCGGCAACGGATATCGCTTCTTGGGGATCATCTACGGTTTTGAAGCAGGCGCAAGGCGAGGCGGTGACTGCTGCTATTGATATTGTCATGAATGGGTTGCTGAAGCTGCCGTACATTGATGCGAGCGCCAAAATAGCTATTCGAAACAGTCGCTCAGCAGTCATAAAAGGTATAAAAGACCGTGCTACGATAAAGTTGCTAAACGTTGCGAAAAAGCCGACCTCAATGAGCATAGCCAAATATGTCGGAGGAGCTGTTGCAAGTGCCGTTAGCTCTGCTGCTGCCGAAGAGCTGACAGATTTGATGATCAAGAATTCAGGTTACGGACCAGGTGTAGCAATTACCGCAGCGCTTCAAGAAAACATGATTAAAACGACAGCTAATGCTCTGCTTTCGGGAGGTAATCTTGGCCAGTTTGCTCTGTCTCAAACGGTTCTCGCGGTCGAAAATACCGTCAACGCAGGCTTTCAGGCAAATGAGGCTAGCGAAGATGGTATTGTAGCAGATCGTGCTGCCTTGCGAGAAGCATTGACCGACGCTCATGGAAGAGCCGTAAACTCTCTATTGGCTGGAGAGAGCGAATTTGAGGTCCTGCGCGATTTTGATAACACGGTTGATGATATTAAAACAAAGCCTCCAAGTCGGCGTCTGGGATGGTTTTCACCGTTTAAGAAGAAAGAGTATTTTAATTACGTAAATCAGAAAGTTTCTGAGTATCAGTGGGGAATTAGATCCGAGGTCGTTGATTTTTCTACGGACCTGAAAGAAATCACCCAAACAGTTGAAGTTGGAAGTTCAGCGTTTTCAGAAAATATTGCGGAACTTTCTCAAACGGCAGAGATTATTCTGTCTTCTCCAGCTAATCGAAATTCCACCATCGACATATCCCGAGGGTTCGAGTTGCCAAGCCTTCAGGCTGCACCGGTCCAAAGTGAAACTGCCCAAGGAGGGGTGGGGCAAGAGTTCACAGCACTTTTGGGAAGCGATCTCACAATTGAGCGATCGATTACTGTGGCCGAAGCAGCTGCCCCTGATGGTGGAGATACCCCAAATCAACCTACTGCTGAAGAAATTGCAGCTGCCGAACGCTTAAAGGCCGAGATGCTGGCTACTGAGCGTGTTGAAGCGGAGCGTTTGAAGCAGGAGAGGTTGGAAGCCGCGCGGTTGGAGGCAGAACGTCTGGCGCAATTTCGTTTAATGCGGATTTCCCAGCTTGAAGCTGAACGCGACAGCCTTTCATTGACGCAGCAAGATGCTGCTGCTCGATATAAAGAACGCGACAATCGGCTGACGATATTGCGGTTTGAAGAGTTGCCGAAGGTGGAAGCGATTTCTGGTCCGGTTCGTGATCGTATTGCTGCTTTGCGTACGGAGCAGAGCACAACAGGACTAATCGCTTCGGATCAACAGCTGCTGCTAGATCTGGTTGCTTATGAAGGCGTGCTTCAATCCGAGCAAGAACGCATTGCGCGAGGTATTAGCCAAGCCCAAGCAGCGATAGCCCGTTACGAAGTTACTTTGGCCGACGTCGGCGCGCGACTTGAAGCAAATGCGGCTAATTTGGCGGGGCCAGACTACAACATCGAAGACGACTACACCCCACCGACCTTTGTGGCTGAGGGGCTAACGGACTGGACGGGCTATTCTTACGAAATTCCTGCGTTTAACGCGACCAAACCTATGGAAAGCACCCTGTCGAATGTGATCGGGCATGCCGTTTCCATCCCGGCAATTAATGGGGTTGGCCGTGCGGAAGTAGACCTTGTTGCTGAGGACAACACTATTCTTGATCAAGGAATACCGGGGGCAATCGTTGAGTTAGAAGGCGAAAGCAGTCGGTCTCTCGATGGGTTTGCGCATCTATACTTTGGCGACGGGATCGATGAACACGGTGATGAATCGCAGTGGATATATGGTCAGGCCTCTACGCCTGAGGAGTTTGCGCTGCGATCAGGGACCGCCACCTTCAATGGCGGTGTGTTAGGTTACTACGCAGCCGGGACCGCGACCGATTATACGTTGTACCCAGAAAGTGTCTTTGGGGAGCTTGAGCTGAACATTGATTTTGGCACAAAGCTTCTTACCGGAGAGGGGCGCATCGAAGTTGATAATGAAGCCGCGAATTACACCACCGAATTATCCTTGAAGGAAGCCGCCATTGCGGAGAAAGGCACTGGGCTTACCCGCTCACTTGGCTTTGATGCGAGAGCTTCTCTCGACAACGGACGCTCGGCAGACGGTAACTTTGTCGGAACCCTATATGGCTCTGATACATCCGAGGCGGCGGGATCATTTGCTTTGAAGCTTCCCGGAGGGTTCGCTGCAGGCGTTTGGGCTGTCGGTGAAAACTATGTTCCTGGAGAGGGCAGCGAGGAAGATGGTTTTAGCGGTGCTTTTGTATTGGGCTACTCCGCAAGTGAAACAGGACACGGCACCTTCTGGCAGGATGTGAGCGACATTTATGAGGGCAAAATTACGTTTCCCGGCGGCAACTCCGGTGAAGATACTCAGGTGAACATTGCGACTACTTTTGCCGCCGAAGGTTATTCCCATGTTTCTTGGGGAACCTGGGTGTCTACCGGCGCAACCCCGAGTTTATTTTCTGATGCCGGTCTTTGGGTGGACGTTGATAATGTCACCAATTCTATCTCCCTTCAAAATAGGTCCGGTGTTGCACAGTACGGCGGCGAGATCAGAGGTGGTTACGCTGGTCAGGGAGGCGTTGAAGAAGAAGCTACGGGCTTGATTAACATCACTGCTGATTTTTCCGAGCAAAGCGTTGGAGGTCAATTCCAGTTTGGCCGCTCGTGCAGTGGCGCTGGCCTCAATGGATGCGCCGTGGCCACTGAAGTAAATACATTTGATGAGCCTATTAACGACTATAGTGGTTCCGGTTTCGGAAACCATGGAAGAGTCGGGATGTCTGGTGTCATTGGCGTCTTTGGCGGTGCGAATGGTCAAGAAGTGGGTGGCCATGCTTGGGTTGTTGCGGATCAGGGCCAATATGTTGGAGTGTTTCGCGCAAGGGAAGGGCTCTCCTTTGGTGATTTTGTAACACCAACGGTCACAGACGCTGGTGGTGTCGCCGAGGGTGGTTCAGGAAATACGAGTACAGGCGACGGGGGCTTTGGTTTCAACGATGAGCCTGAATACGAAAATTACCGTGGTTTTAGCGCATATGATGGGACTTTAATTAGCGGTGCCGAGTACGTCTTGGGGACTGTCGCAGCGACGTCGGTTTCGGACAAAGGTGTTGTCGCCTTCCAAAATACAGATGTGACGGTTGATGCATCAGGTAAATATGCCGACCCAAAAGGCAATGAGTATAGCTATGTGGCTTGGGGACAGTGGGACTTTGAGATGAACGGTGCGGTGGCTGAAGTTGACGGGGAACTGGTTGCAAACTCCCGAGCGAACTGGCTGGTGTATGACCCTACAACCAATCTTCAGCAGACCGGTACAGCGACCTACACAGGAGCTGCGTTTGGAGAGGGTACTGGCATGGCAGCTGGACGGGTGCGCGGCGACATTTCCCTAACGGCTGACTTCGCTAAGGACAACGTGACTGGGAATATGAATCTAAAGGACAACAACGGAGCTAGCTGGGCGAATTCAACTTTCGACGCGCCGATCCGGCGCGACGCGGATAGCAGCGGTTTTCAGGGTGATCTCTCCGGCAGTAATGTGAGTAGTGGCGGGATATTTGGTGGCTTCGCTGGACCTAATGCTGAAGAGGTCGGCGGAGGCTGGCAGATTGATCATGTCAATGGATCAAGCGCCAACGGCATCTTTCGAGCACAGAACTAAAGGAATTTTAGAGCATGAAGTACTCTTTCACGATAGTATCACTGTGTGCTGCTCTGGCCGCACAGGTACATTCCGCCCAGGCTGCCACGCCAGCCGAGTTGCAGCTTGTTCAGGATCTACTTGCCGCTGGGGAGCCGACGAAAGCTTTCGGTTTGTTGCAAGCCGCACATGATCCTGCGACCGCGTCTACCCAGGAATTCTTTCTGTTGGGGGTCGCAGCTAAGCAAGCCGGTCAGCTTGGTAAAGCTGAAAGGTATCTCGGTTCGGCATTGCAACGCGAACCAAATGCAGGACGTATTCGTCTCGAACTTGCAGAAGTTCTGTTCCGTTTAGGCAAATATGATAAGTCTCGGGCGGAGTTGGTGGCAGTCCTTGGTATGAACCCGCCAGAACAGGTTCGGCAGAATATCGATGGCTTCATTGCACAGGTCGATGTAGCTCGCACGAATCCAAATGCCGGTCCAAAAGGTCCACAAAAAAACTGGAGCGCGTATGTCACTGTAGGTTTGACTTCAGATAGTAACGTTAATGCAGGTCCAGATAGCGACACTGTATTTCTTTACGGTTTGCCCTTCACTTTGTCATCAGGTGCACAAGAAACTCAGGATACCGCAGTTTTTGCGCGTGCTGGGTTTTCCCACCAAAAGATCCTCAACAATAATTTGGCTTGGCGGAGTGGCGCGCACCTCAGCTTCAATAACTACTTTGAAGCCAATGCTTATGACACGACGACACTTTCCGTTTCCACAGGGCCGAGTTTCAGGCTGAGTGATCAGCTCGGGTTATCTGTTCCGGTTACATACAATATTCAGCGCTATAACGAACAGGACAACTGGTACTCTCAAAGCTGGGGCATCGCGCCGCGTTTACAGTATGCCGCCCGAAATGATCTGCAGTTTTACGTAGACACGTCGATTTCCCGCAAGCGTTTCAACGGCAACGCTGATCGAGATCTCACCGCGTTCACCATCAACCCTTCTGTGAATCTTCAGCTAAAAGAGAATGGTAGCATCGCTGTTGGTTTGCAATATGGGAGTGAAAGTTCTGGATTGGATGTCTATTCCAACGATGTCCGCGGGATGTACGTAGGGTACCAGCATGTTTTTCGGGAACAGGGTATAAGAGCAAGCCTAAAGGCATCCTATACAGATACCGAGTTTGAAGGCGTCCAAGCGGCCTACACGCAAGCACGACATGACGTCTCAAAGAGGATAACAGCCACGGTTTCATATACACTTCCTAACATGAACAGCACGAGTGTTCTGGGAAGCTTGAGTTACGAAAATAATAAAAGCAATTTGGATATTAACAATTTTGAGCGGACATTGCTTTCACTTAGCCTGACTAAAAAGTTCTAGTTCCGTCCTGCCGATCGACGTTTCAGCTACCAAAATGCTGTGTGGAGAATGCATGTCTGCTTGTACGGGCCGCACCGCAGAAGTGGCAAGGCATGCTCAATGGCCGCAATGGGCCGTTCGCGTAACTTTGTAAATACGCTACCTGCGCAGAATTGACCTTCGCCGTTGCTGCGGCGAAGGTCTTCACTGAGCCCGAAGTATCTGATGCTGCAAGTAGCGCAAAAGGTTGCCAAGGACGAAATGCGGACCTTCGCTACGAGTGATGAGTCTTTCCTAGTTTGTATTAATCACCAGCATCAGAATAGTGTTCCATCGGAGGGCAGCTGCACGTCAGGTTTCTGTCGCCCCAAACATTATCGACGCGGTTTACTGGGGCCCAGTATTTATCCACCCTGAATGCGCCAGGAGGAAAGCATCCCGTTTCCCGCGGATATGGTCTATCCCAGTCCTTTACCAGGTCCTCCATGGTGTGAGGTGCATTCTTCAACGGATTATTCTCTGGGTCGACAACGCCGTTTTCTATGTCTGCGATTTCGGCTCGAATGGCGAGCATGGCATCGCAAAATCGGTCAAGTTCGGCCTTGGTCTCGGATTCTGTAGGTTCGATCATCAAGGTGCCTGCCACGGGCCAACTCATCGTGGGGGCGTGGAAGCCGCAGTCGATCAGCCGTTTGGCGATGTCATCCACGGTGACATGGGCGCTAGTGGCAAACGGCCGCGTGTCGATGATACATTCATGCGCGACCCTACCTGTGGGCCCCTTGTAAAGGACGTCAAATGCCCCTTCGAGCCGTTTGGCAATATAGTTGGCGTTCAAGATTGCAACGCGCGTCGCCTGCGTTAACCCCTCACCGCCCATCATCAGGCAATAGGCCCAAGAAATCGGCAGCAATGATGGTGACCCAAAAGCCGCCGCAGACACCGCCCCTTCGCCGGATGTCGGATCGCCGGGCAGATGCGGAATGAGGTGGGATTTGACGCCGATTGGCCCCATGCCGGGACCGCCGCCACCGTGAGGGATGCAGAATGTCTTATGTAGGTTCAAATGGCTCACGTCGCCGCCCAAATCGCCGGGGCGCGACAGTCCGACCATGGCATTCATATTGGCCCCGTCGATATAAACCTGACCGCCGTGGTCATGCACGATCTTGCAGACGTCGTTGACGGTTTCTTCAAACACGCCGTGGGTGGATGGATAGGTGATCATGCAGCCTGCAAGGTTGTCCTCGTGCTCCTTAACTTTGGCGCGGAAGTCATCCAAATCAATGTCGCCATTGGCGGCTGACATAATTGGTACAACTTTCCAGCCCACCATCTGAGCCGAGGCAGGGTTTGTCCCATGCGCGGACATCGGGATTAGGCAGATATTGCGGTGACCTTGGCCGTTCGCGCGGTGATAGCTGGCAATTGATAACAGGCCTGCGTATTCACCCTGCGCGCCGGAATTGGGCTGCATTGAGATTGCGTCATACCCTGTCACATCACAGAGCTTGGCGGACAAATCATCGATCATTTCCATATAACCCGCCGCCTGATCGCGGGGAATGTAGGGATGCAAAAGCGAGAATTCGTCCCATGAAACCGGCATCATCTCAGCAGCGGAATTGAGCTTCATCGTGCAGGACCCGAGCGGGATCATCGCGCGATCAAGGGCGAGGTCGCGGTCAGCCAAGCGGCGCATGTAGCGCATCATTTCGGTTTCGGCGCGGTTCATGTGGAAAACCGGATGAGTGAGGTACTCCGTGGTACGGATCAGTTTTTCCGGCACGTGATAATGCGGCGTATAATCTTTGTCTTCGCGGTCGATACCAAAGGCTCGCCAGACGGCCTCGATCGTAGCTGGGCGGGTGCGTTCGTCCAGCGTGATGCCCACTTGGGTGGTGCCAACGGCCCGCAGGTTAATGCCTTCATCTACCGCTGATTTCATAACCGCAGCTTGCAGCGGGCCAACCTCGACGGTGATCGTGTCAAAAAACGTGGCGGGACGCACGTCAAAGCCCGCGCCTTTGATCCCCTCGGCCAGTCGTGCGGTCTTGCGATGGATCCGTTGGGCAATCGCCTTAAGGCCCTCAGGCCCATGAAAAACGGCATAGAAACCAGCCATAACGGCCAATAAAGCCTGTGCTGTACAGACGTTCGACGTCGCCTTTTCACGGCGGATATGTTGCTCGCGGGTTTGCAGCGACAGACGGTAGGCGCGATTGCCGTGACTGTCGATGGAAACACCAACAAGCCGACCCGGCATCGACCGGGCATAGTTTTGTTTGGTTGCCATATAGGCGGCATGAGGACCGCCGTAGCCGACAGGCACACCAAACCGTTGCGTGCTGCCTACAGCAATATCGGCGCCCATCGCACCAGGTTCTTTGAGCAACGTCAGCGACAGAGGGTCGGCGGCGATAATACCGATGGCTTTGGTGTCATGTAGTTTGGCGATCTCTGGGCTGAAGTCGCGCAGGTGTCCGAAGGTCCCCGGATACTGGAAGATCGCGCCGAAAACGGTAGTTGCGTCCAGATCATCTGGGTTGCCCACCGTAATCTCTATACCTAACGGCGCGGCGCGTGTTTTCATCACCGCGATGTTTTGCGGATGGCAATTTTCGTCGATGAAGAACCCATTAACCTTCGTTTTGGCAACCCGCTGCGCCATGGTCATCGCCTCGGCACATGCCGTCGCCTCATCAAGCAAAGAGGCGTTTGCAATCTCTAATCCGGTCAGGTCAGAAACCATGGTTTGGAAATTCAATAGCGCCTCAAGCCGACCCTGCGAAATCTCAGGCTGGTAGGGGGTATAGGCCGTGTACCAAGCGGGGTTTTCGAAGATATTCCGCTGGATTGCAGGCGGCGTGACCGTGCCATGATAGCCTTGCCCAATCAACGAGGTCAGGACCTTGTTCTTAGACGCTGTGACCTTCATGTGATGCAGTAACTCACGCTCTGACATCGGTTTGCCAAAATCTAGCGGCTTGGCCTGCCGGATTTTGGTGGGAAGTGTGTCAGAGATGAGCGCATTCAGATCGTCAGCCCCCACAACTTTCAGCATCTCCGACATTTCGGCGGGCGACGGTCCGATGTGGCGCCGGTTGGCGAAGTCATAGGGCAGATAGTCGGTGGGGGTGAAGGTCATGGCAGGCTCCGAAAATTAAGCGATCAGGGAGTTATAGGCGGCTTCGTCCATCAAGCTGTCCAACTGTGACGGATCAGAAGGTTTGATTTTGAAGAACCAGCCAGCACCAACCGCGTCTTCATTTGCCAGTCCGGGATTGTCGGCAAGGGCGGTGTTCACCTCGACGATTTCGCCGTCAATCGGGGCTGTGATGTCGGAGGCTGCTTTGACGCTTTCGATTACGACGACCTCTTCGTCTTTGGTGACAACGGTGCCGACTTCGGGCAGTTCAACGAACACGATATCGCCCAATTGGGTTGTTGCGTGTTCAGTAATGCCCACCACGACAATGTCGCCTTCGGGGCGTAGCCATTCGTGCTCTTCAGTGAATTTCATATCTGTTCTCCGTCAGTTTATCGTTTGAAATTAGCGGGTGTGAAAGGAAGCGACGTTAGGGTCAGCGGCAAGCGTTTGCCGCGAAGTTCACCATAGACTTTGGCGCCCTCGATAGCATGCTCTGCGGGCAGATAGCCCATAGCAATGGGCGCTTCGACTGTGGGTCCAAAGCCGCCTGATGTGATCTTTCCAATTGCTGTTTCGTCATCAGCTTGTGCAAAAAGCGGCACACCTTCACGCATTGGCGCGCGCCCCTCGGGCAATAGGCCCACCCGTTTTGTAGCAGCACCATGCTTCAGTTCAGCCAAGATAACATCCGCGCCGGGGAACCCTCCCATACGGTCGCCACCATTGCGCCGCACCTTTTGGATCGCCCAATTAAGTGAGGCTTGGATCGGCGTCGTTTCAGCGTCGATATCATGTCCGTAAAGACAAAGCCCGCCTTCCAGACGCAAGCTATCGCGTGCGCCAAGACCAATCGGTGCGACATCTGGGTGGGCCAGTAGCTCTTGTGCCAGCGCAATTGCCTGCGCGGCGGGCACTGATATTTCATAGCCGTCTTCGCCCGTATATCCTGACCGCGACACCCAGCATTCGGCACCCGCAAGCGACAGGGTAGCCACATCCATGAACCGCATGCTTGAGGCTTTTGGATTCAGCGCAGACAGGACCGCTTCGGCAGCGGGTCCTTGCAGCGCGAGCAGTGCGCGATCGGTGATTTCGGTGACTGAGACACCGTTTAGGTTGGCTTTCATATGGGCAATGTCATCGGCCTTGCAGCCTGCGTTCACGACCATAAAAATATGGTCACCACGATTTGCCAGCATCAAATCATCTAAAATTCCGCCGGCGTCATTGGTGAAGAAACCGTAGCGCTGACGATCTTGATCAAGCCCAAGGATATCAATTGGTATCAAACTCTCCAACGCGGTTGCCACTGCCTGGTAATCTGCGCCAGTGATGATCACTTGCCCCATGTGACTGACGTCAAAAAGCCCTGCTTTGCTGCGGGTTTGCAGGTGTTCCTGCATGACGCCCATCGGGTATTGAACAGGCATGGCGTAGCCCGCAAAAGGCACCATTTTGGCGCCGAGTGCGAGGTGCAGGTCATGCAACGGCGTATGAAAAAGGTCAGACATCAAATGGCCTCTATCTATGACGGGCCGTTCAGACAATGAAACATCCTGCGGCACCACTTTGACGCAAAAGCTTAAGCTTTCACGCGTGATGCCCCCTCTGTCCATGTGCCTGAGATTGCTATCCCTTCGGCGGACACAAATTAACGTGCCTCTCTCCAGAGTCTTGGTATCGGCGTCGGTCCGGTTGCCTGAGAGTTTCCGGGGCGGTTGCTCCTTCGGCACCAGTTGATCTGGTTCTCCCGACGTCGATCTGCGTGCATGTAGTCGGTTTTAGACCGTGCTGGCAAGAAGTTTGTCACCGCGCCCGCTCAAACATGATCCTTAATGCTGCCTAAGATTGTTTTCTTCCTAGCTTTGAGGGTCGCCATTAGAATACCAGCTTGGCAGTAGGGATATGCCCGAGGTTCCCAGCATTCGTATCGATGCTGCTGGATCGATTCTGGTCTTTTCCGCTTACAGCGAAGATTGGGCATGGCGGACCGCGTTGCAGCATCGCGCACCATCACCGGAGGTCCACCTTGAGCGGAAAGCAGTCATTGGTGCAGCGGCAGCGAAAGCTCACTTCGTCCGCATAGCGGACCTCTCTGCAAAGCGCAGCGAGGGTCCGCTTCCTAGCTGTTAATCGCACGCAACCGGCTCATGGTGACCGGAGTGATCCCTAAGAAGGATGCAATCAAAGCATGGGTGAAGATGTCTTCGTAGCCCGGGAATGCTTGGCGAAACCAAATGAGCCGCTCAGCCCCTCCCAAAGCGGCGAGGCACCACTCTCGATCCACCTTCCGGCTTAGCTCTTGCTGCAGAACACCATTCGCCCAATTTCGGACGGGCTCAGATGAGATCATCATATTTGAAAGCAGATTGCCGTCGATCCTTGCAAGTGAGGCATCGGTCGGGGCCGCGATCGACACGAGCGACATACCGTCCCGCGTTCGCGCGATGTTTGGTGTAACAACACAGGGGCCCACGTAAAACCCGACGCAAACTTCTTTGCCGTCCTTGTCACAAATACTGCTGGCCAAGCACCCTTCCAAAAGAATGAATTCATCTGTTTCGGGTTGTTCTTGCCGAGCAAGGTGTGCCCCTTTTTTCAAGCGCTTTGGTTTCCAATGCGAAGCAAATTCGTCCGCGCAAGCAATATCTGACAGGTCAGGTGATTGCGTCAGAAACGTCCGTAAATCCATCTTTGTGTGCCTTATCAAATGATAATGCGGGTGGCTGCGCATGAGGGCATGTGTTGCACAGTTCAAGGAGATTACAAAATGACAAATAGATTTCAGTCAAAGCATATCGGAATGCTCGCAGCTGTCTCTGGATTGATAGGCGCGTCAGTTTATCTGCTGATGATCAACGTCACACTCGCCCACATCGAAGCAGTCTCAGGGCACATCCCTTTCGACATGCGCCCTTTTGGCTATGGCCCCACAGAGGCCGCGACGCTTCTTAAAGCGTTAAGTGTGGAAGGGCGTAATTATTATCTCAGTCATCAGCTACCTCTGGATATACTTTATCCGGCGATGCTCGCACTGACTTTGATCGCCACGCTCTGCTTGTTTGCAGAACGAATGCCAAACGGAAAACTTGTCCGCTTTGGCATAGTCTTTTCGGTTGGCAGTGCTCTATTCGATTATATTGAGAACCTTGGTATTTTAGCCATGATTTGGTGTTGGCCAGACGTTTTAGCTCCACTGGTATATGCCACCAGTACAGCTACAATTGCTAAATCCGCTCTCACGACAATAGCTGTTTTATTGGTACTTCTCGTAGGAGTTATCTGGATGCGCATGCCGAAAGCCGACCTTCGTCTTTAGTCGCGCAACGGCAGCTTTCGCCCGCATAACGGACCTCTATGCAAAGCGTAACAAAAGGTCCGCAATCCGCCCCTTGTGTCGATTTATAGGAAGCTGAAACTTCCGGCCCAAAGCCGACCTCCAGTACCCGAACACGATGCTGCAGCAGTCCGCATTGCCGACTTTCCCTGTGGCCTGAGCTCCTAAAACCCCCACAAATTTATTTAGAGTTGGCCTGACAAAAGGACGGACAAATGAAGGCACGACTTACGGACGAACAGATAATAGCGATGATCGAAGAACAGGAAGCTGGTGAGAAGACCGCTGACGTATGTTGGCGGCATGGAGCCGTCCGACGCGAAGCGGCTGAGGGCTTTGGAAGACGAGAACGGCAAGCTGAAGAAGCTGTGGACCTGTCGCGCTATCGTGCCGCCCCAAGTGGCTGTGTAAGCCACCTTCCGATCGAAAGCGACCGGGCTTTTCCAACCCGGTGCCGAGTGCGTCGGCGTGGGTGATAGTGTCCGTCGTCAGAGTTTTTGGAACCAATGGCGGCCTAATCTAAGAGAGAGTTTGGCTCATCTGGTTTGTTTGATTATGCGGCGCGTTGTCTGTGATGCAAGCGTCGCGTTTCGAGCGTCTTTCGTTTGATCCTTTCCACTGCCCGGCAGGGTTATGCGCAGCATGATCCCGAGAGGGGCGTTGTTTTAGAATGGCTTTGTCACGCCCGAAGTAGACGTCAGCGGGTGTGACGTTGCTGATGCTCTCGTGGTAGCGCTGGTGATTGTAGTGATCGACGAAGGCTTTGATTTGGCGTTCGAGATCACCCGGCAGGAAGTAGTTTTCCAGCAGGATGCGGTTCTTTAAGGTCTGGTGCCAACGTTCGATCTTTCCCTGTGTTTGGGGATGATATGGCGCGCCACGCGAGTGCTTCATGCCTTTGTCTTGCAGCCATTCTGCCAGATCGCCCGAGACGTAACTGGATCCGTTGTCACTGAGCAGACGTGGCTTGTGAACGACGTGAACTTGGTCACAGCCAGACGCCCGAAGGGCGAGGTCCAGGGTATCCGTCACGTCTTCAGCCCGCATGTTGGTGCAGAGCTTCCAGGAGACAATATAGCGGCTGTAATCGTCGAGGACGGTGCTGAGGTAGAACCAGCCCCATCCCAGAACCTTGATGTAGGTAAAGTCGGTCTGCCAGAGCTGATTGATCGCTGTGGTTTTATCTTTGAATTCGTTAGCGGCCTTGATCACAATGAAAGCTGGGCTGGTGATCAGGTCGTGCGCCTTCAAGATACGATATGTCGAAGCCTCTGATACAAAGCAACTTTCCTTGTCAGTGAAGGTCACCGCCAGCTCTCGCGGTGACAACTCCGTCTCCCTCAACGCCAGTTTGACCACCTTGCGACGCACTTCGTCGGGGATGCGGTTCCAGACGTGCTTTGGCTTAGGAGATTGATCCTGCAACCCGGCCTCGCCGCGCTGCAGGTACCGATCGTACCAACGATAGAACGTGGTGCGGGGGATGCCCAGTTTGGCCAGCCTTAGACGCGCTGACAGGTGGCTTTCTTCGACCAGGCGGATGATCTCTAACTTCTCTGATGCAGGGTATCTCATTCGGGGTCGCCCCCACCGTCGAACATGCTTTTTTTGAGAAGCCGCAGTTCGAGCGTTTGCTCCGCCACGACCTCTTTCAAATCACGCGCTTCACGGCGTAGATCCTTCACCTCATCGGTGTTCGCCGCACGTGCAGTGTCGCCCGCCAGGCGCCGCTTACCGGCCTCCATGAAGTCCTTGGACCACTTGTAGTAAATGCCCTGCGATATGCCTTCGCGACGGCAAAGCTCAGCAATGCTATCCTCGCCGCGCAGGCCATCCAACACGATCCTGATCTTCTCTTCAGAGGAATGCTGCTTGCGTCCCTCCCGGGACATTGCTGCGCAATGCCCTGCCGGGCAGTGGTGGCGCGCTTGATGTCTTTGACGATCTTCTCGCCGGGTGTCTTCGTTGTCTTTCTCATCGCCCACTCCTTAGTGGCTACGATGAGCAACAAACCCTCTCTTAGCAAACCGCCCTATTTGGACCCATCAGCGCTGACGTCAGACAGGTGATAGAACCCATTGATGTATTCGAAGATGGCGATCTCTGCCTTGCGCCATGTCTCCCAAGGATGCCGCCAGATCAGCTCTGCTTTGATCGTTTTGAAGAACGTCTCAACGGCCGTATTATCATAGCATTTTCCTTTGCCGCTGATTGACACATTGAAGGTAGTGGATGCAGTGTGGTTCGGAATGCTAGTCGGCTTTTGTCTTCCAGTAGCGATAAAATGCTTGGCGAAGTGCATCGTCGCTCTTTGTTTTGTGTTTGGCAAATGACGTCACAAAATTCGCGCTTAAAACCTTGAAGGGAAAGCCTTCTGGTTTGTTAATATAACCATGTACTTCGCAAAATGCCTTTACGTCATGGCTCATCTCTGTCGGCTTTTGGTGCTCAATTTGATCAGTGTCGGAGCTCCATAGAAGCCCCGGAATAGGCCTTTTAAGTACAAAGTCAGTTGGTAGGTGAACATACGAGGCAAGGGCCTCAATAGTTGGAAGGGAACTTTTGGGCCATAACCATTGGGAACCTGCAAGTCTCTTTTTCTCATCATATCTCTGCACTGCGTTAAAGTAGCTTTCGGTGATGCCTCTTCCGTTTGCGCTTGGATCGATAAGGTCAGTCGGAGTAATTACCTTCATTTCTTCCGGGTCGATGTGCTGAAAGTATCGATGTGGCGCGTAGTTCGCTGGGTCGTCGCCTTGCCGCTTACTGTGATCAAAAATCCAGTCGGGCGTTTCAACTATAGTTTCTCTCCATTTTACTAGCAAAGCAGTCTTGACGCCCCGAGCACCTATGGCGTCACAGGCAAATCGCCAAAAAGCCCCGATGTAAAACCGCTCCGCTCTCCTGCGGTCATCATCTGTCTCAGACAGGTCAAGCAATTCTACAGAGAGATTTGGCGTTCGTTGTGCCATAGCAATCCGGTTTTTCTGACTTACCAGGACCAGCTCTTGTCGGTTTTGTTCGCACAAAGACCGTATCCAGCCTCTGATTTGAGCAGCAGGTACGAAATCATCGGGGTTCATGATTGGCTCGTAGGCAAGTTGACAACATTATTGGTCTCACAGCCCGAAACAAATATGCTCCAACGTTCCATTAAAATGCGGCGCTTATCGATTAGGTCAGTGCGGCGGTAAGCCCGCTCTACTTTACTTGCAACAGAGTGAGCTAAGCATTCTTCGGCAACAACTCGTGGGGTATCCGTCTGCTCCTCTACCCAAGTTCGAAAGGATGAGCGGAAGCCATGTGGCCGTGCCTCCATTTTCGCTCGTGACATGTACGCACCCATCGTCGCGTCTGCCTTTCATCATATCTGTCGGTATCGTTCAGATCGCCTTTGCACAGTCGAATTGTTCGATGCGAGCAAAGCGCAAGGGGGATGATCTGACAGCGGTTAGGATGAACAGCCGCAATGCCAGTTGGGTGGTCGTGCCCTCATCAAGTGTCCGGTAAAAGGCCGGGGTTTCTTAGCATGAAAGAGCGGGGATGTTTTTTACCTTTTTGTCTTGCTGACCTAGCAGCAGCTTTGCCTTTTCGGCGGCTTGCAGGTCCACTGATAGTCCCAGCGCGGCTGCATGTCGGAAACATAAGTGGAGGCGACCCAGAGCCTTTACTGCTGTGTCGGGTTTGGTCTTCCAAATCGGGCGAAGAGTATTGCGTATGTCGATCTGATCAATTTCGGAGATGGGCATCTCTCCCAGTTTGGGCAGTACATGCAATTCCAATGGTGACATCCACCGGCCAGCTTTGCCATCCCCCTTGAGGCTTGCCTTGTGGTTCTCGAAGGCATCGGATGCCACATCACGCAAGATATGAAGATTGCGTTGAGAGGCGCGACGATCTGCTTCGCGCTGCTTAATTGGATCTTTGCCCTCTGCGGCGACCCTGCGCCATTTTTCGGCAAGGGTACGGGCTTCCTTCAGGACCACACGGGGGTAAGGGCCAAGCCCCATCTCACGACGTCGCCCGTGGACATGAAAACGAAGCACCCGCTTTCCATTATTTTCGTCGGAATTGACAAGCCATAGACTGCCGTCGTCACCGTACTTTCCGGTTGGAGCAGATTATATCGCTATTGCCGCTAGCTTATCTAATCCCCGCGCCATGCAGTCCCCTTACCGGTCCCCCCAATGCCAATTGCTTAGGTTGAGACAGTAGTGAACACACTGGGGCACTAAGTGTCAGATAAATATAAGATAAGAAGATTTTAAGCTGCAAGTTGGGACAGCAGTGAACAGCGCGTTAGTGCCCTTCACCCGGACCATTTCAAGTTTTGCAGCTGGAAACAGCTGTTGTTGAGCGAAATCTTTCGATCTTTCTCTCGCAGGCGATGATGACCTTGAAGCTGTCGGCGTAAACGGTCCGCACGAGCGCAGCCTTGTTCGTGTCTTTGAGGTCTATTGTCGAGCAAGATTTCATAGTTTTTCCACACCGGGTGGTGCGGTCAATCCACGTCCGGGTTGCTCTTGGCAGTGAATAATTTAGCCAAGTACGGTCAGCCAAATCCAGACGGTAAAGATTGACGATGCGGTTGCGATCAGCACCGATGACGCAGCGACCCGGCGGCTGCGGCCATACATATTGGCGAAAATATAGGCGTTGAAGCCCGGTGCCATCGCCGCTGTCAGAACGCCTGCGCGGAACAGATCAGTCGGCACCGATAGGGCAGAGCCCATCAGCCACACAATCGCAGGGTGCACCACCAGCGCGATCAGGCAGACCATGGCGATGGCCTTCATGTCTCCCTCGGGCTTGTACTGGATCAATACGCCCCCCAGTGCGAATAGCGCGGCGGGCAGGGCCGCGCGCACGACAAGCGACAGGGCATCATCCACGACCGATGGTATAGCAAGGCCGCTCAGGTTCACTGCGAAACCTGCCAGAATGCCGATGACCAGCGGATTGTGAAACATCGCCCGCCCGATGGAACGCGTCAGTGCAAGACCGCTTTGCCCACGGTTGCGCACGAACTCCATCACAGTGATCCCCAGCCCGTAGCAAAAGGGCGAGTGTATAGCGATGATCATGTAGTTGCCGGTCAGACTGTCTGCCCCGTAGGCGCGTTCTGATATCGGCAGGCCCAGCAGAACAGAGTTGGAGAACAGGCAGCAAAAGCCGATCGCGACGCAATCCTCCCAGTCACGCTTGAAAAACAGGCGCGCGCCAAAGGTGCCAAGGGCAAAACAGATTGCCGCCCCGATGTAAAAGCTGAACAACAGCCCCGCGTCAAAAGAGGCGCCTAAATCAAGGTTCGCGATGGCCTGAAACAGCAGGCAGGGCACTGCAAAGCTTTGGGCGAAGCGCAGGACACCATCCACACCCGACACCGGAAAATAGCCTTTCCACACCGAGAAGTAGCCAAATCCGATTACCAGAAAAACTGGCAGGATAACGTCTAAGAGGGTTTGCATAATCGCGGTTCCAGGCAGCGGTATAAGGTCTGCCTGCACCGCTTCGTGCAGACGAAAAGTGGGGCGGTGGATCAGGTAAGATCAAATTCCAATCGCATCCCGTCATAGGCGGGTTCGATGTGATCTGGCGTTTCGGTCATCAGGGTCGCGTAGTCGAGATCGTTGTGCATGTTTGTCAGAACGGCCTGTGTCGGCTCCATCCTTTCGATCCACTCAAGTGTCTGTTCCAGATGGCTGTGCGTTGGATGCGGATCGCGGCGCAGGGCATCCACGATCCAGCAGCGCAGCCCCTCAACGTGGTGCCATATGTGATCCGGTATGCTGGCCACATCCGGCAGATACGCGACGCCGTTAAAGCGAAAGCCCAAGGCATCCATGCCGCCATGCGGCACCAGAAACGGGACAAAGCGCAACTCGCCACCCGGGCCATTCACCACCACATCGCCCTCCATCAGGTTCATATCCAGAATTGGTGGGTACATTGATCCCTTTGGTTGGACAAAAGCGTAGCCAAACCGGTCCATCAGGGCATCATGGGTTGGTTGATCCGCCCAGACAGGCAGGCGCGCGCGCATGTTGATAACGATCATCCGCAGATCATCCATGCCGTGCACATGATCCGCGTGGGCATGGGTGTACAAAACCGCATCCAGCCGTCCGACTCCGGCGTCCAGCAACTGGCTGCGCATGTCCGGTGATGTGTCGATCAAGACCGAAGTCGTGCCAGCATCGCTGATCCGCTCAACCAACGCCGAGCAGCGGCTGCGCCTGTTACGGGGTTCCTCCGGATCACACGCCCCCCAAAGCCCGCCAAGGCGCGGCACCCCGCCTGATGACCCGCATCCAAGAATGGTAACGCGCATCTTATCCGTCATTGGGGAGCCTCATATGCGGCAACTTTTGTGAATAGGCGTTCAAAATTGGCCTCGGACCGGGCGGCAAAATCGGCGTAGTTGATGCCGAATGTCTCAGCCGCGCGGCGCGCGGTATGAGCGGTGAATGCGGGCTCATTGCGTTTGCCGCGGTGGGGCGGCGGCGCAAGGTAGGGGCTGTCCGTTTCCACCACAATCCGGTCAAGCGGGGCGGCGGCGAAAATATCGCGAAGCTCCTGGCTTTTTGGAAATGCAGTGATGCCCGACATGCTCAGGTAGAACTCCAGATCAAGTGCTGCCCTAGCCAGTTCCGCAGATGAGGAAAAACAGTGCATGACGCATGTATAAGCGCCGTTCGCATGCTCTTCGCGCAGGATACGCGCCATGTCCTCGTCGGCATCGCGGCTATGGATGATCAGCGGCAGACCTGTTTCTCGTGCTGCAGCGATATGGATGCGCAGGCTGTCTTGCTGCATCTGCGCGCTTTCGGCGGTATAATGGTAATCAAGGCCGGTTTCGCCAATGCCTACCATCTTGGGATGTTTGGCTATGGTCAGCAGCTGATCCAGCGTTGCCATCGGCTCTGACGCCACACTCATCGGGTGGGTGCCTGCAGCATAGAATACAGGCGCATGGGCCTCTGCAATGGCGCGCACTTCGGGTTCGTTTTTCAGCTTTGTGCAGATGGTGACCATCCGCGCCACGCCGGCCTGTGCCGCGCGGTCAATTACGTCGGGCAGTTCCGCAATCAGTTCGGGAAAGTCGAGGTGACAATGGCTGTCGGTGATGTGGGGTGTATCGGTCATGGGGCTCCGGTGGCGTTGGCAGGATATGTTAGCGGGGGGCAGCCTTTGCCATCTTTGTAAAGGTATCTAGAACGAGCGCCGCAGGGTCAAGGTTGACCGCAATTCCGTGCCGCGCGCGGGCACTGATCTCGGCGGCGAGATCGGCCCAGACGCGGGCCTGATGTGGATGCGGGGACAGGCGTGCGAGAACGTCGGCTTCGCCCTGTGCGGCTGGTGGCTGTGGCGCGATACCGGTGGCCCCGGTACGGGCAAGGCGGCTTAACAGCAGATCAATGAGGGTGAAAAGCAGGTCGCGCTTTGCCTCACCGCCCTTCGACGCGGCAAGCTCGGCCAGTTTGAGCGCGCGCGCCCGGTCCATGCGGGGCAGTGTATCCATAAGCCCGACCAGTTCTGCGTACATAGACGCACCGCCCAGCAGCGACAGGCGCATCGCCCCGCCAACTGATCCGCCGGACAAAGCGGCAAGCGCATCTGCATTCGCCGCCTGCACACCCGCCTGTGCCATCGCTTCGGCGACCTCGGCGGCATCCAGCGTGCGTAGGGGCAGCGTGCGACACCGCGAGCGGATCGTAGGCAACAGCCCCGACGGTTGGTGAGAAATCAGGATCAGCACCGCACGGGCAGGCGGTTCCTCCAGCATTTTTAATAGAGCGTTGGCGGCGGTGGTATTCATCAAGTCGGCATCATCAATGATAACAACGCGGTAGCCGCCATCAGGTGCGGACATCTGGAAAAAACCGTTCAGGGCCCGGATGTCATCCGCAACGATTTCCTGCCTCATCTTTTTGGTGGTCGGGTTGATGGTTCGGGTCACATTGCGAATGCGGCCTTCGCCGCCAGAAGCCACCCGCTGTGAAACAGGATGGTCGACAGGAATATCAAGCGTTGTCGGCGGGTCAGGTGCGAACATGCCACCGGTGTCGGGTTCCGGGGTTGCCAGCAAGAAACGCGCGATCTGCCATGCAAGCGTGGCTTTGCCCACGCCACGCGGACCCGTCAGCATCCAAGCGTGATGCAAGCGGCCTGTATTGAAGGCGTCGACAAAGGCGGTTTGCGCCGCCTCCTGTCCGATCAGGCGGGGAGTGTCGCGCGGGTGGGGGGCACCATCTAGGCGTTCCGGTTGTGGGGCTGCTTCATCGCTCATGTCAGCGGTTTAACGGGGATTGGCAGGGTTGGAAATGGGGCGCGGTCGTATCAGCGGAGCAGGGCCTGTATTTTTGGAAATTCCTGCCCGTTCGTTTGGAAAGGCCGTCAGGTTTGCGCTGCCAGTACCGCGTCTGTAGCGGCGCAAATGTCTGCCGCGACAGCGTCAATGTCTTGCCCACCATCGATCACCCGAAACCGGCCGCTAAATTCTTCGGCCAGGGCCAGAAACCCTGTTCGCATGGCTTCTTGCAGGCTGGTACCAAAGTCCTCGAACCGTTCCTCGGTCCCCTGTCTACCCTTGGCGCGCTTGAGCCCTTCGACAGGGTCCATATCGATCAAGATGGTCAAGTCAGGCTCGACCCCGATCATCAGGGTGTGAAGGCTGTCTACGACACCCCGCAAGTCACCACGGCTAAGGCCTTGATACATGCGTGTACTGTCGGCAAAGCGGTCACAGATCACGATTTTGCCCGCTGAAAGGGCAGGGCGGATGAGGCGCTCCAGATGATCGCGGCGTGCGGCTGTAAACAGCAGTATCTCGGTCTCGGCTGACCAGCGGTCAGGGTCACCCTGCAAAACAAGCGCGCGGATTTCCTCGGCCCCCTTGGACCCACCTGGTTCACGCGTAAGAACAACCTCGTGGCCCTGCGCGCGCAGGTGCTCGGCCAGCCGCGCCACCTGCGTGGATTTGCCGGAACCGTCAATGCCTTCGAAGCTGATGAAAAGCCCTTGCTTGCTCACGAAGCCTCTGGGGCGGGGCCAGCATTGATACGGGCAGCCAGATGTCTGGCCGCTGCAACCACACGGCCGACAAAGCCGTGGCGCATGACGTCACGGTCTGCAATCAGCGGTATCCGCGTTTCGGACAGACCTTCTGGCGTGATGATCAATTCACCGATCTGGTCGCCCTTGGCGATAGGGGCTTTAACGGGACCGTTGTAAACAACTTCGGTTTTCAGGGGTGAAATCGGATTGACGGGCAAGAGCACCGACAGGTCCTCGGCCAGTTCAAGCCCGACAGACGGCTCGGCGCCAATTGCTACTTCGGCCTGAGCGATTTGTGTGCCGGCCTTGCCTAGCTCTGTCTGGGTAAAGCGCCGGAAGGCCCAGTTCGTCACAGCCTCGGATTCAGCTGCGCGGGCTTGCGCGCTTTCCAGTCCGGACAAAACAAAGATGATCCGTCGATCCCCCTGTTTGGCAGACCCGACAAGGCCATAGCCGGCCTCTTCTGTGTGGCCGGTTTTAAGACCATCGGCCCCGATGCCCAGTCCCAAAAGCGGGTTGCGGTTGAACCGGTTGGCGGATTCAGACGGGTCAAACAGAAATTCTTTTTGTGCAAACATCGGGTAATATTGCGGATAATCTTTGATCAGCTTACCTGCGATCAGCCCCAGATCGCGCATGGACATCCGGTGACCCGCCTTGGGCCAGCCGTTAGAGTTTGTGAAGGTCGAATTCGTCATGCCAAGCTGCTGGGCGCGCATGGTCATCTGACGGGCAAATTTGCTTTCTGTGCCGGCCAAAGCTTCGGCAATCACGACACAGGCATCATTGCCTGATAGCACGATGATGCCCCGGATCAGATCTTCTACCCGTACCCGTTCACCGGCCTTCAGGAACATTGTCGATCCACCGTATGCCTGCGCTGCCTGAGACACGGGCAATTCCTGGTCAAGATCAAGTATCCCGTTATCGATCGCCTCGAATGCCATATAAAGCGTCATCAGCTTCGACATGGAGGCCGGTGGCAAAGGCTGGTCGGCGTTTTTGGTCATCAAAACTGTGCCGCTGTTGAAATCGAGCACAAATGCCGATGTTGCGCGGGTGTCAAATGCATGGGCACTGACAGATGAGAGCATCAGTGCCAGTGCTGCCAAAGAATGTTTCAGTCCGCGCATATCGGTACCTCTTGGTGTCAGCTGGAAACGGCGTAGGCGTCAGTGAAGCCTTCGGATTTGATAGTCGAAAGGATCTTGGCCTGCTCGGCATTTGTTGCGGCAGGGCCCACCACAACGCGCCAGAAGGTTTTGCCGTTGATTTCGCTTTGCTTGACTGTCGGTGCAAGTCCGGCGCCGCGCATCTGCTTGGCGGCACGTTCGGCATTTGCCTCAATGCTGAAAATACCGATTTGGATAAACGGCTTGGACAGGCGGGATGCCTGAACTGGTGCCGCCGGGGCCGGGGCCGGGGGCGGTGTCGGCGCCGCCGCAGCAATCGCGGCTTCCGCGGTTGCTGCTACGGGATCAAGCGGTGCTGACGTCACATCAGGCGCGGCCTGAACCATCGCATCGGCTTCTGTAATAACAGGTTCTTCGGATTGTTCCTGAACCTTGCGCAGGGCGGTGACATTCAGCTTTTCCGGTGCCCCTGCAAGGATACCAAGAGAGGCTGCCGCATCTGATGAGATTTGCAAACTTGGACCGGGAATATCCCGTTCACGGCGGAAAAGAGCGCCGACAACAAATTTGCCATTGGTCTGGTTGCGGATAATGACCCGTTCTGGTTCGTCTACATCCGGATGTGCGACCCAAACGCCACCAAGGCTGGGCCGTCCATCCCACAGGCCCTCGTCTGTGACAGAAAAGATTTCAGGCGCTTCGACATCACGTTCGATTGTCGGGCCACTGGCAGCCGCAGCCAATGCGACATTGCTGTCACCTTTAGTCGTCGGCAGGGCGAATTTCCCTTGTTCGTCACAGCCGGTTAATAAAGCGGAAACCACAAGCGTACCTGCCAAAGCATACACGCGGCGGCCGTGAAGCGCCTTGCCCAGACCTGATTTGAATTGACTGCCCATAATCTCTCGTCCTTGCCTGCGTGCGCGCCCGTTTGAATGGCACGCATCTAAACCCCTTTGCGGGGCATTTGCGGCACTCTAGCGTGCCAAAGCCCTGCACGACAAGAGATGCCCGACTGCATCGGCAATTTTCCCCGCTGCCCCGCGTGAATTTTGCCCGATTGCAGAATCATTTCCAGGCATTTAGGAAGCCCGCACTGCGGAGGTTTGGCAGAGTGGTCGATTGCACCGGTCTTGAAAACCGACGGGCGTGAGAGCGTCCCCAGGGTTCGAATCCCTGAGCCTCCGCCAGCCCACACAATTTTATGATTTTAAATCAATGAGGTATGTGAGGTATTTGTTTCGAAAACCCACATTTGAGCCCACACTTTGAATGAGCTGTGGTTGGCTCATATCGTACCATATTGGACAAAGCACTATGGCTTTCAGCGTACTCACGGCCCAGAGCCGACCTTGAGCGAGGCCTTCGGATGCTGCAGTCGCAGCCCGCCTAGCGGACCTTGGTCGAGATCGCAGCATTTCAGGATGTCAGATGACCGCAATGCGGACAAAGCCGACGTCAAAGTAACGCGTTTGAACGTCGGCTTTGGCAGAATTCGTGCCAATTCTGTGGTCGTATCAACCTTTGTCGATAACTTTGCCAACAACTTCTGTTACGGAGTCCGAGACCTTGTCCACTAGCGTTTTGATCGTCCCTTCGTCCATCTTTACCGCCTCGCCCGAACTTCGCGCGTTTTGTTGTCCGAACATACGCCGCACTAACTCAGCTTTGATAGCCTGTTGTTCGCCGATCTTTAGGCTCGCAATGAACGGATCCAGAGCCTGCGTTTCGAGGGCGTAGGAACGAAGTGATTTTTCGTTGTTTCGATGCATGGTGGACTGACGAGACGTGTAGCCTGCTGCATAGAGCAAGATCGCTGTTAGAGATGAAACTGTAAGAATGTCGGGCCAGTTGATCGCACCTTCTTCCGTCGTAGCGAATCCAATCACGTACTTGGTTCCCAACCACAGGACAGCGAGGCCAAGGCAAATCAGTGATCTGTTACGCCAGCGGTCAGCCTCGACTTTTTCATCCTTGGCACTCTTATGGTACCCGCCCGCAACAGTTTCGTCTGTTACAAGGTCGTGAAGCGTTCTAATCGCAGCCTGCTTTTCCTTAATGTCTTTACTTGCATTTTCGCGTGCTAATCTGAATCCATCAAATGCCGCGTTGAAACGAGCATTTTGGATTTCTACAATGCCTGTTCTTTCCTGTTCGAAAGCATCTTGTTGCGCTTTCAAAGCGACCGCAAACTGCCTGTCGCGTTCGATTTGAGCATCGGAATGATCCTGCACACGCACCGTCTGCTTTTCGACGAAGTCGTCCTGCCACTCTGCCAATTTATCGTTAGTAGACTTGTCTAATACGTCAAAGGACCTTGAAAGTACCTCAGCTTTTTCACTCACCGCCGTCAATGCCGCTTCGTGCTTGGTGAACCGCTCATCTGTTTCATTGGCGGTAGCTTCGATTGAAGACATGAAAGACCTCAAAGCTTGTTGCGCGTTTGCAATAACTTCCTGAGATTCCAGCGGGCGGGACATTGCTGCTAAATTGTATATCTTGGGTATTTGTGTCGTTGCTTGGTCATTGGCAGCGCGAAGTTGTGAAATGTCAGGATTGTCAGAGTAGGCCCTTAACTGATTTAAAACGTGTTGGTTAAAGTGCTGCTGCAACTGATCTAACCATTGCTTAGGATAGAATTCATGGTCCAGTCCCGCGACGAGCTGGTGCAAATTGTCCATTACATTTTTTAGTCTTCGCCGTTCGTCTTCAAACGCCGCATCGGTGTCTTCTACTTCTGTTTCCAGATATACTTCGGCTTGGCTCAATAGCTCGTGGATTGGGTGGTTCTCAAATTCGTCTGACCAACGCGACACTTAATACTCCTGAACATGACTTGTTGTAATACCAAGTAGATCATACGCCATTCAACTAAAAGATGTAACATTTTAAAGCCGACGTTCGTCGCGTCGCAGAAGCTCGGTTACATGGGCTCACTGCCGCCATTCGCTGCGGTTGCATACGAAATTAACGTCAAATCATTGGGCGAGCGGCTGCAATGCGGACATGCTGCGCTTGCCCATGCAGATGCGAACGGCAGCTTAAGCTGATATGTGCTTTGGACACACGGTACGAAGCATGAGGCGACTCGATGGATCTTGGAATGGAAGACAGAAACACGCTTATGGCACTTGAAGAGAGCCTGTGGCTTGCCAATACCCGCTTCGATCCTGACTTGATGGACAAAACCTTTGCGGAAAGTTTCGTGGAATTCGGGCGCTCGGGCCGACGTTATGAACGGGCCGAGATGATTTTCGAAAGCACCCCCCATGCCGTGATTGACGCTGAACTTCCTCTTCAGCACTATGCCTTAGAGCTCATCGCACCTGATGTGGCCTTGGCAACCTACACGAGCATAGTGAGATATGGCGAGAGGGTCGAACGGGGCCGCCGCTCATCCATCTGGGTCAAAGTTGAAGGCCGCTGGAAGTTACGCTTCCATCAGGGAACCCCATATTAACTGAGGGCCCTGTCTAAGTCGAACTTTCAGGGCGTCTGCACAACAAAAGCTGACATTGGCGCTAACTGCAGCATCCGTAACTATGGGCTCACTGCCGTCATTCGCTGCGTTCTGAATGAAGGTCCGCTTACAGATTGTGGGGCTGTGAATGCTTTAGAGAAGATCGATCAGCTCTGTTTGAATTGACGGTTATCTGACGACAGGAAGGTCAGAGAGTCTCGTGGTATAGCGCGGACTACGATGATCGGCCCGCAGCTGCCACGGGCGTTTCATCCTTTCGCTCGCAAGCACCATCGTTTTTTTACCGAACCGGTCATTTACCCGATCGAGTGCTGACATCAGTGCCGCAGATTTTGGCCGAGCTACATCGAACAGGGTCCGCGGACGATCTTCGAACCGCACCAGATCATCCAGCAGTACGCCGGCCTTCGTAAAGCCGAACGACCCGACCTTTCCTTTCGGCCAGGCCGCCTGCGCGCATCGACGTGCCGCATTAACCAAATCGAAGGTATCTGAGGACATTGGCATCAACCGCGTCGATCGCGACCCCGAATATTGCGGCCGGTCCTGCCGGTGTCGATTTGTGTGATAGAAAACCGTCAGCGTTCCGGCCACCAAGCCATGCCGCCGTAGTTTCTCAGCGGCTCGTGTCGCATGTGCGGTGATTGCTTGGAACAGCGTATCGAAGTCCGTCATGGGTGTGCCTGCGGATCGTGTAACGGCCATACCTTTGCGCTGTGGCTCTACCTCGTCAAAGGACAGGCAAGGCTCTCCCTGAAGTTCAAGCACGGTGCGCTCGAGCACTACCGTCCCAACAGTGCGCGCTTGTCGCAGCGGCATGCCTCGCAGGTCTGCGGCTGTATAGATCCCCACACCGTGCAGTTTTTTTTGTGTCTGGCGCCCCACACCCCAGATGTCTCCGACCGGCACCATCGGCAGAATGAGGTCCGCAAGCGTCTCATCCATCATATCCAGCACACCCGCGAAAATCGGATTTTTCTTGGCCACGTCATTGGCGCATTTCGCCAGCGTTTTGGAGGATGCAATGCCAACCCGCACAGGGACGCCGATACGTTTGAGGACTTCGGATCGAAGGGCACGCGCGTGGGCCGTGCGGTCCTTGAAGCCGGTGAAATCCAGAAAGCACTCGTCAATCGAATAGATTTCCACGTTAGGCGTGAAGTCTTCGTAGACCTCGACGATCCGCTTGCTGATATCGCCGTAAAGGGTGTAGTTCGAACTGAACACCCGGATGCCGTGGGCTGCAACCTTGTCCCGGATCAGGTGCAGGGGTTCCCCCATCTTGATCCCGAGCGCCTTGGCCTCGTCACTGCGGGCGACTGCGCAGCCGTCGTTGTTCGAAAGCACGATGACGGGCACGTTCTTCAAGGTAGGGTCAAAAATCCTTTCGGCGCTGACATAAAAGTTCGCGCTATCGCTGATCGCGATGGGCTTCTTCACGCCAGATCATACCGCCGGACGACACCTGCAATCACGCCCCAGATCTCGCTGTCTTCGGTGAGTTCAATATCTGGAAACTGCTCATTGCTGTTCGCCGGTGCAAGATAATACTGATCGCCGCGCTTGCGCAGGATTTTTGCGGTGACAGCACCTTCAACAACGGCCAGAACGGCCCGACCAAGGCGCTTCTTACCCGCACGGTCTACGGCGATGATGTCGCCGTCACGTATCCCTACATCCCACAGACAGTCGCCCTCAACGCGCCACCAGAAAGTCGACGCTGGATGCCGCACGACCCACGCCATAGGATCGATTTCATCTTCGAGGTCGTCCCCCGCAGGCGACGGAAATCCTGCGCTGACAGGCATAGTGACCAAGCGCATCTGGAAGCCATTGGCAACGACAGGTCGTTCGACGCGATGCACCGGCATAGAGACTCCTTAATGTTCATGTTTTGTTCTAAATCTGCTATATGACCCGCAACTGTCAAGACCGTTCCCGAAACACTGTCAGATTTATATGCTGCCCGGATTGAACTTCATGCCTTAAAGAGTTCGCACAATAGCAAGGCCATATGCCGATTGTAATTTTGGTATGATGTGGCGTACGGCGTCATATTTTACATAGCAGACGTAGCCGGCTATCGATTTCTGCACTTGGAAGAAATACGGCGTCGTCATCGCGCCAGCACTCCAAGGCGGAGATCAGAAGCTCAACGTCGCAAATCTCCGCCGTATATAGCTGATCGACAATCCAGAGCACACCATGCACCCGCACATTGCGTGCGGCAGCCACTTTTCGAAGCAGGGCATCACCCGTTAGCAGGATTCCGTTTTCCTGACAGGTTGCGGTCATCAATGCGAAGCAGTCGTTTGCTGAGAGGCGGCTATGTTCCCGTTTCAGTGCAAAGACCTTTGCTACCTCTTCGCTGGGCAGATCATATGTCGCAAGTCCGCCATCTTCGAGCATACGCCATTCCTGTGGTGTGAAATCGAGAAGCTCCTCCACGCGGATCGGTAGCGGGACGATGAACCTATAGGCGATCAGATCGAGGCTTTGAAGGGTCAGGCAGAGCGCCAATCACAGACAGGCATTGGCGCTCTGCCTGACCAACACGAGAAGGTGGCAGAGCCACCCAAGCGCGGTCTCTGGGCGCGTCTGGTAGTATAATGGCTACTTACCGGTCGCTTTTGCAATTCCGACAGATACATAGTCTTCTATTTCCGAAATAATCAGATCTGGTTCCTTCAACTGGGCTTCCGCTTCATCTAGACGTCTCTCAAGTATTCTGATGCGGGAGTTAAGCAAAGAAACAGCGTCTTCTGTTTCAGACTCCAGAGTTTCAAAAGTTCTTTTAGCTTCCATACCTGCAAAGCCCTCCACTACATATTGCTTCCCGTTAACGCTAAGATTAAACACGCTTTCCAGCATAGGTTCACATTCGACACCGGGCCAGTTTGCTGTACTCATTCCCAAAATCCTTCCTGTGTACTCTACATCAAATTCGTCAACGACTTGTCCGGTGAATGCTTCAACTGCTTGGATGCAGGCCAAAATGTTACCGGCCTCACCAGCGAAAGCTTCTGCTGGTAGATTTAGGGCAAGGGCTAGGGCTAAGAGTTTGGATTTCATAGGGTCATTTTCTATATTAGGTGTTTGTTGTAACGTATGTCATTTGAGAGATATTGGAAGGCCGTCGTTCCATTCGCGGCCATCGGCCTCTGTCGCCAATGGCTTCCACTATATCGAGTAAGTCACGTAGAGAACGAGCCAATCTATCAAACTTGGTGACAATGACGATATCACCTTCACGGAGCTGATCGACCAGCTGATCCAACTCAGGCCGCTTTCGCGCCGTTCCAGTTATCTTGTCGGCAAAGATACGTCGGATCCAACTTCCTTCAGGGCGTCGAGTTGTGCATTGAGGCTCTGGTCATCAGTAGATGACACGAGCATATCCAATAATCCTGATTATAGAGTGCCACAAACACCCCAAAACCAGACCAGTTGTTGAAGGTTTATGGCAGATGGTGTCCGATAGGGGATCGTTCACCGGACGCTGAAACATCGGTAGGCCGGCCCCAGTGTTTACAGCAAAAATAGATTCTCATTTGACTGGTACGGTGATAGTCTCATTGACGGGGCCTTCTGCGTTACACATGAGCGCAACCAGAACTCACTCGCCAATTTCGATCTAAGGGTGCTTTTATGTCTGATATCCGCATTGGCTATGCCCGCTGCTCGACCGACAAACAGGACCTCGCGGCACAACGTGCGGCACTCCTCGATCTCGATGTGGCGGAAGACCGGATTTACACAGATCATGGCCTGACCGGCACGAACCGGGAGCGGCCAGGCTTGGCGCAGGCCCTATCCGCTGTCCGCGCGGGGGACACATTCGTTGTGCCAAAGCTGGACCGGTTGGCACGCTCGGTCCCGGACGCCCGCGCTATCGCGGATGAATTGGAGAAGCGCGGTGTAAAGCTCGCCTTGGGTGCGTCGGTCCACGATCCAACCGATCCGATGGGTAGGATGTTTTTCAACATCTTGGCCACTTTCGCTGAGTTCGAGGCTGATCTGATAAGAATGCGGACCAAGGAAGGCATGGCTATTGCGCGCGCAAAGGGGAAGCTGAAGGGCAAGAAACCAAAGCTGTCGGATCGTCGTCAAACGGAACTGCGCCGCATGCACGATACGGGCGACTACTCTATCAGCGATCTGGCAGAATTATTCGACGTGTCTCGGCCAACCGTCTATCGTGTCTTGCAGCGGACACCGAGCGCAGACGCACCCTCAACTGCGGTGTAGCGGCCATTCGCTGCACGGCGCATGAACTTACACAACGCGGGACAAAGGGTGAATTCGCCGCAGTTGCATCAATGTCTGCTTAGAGCAGCTTAAATCGTGTTTGTTTTTTTTGCAGCCCACTGAAACAAACGCGTATCGCGGGACCCTCTGTTGGACTTCTTTCCCATCTGACGGATCGCCAGCACTGTTATGGGAATCCATACTTTTACTGCGACCATCGCGGTGCAATAAGGTGAACGCAGTTGAAGTTGTGAAGGTAAGACATGGCATTCGTTAGGAAAATGAGCCGACGGGCAGCACTTTTGGGGGGTGGCATGGTGGTCGGTGGCGTGCTCACCAGGTCATTCTCTGCATCAAATCCGACGCTTGATGGGACCAGGTCCATTCAACCGGCTGGCGCTGCAGGGACATTGAACGACGCAAGCGAATTGAGCGAGACACCGATCTTTAAGCATATCATCGTCAAAGACGATCCTGGAGAACCTTTAATCGCATCGATCCGCGCAGAATTAGACGACGCCCGCACCAATAACCGTCCTGTCAATGTCGGTGCGGCACGTCATTCCATGGGCGGGCAGGCTATCCCCCGCAATGGTCATGCGATCACATTTGAAAACGACCTTGTCGAAGTGGACACCGCCAACCAGACGATGCGTGTACACGCAGGTGCCCGCTGGCGAGACGTGATCGCTACCACCGATCCGATCGGTTTTGGCCCGCGCGTGATGCAGTCAAACAATGACTTTGGTGTTGCGGCCACGTTCTGCGTGAATGCCCATGGATGGCCCGTCAAAGAGGGCCCAATGGGAAGCACCGTGCGCGCGTTCGACATGATTTTGCCGGACGGCAGCCTTGTGAGGTGTTCCCGCACCGAAAATGCCGATCTTTTTGGCCTGACAATGGGAGGCTATGGTCTGACGGGGATCATCACCCAGATGGACGTTGATCTTTTGCCAAACCAACGGCTTGAACCCAGTTTCCAAGAAATGCCAGCCGAGGCATTCGGGGAAAGTTTCATGGCTGCGCTTGCGGACGAAACGGTCAAGATGGCCTATGGTCGGCTGAACGTGCAGCGGGCCAGTTTCATGGCTGATGCCCTGCTGGTTACCTATCGTGCCAGCACCGATCAAAGCGACCTTCCTGCAGCGAGCGGATCGGGCGTCGCCGCAAAGCTCGCAAGTCGCATTTATCGCGGGCAGCTTGGGAATGAGTGGATGAAGCGACTGCGTTGGTGGTTTGAAGCCGATCTTGCGACCAAACTGGCCAGTGGGCCTGTTACGCGCAACAGTCTTATCAATGAACCTGTCGTTACGCTGGATGACCGTAATAGTCACCGTGTGGATATTTTGCATGAATATTTCATCGCGCCCGCCCGCTTTGCGGAATTTGTCGCAGTTTGTCGCGCCGTCATCCCGGGATCCTATCAGGAATTCCTGAACGTGACTTTGCGTTTCGTGGACACGGACCCCGACAGTTGGCTTGGCTATGCCACAACCCCGCGCATCGCGGCCGTGATGTCGTTCAGCCAAGAATTGACCGCCCGCGCGGAGGCCGACATGCAACGTATGACCCAAGAGCTGATCGACGGGGTTATTGCGATTGGCGGGACATATTACCTGCCTTACCGACCGCATGCGCGCGCCGATCAATTTGCGCGGGCCTATCCGCGCGCGCCGGAATTCACAGCCGCGAAACGCGCATTGGATCGTGATCTTATCCTGCGCAACAACCTTTGGGACAGCTATTTGGAGGCCCTATGACCTTGATCCAGAAATTTGCACTTGGGTATTTCGTCATTCTCATGGCTGCCGCGGGTCTAAACTATATCCCGGGGATCACCGATGACGCGGGGCTGGCATTTGGCATCTTCGCGCTCGATCTGTTCGACGATATGCTGCATTTGGTTTCGGCCATCTGGGCGCTTACAGCGGCACTTTGGGGGGCCAGAAGCAGCAAGATATTTCTGGTCATATTTGGCGCGCTGTACCTTGGAGATGGGGCTCTGGGTTTTCTGACAGGCTGGGGCTATTTGGATTTTGGCATCTTCACGAACCCCTCGGACGGCTTATCGTTCACGATTTTCCGGGTCCTTGCGAACCTGCCGCATATCGCACTTGGCGGTGTGGCACTTGTTGTGGGGCTGCGGTTGGGGCGCACTTTATGAGGCGTTTTCTGATACGTGCTTTGCTAGCCTTGCTGTTTATTGTGATTGGGCTGTTGGCGCCTGTGGGGTACAATGAGCTGGCTTGTCGCCCAGACAACATCCCTTCAGATTACGTGGCGATCGTGCCATCAGAGCACCACCGACCCGAAGGGCGCACGCTGCTCACCTATCCTGAATGGCACATCGTCCATGCTTATGATGACTATGCAAAGGTCATCAGCACGGGCGATCCGCATGACTACGCCTATTTACCTGCCATTGCCGGATTTTGGTCGTCACTTTGCAGCCTGTCCAAAGCAGCTGGACCACACGGAGGCTTTCCGAGCGAATTCAAATCCACCGTTTACACAATTGGTGTCAGCTTCACCGCAGAGCTTTTGGCAAAGTCACTATACGAAGAGACCATCGGGCGCGTGGCAACCGTCATCAGGGGAGAAGACCGCGCGCCATTGGATGATCTGACCGCGCAGCAGGCCGAACAATACGCCCAGTTTCTGCGCCAAACCCCTTGGTACCAATGGGATTTCCAGCGCGCCGCTACAGCCCTTCACATTGATGCAACGGATGCGTTTCGCGATCGCGAAAGACGGTTTGCGGTCGGTTTGGAATATGGCGTGAAAACCCGCTACGCCGCTACCATTGCATCTGCCGTCGCAGACATGGAACCGGACGCCCTGCGCCTGCGGATGATTGTCTCGGGCTTGGGGGCAGATGATCTTTCCGCCTTTAACGACGTGGACGTTATCTCGGCGCGCGACACAGGTGTCGAAATTGACACACCACGCTACCGCGCGCTCACGCTGCTTTTGTATCAATTTGCCCTCGCGGGGGGTGATTTTGTTGAGATTGCGGGAAACGATGACATCCTTTTCACTGTGACATCTGATGCCACACAGCTCAGCGAGGCGCTCTATAGTTTTGCGCGCCAAGGCTACGGCGACACCCGTCATTTGATCCTGTTGCCCGTCCGTGAATTAGCAAATGCATTGAGACAGTTAGATGAACGCGGCCTGACGTTGGAACACATCCATGACTATTAAAACATGGGCCGCATCGCTTGGTTTTGTTGTGATCGGGTGGGTCGCACTTCAGCTGGGGGTGATGTTTTTTACCGACGCGGCACCCGGTGCTATGGTCTTGTTTCCCAGCGAAGGGTTCATATCCCGACTACCCGACAACACGGGGATTGTAGACATCGGAACCAAGTGGATCACGGTTGCGTCGGATGATCCAAGTCTGGGCAGAAAACTATATGCAGCTGGCGCATTGATCGTTCTACCGGCCGGATTGCCTCGATGTTTGCCACTGCGATAGATTTGGAATGAACATAAGTGTCCGGCGAGCCGCGTTAAAATATGCCGAAACCTGGCATTAAATCCGCTGCTCGAGCACAATGCATCAAGCAAAGGCCAGATGGCTGCCTCGGAGGCCAATTCCCGAAACATGCCCGCACGCTTCGCACAGCTGGCCATTTGTTTACAATGCAGTATCGGTAAGTTTGGGCTCATTCCTCCCATACGCTGCATCCGCACATGTTCCAAAAACGGCCCTTTTTGGAACGGGTGTGCAGACGCAATGAATGATCGGTTCGTGCTCACTTTGACCGATGCTCCAGTTTGAAAGCTGGCCTTTCTGGCAACCATTAGAACTGTTGCAATAATCATTGACCAAGACGGTAAGCTTCAGCAAACCCTGCAGACGAAAGTGTCACTGGGGGAATATCCTATCAAACTCTTATGGATAATTTGGTTTTTCTTAACAGTGTTTTGGGTGAGTGCTGTTCTCATTGCATTTGATGGTGACAGGCCATCTCTCGCTCAAGTTTGGCTGATCGCATCAACACGCAATCCGCCGCTCAATGACTACCTTGAAGATCCGGAAATGCTATGCCGATTAATCTCAAACCAAGAGGCCGAAATTCTTGACCAACATGCTGACCCGATACCAGAATATGACGGGTATGCTGTTCCTGCAGACCAACGTGACGCAGTCTTGGAAGCCTGGCTTGAAGACATAACGCGGCTTAACGCAAGGCGCTTCGATGGTCCTCCGGCTGGGTTTGTTTGGTTTTGTGATCAGCAAGACTATGTCGGGGCTGCCATAATACGCTCAGACGAAACGCGACCGTTGCGAGACGCAATCGATGTCAGTAAAAAATTTGCGGTAATATTATTGTCTGTGCCACTCGCCGGCATGTTAATTGGGCTCTTTCTTTTTTGGACGCCGTTTCGGCGAGGAGCGTAAATATCCATTTCAAAGAGATCACGCACCCGCCCTTAACGGCAATTACGACCGCACAGCAGGCCTTACTGCTGTTCCCAAAACGCTCCTTTTTGGCACGACCACAAAACACCTCGTTTGATGCTGCCATAGACCCCGTTCAAAACCCATGTGGTTGTTGAAAGTTTTCCCACTTATCCACGAGAAAAAGCGGCTGAAAATATAACCCTCTGATTGTTTACCTTTTCGCAGTGCTTGTATGTCATTTAACGTGAAAATGGTGCGGCGGCTTCGTCGTGGGTAAGAATAGCCAATATTGCCATTTCCCCGAAATCGCTGAAGAGGTATGCCTTGATCAAAGAGATTAAATCCCTTCCTGACGTCTGGCGCAAGATGCCAAGTGAGCATCACGCACGTGTCTTTCTCGAAAGTATCATCTGGGCCGGCGGTCGGTATTGTCCGCATTGCGGAGGTTTGCGTTCGATCAAGTTGGCGGGAGAGTCGAGCCGCCCAGGGCTCTATCAGTGCAGCGAGGCCGAGTGCCGTGGCCAGTTCACTATCACCACGAAAACACCCCTCCACGCCACCAAGCTCGATCTGCGGATCTGGATCTCTGCGATGTTCATTGTGCTCACATCGAGCAAGGGGATTTCGTCCGTCGTGATGGCGCGCCTGCTTGGTGTGAACCAGAAGACAGCGTGGAAGATGGGGCACGCTATCCGCGAACTGATGGATGACCGGAACGGCGAACTGCTGCCGCTGGAGGACATCGTGGAGGTGGATGAAGCCTACGTGGGCGGCGCCCCGAAATCACTCTCGGGGGCGTATAATCCAAGGGGAAAAGGCACCGGTAAGCCAATGATCTTCGTCGCGGCCTCGCGGGACGGCCAGGCGCGGGCGAGGGTTGTTGCGGATGATCAGAGAGCCACTTTGGAACCCGTCCTCCTGGAGTGGATTGAACCGACGACAACGACGCTGATGACGGACGGCAGTACCAGTTATCCCGGTATGCGGAAGACGATGGCATCCCATCATCGCGTCATCCACAGCAACGACGAATACGCGAACCCCGAGACCGGCGCTCATGTGAACACGGCCGAATCTGTGATCTCTCAAGTTCAGCGGGCACTGGTCGGCGTGTATCACAATCTCGGTCGCCAGCATCTTCAGCGATATCTCGATGAGATCGTTTGGCGTTGGAACCATCGGGAGCAGGTTCGCGATGTGGTCAAACAGTGGACCACGAAAGCCGGTGTTGATCGTGAGAAGTCCACGACGATCTGGAAGCCGATCCCGGTGCTCGACCAGATGCGGGTGCTCCTTCAAGGAGCCGTGGGTAAGCAGATGCGCCGCTCGAAGGAATATGGACTATGTTGGCCGTGAGTGAGGGCTTCACGCGAGAGGGCGATGCAATGACTGTTTTGGAGTTTTCGACGCCGCGCTGTCGGGTGGATCGTGTGCTTCCTGAGGATCAAGTGGCGATTGTCGCGCTTTACCTTGATCCCGCGGTGCGCCGGTATCTCGGAGGGCCTTCCTCGCCGGAAAGAGCAGCGGAGGGTGCTAACGCCGCAATGCAAGATAAAGATCGATCATGTGCTCGAGCAGTGCGACTTGTTGGGGAGGAAAACCTCGCTGGACTCTTGTTCCTTGGACCACATCATGATGGGATAGATATCGAAGTATCGTATTGCTTTGCTCCCACCTACTGGGGCAAAGGCATCGCATCCGAGGCTGTCAGCGGATTGATGCAACGCGTCAACAGAGATCTTGGGTTGCGTCGGGTCGTGGCAGAGACTCAAAAGGACAACGAAGCATCTCGGAAACTCCTGGAAACAGTCGGGATGCGTCCAATTCGAGAGCTGGTTCGATTTGGTGCGCCGCAAATCATCTACGCCATTGAGGTATGAAGAAATGTTGAGGGACATTGTCGCCGCCAGCTTCGTAATCTAATGCATTGTGATTACTGCTTTGTTTGGTGGATAGGCGGGAAAGTTTTTGTCTCCACCGTAATAGCAGACTTTAGCATCATCGCAGAAATTCGGTAAAGAGGGCTCTTTGCCGACTTTCGCCGCGATTGCACATCGAAAAAGCTGGGTCGCAGCCCTGAGCGTCCGCTTTCTTCAAATTGCCCAGTTTAGTTTGCGGGCGCAGCGAAGGTACGCAATCCGCCCAAGGTTTCGTTTGGCCATGTCCGCTTTGGGCTGGGAGCAGCCATTAGACGCGTTTCACACTAACGGCGGCCTTGGGCCGTTCATGTCGGTCGACACAATGGGCGGGGAGCGGACCTTCGCTGCGGCTGCAAACCAGATTGGACAACTCAAAGAAAGCGGACGTTCACTGCGGCGATCCAGTTTGTTCGACATGCAAGCGCCGCGAATGACGGCAGTGAGCCCAGACTGTGAATTCGATTTTCTCGCTGCGTGCGATCGCAACACAAAAATTGGCGCGCCTGCGTAACGTATAGCGCTGCGCCGCGGCGAGGAAACCAGCCATTGAAGCTCTTTGCAGCGAAGTTGGTTTAGGGAATTCCGCAAGTTGCGGGACTTTTCTGCCGTTCGTTGCAACTGTTCCAGTGTGCTTTTCTGGATAATTAAAACAAGGACTTGCCCGACACCTTCATTTCGATCAGTAACGAATTAAGACAAAATTTGATAGCGATTATAAGGGTAGTTAGATGGCGTGGTTTTGGTGGGTTTTGATCGTTGGTGCAGCACTTTATGTCTACTCCAAAAGGCGCGGTGGCGCAGGGGAAATCGATGGTAAAGATGCCTCACTGCTTAACCCATGGTTTAGGTCAGAGGGCATTGAGCCAAGTTCTGTAACCTACAGCACGTATAACGATAAAAATATTATCAGCGATGGTGCGGAAAAAATTTACGTTGGTATGGGTTACCAAGAAGGCAAAACTGTCGGGTTTTGGGCTGAGGTTGCGGTCGCTACCGTTCTCGACGCCAATACTATCCAGCCCGGTGCTGCCAGTTATCATAGTGCAGATGCGCGAGCAGCAAGCTACGAAGGCAGTCTTCTAAAGCACAAGCTCACTGAAAGATCACTGAAAATTACAATGAACATGTAGCCTAAAAATTCTTAATTGTCGTGGCCTGCAATCGCTTAGAGGGTCTTCTGCTCACCGTCCTAATAACCACCGCTTGCTGAACGTGTTGCCGAACCGGCCTATCGCCCAGTTGCAGCGGGGGTCTGGAAGGTCCCGCAGTGCTGCCTCTCGCCCTACGGTTGGACGATAATTTTGTTTGCAGCGCAGCGAACGTCAGCAACGAGCCCGACTCAGCCATTGTGATTTTGTGCTGCGTGCGCTCGCAGCGTGAAAAATGCGGCAGGAGCGAAAACTGCGGTGCCGTCGCGCGGCGAGAAAACCGGTCATTGGTGCGGTCCGCAGCATGGTTCAAGTGTCGAATTTACGGGTCGCGGGACGAAGCTGCCGTAGACCGTGTGCTTATCAATGGCTGCTTCTGCGATTTTCGACCATTGCCCCATGAGCCATTTGAGTGCCTAAATGCAACGGCACATTCCAACATAGTGGCTCATGGCATGGGCACGTCAGTCGTGAATTTCGGCACGGAGTATCCGGCCTGTACAGCTGGGCGGGCGGCGATGCGCAGGTACCAGTCTTTGACATTCGGGAAAGCGTTCAGATCAACCTCTTGCCATTCAAACCGTGACACCCACGGCCAGCAGGCCATATCAGCGATCGAATACATGCCGCGCCCGATCCCTGCGATGTAGTCACGACCCTCTAGCCGTCTGTCCAACACGCCGTACAAACGCAACGCCTCAGCGCTGTATCGTTCCTCAGCATAAGCAGATTTGCCTTTGTTATATTTCACAAAGTGGTGCGTTTGGCCCAACATCGGGCCTAGGCCCCCCATTTGCCACATCAGCCATTCCACCATGCGCCAGTACTCGTCACCGTCACATTGGAATTGACCGTATTTATCGGCGAGGTACATCATGATCGCGCCGGTCTCCATCATCTGGATGCCTGTGTCGTGATCCACAATCGCGGGGATGCGGTTGTTAGGTGCGATCTTTAGGAAATCGGGTGCGAATTGCTCGTCCTTGGTGATGTCGATCGCGTGGGCGGCATAAGGCACGCCCAACTCTTCGAGCAGGATCGATACCTTGCGGCCGTTGGGCGTGGTCCAAGTGTAGAGGTCAATCATGGTGTGGTCCTTGGTTTGGGATCAAACGATATCAATACGGTAGCCGGATCGCGGGAAGTGGACGCAGACTGTGCCAACATCATCCGCTGTGCGCTCAATCGTGACTGTTTCGGCATCGGCGTAGCGCAGTGTACCTGCAACAGGCTGTTCGCCGCCATTTACGTCGGGGGTGACAGTGACGGATTGCCCGACGATCAGGCCTTGCGGTTCGTTTGGCGCCACGCCCGTCGCCGCAAGGGGCACGTGCGATTTTGCCTGCTCAGTCGCGTCTTGGGGGTCCATTGGTCGATATGTCCCGTGCCCGATGGCGCGGACATTGTCCTCCCATCGCACGAGGTTGGTGAACTCTGACAAAAATGACGGCCCGCCCGACCAGCGCCCTCGCAAGAACCAGACGACATGGTAAAACTGCGCATCAATCGCGGATGCGTCCGGCCCGAGCAAGAAATCACGCCCATCCGCTAGTTGCGCATCCAGCCATGACAGTGGTGCGCGCACTTGGGCTACAAGATGGGGCAGGTCGGCGTTGGCTTTTTTAAGCCCTGCGGCCCAGTCTTCGCCTAGATATAACCGCCCACGATCTGCGGCGAAATCTTTGTCTAGACTGTCACCTGCGGACCCAAGAACATGCCGAACGGTTAGATCGAAAAGCGCCCCGTCGGTCCAGCGGCTGAGGCACCACATCAACCCCTGATCGGCGGTGGGCATGAAGCTGGGCGACGGATACCGGCGCTCAAGTTCACGAATAATGCATTGACTGTCGCAATAGATGTCCGCGCCAATCTGCACCACAGGCGTGCGCCGATAACCACCGGTCAGCGCGGTCAGGTTTGGCTTTGGCGGTAGGCGCGGAATTTCAACGCTGCGCCACGCCAGCCCCTTGATACCAAACGCAACGCGTACCTTTTCGGCTACGGGCGACTGGGGGTAGGCGTGGAGGATGATCTCGGAGCTTGGGTTGGACACGGGCGGATTCCTCAGGTTTGAATTTCATGCATTCGGGGGCCACGACAGGATAGGTATGCATCCCGATCTGGGAGTTGCGCAGCATATCTGCCAGATTGGTGTGCTGGGCCTTAAGGGCTGAAAGACTGGACACAGATAGGTTCCCCTCCTGGGGTTATGTCGATGCGACCAACGCCAACCCCTGCACGTCTTTGACGAGGGTGGGCTGAACATCGGTCAGATAATTGAAATTGATAAGCGCAAGGCGGGCGTGCTCGCGCACCAATGCCTCTGCGCGCGCGCCTTCGCGGTTTGTGATGGCTTCCAGGATCGCGCGGTGTTGGCGCTGAGCATAGCGCAAAGAATCCTGAAAATCGGGGATCGCGGCCTGTTCGCTGAGGAATGCGGAGGGTGAAGCAAGAGGCAGCAGGCTCATCCTTTCAATCTCACGCCGGATAAGCGCGCTGCCCGAAAACTTCGCCAAAAGCGCGTGGAATTTCGCGTTACGGCGCACATAGCATTCAAAATTCACACCGTCCGAGGCCTTTAAGGCGCGATCAATACCTTCCAATGCATCATTTGCTTGGCCCAGCAAATCAGCGCTTACGCCGCGCTCGGCGGCCATGCGCGCTGCGGTGCCTTCAATGACGCCGCGCAATTCGATCGCATCAGCAATGTCGTCGCGGGTAAATGTTGCGACACGGCAGCCGCCAGTCTCGATCCGTTCCAACAGTCCTTCGGCGACAAGTCGGTCCATTGCCTGACGCAACGGAGTGCGCGACGTCCCAAGCTGTTTTGCCACTGCGACCTCGGGCAAGCGCTGCCCGCCCTCAAACTCCCCGTTTATCACAAGGGAACGCAATCCAAAGAGGGCGCGGTCAAGCTGGCTGAGGTTTCCAATGGACACAAAGTAATCCTAGCGGTTTGGTTCGGCAGGTGCCGAGCGGTCTGAGTTAGATTGTATACAGAATTTGAATCTGACAAGTGAGTCGGTCCCGATTTGAAGGAAATTCGACAATTTCGTGCAGAAAGATGTATACAATTGGTGTTGAATACACTGTTCTGAAATTAATTTGCATCACGAATTAGCCGCTGCGAAACGCCCTCCCGTGCCTTGGAATTGGACAAAAATCTTGACCAAACCGCAGAGCTTGGCAGCGGAGCAAATCGAGTAAATTCAAAGAATTGCGCCCGGGTTTGTGACATTCATGAACTGTACCCACCGGCTTGCTGTCCAAAACAAGTTAGCGCGAACAGGTCAGGCCATGACCTATCCACCACATACGTACGAGCAAATGAAATGCTTGTTTAGAAAAAAACTTGTTCTTAGGGTTCTATTGATTGGGGGATAATGCGCCGCTGAGGGCCGCACTGGGAGGGTGCGTTTCTTTGCAAATTGGGCAGTCCCTCAAATCTGAAAATGAACCGATACATTGCTCCTGCTTGTTGGAGTGATTGATCGTCATTCCTTGGGAGGAACTATGAAAGATACAATAAACCGCAGAAAATTTCTGCGCGGGTCGGCTGTTGCCGGCGCCGCAGCATTGGCCACACCCGCAATTGCAGAAAGCCACGGTACAACGATCAAGATGCAGGCAGCCTGGGGCGGCGGTATCTTCCTTGAGAACGCACAGTCCTTTGCGGCACGCGTCAACGAAATGTCTGGCGGGTCTTTGACAATCGAAGTTCTGTCCGTGGACTCCGTTGTGAAGACATCCCAGATGCAAGACGCGGTTCACCGCGGCGTTCTGGATGCGGCACATTACGTATCCGCATATTGGTACGGCAAATCGAAATCCGCATCTCTGTTCGGCACAGGTCCTTGTTTTGGCTGGTCTTCACAGGAAATGCTCGGCTGGATCCACGCTGGTGGTGGTCAAGAACTGTTTGACGAACTGATGGAAGACTTGCAGCTGAACGTTGTGTCCTTCTTCAACTCGCCTATGCCAGCCCAGCCGCTTGGCTGGTTCTCTGAAGCGATTACCGATGCGTCCCAGATGAACGGTCTAAAGTACCGCACAGTTGGTCTGGCCGCGGACGTTATGCTGGAAATGGGCATGTCTGTTGTTCAACTTCCTGGTGGCGAAATCCAGCCTGCAATGAAATCCGGCCTGATCGATGCGGCCGAATTCAACAATCCGACATCTGACCGTGACTTCGGTATGCAGGATGTGTCCAAAGACTACATGCTAGCATCCTACCACCAGAGCCAAGAGTGCTTTGAGGTTACGATCAACAAAGACGTCTGGAACGGTTTGTCGCCCGAACATCAGGCGATCATCCGCAACGCATCTATGGCGGAAAACTCCGGCTTCTATTGGGGCAACACAAAGCGTTACTCCGATGACCTGATCAAGCTTCAGGAACAGGACGGCGTGAACGTTCACCGCACTCCACAGGCTGTTCTCGAAGCTCAGCTGGCGGCATGGGACACGGTTGCTGACCGCATCGCAAGCGAGGATCCGTTCTTTGCACGCGTGATGGAATCCCAGAAGACCTACGCCAAAGAAGTGATGGGTTACCTGAATCTCAACCAGCCTGACTACAAACTGGCATACGATCATTACTTCGCTTAATTGCGAATTGGTTTAACAATGTCCGGGTGCCTCATTGGCGCCCGGGCAATGTGCACTTGAAATCACTATGGCCGGGCCGCAAAGAATGCCCGCCTGATCTGTGAGGGGAGCAACAGTCACATGAAATTTGTCCATGCAATTGAAGGTCTTAGCCTTTGGGTCGGTCGCGCCTTTGGCTGGTGTATCCTGATCCTGACATTGTCCGTGTCCTACGAGGTTTTTGTGCGATACGTCCTCAACTCGCCCACTGTCTGGGCGTTTGACATGATGATCCAAATGTATGGCGCTTTGTTCTTGATGTGCGGGGCTTACGCCTTGGCCCAAGACACCCATGTGCGAGCCGACGTGTTGTACCGTTTGTTTCCAGTAAAAGTTCAGGCGTCATTGGATTTTGTCCTTTATTTCCTTTTCTTCTTCCCCGGTGTGCTCGCGCTTGCATGGTACGGCTGGGAAATTGCATCTGACAGCTGGCGCTACAAAGAAGTGAGCTTTAACAGCCCCGCCAGTATCCAGATATATTTCTTCAAATCATTGATCCCAATGGCCGGTTTCTTGCTCGTGTTCCAAGGGGTGGCCGAACTGGTGCGCTGTGTGATGGCGTTCCGTACGGGTGTGTGGCCCGAGCGGCTGGTCGATGTGCGTGAGACCGAAGACATTCTGTCGGACGCCGATCTTGAAACGATCAGCTCCTTCGCCCGTGACAACAACAAATAGCCCCAAGCGCTTCTAGAAAGATAAAAAGATGACAAACCCCGAAGTCGCGCTGATGATGTTGGCGCTGTTTATTGTTCTGGTTCTCCTTGGTTTTCCGATTGCCTTTACGCTGCTCGCGATGGGTGTCGCGTTTGGCTATTATGCCTACCACCGTGAGGGATCGGTTGAGGTCTTCAGCGACATTTTCAACAACAACATCTTCTACCTGGTGAACCAGAACACTTATTCAGTCATGGAAAACCCGATCCTCGTGGCGATCCCGTTGTTTTTGTTCATGGGTTATGTCGTGGAACGAGCGAACATCGTCGATAAGTTGTTCTTCTCGCTCTATATGGCTGCGCGAAACCTGCCTGGTTCACTAGCGATTGCGGCCTTGCTCACCTGCGCGGTTTTCTCGACAGCCTCCGGCATCGTAGGCGCGGTTGTGACGTTGATGGGCTTGCTGGCCTTCCCCGCGATGGCAAACGCCAACTACGACAAAAGCTTTGCCGCGGGTGTGATTTGTGCGGGCGGGACCTTGGGAATTCTGATCCCGCCGTCGATTATGTTGATCGTTTATGCCGCGATTGCGGACCTGTCCCCGCTGCGCCTCTATGCGGCTGCAGTCTTCCCGGGATTGTTGCTGGCAGGCCTTTATATCGTCTATGTTATCGTGCGCGTGTACTTTAACCCTGCATTGGCGCCAAAGCCGACGATGGAAAACCCACCCCCGCCGCGCGAAATCTATCTTGATCTATTAAAATCTTTTGTCCCATTGACCGTGTTGATCGCATTGGTTCTGGGTTCGATCCTTGGTGGTCTGGCCACGCCTGCCGAAGCTGCCGCAATGGGTGCTCTTGGTGGCATGGTCTTAGCGGTTCTGTACCGTTCGATGACATGGACCAAGCTGAAAGAAAGCGTGTTCCTGACGGCCAAAGCCACCGCAATGGTCTGTTGGTTATTCGTCGGGTCATGGACCTTTGCGTCGGTGTTTTCCTACCTCGGTGGCCACGACATTATCGCTGATTTCGTTGGCGGTTTGGACATGGAGCCATGGCAGTTCTTGATCCTTGCACAGCTGATCATCTTCTTGCTGGGCTGGCCGCTGGAATGGTCCGAGATCCTGATCATCTTTGTGCCGATCTTCCTGCCACTTCTCGAAGTGTTCGGTGTGAACCCATATTTCTTTGCGATGCTGATCGCGTTGAACCTGCAAACGTCGTTCCTGACCCCGCCCATGGCCATGTCGGCCTATTATCTAAAAGGGGTGCTAAAAAACCAGATCGAGCTGATGGAAATTTTCCGTGGCATTATGCCTTACCTCGGGATTGTGATCCTGACGATGTGCTTGATGTATGCATTCCCCGGTATCGCGCTGTGGTTCCCTGACTACCTCTTCGGACCCTACATCCCGTGATCAAGAACAGCTACACCTTAACAGCATCCGAGGCGCTGGCTGCCATTGCGTCGGGTCGTCTTTCGTCGGTCGAACTGGTGAAATCCTGTCTTGCGCGAATTGCTGAAACGGATGGCGCGATCAAAGCATGGGCGTTTTTGGATGAAGGCGCAGCACTTGCGCAAGCCGCAGAATGTGACCGCATTCGCATCGCAGGGCTGGCGACGGGCCCGCTGCACGGCATCCCTGTCGGGCTCAAAGACATCATCGACACCGCCAAGATGCCCACGCAACGCGGCAGTGTGATCTTTGAGGGCCGCCAGACAGACAACGTCGCCCGTCTGGTTGAGCTGCTGCGCGAGGCGGGGGCGGTGATCATGGGCAAAACAGTGACGACCGAATTCGCGTTTGTACACGCGAATGAAACACGCAACCCACACAATCCCGATCACACACCAGGTGGATCATCGAGTGGGTCGGCGGCGGCTGTGGCTGCACTGCATGTGCCTCTGTCAATTGGAACACAGACCAACGGATCTGTCATTCGGCCCGCATCTTTTTGCGGTGTCTTCGGGTTCAAACCCACGCGCGGTGTCATTTCGCGCGATGGGATTTTGCAAACGTCTGTGTCGTTAGATCAGGTTGGTTGCTTCGGACGCTCGCTTGCGGATGTGGCTTTGCTGACGGACGCGATTGGTGGATATGATCAACGCGACGCCGTCAGCTTTGCGCGGCCACGCCCGAATATGTCGGCAGGCGCTGCGGCAGATGCGCCCGTGACGCCCGCGCTGGCGTGGTTTGATTTGCCGTTCAATGACCGCCTGTCAGGTGATGCTTTGGACGGGATTGATGCGGTTATTGAAATCCTCGGGCCATCGGTGGAACGCATGGCGGCGGCGGACACACTTTCTGATCTTGTTGCCGTTCAAGCCACCATCCACGAATACGAAATCGCCCAGCATCAGGCGGAGGTGTTCGAGACACATTGGGACCAGATCAGCGACACGCTACGACCCGTCATCACCCGAGCGCGCACGATCACGAAAGCGCAGTATGACGACGCCTTGGCGGTCAAAACCTCTGCCGAAGGGTTCTTCAAAGCCTTTTTTATGGACTACGATGCTATCATCGCGCCCTCGGCTGCGGGTGAGGCCCCGATGTTCGGCAATGGTACGGGCGATCCGATTTTTTGCACACTTTGGACGCTGGCGGGATTGCCCTGCATCAGCTTGCCTATGCTGGTCGGGGAAACAGGGCTGCCCATTGGCGTGCAGCTGATTGGACCCGCTGAAAAAGACGATCGGCTGTTGCGCACGGCGCGCTGGCTGCAAATCCATCTTGCTGACGCAGCAGAATAACGAAAGGAAAAACCATGTCATACATCACGAAATTGATTGTGGGCCTGATTGGCACGGCGGGCTTGTGTATTTTTATCGGCGGGCTTTCCCAAAGTATCTCGACCGGATTTGCGGGCTTTGTGGGGGGATCTCCCTTCATGATCATCGCCATCGTTGTTTGCGGTATGGCGGTTTATGATTTCTACGATGAATGTATCCGTAAGAAATGACAAAAAAGCGCCTCTGGATCACCCGCCGCCTGTCTGACGCGACGCTGGAACGTGCCGCGCGCGACTATGAAGTTGTGATCAATCACGATGATACGCCCGGAACCGCCGAGGACATCATCGCCGCAAGTGCCGAGTTTGATGCGATCATTCCGTGCCATTCAGAACACTTCTCGGCCGATGTGGTGGCGCAGCTTGATCCGCGATTGAAGATTTTGGCGAACCATTCTGTGGGCGTTGATCATTGCGATCTACCGGCCTTGGCCGCACGCGGTATCACGGTGACGAACACGCCCGATGTGCTGTCTGACGCCACCGCAGAGCTTGCGATGCTTTTGATGTTGGGGGCCGCCCGTCACGCGGTCGCCGGGGATCGACTTGTGCGCACGGGCGGTTGGGACAGTTGGTCGCCTGCGTTTATGGTCGGCAAGCAAGTGACAGGTGCGCGTGTTGGCATCATCGGCATGGGCCGTGTTGGGCGATCGTTTGCCGCCAAGGCACGCGGGTTCGACATGGATGTGCATTACTATAATCGCAGCGAATTGTCGGCGGACCTTGCGCAAGGTGCAACGTATCATTCAACGATTGAAAGCCTGCTGGGCGTTGCGGATTTCTTGTCCCTGCATTGCCCCGCCACTCCCGAGACAACCGATCTGATGAATTCTGAACGGTTTGCGATGCTGCCTCCTGGGGCGGTCGTTGTGAACACCGCGCGCGGGGCATTGATCGACGAAGACGCGCTGATGGCGGCGCTTGATCGCGGGCATGTTGTGGCGGCTGGCCTTGATTGTTTCAAGGTTGAACCGGGCGGAAACCCTGCGCTTTCGTTATACGACAATGTCTTCATGCTTCCCCATATCGGAAGCGCGACCCGAACCACGCGCGACGCTATGGGCTTTCGTGCTTTGGACAATCTGGACGCCTTCTTTGCCGGTCAAACACCGCAGGATCAGCTTTAGTAATTATGGATAAATCGATGACAAAAATGACTTTTCTGGGCCTCGGCGTCATGGGCTATCCAATGGCGGGGCATCTGGCCAAGGCGGGCCACGCTGTGACCGTTTACAATCGCACGACTGCAAAGGCGGAAAAATGGGCGGCAGAGCACGGCGGCAGTTTTGGCAAAACACCTGCCGAGGCCGCACAAGGCGCTGAAATAGTGATGGCCTGCGTGGGAAATGATGATGATCTGCGCGCCGTATGCCTTGGCCCCGAAGGTGCGTTTGCGACCATGTCAGAAGGCAGTACATTCGTAGATCACACGACAGTTTCCGCCGCAGTCACAGCCGAGCTTTATGCCACCGCCAAAGACCGCGGGATCGCGTTCGTAGATGCACCCGTGTCCGGCGGTCAGGCGGGTGCCGAAAACGGCGCATTATCGATCATGTGTGGCGGCGATCAGGCCGATTATGACTGGGCCGAACCTGTCATGAACGTCTATTCTAAACTGTGTCGTCGCATTGGCGACAGTGGGGCAGGCCAGATGACCAAGATGTGCAACCAGATCGCCATCGCGGGTTTGGTCCAAGGGCTGTCCGAAGCCATGCATTTCGCGTCCAAAGCGGGGCTTGATGGCGCCGCCGTGGTTGAGGTGATCAGTCAAGGCGCTGCCGGGTCATGGCAGATGTCCAACCGCTACGAGACCATGTTGGCCGATCATTTCGAACATGGTTTTGCGGTTGACTGGATGCGCAAGGACCTTGGAATTTGTCTGTCTACGGCGAACGAAAACGGGGCATCCTTGCCCGTCACTGCACTGGTTGATCAGTTTTATAAAGACGTCCAAAAAATGGGTGGTGGGCGTTGGGATACTTCAGCGCTTTTCAAACGGCTTCAGCAAACCTGATGGTCAGGAGCAGATGACAGCGCAGATGGAGAAGGAATCCGTTGAATTCGCGGCGCAGCAGGAACCGCCCTAATTCGCAGAAGTCGTGTCCGCCAAGATGCAGGAACGGATGCCGGTATTTAAGTGATCGCAGGCCTGCCCACTGGCCTCGCTCATACTGGCACACAGCAGAGTTGAGGCCGGAAGGTCGCAATTCGATGATCGGCCTGAGTTTATTCATCAACACAGTTGAAAGCGGGTAGGCGCGCGCGATCGCCCGCGCCTACGTAATTCGGGACGGGGGCGGCTGAACCAGTCGCTGGTAGCTGATCGTTTTGATGTGCAGATGAGCGCAGAAATGATTCGGGAGCCAACTCCCTTCAGGGCGATTGATTAACGGATATGGACGAACGACGATTTGATCAGAAGTTTATTGCGCTATCGGAGATTTTGATCAGATTTCCTGAAAGCGGGCCTGTTCCTGCGGCAGCATGTCGCGCTTCTGTCTAATTAAATCCCGCGAAAATAACTCGCTACACGTAAAAGGGGAATGACGCCTACGCGTAATTTGACCTGCGCGACCAGCTTCAAAATTCTATCATGGGTAGTGATCTCGGCGGACATACAATCTATGAGCCATTTTGGGAGTCCAGAATAAAATTGACAACCTACAGGCTTGTGATCCCTATTTATTAATAATTAAGAATTTCTATTTGAATTTTTTGCGTTGGCTTATTTTTTCATAGCCGCGTTCTCGTGGTCAAAATATTACGGCCATACTATCCAGTTTAGAGAGTTATATTTGTTATTATTGCGGGGGTATTCCCCTCGAATGCTCAATTTCTACAATCAAAAATACTATAATTTCAGCGACTTAAACTATTTCATCAAGTTATTTTCGGCCTTTTCTGCCTCTGGGGAGCGCGGCTGGCCTTCATAGATATCGTCTGCTGCCCCAATTGGGGCGCGCACGATATTCTGCCCGGGAGAATTTTCACAATGGCTATTAATTTCAATCAGGTCGGCTCTTTCCAAGGTATTTCCGATGGCCCCAATGTCATCAGCAATCCGACATCACTACAATTCGGACCGGATGGCCGTTTGTACGTTGCGGAACAGAACGGCACGGTGAATGCCTTCACAGTCACGATTGAAGATGGCCAATATGTCGCCACCGATCACGAAGCCCTGACGCTTGCGAGCGGGCTTGGCGTTGTGACCGGGTTGCAGAACCACAACGATGATGGATCGCTGTCTGGTGAGGCGAACAGACAGGTGACAGGGATCGTGGTGGCGGGCACGGCCGAAAATCCCGTGCTCTATATTTCATCAAGCGATCCGCGGATTTCCTCGAACGGCGAGGTTAACTTGGACACAAATTCCGGTATCGTCACCCAAGTAAGCTGGACCGGTACAGAATGGGTGCAGCTGGATCTGATCCGCGGTTTGCCGCGATCCGAAGAGAACCACGCCACCAACGGTATGGTGCTTAGTCCGGATGGCGAAACTCTGTATCTGGCCGTGGGTGGCAATACCAATAACGGCGCACCATCGTCTTTCTTCTCATATACAGGGGAATACGCCCTTTCCGGATCTGTTCTGGAGATTGATCTGGTCGATCTCGCATCGCGCCCCGTTTTGCAGGACGCTGACGGCGGCCAAGGCGGCACAGTTCGGGACTATGTTTATGATCTGCCGACGCTGGATGATCCCAGCGTTGCGAATGACGGTGTGCGCGAAGACGCTAACGGGATGGATGTGAACGGACCGTTCGGGGGCAATGACGGATTGAACATGGCTGTGCTGCCTGCGGATGCGCCTTTGCGCATCTTTGCTGACGGGTTCCGCAACCCTTACGACTTGGTCATGTCGCCTTCGGGGCAACTCTACACTGTTGATAATGGATCCAACGGCAATTTGGGGGGCGATCCGGTTGTTGTGGATGGCGAGGCATCCCAGCAGCCCAACAACGGTGGCACGGGCGCTGCCGAACCTCTGTTCTTGATAGAAGATGGTGGTTATTACGGCCACCCGAACCCGGCGCGGTCCAATCAAAACCTGTCGTGGACAGTCTATGATGATAACGGGAATCCTGATGGTTCCGTGACGCCAAACACCGTAAGCGACCTGTCTGCGCTTGTGCCGGATGGCGTGCAGATCGCAGACGGTTTCCTGATTGATCCATCCAAGTTCACAGGCGATCCTGTACGCTTGGCAGAAAGCGGTGTTCGGGTCCCGCATAGCAGCGTGGAATCGAATTCGTTGGTGACAGTGGGGTCGTCGAGCAACGGTCTTGTCTACTACAATTCCAATGGGACAGCCTTTGATGGCGCGCTGGATGGATCGCTGCTTGTCACGCAGTTCAACGATAACCTCACGGTTCTGAATTTGAATGATGCCGGCACCGCTGTTGAAGCACTGGTTGATCCTGGTCCTGATGGCATCTTGGGGACTGCTGATGACTTTGTGCCCACCGGTGCAGGCGACGGCACCTATCAACTGCCGGGTTTTGCGGGGAATTTGATCAACCCGCTGGATGTGACAGTTGCGCCTGATGGCAGTATCTGGATTGCCGAAATCGGCTCGAATGACATCAGCGTTTGGGTGCCCAGCGATGTGGTGCTTCCCAATGATAATGATTTTGACAACGATGGCCTTCTAAACGCAGTTGACCCGTTTACCCGTGACGACACCAACGGAACCTCTGTCCTTATTGAGGGCAACCAGACCTATACATGGAGCTTCGCTGCCTCTGGCGTAGGGGATGATTTCCCCGGCCCTGACGGCTATGGCGGCGGTTTGACGGGTGTTATGGTCAACGGCACCACGGATTTCGAGGCCTTTTTCCAAGAGCCGTCCAGCGCGCCCGATCAGGACGTTAACCTTGATAACGTGAAATTTAACACCGCTGCTGGGGGGGGGGCGACTGTTATCGAAACCGTGTCGAACGGTGATCCCTTCACCGGATCAAATAGTGGTGAATTCCTGTTCCACACCGGCGTGGTTCTTAGCGATGCAGTCGACACGCTCAATATCCGGTGGTCATTCTTCAATCCGGGCGATGCATTTACCGGCACGTACCAGCAGATAGGCGGATACATCGGCACCGGCGATCAGTCCAATTACCTTAAGGTTGTCGCAATCCAGCACCCGAATGGGGAAATTCAGGTGACGCTTGAGGACGGCGATGCGGTTGCCGCGGATCAATTCATTCAAGCAGATGGTATTTTCGATGTCACCGAGGCAGAGGCCAAGAAAATCTTTGCCGAGCTGGACATCGATATCGTGGCGGAAACTGCCACAGCAACAATCACGTATGAAACCGCCACCGGAACCTCAGTGGTTGTTGGCACGCCGATATCGCTCAGCGGGACGGCCGTGCTGGATGCCATAAAAGGTGACAGTTCTGTGCAGGGGCAGCAGACCGGCCTTGCCGTTGGTCTGTTCGCGACCAACAACGGAGAAGCCGAAGCAGACGCCTTTCAGGCTGTGTTCGATGATATCCAGATCAGCGCCACAGAAACCCCGACAGCCCCAATGGCCGAAGATGATCTGATCTCCACCGGTTTGGATGAGGCGATCACCGTGTCTACCAGCCAACTATTGGTCAACGACACAGACGCAAATGCGGATGATACTCTTACCATCACAGCGGTCGGTGATGCGGTTAACGGTACTGTTTTGCTTAATAACAACGGAACAGCGGGTGATCCTTCCGACGACAGCATCACCTTCAGTCCTACGGCGGGCTTTCAAGGCGAGGGCAGCTTTAGCTATACAGTCACGGATTCCGATGGTCTGACGGCCACTGCTTCGGTGACCGTGGGCATCGACAATGAAACGGTTCTTTACCGCGTGAATGCAGGCGGTGCCGAGATTGCATCCCTTGACGACGGGCCGAATTGGTCCGCGGATACCGACACCGCAAACAGCGCTTTCCTGATTGATGCGGGTGAAAATAACCTCAACGGTTTCAATGTGGCTCCCGGTGCGTCTGTGGGGCCAGAAGTGCCTGCCGCAATTTTCCAGACCGAGCGTTGGGATCAGGCCGGTGGGACGGAAATGCAATGGGGTTTTGATGTCGGTGTCGGTGTCTACGAGGTGCGGCTATACATGGGCAACGGGTATACTGGGACAGGGACGCCTGGAACCCGGGTATTCGACGTTGCTATCGAAGGTGCCGTTCTTCCCAATCTTGACGATATCGACCTTAGCGCCGGTTTCGGTAACCTTGTCGGTGGGGTAATCTCGAACGAGGTCACGGTCACAGACGGGCAGCTTAACATTGAATTCTTGCATGGCGTAGAAAACCCGTTGATCAACGGGATCGAGATTATCAAGCTGGCAGGTGCGGACGTTGACCCCACCGTGTCGATCATAAGTGGTGATCAGGTTGTTACCGAAGATATCGGACAGGTACAGATTTCACTGGCCACTGATATCACAGTGCCGGCTGCAGAGACCGTCGATATTACCTTTGAAATAGTGCCCGGCGGTGCCACGCCTCTGGAAGACTATTCATACAGCGATGCGTCCGCGAGCTATGATACTGTCACAGGTATTTATACTGATACGGTCTCCATTGCCGGCAGTTCGTCCGACGTCACATTCTTGGTAAACATCTTGCAGGATGCCTTGCCTGAGGCAAATGAAGCGTTTTCCATTAATATCCTGAGCGTGGGTCCGAACGCCAATATCGGTGTGGCCACAGCCAGCGTAACAATTGAGGACGACGACACGGTGACAGAACCGGGTCAGGTCCTGTTCCGCATCAACTCCGGTGGCGCAGAAGTTGCTGCGACCGATGGCGGACCAAACTGGTCCGAGGATAGCGGTGTCAACCCGACACCGTTCCTTGTGGCGGGCGGTGGCAATACCTTTGCGTCGACGGCGACTATCACAGTTGATCCGGCGGATGTTAACGGCGCCCCATCGGCCATCTTCGATACTGAGCGTTGGGACCCTGTCAGCGCCACAGACGACGCAGAAATGCAATATGAATTCGGCGGGCTTGTGGCTGGTGATTATACCGTGAACCTGTATCTGGCCGAGGGGTCAGCCACACAAAGCGCTCCGGGTGAGCGGTCCTTTGACGTGGCCGTTGAAGGAGTGGTGCCAACAATCTTTAGCGCAATTTCGCCGTTTGATACCAATGGCAATGCGGCGTTCGTCCTGTCCTACACGACGGCAATCACCGATGGCGTGCTTGATCTGGATTTCCTGCACGGCGCGGTGAACAACCCCGCTGTCCGTGGTATTGAAATTCTTGCTGCCGGTGCGGCGGATCCAGCGGATACGGTGAACGGTTTGGCCGTTTCCGGAGGTGACTTCTCTTCTGACGCCGATGCGCCGGATGCGATCCTGCTGCCTGCTGGCGGCAGCACAACAATTGTTTCCAATCTGGAAGGCTCGAACGCCGACCGTGACTTCATCACAGTCGAAATCCCTGACGGCTACCGTTTGGCAGATGTGCTGCTGGACAATTATGTGGCTGATCCCGGAAACAGTGGTTTCTTAGGCCTCAAGCTCGGTGATGATCTGACACTTGATCCTGCGGTCCCCCAGCTCGGCCAATCCCCTGACGGAGTTGTCGAACCCGGTGACCTCAACGGCGGTCTTGTCTTCAACGAGGGGTTTGTTGGTAATGACCTACTGTCGGCTTTGAACGATACCAGCTCGGGCTTTGCCGGATTTGACATCGACGCGCTGACCGGCAATGTGACTTTCTGGTTGAATCAGGGTGGCGATGCCAGCCACACGACGCTGACTTTTGTGACCGAAGCGATCCCCGCAACAGGTGGGCAGATCGTTGCGGCAATCAATGCCGGTGGACCGGCTTTGACGCAGGACGGCATAGACTTTTCGGCTGACACCGCCTTTTTGAACGGCTTGGTTTATGTAGACGGAAACGGCGGCAATGGACCTCAAACCGTATTCGACGGTACGATCTATGAGACCGAACGCTATGGCGGTGCCCCGACCGATCCCGCACTTGACTACGTCATACCGGTGGCAGCGGGTGCGTATAGTCTGGAACTGCATTTCGCCGAAATTTTCCAGCCGATCAATGCAATTGGCGGGCGTGTCTTTGACGTTTTTGTCGAAGGGCAGCTGGTAATCGATGATCTGGATATCCTTGAACAAACCGGTGGTGACATCAACCAGCCCTTTGTGCTCACGCTTCCTGAAACCTTCTCTCCTGATGTGTACGGTGATCCGGACGCGATCGATATCAGCTTTTCGGCCTCTGTCGATAACGCCAAGATTAGCGGTATTGTGGTCCGCGAAGCCGAAGTCGAGCCTGAACCAACGGGCGGATCGGCAATCCTCACAATCAATGATGGTCAAGACAACATCGAAACGTCGAACTTCGGCAACGGGTCGTTCCAGATCACTAACAATGGTAACAAGAACATCTCCTTTATCGAGATTGATGTCAGCGACGCAGTCTTGGTTGACGCGGTCTTTGATCCTTTCGGTATCGCCGGAGACAGCACAGCAAAAATACTGACGCTGAATAACGGCACTGACGGAGGCACCGGACTGGTGGTTCCCACAGATACAAACGGCGGCGGCGGATTTGACGAAGATGCGATCGGCATCGTGTATCTCGGGTCTGGCGGGGCAGATGGATATGAACGCATCCGCCTTGAGTTCACGGACTTCAATCCAGGTGAGACACTGACTTTTGGCCTCGATATGGATCCCAATTCCATTGCCGGTTCCAGCAAATCCACGCTGGATAGCGGGGCGCCGCTGCAAAATGCCGGCGGGAACAACATTTGGGATGTCGGCGGAATTGGTGGTGCCGAACTTGCTGGCAGCCTGTTTACCGTTGGCTATAGCGACGGTACCGGTTCTACCGGCCAGTTGCAGGGGCAGGGGACCGGTGAACAGATTGGTGCATTGGCCCTGTCGACTCAGGATAGCGACAATCTTGAGGTAAATATCTCTGTTAGCGGCATCGCTGCGGGGGATGAGGGCACCTATGGCGACGGCGGACCGCAGATCCTGATTTCAGGACCGGCGGGCGAAACAGCACGGGTCATGGTGCTTAAAGGTATGATTGTGCCTTTCACCAACGAATTCACGGACACAAATGGCGCGGCCTTCGATCCGGTCAACGTCTATCATGATCGCCTTGACCAACAGTTGCAGGCGCTGGAGGATTCCGGGTTTCCGGCCAACAATGCGGTGGAAATACTATATGTGGATGTTCCGCTGGACGGCTCTGTTCAGGATATTTCCAGCCTGTTCGACTTCACTCAGGTTGCGAACTTTGATCTTTCGGTTCCCGATCAGGTCAACGAATTCGGTGAGCTGAACGAAGCGCACTTGCCATTGGGCATTGTCGCCAGCGTGATTGACGTGGTGACAGACGCGTCCAAAGGGCCGGTCACGTCGCCGATCCACCTCACCTATGCTGAAAACGCAGCGCCTGTGATAAACCCGATCGCGGATATCGAGATCGGAGAAGGCGCAGAAGCGGCATTCTCAATTCAGGCGACTGACGCGGATGGTGACGCCATCGCCCTTTCTGTTGCTGTTTCGAATGACGCTGAGGGGACTTTCGTCGATCCTGCGCAGTATTCTTTCGCTGATAATGGCGATGGGACCGGCAGTTTCGCATGGACCACAGCCGAACCGGATGATGGTGCCTACACGATCACGGTCACGGCAGATGATGGGACATCAACAACCACTGAAACGCTGGCGTTGATCGTCAACGAGAAAGCAGGCCCACAGCCGGGCGATGTTCTTTACCGCGTGAATGCGGGCGGTGCCGAAGTTGCTGCCTCTGATGGCGGACCAAACTGGTCCGAAGACCTTCAAGACAGCAATTCGCCATACCTCGTCAACCCCGGTTCCAACAATGATTTCCCGGGCAGTGGTACCCCTGTTTCGGGTGTCGACATATCCTTGCTTTCCGGCACCGGCGCAGTGGCCGAGATGATGGGGGTCGAGCGTTGGGATTCGATTAACGACGCAAACGGCGAGATGGCTTGGGCCTTTGACGTGGCTGCAGGGACCGAGGTTGAGGTCCGCATTTATGTGGCCGAACTTTACGCGGGCTTGCCCGACCTTGACGGAAGCGGCGATGCGACTGGCGACAGGGTGTTTGATATCAGCGTAGATGGTGTTGTGCCTGCGGCATTTGCGGGCATCGACCCTTACGCGCTTGCGGGCAATGCGTTCAGCACAGGCGCTGTGGTATCGCACACAATGGTGAGTGACGGGACAATCGATCTGGAATTCCTCCACCTTTCTGAAAACCCCGCCATCAAGGGTATCGAGATTATTGTGGCGGGTGATACGGATACGGCCGCTCCGACAGCCGATCTGACGGCTCCGGATGTGACCACCACGGGGGACAGCTATACCTTCACTATCGCATATAGCGATGCGACAGCGGTTGATGTGTCAACGCTCGACTCTCTCGATGTTACTGTGTCCAACGGCGCGCTTGCATTCAGTACGACCGCGACGCTTCTGTCGGTTGATGTGCCTTCGGATGGCGCAACCAGAATAGCCACCTATCAGATCACGCCTCCAGGCGGCAGCTTTGATCCGGCTGACAACGGTACCTACACAATAACCCTTAATGATGGTGAAGTGGCTGATATTCTGGGCAATGTCACCAGCGAGACTGTGCTTGGAACCTTTGACGTAAACGTCCAGCCAACCGATCAGGTTGAGGGCGGTAGTCTTGGCATCCTTGTTACGCCGGGTACGGACCTTGACGCGTCCACCTATGCTGCGGGTAGTTTCCAGCTTACCAACAACAGCGCTGCCGGTGTGCAGATCGCTCAGGTGTCCTTCGATCTGTCGACGGGTATTCTACCGGATATGGTATTTGATCCCACTGGCTCGGGGGGGGATGCAACCGCTTCGCCCTTCACCCCCAATGCCGGAGCCGCAGCAACTGGTCTGGTCATGCCAGCCGATCCGGCATCCGATCCGTTTTCCCAGCCGCGAAATGGCGGCTTTGACGTCCTGACCATCGATTTCACAAACTTTGACCCCGGAGAGACGTTTACTTTCACCACAGACATCGATCCGAATTCTATCCAAGGGGTGCCGGGCGCGGGAAATGCCGGTTCTGTCTCCGGTTATGAATTGATCGGTAGCACAGTCACCGTGACGTTCACTGATGGCACCAATACCGAAGTATCGCTTGGCTCGCTGCTTGATGAAAGCGTATTCGACCTGCCAGGTGGGTCTTTGGGTGGTAGCCAAGGTGTTGTCACGACTGAAGCGGTCATCGCAGCCCCGACCTTGTCGGTGGTTGGCGCTGGGCCAGATCAGGTTGCCTCGCTTGCGGGTACTCAGGTGGATATCACGTCTTCCGACTTTACGGTCGAAGTTACCGGTCCTGCGGGTGCGACCGTGCAGATACTCCAGATGGATACGCGGCTATTTATCGCCAGTGGCGCGCCTGCGTTCGGCATCGCGGCGGACGAGCTGGCATTCTACGCCAATGAGGCGATGGGCGGTAAGGCTCTGGCTTCGGTCACACTGGATGCCAACGGTGTGGGTCTGGCGGACCTGTCGCTGCTTGATACCGACGGAGGTGCGACGCCAGATGGCGGTTTGAACGCACTGGTGGCTGTTGTGACCACGGGTGACGGTCAGGTGGGTCTGTCCAGCACACCACTTGTGGTCAAGACTGCCGCGCCTCTGATCTTTGACGCGCCGGGTGCTGTTACGTTCGACGGTATCGCAGGCGATGTGATCGAATTGCCGCACGATGAAGCCTACGAAATATCCCAAGGCACGATCGCCTTCTCCTTTATCGCGGATACCACCAGCGGGCCACAGGGGCTCTTTTCGAAGGATGCTTCCGGTTATGTGGGGGGCGGCAATCATGCTGTGATCTACCTTGATGGAAATACCCTGACAGCACGCTTCCAGAATGGTGCCAGTGAAACCATCCTTACCTCCAGCGGGATAGCAGTAGGCCAGGAATATGAAATCGCAGCCACCTTTGGCGCATCGGGTGTGACCCTTTGGGTGAACGGGAATGCGGTCGCCTCTGATCCGCTGGTTACGGACTGGGGCCTAAACGTCGAGGCAATCCAATGGGGGGGCCGTGGCTGGGCAAGTGCAAGCGGCGACTTCGGCTTTGACGCGCCCTTTAACGGTATTCTGGCAGATCGCCAGATTTACGCGCAGGAGCTTACGGCCTCGCAGATTGCGGCCTTGGCCGCGACATCCACGGCCTCGAACTCGCCGCCCACAGCGCAACCGGACGCAGTGTCTGTGGACGAGGATCAAGCCGTTGTCTTTAATCCGGCAGACAACGATGTCGACCCCGACGGTGATCCCGTCACTGTGGTAAGCGTTGTGACCGATCCGTCCAACGGGTCTGCTGTTCTGGGTCTTGGCGGTGATGTGACCTACACGCCAGATGCAGATTTCAACGGCACAGACAGCTTTGACGTGCAGGTGGCGGATGGCATCGGCGGCTTCGCCGTCTCGACCGTTACTGTGACTGTGAATGCGGTGAATGACGATCCCACAGCCAACGATGATGTGGCCTCTACTGTGATTGATACAGCGGCAGTCATTGACGTGATATCGAACGATGTCGATCCCGATGGCGATGCTTTGACAGTTGTGGCGGTGAGCGATGGATTGCTTGGTAGCGTGGTCGCCAACGGCGATGGGACTGTCACCTATACACCGAACATCGGTGTGACAGGCGAGGACAGCTTTACCTACACCGTCGAAGACGGCAACGGCGGCACAGCCGATACTGCAACGGTCACAGTCTCGATACTGGAGGCGCCGAACCAGCAGCCGGTCGCTGTGGATGATATCGTTGCTACGGATGAAGATACGTCGATCATCTTTAATCCTGCCGATAACGATACCGACGGCAATGGCGATACGGTTGTGGTCGCAGCGATCCTGACAGATCCGACAAACGGGGCGGCTGTGTTGAACACAGACGGCACAGTGACCTACACGCCAGACGCCGATTTCAACGGAACCGACACATTCGAAGTGTCTGTGGTAGACGGCAACGGTGGCAGCGACAGCGGGCTTGTGACTGTCAACGTGGCTCCTGTGAATGACGGGCCGGTCGCATCTGATGACATTGCCTCAGTGTCGCAGGACACTGCTGTTATCATTGATGTGCTAAGCAATGACGTGGACGTGGACGATGACTCGCTGTCTATATCCGACGTCAGCCAAGGCGCACACGGCAGCGTAGAAGTGAACGCCAACGGTACGGTAACCTACACCCCGACCACTGCAGGTTTTTCAGGTATTGATAGCTTTACCTATGAGGTCTCCGATGGTGCGTTGACCGATACAGCCACAGTAGAGATCGAGGTGACAAGTATCCCGATACCTATCGTGGATGTGCCGGGTACCTCTGTGTTCAACGGTGCGAACAACAGCGTTCAAGAAATCGCGCATTCCGGGCTCTACTCGATTGCAGAAGGGACACTCAATTTCTCCTTCACCGCAGCCGATACCATTGGCCAGCAAGGTTTGTTCTCTAAAGATGCGTCCGGATACGTTGGTGGGGGCAACCACTTTGCGCTCTATCTGCAGGGCAGTACGCTGACCGCTCGTTTCCAGAACGGCACGGCTGACGCCATCTTTACAGTTCCCAACATCCAAGCAGGGGTCACTTACGATGTCGCTGCCAGCTTCGGGGCAGGGGGTAGCACTCTTTATCTGGATGGCGTGGCAGTGGGAAGTAATCCGCTGGTGATGGATTGGACACAGAATGTCGAATACATCCAGTGGGGAGGTCTCGGATGGGCAAGCGCCTCTGGTGCGGCAGGCTTTGTGTCGCCCTTCGCGGGGACAATCACTGACAAACAACTGTATGATGTGAGCCTTACGCCAGATCAGATCGCGACACTGCATGCTGACGGGCCGCCAAACGCAGATCCAGTGGCTGTAGATGATGTGATCTTTTTGGATGAGGACACCATGATCACGTTTGACCCAACAGCTAACGACTCTGATCTCGACGGGGATAGCCTAACTGTTGCCGAAGTATTGTCGGAGCCGACGAATGGGACAGTCGTGTTAAATGGCGATGGCACTGTCAGCTACACACCTGATGCTGATTTCTTTGGGACCGATAGCTTCGACTTTGTCATCGCTGACGGTCGCGGCGGTACGGATGTGTCGAACGTCAGCGTTTCGGTCAATGGGGTTGAAGACAATCCTGTAGCGAACGATGATTTCGCGAATGTTTTGCAGGGTGAAGCGGTACTCATTGATTTATTGGCAAATGACACGGACGCAGACGGTGATGCGCTGAGCATCCTCTCTATCGTCGATCCCGCTAACGGGTCCATCGTCAATAATGGTGATGGAACTGTGTCTTACACGGCCAGCGATCCGGACTTTGTTGGCACTGTTACCTTCGAATACGTTCTGTCTGATGGGGACGGCCCAACGGATATGGCCACTGTCAGCATCGGTGTTACGACAGAACCGGTCTTGCCAACCGCGGTGCTGGAGCAGCTTGGAATTCGGAGCTACGATGGTAGTGCGGCACAGGTGCAGAATATCGCGCCCTCAGAGACCTTCGAATTCAGAGAGGGTACCATCGCCTTCTCCTTTATTGACGACAATCCGGGCGTTCGTCAGGGTTTGGTCGTCAAGGATGCGTCAGGCTTCGTGGGCGGAGGCAATCACTTTGCAGCATACATCGAAAATAGCGATCTGATTGTACGCTTCCAAGATGGCGCGAATAGCTCGACGCAGGTTTTCGAGAATTTGAACGCTGGTCAGGAGTACGAGGTGGCTGCTGTGTTTGCCGATGAGGGTGTCCAGCTCTGGGTCGATGGCGTGTTGCGAGGCGAGCAATCAGGCCTTGTATCCTCATGGGAGACCAATCAGGAATTCCTGCAGGTCGGGGGCCTTGGTTGGGCAAGCGCCACAGGCAACGGTTCTTTCACCAATCCGTTCTCAGGAGAAATTGCGGATCTGCAGATATTTGACGCAGCACTAGAAGAGGCGCTTATCGTCGGTCTGGCGGAAGATTCGTCCTTCGATCTTCTCTAGGGGACTGTCTCGGGGGATGGGTGTCGGAACAGATGACATGCATCCCCTATCCTTCGCTATTCAGGTAATTTGAAGGGGCATCGCTAGCCTGTTGCCAATCCCGCCTATCAATAATCCAAAGAGCGGATAGGTTTCCAAATAGTCCAGTAAGACGCGCCAAATTTCATTCTCAATTCTTTTAAATAATACAGCGTCGGTCTAAACGCCAAGCGGCGTCTTTGGCAGCTTTTGTGCCACATTCGGCATAGACGGTACGAGGCTTTGAAATGCCCGCTCTGCCCTACGAGCATTGTAGCTGCGCCTTTGCAGCGTATGATCGCAATCCGCCCTTACTATCGAGTGCCGCTTACGGCCGATAGCAGTCTTTCGCTGCGCTATACGCTAAGGTCAGCTGTGCGGACTGAGCTTCCTTTTTGCTCATGCAGCAATTGCCTTCGCAGCATCGCTTTTCGGATGCGGCATGCCATCTGCTGCTGCGTTGCAACGGAAATCACCATAGCAGTCATTAAACCCCCGATAAGACGCTAATTCATCCCATCTTTTCTGTGGAGGAGGGTGCACAGGCATGTTTTATCTCCGGGGTTTCTCAAAATGTCCGGGGTCAGTTCAGCAATACGGGTATTTGAATAGGTCCGCGAAAGCCGAAACCGCGCCAAATCACAGCGTCTGGATCTGGTAGGGACATGTTTGGGAAGTGGTCGAACAGCAGCGGCAGCATGACCTGCGCCACCGCGCGGCGCGCCACATGCGTTCCCTGACAGAAATGCGGGCCGTTCCCGAAGGATTGGTGCAGGATCTTGTCACGGTAGACGTTAAAAATCTCGCCGTCCTCAACGACATCCTCGTCACGATTGGCGCTAGCCTGGATGGTCATGACCGTATCACCCTTCGGAATGATGTACCCCCTGATCTCCGTGTCTTGCGTCGCAAGCCGGGACGAGGCAGAGATTGGCGCGACCCAGCGCACACCTTCTTCAAATGCTTTGTCCCAGTCGCCATTCCTCTTGACTTGCGCGAACTGGTCAGGATTGCTCAGCAGCCCCACGACGATTGTATTCAAGGCATCGCGCGGCTCGTTGATGCCACCGCCGATGGCGATCTTGATATTGGCGTAGATCTGTTTTTCGTCGATCGGGTCATCTGCATTCAGCATGACCGAAAGCGCGGAGTTGTTCGGCTCTGCGCGGTGCCGGTCTTGCAGGCTGTCAAAGAGCGCGTGCATTTCCTCATTGGCGCGGTCCGCGCGTGCGAAGGGTTCATCGCGCCAGCCGAAATTGCCCGCACCGTCGATCAGGGCCTGGCTCCAACGCTGCATCTGTTCGTCCGATGCGTCCTCGATCCCCAGAAGCACTGCAAGACCACGCGCGCAATATGGGCCCGACAGCGCCGGAAAGAGATCGACCACCTCGCCGCGCGGCAAGCGTGCCACGTAGTCCTCCGCGATCTTCTGGTACTGCGGCACCCAATCGTCGCGGATCACCTTGGGCGCAAAGGCGGGTGCCATGGCCATGCGCTCGCGAAGATGCTCGGCGCCATCCTTGCGCATCAGCGTGTGCGCCCAGAAGGCGCGTTTCATCGGCGTGTTCGGATCATCAGAACTGAATAGCTCCGGGTTATCCTTGACGTATTTCGTATCAACCGCCTTGGTCAGCAAGGTGCGGCCCGCCGCCTTGACCCGGACGACCGGGGCTTCGGCACGCAGGCGGCGATAGATCGGGAAAGGATCGCGGTCGAGCGCATGGAGGGTAATTGCTTCGTCCAGCGGAGCGAGATCAGCCATCACTTTCTCCCAGCAATCGCAGGGCGTTCTCTTTCAGGATCATCGGGCGCACCTCGTCCTTGAACGGGGCATTCTCAAAATCGGCAAGCCAGCGGTCTGGCGTGATCGCGGGCCAGTCAGAACCGAACAGCATCTTCTTTTTCAGGATCGAGTTGGCGTAGCGGATGAAGGTTTCAGGAAAATACTTTGGACTCCAGCCACTCATGTCATAGTAGACATTCGGCTTGTGCTGGCAGACGGCCAGCCCTTCTTCCGTCCAGGGAAAGCTGGGATGGGCAAGAATGATCGGCATGTCTGGGAAATCGACCGCCACATCATCGAGATACATCGGATTGGAATATTTGAGCCTCATTCCCATGCCACCCCGCATACCCGATCCAACGCCGGTTTGGCCGGTATGAAACAGCGTGATCACCCCTTCTTCGGCGCAGGCTTCCAGCACAGTATAACACGCCTCGCGATCATTAGGGAAAAACCCCTGCATCGTGGGGTGGAACTTGAACCCCCGCACACCAAAGTCGCGCACCAGGCGTTTGACTTCGCGTGCGCCGGCTTTGCCCTTGTGTGGATCGATGGAGGCGAAGGGGATCAGAATATCGTCGTTTTCGGCGCAGATGCCAGCAACCTCTTCGTTGGAATAGCGGCGAAAGCCTGTCTCGCGCTCTGCATCGACAGGGAAGATAACAGCGGCGATGTTGCGCTCTCGATAGTAAGCGGCGGTATCCTGAACCGTCGGCAGCATTCCATCTGCTCCTGCCGGGTTCTTGAAGTATTTGGCCATCCCGGCCTGAAATTCGTTGTAACCGTCATCGCGGCCGTGGTTGCAGGGTTCTTCTGCGTGCGTGTGAAAATCGATTGCCTTGACGGCGCTGAAATCAACCATGATGTGCCTCCCTGCAAAAATGCTATACAGCAGAACCGTTAACCTATACAACAAATTTACAAGTAAAAGGATCTGTGTATGGCGGGCAACTCGGGGAAAAAAGATGCAACGCGCGTCGAGATTGACGGCGACATCGCAACGGTCACTTTTGATCGGCCCGAAAAGCGCAATGCCATGAATGACCAGTTGATCGCTGAGCTTGACACCTTTTTTTCCAATCCACCCGAGGGTGTGAACGCAGCCATCCTGCGCGGAGAAGGCGGGCATTTCTGTTCAGGTCTGGATCTGGCCGAGCATGAGCATCGCGCCCCCATTGAAGGTGTCTATCATTCGCGCAATTGGCATCGCGTTTCGGACGCCATCGAGTTTGGCGGATTGCCGGTCGTCTCGGTCCTGACTGGTGCTGTAATTGGCGGCGGGCTTGAAATCGCGGCCTCGACCCATGTTCGTATCGCCGAGCCGGATGTGCGGTTCCAGCTGCCGGAGGGGCGGCGCGGGATATTCGTAGGCGGCGGTGCGACAGTGCGCGTGGGCCGTTTACTGGGCGCGGATCGAATGCGGGAAATGATGCTGACGGGGCGCAACTACGGAGCCGAAGAAGGCCTTGCGCTTGGGCTGTGCCACTACTCTGTCGAGGCTGGCGAAGGATACGATCTTGCGAAAAAACTTGCGCGCAAGATCGCAGATAATGCACCTTTCTCGAACTACCTGATGATGCAGGCAATCCCGCGCATTCAGGACATGCCCCGCTCTGAAGGGTTATTCACGGAAAGCCTCGCTGCGGCAATGTCGCAAACGTCTGATGGCGCGAAAGAAGGGCTGCGCGCATTTTTGGAAAAACGACCGCCGAAATTCAGATAACCAAGACAGATGAACGGAAAAACCGTCACTGCATCACCTTTGTCTCACTGGGAGGAGAAGACATGAAGAAACGTAGCTTTGTCAAAACAGCGATTGCCGGAGTGGTAACCGCCGCCGCATTGGGCGGCTCGGCCTATGCGCAAGAGGTCACTCTGCGCTTGCACCAGTTCCTGCCACCCCCTGCGACGGTGCCTGCCAAGATCCTCAAGCCCTGGGCGACTGCGGTGGAGGAGGCGTCTGGCGGTCGCATTGCGATCCAGCATTTCGATGCCATGTCTTTGGGTGGCCGTCCGCCCGAACTGATGGATCAGGCGCGCGACGGCGTTGTCGATCTGTCCATGACTGTGGTGGGCTATACGCCGGGCCGCTTCCCGCGAACAGAAGTTTTTGAACTACCCTTTATGATGACAAACCCTGTCGCCACCGCGTCCGCCTATTGGGAGATGGTCGAGACGGATTGGCAAAGCAATGAGTACAAGGACGTCAAAGTTCTTGGCGCATGGGTGCATGGCCCCGGTGTTGTCCACTCTAAGGACGGTGTTAACAGCCTTGAGGATATGAAAGGTCTGACCGTGCGCGGCCCGACCCGTATCATCAACGATATGCTCTCTGAGCTGGGCGCAGAGCCTGTTGGCATGCCGCTGCCCGCAATCCCCGAGGCGCTGTCCAAGGGCGTTGTCAAAGGCACTGTCATTCCATGGGAAGTGACCCCTGCGATCCGCCTGTCGGAGCTGGTGACGAACCACACGGAGTTCTCTGGCGACGAAGCGCTTTATGCGGCAACAATTGTTCTTGTGATGAACAAGGCCAAGTATGAGGCGCTGCCCGATGATCTCAAAGCGATTATTGATGCAGAGTCAGGCGCAAAACTGTCCAAGTTCGCCACTCAGGTAATGTGGGACGAGGACGCACCAGCGCGTGCCATTGCAGAAAAAGCTGGCAACACCATTGTTGAGCTCGACGCAGCAGAGGTCGCGCGCTGGAAAGACGCAGCGGGCCCCGTGATCGAGCGCTGGATTGCTGACATGGACGGCAAGGGCCTCGATGGCTCAGCGCTAATCGAGCAGGCCAAAGCGCTGATCAAAAAGCACGGCGGCTAATAGTTGACGACATCAGGGCAAGGGAGCCATTAGGCATCCTTGCCCTATTTGAAGGGCAAAAAAAAAGATGTATCACGCACTCGACAAACTGGCGCAAGCGCTTGCGCGTGCTCTGGCTTTGGCTGGTGGCGTGGTCCTGTTGGGCATTACCTTGCTGACTTGCGTTTCGATCATCGGGCGTGTCTTTGTGCCCCTGGACATCGGGCTGGGACCCATTCGCGGCATTTATGACATGACGGAGATCGGCATGGCCGCCGCCATCTTCGCCTTTCTGCCTTGGGCGCAGTTCAAGGAAGCCCATGCGCGCGTCGATCTGTTCCAGTTCGCAATGCCGCGTAAGGCCGATCAGTTTCTTGACCTGCTGTTCAATGCTGGGATGGCCTTCGTGGCGGCGGTTGGAACCTATCGGCTCTACCTCGGTATGCAGGACAAGCTGTCGTACGGTGAAACGACGCTGATTGCCCAGATTCCTGTCTGGCAGGGATATGCCGCGGGCCTTATCGGCGCGGTGGGCTTTGTCATCGTCTCCGTGTTTTGCACGTTCCGTGCCCTGCGCCGGCTGGCCGGGTATGTGGACAATCCCGAAGGGATTCAGGCATGACCAACATCGAACTGGCGATCTGGTCCCTGCCGGTACTGTTGATCCTTGTTTTCTTGCGCGCGCCCATCGCACTTGCCATGATCGGCGTTGGTGTTGGTGGCACGTATCTGGTAATCGGGACGCCCATGATGACGCTCAACCAGCTCAAGACGCTGACCTACGGCACCTTTTCCAACTATTCGTTTTCAATCATCCCGCTGTTCTTGCTGATGGGTCAGTTCGCCACGCTGTCTGGCATGTCCACATCATTGTTCAAGGCCGCAGAGAGCTTTCTGGGTCACCGCAAAGGTGGTGTGGCTATGTCAGCCATCGGGGCCTGCGCGGGCTTTGGCGCGATTTGCGGGTCATCGCTGGCGACGGCGGCAACTATGGGGCAGGTCGCCTTGCCCGAGATGAAGCGCTATGGTTACCCCGACAGCCTGTCCACCGGGGCGCTGGCGGCGGGGGGCACCCTTGGCATTCTGATCCCGCCCTCTGTGATCCTTGTGATCTACGCAATCCTGGCGGAGCAGAACATCGCCAAACTCTTCGTCGCGGCGTTTATCCCCGGCATTTTGGCCGCCATCGGTTACATGATCGCGATTTCAATCTGGGTGCGCGTGCGGCCCAATGCAGCCCGGTTGAGCCCGCGTGTGCCATGGGGGCAACGCATGGTCATGCTTGGAAAGATCTGGCCAGTTATCCTGATTTTCGTGGCTGTTGTCGGCGGCATCTACGCAGGTATTTTCACCCCAACTGAAGCTGCGGCTGTTGGCGCGGCGGGCACATTCATTGCCGCGTTGGCAAGTGGTGAAATGACATGGCCGCGCCTGACGGAATCCATCCTGTCCACGGCCAGCGCATCAGCGATGATCTTTCTGATCATTTTGGGCGCGGGCATCTACAACAACTTCCTGTCGCTCACACAATTGCCGCAAGAAGCTTCTGCCTGGGTTGGCACACAAGGTTTCTCACCGTGGTTCGTGCTAACAATCGTTCTTATCATGTATCTTCTGTTCGGCTGCGTGATGGACAGTTTGTCGATGGTCCTTTTGACTGTACCGATAATTTTCCCGATCATGTCCGTGCTCGACTTCGGGATGAGCGTGAACGACTTCGGCCTCTGGTTCGGCATTCTTGTGCTGATCGTCGTGGAGGTCGGATTGATCACACCGCCCGTAGGGATGAATCTCTTCATCATCAACGGGATGTCCAAGACCACACCCATCAGCGAAACCTACAAAGGGGCGCTGCCCTTCGTGATTACCGACATCGTCCGGGTCGTGATATTAGCGTCTTTCCCGGCGGTCACGCTCTGGCTGGTCTGGGTCATCGACGCACTTTAGGCGAGTTACTCTCGTGAGGAAGCGCGGCCCCCCTCATCTGTCCGACTTGGAAACGGGCTTTACCCAGAGGCGCTAACCCTGAGACCTTTTTCGATAATGGTCGGCACGGCGTTTAGTGTTTCGACAGCAAAGCCAGCCGCAGCCTTGTAGCCAGCCATAAACGCGGCGTGCTCCGCCTGCGGGATCACGCCATCAATGCTGTCGAACATTCCGCCACAGCGTTCATCGACGATATTGAGCAATCCGAACGGCCCTGCACGCCTGTTGCGCAAAACAAGCTCGGATACTGGGCCGCACAGTTCTTGGTCATAGGCTGCGAGGGCCTCGGCGTTCACCCCATGCTCCAGAATCTTTGCTGCCAGAACCCGCCCGTCCACAGTGGCTTGCGTCGCGTCGTTGGAACCGGCCGGATACATCGCGTGCGCGGCGTCGCCAAGCAAGGCGACATTCCCGTCTTGCCAAGTGGGAATGGGGTCGCGGTCGATCATACGGTTTTCAAAGGCTGTCTCGGCTCCGCGCAACAGCGTGGGCACATTCAGCCAATCTCAGTTACAGTCTTCAAAATGATGGATGAATATATCGATACTGGTTGGCTTGAACCAACCGCTTTCGCGACCAGCGGGATCGTCATAAGTGACCTCGGAAATCCCCCTGATCCAGTGCAGTCCGTCGGCATCAGGGGGTGAGGTTGGATATATCACCACGCGTTGTTAGTGGGTGCGCAGCCCTATGAATGGTTAGCCGGTCCCGATCGGTCTGGACCGTGTTGTCCCACGCAACATGATCGCGCCGCCCCAGTGAATTGGGGACTGGTAAGGGTGCATCTGCGCACCGATTCCTGAATGAATGCTGTCGGCACCAATTAAAAGCGCCCCGCTTTGTGTTGTCTGTCGTCCGGCCGCCATTCCAATCGTAGCAATGATGCCGCCATCAGCATTGTTCTGGTAGCCCAAAACACGCGCCCCTAATTTCTCTGTATCGGGGCCAGCGCGGGCGATCAGGTTTTGTTAAAGGACCAAGTGAAACTGGCCGCAATGCGGCGCGTACTGATGCCATGCACAACCAACGTCCAATCCGCGCGGTTTGGCATAGATGTCCTTGCCGTTCAGGCCGACCAACGCCCATTTCTTCGCAGGTATGCCAACCTGATCCAACTCATTGGTGCTAAAACCCATTTGGAGAAGCTCGCGCACACCGTTCGGCCGAAGGTTGATCCCAAAGCCAAGAGGGCGAAGCTGTTCGACTGTCTCGAAAATAATGGTGGGCACACCGATCTGATCAAGCGTCAAAGCCAGCGCCAGTCAACCAATGCCTTCTCCTGCGATAAGTACGGTCTGATCAGAGAATGGCCTACTCCATTTTATCGGGACCCGAACTAAACGCTCAGTATCTCGGGATTGCCCCCAAACAGCTCGGCAATCTTGCCTGCGTTGTTGGCACGCATAGCACGTTGGTTGAGCGAGCCTTTTTCGGTGACCTCGCCTTTGTCAAGGCTGGGCTCATCGCGCAGGATTGCGGCGCGCCGCACGCGGCTGGCTGAACCTGTGGCACGCTGGGCCGCGCTGCGCAGCTTGTCGTGTAAAGCAGCATGCAGCTGATCCGTTTCCATGTGCTTGGCCTGTTCTGACAGCAGCAAGAGCGCGCCGAGTTCGGCTCGGTTCTCACCGGTGATCACAGCATCGCGAACAAGCCCGTCCATGGCATCGACGAGCGCCGAACGTACTGCGCCAACAGCAACCCATGTGCCAGTGTTCAGCTTGAAATTTTCAGCAACGCGCCCGTCAAAAAAGAAGCCCTTGGTGAAATCTGCCGGATCAGCAGGGCGCAGGGCATCGCCCATGCAATAGTACCCCTCATCGTCAAACGCTTCGGCTGTACTCTGTGGATCGCCAAAATAGCCCGGTGTGATGCTTGGCCCTTTCAGGCGCACCTCAAGCTTTCCGCCGTTCGGGACAAGTTTCATGGACAGCCCCGCCGAGGGCACACCAACATTGCCTGAGAAGTCCTGCACATCCGTGCAAGTCAATGCAAAAGGGGCCGTTTCCGTCGCGCCCAAACTGCTGGACAGAAGAACCTCCCGTCCGGTTGTCTTGCGCCCAATCGCGCGCAACCTGTCCCACGTGCGTTGCGCCATCCCTGCGCCTGCGTAAAACATCATGCCCAGCTGGCTGAAGAACGTCTTCGCAAGGGTCGGGTCAGCTTCGAGTTCGTCAATCAGCATATCCCAGCCGACAGGGACGTTGAAATACCACGTGCAGGCCACTTCACGCAGATTGCGCAGGGTTTCGTCAAAGGCACCGGGGGCGGGTTTGCCTTCGTCGATGTAGTAGGTGCCGCCGTTTGTCAGAACGAGGTAGGAAACCTTGTTGCCCGCTGCAGTGTGGTTCCAAGGCGCCCAATCCAACACGACAGGCGGGCGTTTTTCCAAAAAGCGATAGCAATCGCGGACCATTGCCTGGTTTGCGCAGATCATGCCGTTGGTGTTGATAACGGCCTTGGGGTTTCCTGTTGAACCGGAAGTGAAGAGATATTTGACAACGGTAGTCGAAGTTACGGTTGCGCGTGCTCGGCCCGCAGATGGCCCATCACCTTGTAACATATCAGCAAAGGGCACCGACGATGCCCCGCGCAGTGCGATCACCTCCCGCTGCGGCGAAGAGATCGACGCAAGTGCCGGGGCAAACTGATCGCCATCCTCGGCGTAGACTGCGCCCGGATTCAGGAGCGCTGCGATGTCCTTAAGCTTGCTGTGATCTTTTGAGACCAGAGAATAGGCGGGGCTGACAGGGGCAAAAGGAATACCGACGTAAAAACATGCAACCCCGAGAAGCCCATGCTCCAGAGAATTACCTGACAGGATCAAGAGCGGCCTGTCAGGTCCCAGCCCCATCTCCAGCAGGTGTGACCCGATTTGGCGCGCAGCGGTGCGCGCCTCACCGTAGGTGATCTTGCGCCAGTCCCCCTGACCATCGCGCCGTGCGAGCCAGGGCTGATCCGGCGTGGCGTCAGCCCATTTGTCGAGATAATCCGCCAGAGTTGGCAAATGCTCAGGCAGAGCTTTGGTTTGCTCCATGAGGATCGTGCCGTCGTCGCGGGTGGTGATGTCAAACGTCGGCGACCAGAAATCGTTTGGGTCCAGCGCGCTCATACTAACGAGGGGCCATGCGTATGGCGCCGTCCAAGCGGATGGTTTCACCATTGAGCATGGAATTTTGGGTAATGTGGCTTACCATTGCGGCATATTCAGTAGGATCGCCAAGCCTTGATGGAAATGGCACCTGCGCCCCGAGCGAGGCCTGTACCTCCTGTGGCAGTTCATCAAGAAGTGGTGTCAGAAACAGGCCCGGCGCGATCGTGCAGACGCGTACACCCTTGTCAGCCAAGTCACGCGCCATGGGCAAGGTCATCCCGACAATGCCGCCCTTTGAGGCGGAATAGGCAAGCTGACCAACTTGCCCGTCAAAAGCCGCCACGGAAGCGGTGTTCACGATAACGCCGCGCGCGCCATCGGGTGCGATCGGCTCTGCCGTGCACATTTGTGCAGCCGCTTGACTGGCGCAATTGAAACTGCCCATCAGATTAACCCTCAAGGTCTTTTCGAACAATCCCGGATCGTGGGGGGCACCACGCGAGACCGTCTTGGCCGCGCCGCCGATCCCGGCACAGTTCACCAAAACGCGCAATGACCCCATTGTATCCTGAACATCTGCGATGCCCGCTGCGACGGAGGCGGGATCGGCGACATCAACTTTGACGAACCGCCCACCAATCTTGTCCGCATGCGCGCGACCCGCCTCTTCATTAAGATCAAACAGAGCGAGTTTGAGCCCGTCGCAGGCCAGCTGTTCAGCTGTCGCCGCGCCAAGTCCTGACGCGCCGCCTGTTACGATTGCCGTATGTCCGGCCCAATTCTGTAAGCTCATTTTCATTCTCCTCTACGGCGGATTTTTTTCAACAGGGACAAGAGCTGCGCTTTTTCGGCTTCCGTCATGTTGCTAAACAGGCTGTCTTCATGCGCGCGTACCGCCTCAATTGTCTCACGATACAGCTGACGTCCCGCTTCGGTGGGGACCAACGCCTGGACACGCCGGTCAGTTGGCACTTGCACGCGTGATAAACAGCCCTTCGCCTCCAACTCGTCTACAATTGCGACAAGCCCTGATCGTTCAATCCCCATCATCCGCGCCAACTCACTCTGCGTGATATTGGGGTGATCGTTGGTCAGGGAGAGTGCGGAAAACACTCGGGCAGAAAGACCGTCCTTGCCCATTGCGTCGCGAAAATCCTCTTTGACGACGATGTATGCGCGCTTGAGATTATAGCCGACGAGTTCTTCCAGATCAGGTGTTTTGAGATCATTGTTGGCAACGATCCGTGGCGTGTGCTTGGCCATAACCAGCCTCCATTTAGACATAGTCACAATACGCCCAAGTTGTTACATTGGTAAACAGTTATTCCTATGAAAGGCTTTGCGATGGACCTGCCGACACCAAAATTGGACGAGGTTTGCACGCTGTATGTTGAACTGGATGTGATCCGCGAAATGGGCGCGGGCCGTGCAGGGCACCGGCGGATCATTCCAATTGTGGGCGGTACGGTCACGGGCGCGCGTCTGGCAGGGCGCATCCTGAATCTTGGTGCCGATTGGCAAACCATCTTTGCGGGAGGGCTGGCCGAACTTGATACGCGGTACGCGGTGGAAACCGATGATGGAGCCATCATCGAGATTATTAATTACGGGTTTCGTCATGGGCCGGAAGAGGTGCTTGCTGCTGTGGCGCGCGGCGAAGAGGTTGACCCGACCGCCTATTACATGCGCACGCACGCACGGCTGGAAACGGGCGATGAGCGTTATGACTGGGTGAACCGGACGCTGTTCGTCGGTGTCGGCGCTCGGTTTCAACAAGCGGTGCAGGTCACGCTATACGCACTGACCTGACTTTTACTGCATCCCGAACGGGGTGTGCACCTTCACCCCAGAATAGCATCAGCCAAACTATATTAAGACTTACGCGAATGGCCGCTTCTTGCGCTGCGCAGCGGCATTCAGTTTTTCGCTCATACCGCATTTTTCACGCTGTGAGCACGTGCAGCGTAGAAGTTAAATTCACACAATGGGCGCACTGCCGTCATTCGCGGCGCAAAGCACCATTGGTCGCAATGCGGAAAGCCGGCCGTTCGCTGAGCTGGTGGCTAATGTCTCAGTTGCGCGGCCTTATGTATCAAACGCACCAACAATATATCTTATAAAAACAACGCTGTGAATCCATAATAGGGTATGGCTCCTTGCTTAGAACAAGCGCCCATGCCGAGGGGATTTATGGAGCCCAGATTATCTGGACTAATCAAGAAACGTGGCGAGATAGCAGGCAAGCACAAGGTCGCGCTAAAGGCCGCTGATGCCCTTAAGGCCGATCTGGACGCATAGACCGTGCGCTGGTCCTGTGCGTGCCTATTTTACCAACTTTCCGCGGTGCGGGGTATGACTGGTACCGGAAGCCTATGAAAATGTTAGTTGAAATTTTGCCGAAAATCGGAAAATGACAGCTATCCGCCGCCATTTGAGCTTACGAGGCTTTGTAATGACAAAAAACCGCGACGGGTCAGCTGGCGAAACATGACGCTTTAGATCGCATTCAGGTATTAAGTATTTTGCGATACTTGTTCATCGTATTTCGGAGCTCGCCATAGGTTTGAATGTCTCGGCCTTCGAATATGGCGATCATAGCGACCAGAGCACGAGCTGTCGCGACTGCGTCACCCATGGCTGTGTGCCTCTGGGTTTGTGGAATACAGACCCCAAGCCGGTCACAAATTGCATCAAGGGTGTGGACCGCCGAACCACCAAATATTGCGGCCGACATAAGCACAGTATCCAGAACGGGATGATCAAAACGCAGGCCGGTCTTCTGGGTTTGTTTGTGCAGAAACGCCATATCAAAAGCAGCATTATGCGCGACGAAAACAGATTCCTTCGAAAAGGCGTGAAACTCTGTACAAACGGCACTGAAGTAGGGCGCATCAGTAACCATCTCATTGCTTATGCGATGAACGTCTGTAGATCGTTTCGGAATTGTCATTTCCGGATTGACCAAGGTTTCAAAGGCTTCACCTTGAACGATTTTGCCGTTCACAACACGAACCGCACCCAATTGCACAACCTCGTCAGTGACGGGGTCCAGTCCGGTGGTTTCGGTATCGAACACGACATAGACCAAATCGCGCAGGAGCGTATCGGATAGGCTATCTGACTGTGCAGAGTTCAATAGATCGAAATCATAGGTCAGGGGGCGCGCCGCAGAGGGTTCAAGCGGCTCAAGCATCAAAGTGTACCCGCCATCGGGTCCATAGGTTCGGATGGTGCCCGAATAGACCCTGCCGCACTGCGATACCACGGTGACATGCATATGCTCGGTGCCTGTGTCCTGCATCTGCGACAGTGCACTGATGATGGCGGGAGCGTCGAAGTAGTCAAACAGGGATGTCTTTAACCGCGCAGCCCCGACCCGCTCCATCAAAGCAGCAGCCTGTCCATCGTATAGCACAATCTGATGATCCGCAGTGGCGAGGAAGGTTGCGACGGGAATATCGGACAGGATTTTCACAAGTTGATCGCGCTGCGCCGTCACTTCTGCAAGCTCCTTCGTGGTAGCTTCCGATCGCGCCCGCATGACGTTCTCAAGAATAGTACCCATAGCCGAAGCAGCAGGGGCTAGATCACCGAGGTATTTGGCATCTGTGACATCAATTGGCGTGCTGACATCGGCATGCGCGCGGACCCGCAGACTGGCTGCAATCGATTCAATAGGCTTGCTGACGTTGTCGTCGAACAACAACCAGATAAATGCCACGAGGCCCGTGACTCCGAAGCCAGCAATCAGCCCTGTGGTTACAAAAGCGGACAAGGCTTCCGGCACGCCCAGTTGGCGAAACCCAATCCATAACGCGGACAGGGTAATGGCCAGACTGCCAATTGCGAGCAGACAAAAGAACAGCAAAATCCGTGTGCGCAAACCGAGATGTTTCATGTCAGGTGCCCGCGCAGGCAACCCGCAACAAAGGGGCGTCTGCATCCATGGGGAGCCAATCTGCGTTCAACACTGTGCCGTCTGATCCAAAATTGACACCATCAACCAGATCGGCGCGGGCATTTGCGGCACAGTCAAACAACGCGGGAATTTTCGCCGTGCGCGCCCAACGCCCATAGATGATCAGATCAACGATCCTTTGGTCGGGATGGTCAGGATGGGTGCGCGCCGTCGCCTGATCAACGGCCATAAATCTGCTGACAAACGGTTTCACGTAAGTCCAAGGGCGGTAAAGCCGGATTTCTTTTACCGTTTCGGCGACAACAAACCCTTCGGGCATATTGGCTTGTGCACGATTGAACCAGCTGTACTCGCTTGAGATTGTGGCGATCAGCATGGCCAAACCGGCCGACGCTGGAACCAGCCACGACGGCAGCCGACCTTTGAGGGTGCGGTTTATGGCCCAGACCAAAAGCGCGGTCGCGATGCCCGCGACGATTGTGCCGATGAGTTCGAAAAACATGGACTTGCTTCCTTCTTCTTTTAGGCGAGCGCCCCGCGCCCTTGCATAAGGGCGGATTGCATTGTTTTGATCACAACAAAGGCATCCCGCAAATGACTTCGCTCAAAACCTGAAAGTGTCGCGGGGGGCAGAAAGTTGTCCGGTGCTCTGCCTTGCTTGATCAGGTTCGCCTGATGTTCCAGCCGCGTTTGTGCGACGAAGTCATAGGCGTCAATCAAATCACTGCCGCCGCTTTCGCTGATGATGCCGGCCGACAAAGCCGCTTCAAGTCGTGCGCGGGTGTTTAGGGCTGGCAGCTGTCCTTGAAGGGCGTACATGCGCCCAAGATCGACTACCGGGATCACGCCATTCAGCTTGGTATCGATGGTATTGCGATGCTCGCCCGCGCGGATCGTTGTCAAACCGCGTAGCAGCCCAAGAGGTGTCGCGTGGGTCAAGGCGTTTGTCGCCATGTGGGCCGTGAAGATCGAATTGCCAGCGGCGGCATTCAAGGTTTGTGCGTGCAAGTCATCAAAAAGAGATTCATCCCCGCCAATGGGACGCAGGTCGAACATGACGGACGCAAGCATCTGTGCCTCTTTGCTGGGACTGGCAATCCAACCTTTGAAGTAGTCTTTCCAAACGGAGAGTGGTTGTTGCCAAAGCGGGTTTGTCGCCATCATATCGCCTGGACAATAGACGTAACCACAGGCGTTCAAGCCGTCGCTCACAAACTGCGCAAACGGTTGAAAGTACTCTAGATCAGTGTCGCTGGTCCCGTCCTCAAGGATCAGGCAGTTGTCCTGATCCGACACACCTGTTTGCTCTTGCCGTCCTTGTGATCCACATGCCAGCCACAGATATTTTGCGGGCGGCGGGCCGAATTTTTCTTCGGCCAGTCGCAGCAGGCGGCGGGTGACCACGTCAGCGATATCCGTAATCATGCGCGTTACAGCGTCGTGACGATTTCCCGCAGCAACAAGCTGGACAAGCAATCCGGGGATGCGGGCGGTGATCTCTGCCAGATCCGCAGCGGATCTTGCATGGGCCGCTTGTGCGACCAGGCTTGCGGCATGGGAGGCCTGAAAACGGGTGAGGTCGGTCTGTGTGACAATCCCAACGAGCCGACCGGCAGAGACCACAGGCAAGTGACCCAAGCGGTATTCCATCATCAGGTGCAACACATCCGATCCGATGGCGGAGGGGGGCAGCACACGCGGATTGGCGGTCATGATGCTGGAAACGGGCGTGTCTTTGGGTAAATCCTCAGCAACGGCTTTGTTAACGATGTCGCGCAGGGTCACAATCCCAACCAGACCGCCATCGGCTACGACACAAAGGCACGATATCCGCCCGTCCCGCATGATGCGTCCGGCGGTTTTGATTGATGTGTCGGGCGAACAGACGGCAGGACCTGTCGCCATAAGAGCCTCTACGCGGACACTGGTTAGATCAGCCTTGCGTGATGGTGCAGCGGGGCCGCTACGGTCAAAGAACCGCTGGAACGCTTCGTGTTGCGTCAAAAGCGAACGAAACAACGCGGCAGGGATACATAGCAGGCGGCAATCTTCGTCGGCGGTGGCGGTGGTGACGGCAATTTTGTCGCGCAACAGACCACGTTCGCCAAATGAATTTTCGCGGTTGAGCAAGGAAAGAGGCGCGCCGCTTGCATCAGTGATCGAAACTTGACCACTTCCGATGATATAAAGACCTTTCAGATGGTCTCCGCAGGCATAGATTTGCTGACCTTTGCCAACATTAATCCATGTGCTTTGCTCAAGAATGTCATTGCGTGCGTCACTAGACAGCACGTCATAGGGGTGCAGGTAGGACAGAATGGATGGTTGATCTATCGACACAAGTGCAGCCCTTTCGTGGGATGTGGTTCTGGCGCAGAAATTGCGCCAGAACCTTTTGTTTTAGTGATCTACCGCACCGCCAGCGCCTGCTGGTACACGCACGCTTTCAACCAGATCCTTGATCTCTTGCGGGGTGTCTTTGGTGGCCATGGACACACCATAAGCAACCGCAAAGTTGATCGCCGCACCTACTGCACCGATTGCGGTGGACTGGATGCCAAACAACGACCCGTCAACCGTATCGGGGAACGAGTTTGTCCCGGCAACGAACAACCAACCCTTGTGCAGGAAGATATAGACAAGCGTAAAGATCAGACCGGACAACATGCCGGCAACTGCGCCTACGTTGTTCACCCGCTTGGAGAAGATACCCATCATCAACGCCGGGAAGATCGACGCCGCTGCAAGACCAAAGGCCAAGGCCACGGTTTGTGCCGCAAAGCCTGGGGGATTCAGGCCAAGGATAGTCGCAACAACGATGGCAACCGCCATGGCAATGCGCGCCGACAACAGCTCTGCCTTCTCTGACATGTTGGGGGCGAATTGACCTTTCAGCAAGTCGTGGCTGACAGCGGATGAAATCGCCAGCAGCAAACCAGCCGCTGTGGACAAGGCAGCTGCAAGGCCACCCGCGGCAACAAGGCCGATAACCCAGCTTGGCAAGCTTGCGATTTCGGGGTTGGCAAGCACGAGGATGTCACGGTTGAAGTTGGTCAGCTCGTTGCCTTCCCACCCGTTCGCCGCCGCACGCTCGGTCATCGCTTCGGATTTGTCGTTGTAGTACTGGATACGACCGTCACCGTTTTTGTCTTCCCAATCGAGAAGACCGGTTTTCTGCCATGTTTCCATCCAATCATAGGCTGCGTCTTCTTCGATCATCTGAACAGACACCGCGTCGCCATTTGTACCGTCAGGCCACATCAGATTTGTGATGTTCAAACGTGCCATCGCACCAACAGCAGGAGCCGTGAGGTAAAGAAGTGCGATGAAGACCAATGCCCAACCAGCGGACCAGCGGGCGTCAGACACTTTCGGAACGGTGAAAAAGCGCATGATGACGTGGGGCAGACCAGCTGTACCAATCATCAACGACAGCGTGAACAGGATCATGTTCAAGTTGTCTTTGTGCGCTTCTGTATAGCTGGCAAAACCCAGTTCGGTCACAACTTGATCAAGCTTTTGCAGCAGATAAACGCTACCTTCGCCGCCTGTGTTGGCGGTTTCACCAAACAGGCCAAGGCCCGGGATCGGGTTGCCTGTCAGCTGCAACGAGATGAACACAGCCGGAATCGTATAGGCAAGGATCAGAACAACGTATTGAGCAACCTGCGTGTACGTCACGCCTTTCATGCCGCCGAACACCGCATATGCAAACACAACGCACGCACCGATAAGAAGACCAGAAGTATTGGAAATCTCAAGGAAGCGACCGAATGCAACGCCGACACCTGTCATTTGACCGATCACATAAGTCGTAGATGCGATGATCAGACAGATCACGGCAACCAGACGTGCAGTTGGAGAATAGAAACGGTCGCCAATGAATTCGGACACGGTGTATTTACCGAACTTGCGCAAGTAAGGTGCCAGAAGCAGCGCCAGCAAAACGTAGCCGCCAGTCCAGCCCATCAGATAGGAAGAGTTGTCGTATCCGGTGAAGGCAATCAAGCCAGCCATCGAAATGAACGATGCCGCAGACATCCAGTCAGCCGCAGTCGCCATACCGTTGGTAACAGGGTGAACGCCGCGGCCAGCGGCGTAAAATTCAGACGTGGACCCCGCCCGGGCCCAAATCGCGATGCCGATGTAAAGCGCGAATGACGCGCCTACAAACAGCAGGTTAATGGTAAACTGTTCCATGCTGATTATTCCTCCACACCGTGTTCACGGTCCAACTTGTTCATACGCCATGCGTAGAAAAAGATGATCGCGAGAAAAACGAGGATAGACCCCTGTTGGGCAACCCAGAAACCAAGGTCGGTCCCGCCGATTTGAATGCCCGAAAGCAACGGCCGGAACAGAATTCCAAAGCCGAAAGGGACAATGGCCCAAATGATCAGGCTTATCTTAATTATTCGCATATTGGCGGTCCAATATGCCTTTGGATCGGGTTGTTCACTCATTGTGTTTCCTCCATTTGAGCTGTTTTTGAATTCTTGCTTGCCGCGTGAACACCGCGGACGTCTACCACAATTGGGCGCACGATCTGGCGTAGGGCTTCGGTGATGGCGGCAATGTCACCCATGGCGTCCAATGCCTGCAGGGTGCCTGATTTCTCATAAAACGCAATAAGCGGCGCAGTTTCATTGTGATAAGCCACAAGGCGTCGGCGCACCGTTTCCGGGTTGTCATCCGCGCGACGGCGGAACTTTTGTCCACCGCATTTATCGCAGGTACCGTCCACAACAGGGCGCTTGAACGTCTCGTGATACCCTTCGCCACAGCCGTCACAGGTGTGACGGCCCGAAATGCGTTCCACCATCGCATCGTCTTGAACCTCAAGACTGATGGCTGCATGCACCTGCGAGCCGTAGGATGCCAGAAGCTCTGACAAGGCTTCGGCCTGCGGGATTGTCCGCGGGAAACCGTCGAGGATTACGCCAGCTGCACAATCAGGATCGGCAAGCCGGTCGCGCAGGATGTTGATGACGATCTCGTCGCTCACCAATCCACCGGATTCCATCACGGATTTGGCTGCTTTGCCCGCAGGGGTGCCCGCGGCAACAGCTTGTCTCAACAAATCCCCTGTGGATAGCTGAACCAGACCGAATTGGTCTTCCAGAACCTTTGCCTGGGTTCCTTTGCCTGCACCTGGTGGTCCAAGCAAAATAAGAACCGGTACGTTGCTATAGTCACGCATGTCTCACTCCTTGTTCATTCTGTTTTCAATCAGGTCATCCACCACGGTTGGATCGGCCAGCGTTGACGTATCGCCCAGTGTACCAAAGTCGTTCTCCGCAATCTTGCGCAGGATGCGGCGCATGATTTTGCCAGAGCGGGTCTTAGGCAGGCCCGGTGCCCATTGGATCAGGTCAGGCGCTGCGATCGGGCCAATCTCTGTGCGAACCCATGTGCGCAATTCCTTGCGCAACTCATCGCTGGGCTCTTGCCCGTTCATCAAGGTCACGTAGCAATAGATGCCTTGGCCCTTGATCTCGTGGGGGTAGCCTACGACAGCAGCTTCGGCGACTTTTGCATGCGCGACCAGCGCGCTTTCAACTTCTGCCGTACCCATCCGGTGGCCGGATACGTTGATCACGTCATCGACGCGTCCAGTTATCCAATAGTCGCCATCTTCGTCCCGACGACAGCCATCACCTGTGAAGTAGTACCCCTTGTAGTCGGAGAAATACGTTTGCTCGAACCGGTCATGATCACCCCAGATGGTGCGCATCTGGCCGGGCCAGCTGCCCTTCAGGCACAGCACGCCTTCGCAGGCAGTTTCATGGATTTCTTCACCTGTTGTTGGCTCTAGCACAACCGGCTCGACGCCAAAGAACGGCTTCATCGCCGATCCCGGTTTCAACGCATGCGCGCCGGGCAGGGGGGTCAGCAGGTGACCGCCGGTTTCGGTCTGCCACCATGTATCGACGATGGGCAGCTTTCCTTTGCCGACGACATCGTTGTACCAATTCCAAGCTTCGGGATTGATCGGCTCGCCCACGGTGCCCAGCACCTTGAGGCTGCTGAGGTCGCATTTCTCGACAAACTCTGGCCCTTGGGCCATCAACGCGCGGATTGCAGTCGGGGCAGTATAGAACTGGGCGACTTTATGTTTTTCACAGACCTGCCAGAAACGGCTGGCATCGGGATAAGTCGGCACACCCTCGAACATAAGCGTCGTCGCACCATTGGCCAGCGGGCCATAGACGATGTAGCTATGGCCTGTGACCCAGCCGACATCGGCGGTACACCAGTATACGTCACCTTCGTGGTAGTCGAACACCAACTCCTGCGTCATCGCGGCATAAACCAGATACCCGCCGGAGGTATGCACAACACCTTTCGGCTGACCCGTGGAGCCGGACGTATAGAGAATAAACAGCGGGTCTTCCGCACTGACCTCAACAGGGGGGCAGTCCGCAGATGCATCGGCTGCAAGCGCGCTATAGTCCAGGTCACGCCCGTCAACCCAGGTCGTCTGGCCGCCGGTGCGTTTCACAACAAGGCATTTGACCGTGTCTTTGCAGTGCAACAACGCGGCGTCTGCGTTTGATTTCAAAGGTGTTTGCCGCCCGCCACGGGGCGCATAATCCGCCGTGATAACAATCTTTGCGTCCGATCCGTTGACCCGCGCTGCCAATGCGTCAGGCGAAAAGCCCGCAAACACGATGGAGTGGATCGCGCCAATCCGTGCACAGGCCAACATGGCATATGCTGCTTCTGGGATCATCGGCAGATAGATCACAACGCGGTCGCCCTTGGTCACGCCCTGGTCCTTGAGCACATTCGCCATCCGACAGACTGCGTCATGCAGCGCCTTATAGGTGATGTGTTGCGCTTCCTCATCCGGGCTGTCGGGTTCAAAGATGATCGCAGTCTGATCGCCGCGTGTCGCAAGGTGCCGGTCGATGCAATTTGCCGATACGTTCAGGGTCGCATCAGCGTACCAGTTGATGTGCACATTGCCCAAGGTGAAGTCGACGTCTTTGACGGATGTATAGGGCTTGATCCAGTCGATCCGCTTGCCTTGCTCACCCCAGAATTCATCGGGGTCTGCAAGCGATGCGGCATACATCTCATTATACTTCGCTTCATCAATATGCGCGTTCGCGACCAGTTCGGCGCTGGGCGCATATGTCTTCAACTTCGCATCTGCTGACATTTTGTATCTCCTCCAAGAGTTAGTTAATCGGCTGTGACGTATGAACCGGGGGCGGCTTCTATTGCCTTGTATTTCCCCTTTTTTGCGGGCTTGCGCGCTGGAACCGTCTTACTGTCACGGGCGTCCAGCCACCGCGCCCAGTGCGGCCACCATGACCCTTCGTGCACCTCGGCCTGCGCTTCGAACTCATCCGGGGATGCGGGATAAGTTGCGCTGGTCAAATAGTTGTATTTGGGGCGTTCGGTGGGCGGGTTAATCACCCCCGCGATGTGGCCGGAACCGCCAAGGACAAATTCGACCTCGCCGCCCAGAAAATCGGTAGCGGGATAGACCGACCGCCAAGGTGCGATGTGGTCCAGTTGCGTTGCCAGAATAAAGCACGGCGTTTTGATCTTGGTGATGTCGATCTTGACGCCTTTGAGTTCAAGCGCATCGGGCTTGCGCAAACCGTTCTGCAGATACACCTCTTCGAGATACCAAAGCAGCATGGCTGACGGCAGGCGTGTGGAATCCGAATTCCACGACAGCAGGTCAAACGCGCGCGGCTTCTGGCCGCGCAGATAGTTCGACTCCACAAAGGACCAAATCAGGTCCTTTTCACGCAACATAGAGAACATGTCTTGCAGGTGATGGGCGTCAAGATAGCCTTTTTCGGCCATGTGATGGCGCATGCTTTCCAAACGGTCGTCGTCAACGAACACACCAATCTCGCCGACATTTTCAAAGTCGACCATCGTGGCAAGCGTGGTAGCAGACGCAATCCGATCATCGCCAATCTCCGCCAGATAAGCGAGCATTGCGGTCACCAGAATGCCACCAATACAGAACCCGAGGACGTTCGCTTTTTCCTCACCGGTGATGTCGCGGATGACATCTAGTGCGGCCAGCGGACCTTCGGTCATGTAATCCGCAAAATCCTTATCCGCATGGTCCCGTGTCGGGTTGACCCATGACACTACAAAAACGGAGTGACCCTGATCCAGCATGAACCGGATCAGGCTGTTTTCAGGTTTCATATCAAGGATGTAGAACTTGTTGATCCATGACGGCACAAACAGGATCGGTGTTGCATGTTGCTCTTTGGTCGTCGGATAATATTGGATCAGCTGCATCAAATCGTTCTGGAAAATGACCTCGCCTTTGGTGGTGGCAAGGTCAACGCCGACCTCAAATGCGTGCTCGTCGTTGGTCGCGATATCAAGCCGTCCCTCGCCGCGTTCAAGATCGGTCAGCAGGTTTTCAAGACCTGCCAACAGGCTTTCGCCTTTGGTTTGCATTAGCTCTTTACGCGCGGCGGGGTTGGTCGCCAGATAGTTGCTGGGGGACATCGCGCTCATCATCTGGCGGGTATAAAAACTGACGCGCATGTGGTCTTTGGAGCCATCAGGCAGCCTGTCAAGCAAACCGTCTGTAGCACGTTCAAAGGCCAGAAACACATCGCGGTAGCTGCGCGAGACAGGATCATCGGACCAGCTTTGATCCTTGAAGCGTTTGTCCTTGACCGGTTCATCAGAGCCCATCCCGAACATCGCCTGCCAGGCGGCCATCATTTCAGTACCGACGGTCTTTTGGATATCCATCAACTTGGAAGGGTCAGACATCATGTCGGTCCAGAACGTGCCATAGGCCTTGGCAAGGGTCCCGGCATCCATCAACGCATATTCGGCCCCCGACGCCTGCGCGACTGCGTGGCCCTGCATCTGGGCGCTTGCAATCATAGCGCGATTGGTCAAGCGCGCCAGACGCTCGGTCTGTTTGGCGATCTCGGTCTTTTCGGCAGATGTCACGTCGTCTTGCATAGCGAAAGATCCCTTGGTGTTACGGCCTCCGGTAGACCCGTCCGGTCGGACGCCATTACCGCGCCCGACCGTTATTCAGGTGCGTTTACGCAAAGAACTGTGCGCCGTTGGCGGATATGGTTGATCCGTTGATGAACTGCGCGTCATCGGATGCCAGAAACGCTACGCACCGTGCGATTTCTTCGGGCTCACCCAGACGACCCGCAGGGATCTGGGCGATGATGGAATCCCGCACCTTTTCGGGAACGGCCATGACCATTTCCGTGGCGATATAGCCGGGGCAGACCGCATTTGCCGTTATGCCCGCGCGCGCGCCTTCCTGCGCCAGAGATTTCACGATGCCCAGATCACCTGCCTTTGTCGCGGCATAGTTTACCTGAGCGAACTGGCCTTTCTGACCGTTCACAGAGCTGATGACGATAACGCGGCCGAATTTGCGTTCGCGCATGCCGGGCCAGATCGGGTGGACCGTGTTGAAGACGCCGGTCAGATTTGTGCCAATGACCTGATGCCACTGTTCGGGCGTCATTTTGTGGAACGGCGCATCGCGGGTAATGCCCGCATTTGCGACCACCACATCAATGGGACCGATGTCTGCTTCGACCTGTGCGATGCCGGCGGCGCTTGCGTCGTAATCCGCAACATCCCATTTATAGGCTTCGATGCCGGTTTCGCGACTAAATGCGGCGGCAGCTTCGCTGTTGCCTGCATAGCTCACGGCAACTATGAAACCTTCGTCCTGAAGTTTTTTAGAAATAGCGGCTCCGATGCCGCGTGTTCCGCCTGTTACAAGTGCTGTCCGGGTCATAAGTCTCTCCAAATCAAATTCCGTGCTCGGGACGAGCCGTTTTCGTATCGTTCAATGTCCGACCGGACATGCCGGTCACCTAAAAAATTCGCCGTCTGATGCGAAGTCGCGTGATGCAACAGACGGCGACAGGTGCCCTACCGCCATACAGGGACGAAAGACGGTAAGGTCAGGAAGTTCACTTGAGGCTTTCAATGGCTAGGGCGATGCCTTGCCCGCCACCGATGCACATGGTGATCAGGCCATAGCGACCACCGATGCGTTCCAGCTCATACATTGCTTTTATTGTGATGATTGCGCCGGTAGCGCCAATCGGGTGACCCAGTGCAATCGCGCCGCCATTCGGGTTCACCTTTGCTGTATCAAGGCCAAGACCCGCGTTCACGGCACAGGCTTGTGCGGCAAAGGCTTCGTTGCTCTCAATGACGTCGAACTGATCGACAGTCATGCCGATCTTTTGCAACAACTGCGTCACCGCAGGGATCGGACCAATACCCATCACTTCGTGGCGCACACCGGCGTGGCCATACCCGAGGATGCGCGCACGGGGCTTCAGTCCCGCTTTTTCAGCCGCTTCCGCAGAGGCAAGAACCATTGCCGCGGCCCCATCGTTCAAACCGGAGGCATTGCCCGCAGTGACAGAGCCGTCTTTGCGGAACGCGGGACGCAATTTGCCGAGCGTGTCTAGTGTCGTGCCGGCTTTTGGGTGCTCATCTGTGTCAAACGCCACGAGGTCACGGCGCACTTTAACATCAACAGGAAGAATCTGGCTCTTGAAGCGGCCTGCCTCGATTGCTGCCAAAGCGCGGCGCTGGCTTTCAACCGCAAAGGTGTCCTGATCTGCACGTGTGATGCCATGCTCATCCGCTACGTTTTCCGCGGTGACGCCCATGTGTCCCACACCGAAGGGATCGCTGAGCGCACCGATCATCATGTCGGTCATGGACATATCGCCCATTTTCTGACCCCAGCGGATGGTTTGCGATGAATGAGGCGACCGCGACATGTTTTCGGCGCCCCCTGCCAGTGCGTAATCCACATCACCCAGCATGATGTGTTGCGCCGCAGAAATGATGGCCTGCGCGCCGGACCCGCACAGGCGGTTTACGGTCAGGCCCGGTGCATCCTCGGACACACCCGCATCAACGGCAGCAGCGCGGCCCATGTACATATCGCGGGGTTCGGTATTGATCACATGGCCAAAAACCGAATGCTGGATTTGGGCAGGGTCGACCTCACTGCGCAACATCGCCTCTTTGGCAACAGCCGCGGCTAGGGCAGAGGGGGCAGTGCCCGCAAGCGAGCCGCCAAAAGTACCAATTGCGGTGCGTACACCATCCAGAATAACTACGTCGTTTGCCATGTTAAGCTTCCTTTTGAATGTCAGGGTTCTCGGAGAGGGTTTCGCCGATCCCTGCAATTCTCGAGGCAATGGCATCTAGAGTTGCAGGATCATCAATTGTTGCGGGCAGGTTCCACGGTTTGCTGTCAGCGATGGCAACCATGGTGCCGCGCAGAACTTTGCCGGATCGTGTCTTGGGCAGAGCATCAATCACGATGCACCTCTTGAAGGCTGCCACAGGTCCGATCTCTTTGCGGATAAGCGCGACACATTCTTTCGCGATCTCTTCCTCGGAACGGTCAATGCCGTTGTTGAGGCATACCAGCCCAAGTGGCTGCTGGCCCTTCAGGGCATCGCCAATTCCGATGACCGCACATTCGGCGACATCCGGGTGGTTGGACAGGACTTCTTCCATGGCGCCGGTTGACAGCCGATGGCCCGCTACGTTGATCACATCGTCCGTGCGCGCCATTATATAGAGGTAACCTTCCTCGTCCTTGATGCCTGCATCGCCGGTTTCATAGTAGCCGGGGAAGGTCTGAAGATAGGCGGACCTGAAACGGTCTTCGGCATTCCAAAGGGTCGGCAATGCTCCGGGTGGCAGGGGCAATTTAATGGCGATCGCCCCCAGCTCACCCGCTGCCACTGGGTGGCCACCTTCGTCGAGGATATCAATTTCATAGCCCGGCATAGGTACGGCTGGTGATCCAAGCTTGACGGGCAATTCTTCAATTCCAAGCGGGTTGGCCGCGATGGCCCAGCCGGTTTCTGTCTGCCACCAGTGATCAATCACCGGTTTTTGAAGATGCTTCTGTGCCCATTTGATCGTGTCAGGGTCGGCCCGTTCACCCGCAAGAAACAGCGATTGCAATCCGCTCAGATCATAGTTGCCCACGTGTTCGGCATCGGGGTCTTCGCGTTTGATCGCCCGGAGCGCTGTTGGTGCGGTGAACAGGACTTTGACAGCGTGATCTTCGATCACCCGCCAGAACGTACCCGCATCAGGCGTGCCAATCGGCTTGCCCTCAAACACAACAGTCGTACACCCCGCCAGCAGCGGCCCGTAACAGATATAGCTGTGGCCAACGACCCAGCCGACATCAGAGGCCGCCCAAAACACATCGCCGACAGTGACGTTGTAGATGTTCTTCATCGTCCACTGCATGGCAACCATGTGGCCACCGTTGTGGCGCACAACGCCTTTCGGCTGGCCGGTCGTACCCGATGTATACAGGATGTAGAGAGGATCAGCCCCACCAACAGGGGTGCAGTCCACGGGTGCCGCCGAGGCCTCCTCCAAAGACCAGTCAAAATCAAAACCGGAAACCATCTCCGCTTCACTCTGGGGCCGTTGCAAAATCAACGTGAAGTCTGGTTTGTGGTCTGCGCGGGCGATCGCGCCGTCGATCAGCGGCTTGTAGGCGATGATCCTTTTTCCCTCAATGCCAGCCGATGCAGCCAGAATGGCTTTGGGGGCAGCATCGTCGATCCGAACGGCAAGTTCGTGTGCAGAGAAGCCGCCAAACACCACGGAATGAACCGCTCCGATCCGCGCACAGGCAAGCATCGCAATTAACGCTTCGGGGATCATGGGCATATAGATGATGACCCGGTCACCCTTTGCAACACCGTGGGAGGTCAGAATGCCGGCAACGCGAGAGACCCGGTCCAGCAGCGTGTCGTATGTGATCTTGACTGTGCTGTTTGTGACAGGGCTATCGTGAATGATGGCGATTTGCGCGCCGCGACCTGCTTCGACATGTCTGTCCACGGCATTGTAACAGGTGTTGCAGACAGCATCAGGGAACCATGTTGTCAGAGGTGGATTTGCTGCATCAAGTATGACCTCTGGTGATTTGACCCAATCAATTTCCGTGGCTGCATTTGCCCAAAAGCCCGTTGGGTCATTCTGCCATTTCGTGTAGGTTTCCGTGTATCCAGCCATTAGTGCGCTCTCCCAAATTGAGAACGACGAGCCAAGGAGGGCGGAACAGTCGAGCAGGCCAGGGCGAATTCTGCTCGCCAGCTTGTCGCCATCAGAGAGAGCAAAAGTCAAAAAACAACGGTGTCCCCTCCCGGTCCGTGCGCCTTCTAGAATCGTCATTACGTTGGGTAACTTTACTAACGCAAATAGTTGTTTTCCAAAGGGCTGAACGTGATAACATGCAACTAATTACACAAATGTAAATGCAAATTGCGAAAAAGTATAAATGCCAAACAGTTCACGAAAAATCTTCGCCGGTGCCCGCATCCGACTTCTGAGGCAGAGCCTTAATCTGACGCAGGCGATGTTCGCGCAGCAGATTGCAATATCCACAAGTTATTTAAATCAAATAGAAAATAATCAGCGGGCGCTGTCCGGCTCGGTTATTCTAGCATTGGTTGATGCCTTCAACTTTGACCTTACAGAACTCGCGCTTGATGGGGCTGGCAAGGTGTCTGTAGACCTGCAAGAAATTTTGACCGACCCCATTTTTGCAGACAACGAAGTGCTGACACAGGAAATAAAAGTCGCAGCGACAAACGCTCCAAACGTGACAAAGGCCTTTCTTGATCTCTACGCGATGTTCCAAAAGTCACGTGAACAGCTGGGCCGCGTCGACAATGCGCTGAAAGACCGCGAAGCGTCTCTGGCACCCTTGCCCTACGAAGAGGTGCGCGATCACTTTCACTACAATGACAACTATATTGACGAGCTGGACCGCGCAGCCGAGGGCTTTTCGCGGTCACTTGATCGCGGCGGGGCGGACCGGCACGCAGATCTGGTGGACTACCTGAGCAAGACGCATGGCGTGCATGTTGTCCTGCGCAAAGACAAGCCCAGCTCCGGCACCATCCGGTCGTTCGAAACTGCGACGAAGACCCTGTATCTGAATGCGGCATCAACCAAGGCCACGAACCTGTTTCAGCTGGCTTACCAAGTGGGCCTGATCGAACAGAGTAAGCTTGTTGAAAACCTGCTTGATGCGGCGGATTTTCACACCGAGGCTGCGCGTGAGGTTTGTCGTTTGACCTTTGCGAACTATTTTGCAGGTGCAGTTCTTTTACCTTACTCGGATTTCGCAAATGCCGCGAAAGAACAACGGCACGATCTCGAAAAGCTTGCGTTCCAGTTCGATGCAAGCACAGAGCAGGTATGCCATAGACTAAGCACACTACAGCGGGGCGGGAACAGGGGCATACCGTTCTATTTCTTGCGTATTGATCAGGCCGGCAATATCACAAAGCGCCACAGTGCTACCTCCTTACAGTTTACGCGTTTCGGGGGCAGCTGTCCGTTGTGGAACGTACATCATGCGTTTCAATCTCCGGGTGAGATATTGCGTCAACTGGCCATAACACCGGACGGCGTAAAATACCTGTCTCTCGCGTTTGATCAAACCAAACGCGTTGCGGGGTTTAAGTCGCCTGTGCGAAAATACGTGATTGGGCTGGGTTGTGAGATCAAACATGCAGGACATGTCGTCTATGCGGACGATCTAGACTTAACCAATGAGCAGAACTTTGAGCCGATTGGCTCCAGTTGCCGTATTTGTGAGCGTGCAGACTGCTTTCACCGCTCCGTTCCCCCGATTGGAAAAGAGATCAAAATCGATCACAGTACCCGAGGGAGCGTACCATTCAAGATCGAGTGATTTCTGTGCTGGCTAGCGCTTTCATCGAAGGAGAGACATTGTGATAGTGGGCTCTGAACGCCCATTAAGGCACCTCAGCTTTCATATTTACCGTCGCGTATTTCCGCTCAGCCCCACGCGACAGCTTCTATGAGCACCGGCAGCATGGGCGGCTTCCGGTTCTGCGTCGAACCCGGCGTCGCGCTGCTTTATCTGGTCATAGAGCGGGGTCTGAAACTTATGCATGATCCGGTATGGCAGTGAGACAAAGACCATATCGGCCTTTTCCGTGGTCATCCCTGAGGCCACTGCCTCTTCGCTAGACAAGCCACCCCGCCGATAGCCATCGGCGTGTCGGACCGCACGATATGGGTTGAAGGTCGCTGGAGCATCGTCACATCGGCATTCGCCTCCCACAGGGCGGCACAGATGTCATGGGCCGGGTTGTTCGGGCCTACGACCATCATCGTTTTGTTGGTCCATGCCAGAAAAATCCGACATATTGGCTTTGCCTGACATCCTTGTGGCCAGCACAAGCTGTGTGGGCTGCGTCGAATATCCGACATCTGCCGCCTCCGCCTTGCGCTTTTCCGTCCACGATCTTCTGTTTTTGGCGGCGCCATGTTCCTGCCCAATCGGGTGACGCTTGCCCTTGTTTTCCACAAAACGCTTCAATTCCTGAAGCGCAGTCAGAAGCTTCCAGATCCGCTTGGGGTTTCGCCATCCTGAACGGTAAAGTCGCGCAGCGCGGGCCTTGTTCCAGTTGCAGATGTCCAATACCGTTTCGAGATACCGCTCTTGCTCGCGGTGTGTGCGACACTCGGTGTCCGTGACGATGTGGGCAGGATCAATGCGCGTCGAGACCGCGCTGTAAAGCTCGACGCATTGCCGCCGGAAGCGTCCACGTGATAGTTTCAACCAGACGCATGACCGTCCAGAATTTGCATGATCTTCTCGACGTGATGGCGCTCACCATCAGGTCCTTCTCGCGGGTACAATTGTACAATCAAGAGATGCACGCACAATATTCGACCATTGTATGGGGCTTTAGTGATCTCGCATCAGATCGGTTTGCCAGACGTGTACATCAGGCAAATAGACTGGCACCGGTCGTTCGTCACGCACGTTCCGACCGGCAAGAATGGGCCCAAAATTGACCGATCCTGCATTTTGGGTCAACGCAAGGTCTGCGATAATGTTAAGAGCAAACGACCATAACGCCACCGAACGAACCAGTCCGGTTTTTGCTTCGTTATCACTTTGGTTCGGGGGGGTAGGGCAATAGTGCCGGATTCACAGGAACCTTGTCTACGTCCCATTCGTTAACCTACGTACCCTGCAATTTTGCGCCTTGGTGACAGGCCAAATGAGTAGTTTTTTACTTCGAAAATCAGGCGCATTTCGGATCAATGCAGCCTGTTTGATCCGTCGCAATTATATGAAGGCCCAAATATGAGACATATGCCCCTCGCTCTTGCAACGCTGCTTGCCTGTGCAACCACACCCGCCCTCGCGACAAGCGTTTCTCTGCCAACGTCTGCGCTTTCAGTTGTGACCTTGCCAACATTGCAGGACGATCAGATTGTTGAAATAAAAAACGACAAGGATAAGGGCCAAAAGGCAGCTAAAAAGAACAAGCCGAAGAAGGCTAAAAATAACAAAAAGGCGGATAAGGGAAACAAGCAGAAGGCCAAGCAAGTCAATAAATCCCAGAAGCCCGACAAAAATAAGTCTGACAAAAATAACTCCGACAAGATCGAAGCCAAGGTTAAACGGTCGAAAGAAGACCGTGCGCGTATTTCAGATGAAGTTCTGCAGGTGATTGCCCCTCGGGGGCGTGACATGACCGCGTTGCTTGGTGCCGCGCCGCTTGCCTTGTTGGGGTCCCAGATCAACTTCTTCGATGTCTCTGACGAGCAACTCCTGACATATCGCAATTGTCCCCCTGGGCTCGCAAAGAAAGACCCTCCATGCGTTCCTCCCGGTCTTGCCAAACAAGGCGTGACCTATGACGAGTGGGTAGGGTATGACGATGATCGGCTTGATCGAATCTATCTCGAACAGCGCGACCAGTATCTGGGCGCTAACGTGCCTCTTTATGATAACCTGCTGCTCAGCTCGGACCAGATAGCATCGCTATACGGGCTTCGTCCCGCACCATCAGGCAACCGCTATGCTTTGATAGATGGTCAGCCCGTTTTGCTGACCGATAAAGATTACACATCACTTTTGCGGATTAATGATCTGGCGCGGGTCGAAAACCTGCCTGCAGGTCTGCGTGTTGCGCCGACGGCTGCCCTGACGCAGCGCGAATTGCGTCAAGCTTACAAGCTGCCGGAGCTTGAGCCGGGTTATAACTATGCGGTTGTGAATGGTGAACTGGTGACCTTGCACGACAGCGCTTTTGAAACTTTGCAGCTGATCCGCATCGCACGCGCCATATTCTGATGTGATGATACGCCGACTGTCAGAGTAAAGGGGGAGCATGCTTTCCCTTTATTAATATATATATTTGACCTCGCGGCGAACCGTCGTTCTATCCGCGTGTCAATCCGGGACGCATATTTGCAGCAAAACGCACGGAAGCCGACTTTGGGGCAAGTCCAATGCGCTGACGCATTTGTCATTAATGAGACATTGGTTAGCTTGTTGATGGAGGTCCGCTCTTGCGGCCTTATTTACATCACCCACCCTCGCGGGTCGAAGTGTTGCGCTATCACGTCCAGAACGGTCGGGCGCAGGGCGTCGCTACGGGGTCGAGCTGCCCGTCGCGATCGCTGGTTTTACCATATGATTGCAAACGAGGTGCCAACCACAGAAGCAATCGCCAATCCGATTTACGGGGATGTTGCCAGTCACCGACAACGTAGCGATCATTGTCACTCAGGATCGACACCGCCTTGCTCGCACAGACGAAAGCCGTTGTTCCGAGCAATGATGTCGAAGTGCAAGTGATCCGCGTGTGACGCATTCGATCCTGGCCCAAGCACAGTCGAAAATTCCAAACAGGCAGAACCGCGCGTCGCGTCCTGAAAGGCTTCTTCCATTGACCCGTCAGCTTCACGCGGCTGCACAGCAATGCGAGAGCCATCTGCAAATCGGAACGCCATCAAATCGAATGCATTCCCGAATGCATGCTCTGACAGCTTTCCATCGGGAAGGTTGTTACGGCGGCGGCAAACATAACCGGATCCGTTTTCCATAGCGGTCAACTCGCCGCGTGCAGAGAGGCGTGTACTTGCAGGTAAAACAAAATCTTGTGTCCACCTGCCGAGGGCGCGTGCCGTATCGCAACGAACTGTAGCCGGTGGCAGGATCTCGATATCAGACGCGACGTGGGTGATGGTGAGCGGCCTCAAGACACCGCAGTCCTTGTCGCCGTCCGGTATAATCGGGGCAACTTCGGTATACTGAACACCCAATTCATCTAAATCTGCGAGACACCTAGCGTACTCTTGATCACTGACGCGCAACTGATCGCGCATCCCCGGCGCAACATCACCGCTTTCCGAAGTACTGTTTTCGGTGCTGGGCGAAGACGGTGCATCAGCTTCGGTTAATGCACCGCTAACCTTGGGAAGCTTTGAGGTTTCCGGTGCCAACTCTTGCGCCTCAAGCGGAAGAGCCATCGCAAGAGTTAGCAGACAGGCTCTGATCATTCCACAAATTCCACTATGACCCCGGGACTGACAAGATACGCCAACTCTTCGATATCCCAGTTTGTGAAGCGTACGCATCCGTGGCTTGCCGCGCTGAACAACTCTGACGGGGTATCGGTGCCATGCAGCCCATAGGTCGGTTTCGACAGATCAAGCCACACGGAGCCAACCGGACCATTCGGGCCCGGGGGCAGGGTCAGGTCTTCTTTCACGCCATCTGCAGTGAAATTGACATCGGGCCGGTAACTGTAGGTGGGGTCCATTGCGATGGCTGTAATCTCGACAGAGCCGTCGGGCGACGGCGTCTGATCCGAACCGATCGCTACGGGATAATTCACAATCATATTCCCGTCTTGGTCAAACGCGACGGCACGGCGATCCGATTTTCGGATTTCGATGCGTGCGACTTCTTGTGACATCTTTTCGCCTGCGTCGACGACGGTGATCGTAGCGCCTTCGGCAAAGTCAGATTCAGGATTGAGTTGTTTCAAAAAGTCCTCATCCATGTGGAACCGTTCGGCGAGGCTTTCGGTCACGCTGGTATAGCCAAGCTTATCCATCGCCGCTTTCTCGGCGACGTTATCTGGAATTTTATCTGTAAGATCGGCCGCGTCTTCGGGCGTGATCGTATATTTCATCAGGATTGGGGCGGCAGCCTGTCCGCCCAGAATTGACCAAACTTCACTGTCCAAAATTCCATCGACCTTCAATCCCTCACGGGCCTCGAACCCGCGCAAGGCGCTCTCGCTCATCCCTCCTTTGTACCCGTCGATCACACCAGGTGAGATACCCGATCGATCAAGCAGGACCTGCAGTTTCACAACTATCCCTGATTGACCCGAGGGCAGTTCGCCTCCGGCATATTGGGCATCCTCAACGTCTGTCGGTGTCAAAGCAAATGCCGAAGTTGAAAGACAGGTTGCTACTGCTGCAAATAAAATACGCATGAATTCTCCATTGATTTCACTTGTTAACGCGCAAGGCAGCCATTTCGTTCAGAAAATCACAATGATAGGGCTGTTGACTTACGGGCATTTGCCGAGCCGTGGTCGTCGACCGCAAAATTCAGCTGATACATCGCGCTGCGAGGCAGTGTCTGAAGCCAGCGCTTGATCTTGTTTGACTGCTTGCAGTGAAGGAACCCAAGTCGAATGGCTGGTACAGGTTGTAGCTGGGTTGGCCTCGTTCGCATGAATTTCATGACGTAGAGGCTTCAGTGGTAAGAAACCGAGCCATAAACACCTGATCCAAGATGCGCAGTTTTTTCAGTATACGAAGGTATACTGTCGACGTTTTCGGATGGGTCGGCTATGAGAGGGAAAATCCCGTCTCAAGGAGTTTCCTATGTCCGATATCATTTACACCAAAGTCGACGAAGCGCCGGAACTGGCTTCAGCCTCATTCCTGCCAATTATCCAGAAGTTTGCAGCCGCCGCAGGCGTGTCTGTCGGCACAAAAGATATCAGCCTTGCAGGCCGAATCCTTGCCACTTTCCCTGAACATCTGGACGAGGCACAGCGCCAGTCGGATGATCTGGCCGAACTCGGGCGTTTGGTGAAAACGGCTGATGCAAACGTCATCAAGTTGCCGAACATTTCGGCATCGGTGCCGCAGCTTGTCGCCGCTATCAAAGAGCTTCAATCACAAGGATTTGCGCTGCCGGACTACCCCGAGGCGCCTGAAACGGACGCTGAAAAAGAAGTGCGTGCCAAATATGATGGCATCAAGGGGTCTGCTGTGAACCCTGTTTTGCGCGAAGGTAACTCTGATCGCCGCGCCGCCAAAGCCGTAAAGAGCTTTGCACAGAACAACCCGCACCGGATGGGTGATTGGGTTGCTGACAGCAAAACCCATGTGTCAGCTATGTCGGGGGGCGATTTCTTTTCGAACGAAGTTTCCGCAACCCTGGACAAAGACACCACCGCGAAAATCGTGCTGACAACGGATGCAGGTGAAACAGTTCTCAAGGATGGCATTGCCTATCCCGCTGGCACTGTCGTCGATGCCACATTCATGAGCGCGGCAGCGCTGCAGGATTTCCTTGCGAGCGAGATCGAGAAAACGAAAGCCGAAGGCACGCTTTTCTCGCTGCACATGAAGGCAACCATGATGAAGGTCTCTGACCCGATCATTTTTGGTCACGCCGTAAAAGCGTTTCTAGCACCTGTGTTTGAAAAGCACGGCGATGCGATGCGCGATCTTGGCGTGAACCCGAACTCCGGTCTGGGTGATTTGCTGGCCCGCGTGAAAGACGATGCCGCCATTATGGCTGATATTGAAGCCTGCATGGCCTCACGTCCGCCAATGTATATGGTCGATTCAGACAAGGGCATCACCAACCTGCATGTCTCTTCCGATGTGATTATCGATGCGTCTATGCCTGCTCTGATCCGCGCCGGCGGTAAGGGCTGGGGACCGGATGGCAAGGAATCCGACACCAACTGCGTGATCCCGGATAATTCCTATGCGCCCGTTTATGACGAGACCATCAAGTTTTTCAAAGAGAACGGTAAGCTGAACCCGGCCACAGCGGGCACTGTCCAGAACGTTGGCCTGATGGCGCAAAAAGCCGAAGAATATGGCTCGCACCCGACCACATTTGAGATCGGCCAAGCAGGCACCGTCAAGATGATCCTTGAGGACGGCACTGTCTTGCATGAGCACAAAGTCGAGGCAGGCGATATCTGGCGGTCGGCCTCTGCGCGCAAAGCGCCGATCGAAGACTGGGTGAACCTTGCAATTGACCGTCAGAAAGCCGAAGGCTGCCGCGCTATTTTCTGGCTGGACGAGAACCGCGCCCATGATGCCGAGCTGATCGCTTATGTGAAGCCGATCCTCGAGGCCAAAGGTGTTGCTGACAAGTTCGAAATTATGGCACCGCGCGAGGCCACCCGCGCGTCCTTTGAAACGATCACAAAAGGCGAGAACACAATTGCGATTACAGGCAATGTGCTGCGCGACTACCTGACAGACCTCTTCCCGATCCTCGAATTGGCGACATCCGCCAAGATGCTGTCTATCGTCAAGTTGATGAACGGCGGCGGGTTGTTTGAAACCGGTGCGGGTGGCTCTGCGCCCAAGCACGTGCAGCAGCTTCAGGAAGAAAACCACCTGCGGTGGGACAGTCTGGGTGAATTCTGCGCGCTTGGTGAAAGCCTGACGTTCCTTGCAGATAGCAAAGGCAACGAGAAAGCCCGTGTTTTGGGGCAGGCCGTAGATGCAGCGACCCAAGGTATTCTGGACAACGGCCATTCACCATCACGCAAAGTGGGTGAGCCGGACAACCGCAACAGCCACTACTGGTTCGCCCGCTACTGGGCCGAAGCCTTGGCCGGACAATCCAGCGATGCGGAGCTTGCAGCACATTTCGCCCCCATTGCAGAGGCTCTGGCCGCGAACGAAGACGCGATCCTTGCCGAACTTGCAGCAGTTCAGGGGCAGGCGGCCGATCTTGGCGGGTATTTCCACACGGATGCGGCTAAAACAGCTGCCGTTATGCGCCCGTCAGAAACGCTGAACAAAATCATCGGGTAATTTATCCGAATAAACAATTGGGCCGCGCTTCAGATCGAATGCGCGGCCCTTTCTATTTTCAGGCCCGCCACCAGCATTCAGCGGTTCCGCCTGATCAACATCTGCCTTCGATTTGAATCGCGGTGAATGGCATATTTCTATGCAACCGGCCTCCACCGACAGCGGACAATCCGGTACTGTGTCTGTCAATTGATATGCATCAATCAGATTACCGCGTACCGGCGTTAATCGTTGCTGGAAAGCAATGAGGTAACGCAATGACCACTGACGCCAAAGAGCATCACAAAACCTTTATAAATATCCCAGAAGCGGTCGGTGTCTTCGACAGTTTTGAGACACTCCAGGCCGCGATATATGACCTGCGCATGTCGGGTTTTAGCCGGGGGGACATCAGCCTGCTGGGCGACAAAAAAGCGATGGAGGAGAAGCTTGGCTCGGCCTACTGGCACGCGTCCGAGTTGGAGGACAATCCTGAAGCTCCCCGCGCGGCATTTGTGTCAGAAGAGGCCATGGGCGAATTCGAAGGTGCCATCGCGGGCGGGTTCTTTTTTCTTGGATCGGCTATCGCAATGACGGCGATGCTGACCCCGTTAAGTACGTTGGCGTCCTCAATTGCCGCGATTGCAATTGGTGGCGGTCCTGCCGGTGTTCTGGGCATCTTGCTGGCCCGCCGTGCAGATCAGCACCACAGAGCCTATTATACGGATCAGATCAAGAAGGGCGGTATCTTGCTTTGGGTCCGGACGGCAGACAAAGCTAAGGAAGAGCTTGCGGTAAAGATCCTCAAGGGACACTCGGGGCGGGATGTGCATGTCCATGGCTGGAGTGAATGATGCCTGCCAAGGCCAAAGTGTGAAATATCGGCCCTGAGCGGGCAAGGGATTCCCGTGACGCAGTCTCTCAATCCCTTCGGGAACCGGTAAACCACCGCAGCAATCTGACTGGCAGCCGTTTCACAATTTAGCGGCTGCCTTCTGCTTCAACCTCGCGGCTATAGCAGGGTACCACCAGCCTCATGGTGCACATAAAGCTGTGCCATTGCCGCCGATGCCAGCCGTGAAAGCACGCCATCTGCCCTGCTGGTCAAAACGATGGGGATACGTGCCCCCAGAACGACGCCAGCCGCATCCGCGCCAGCCAGATAGATCAACTGTTTTGCGATCATGTTGCCTGCTTCAAGGTCAGGAACGATCAGAATGTCCGCCTGTCCAGCGACTTCAGATTGGATCCCTTTTGTTTCTGCCGCCGCTTTGGAAATTGCATTGTCAAAGGCCAAAGGACCGTCCAGCATACCGCCTGTGATTTGCCCGCGATCTGCCATCTTGCACAGGCCCGCCGCATCCAGCGTCGAAGGGATAGTGGGGGTTACCGTCTCAACCGCAGAAAGCAAAGCAACGCGCGGCATGTCGATCCCAAGGGCCAGCGCCAAATCAATCGCGTTCTGCACAATGTCGCGTTTGACCTGCAAATCAGGAAAGATGTTGATCGCGGCATCACTGATCAACAGCGGCTTGGGATAGTTCGGGACATCAAGGATAAAGACATGGCTCATGCGCCGTTCAGTGCGCAGGCCGGTTGCTTTGTCGACCACAGGCTTCAGCAATTCATCTGTGTGGATTTTCCCTTTCATTAACATCTGAACCTTACCCGCACGCGCCACTGCCACAGCCGTTTCAGCTGCTGCATGGCTATGCGGTACGTCAATTATTTCGATGTTGTCGAGATTGCCGCCGAACTCGGCCGCTGCCGCTTTGATCTTGGCTGTCGGGCCAATCAGCACCGGAATGATCATACCCTGCAGACCCGCCTGCAACGCACCTTCAAGGGATAGTGCATCGCAAGGGTGCACAACGGCAGTTCGGACAGGAGGCAATTCGTATGTTGCCTTGATCAGTTCGTTGAAACGGGCGCCGCTTTCATGCAGATGCACATCAGGCAATTGGGTGCGCGGTCTGTGAACTTTGACCGTGGGGGCAATCACTTTTGCCTCACCCTCAATCACGGGATCGCCGTCTTGATTGATGCACACGCAATTCAGTATCACATGATGATGCTTTTCGTCTTTTTGTAAGACAGTCACCCGAATGGTGATTGTGTCGCCCAAGCCGACAGGGCGCAGGAAATTGAAGTTCTGGTTCAGATAGATCGTGCCCGGACCCGGAAGTTCGGTGCCCAGAACGGCGGATATTAACGCACCGCCCCACATGCCATGCGCGATGACTTTGTGGAACATGTCCGAACTGGCGTATTCATCATCGACATGGGCGGGGTTTACGTCACCCGACATTACCGCAAAAAGTTCGATATCCTCAGATTTCAATGTCCGGGTCAGCTCCGCGCTGTCACCAACGTTGATCTCATCAAAAGTCTTGTTTTCAATAAACTGCATAGAGGGGCCTTTAAGGGAAGTCGGCGATTGGTGTTGCCGATAATTGACTGGCAATGGTCTGGTGATCTTTGATCTTTTGATCACTGCACGCAACCTAGTGAATCGGTCTGGCACACCAATACTTGCAGCGTTTTCAGAGGCGATGCCACGACATTAGGGATCGGAAGCTTTGGATTTCTCGAATGTGGCTGTATGACAAGAAAATACTTGATGTTTAACGTGCGCCTGTGGCCTCTTGCTGTACGATCCCCATCAAATCCATACGTCTGCCAAGAATGCTTGAACCCTGTACCGACAGATGGCCGGAATCCCGATAGACGCTGATGGTTTCCAAAGCAGTCTTGCAGATGCCGCCCTCACACAGGAAATCATCAAACCAGACAACGGGAATTTCGTTTTCCACGTCCTTGAGGATCGCTGTGATCGCGCGATTGCGATCAGTCTGGTCGGTTTCGGCAAAGTCGCAAGCGTTTGAAGGCAATCCCATGACGCGCTGTGATATAAAGCAGCGGCCCAAGCTTACCCCGTTCTGCGGTGGCGGGGACACAAGCACGACCGACTTGCCGCGCTGCCGCAGGTATGTCGAAGTGCTTAGCAGGTTGCGAACAAGCGTCCGGTGTATGGCCTCGGGCGCGACCATTGTGCCGTTGCGCAGATACAGATCCTCTTGGACCGGCATATAGGCAGAGCCCAGAATGACCGTGTTGATGTGGTCGCTGTTTGCGATCCATTTTAAAGCATCATCGTTGAACGCCATGCAGTCCTTCCAATATGTGTCATCGACTTTGACAACCAAACCGGGGAAGGGGCCACAGGAACTGACCGTCAATTGGACAAAGTCCAGCTTTGTCGGACTGGCAACCAAAGCAGGCGCCAAATGCATGGCATAACTGTCGCCCCAGAGTGCGATGGGTGGGCGGGGGCTGGTGCGGCAAGTGTCTACAAGGACAAGCTCTTCGTCTACACAGTCAAATCCCAGCCCCGGATTGGGGGCAAGGTTTTCTTCCATCGCGGCCATATCTGCAAAGGATTCACCCGCAGGCGTTTGGCGCGTCGGCACACCGTTCTGAAGATAAACGCCGGTGCCAAATGCGATCAATGCACCAAGGGCGATGCCGGACATCGCAAATATGCGCCCCCGCGAGAACGAAAACGATGACGTGGCGCGAAAGGGCTGTTCGATGAACTTCCAGCTGATCCAGGACAGCACAAAGGTAGCGATGATAAGCGTTGCCAAAAACCACCCGTGAGGCTCTTCCACATAGCGGATGCGGGCAAAGGCAAAGATCGGATGATGCCAAAGATAGGCGCTGTAGCTTAATATCCCGATCCGGACAAAAGGATTCAAGCTGAGCAATTTTGCGATCATCGACCCTTCGCGCGCAAAAAGAATGGTCAGGGCAGCGCCACCTGTCGGCAACAGCGTCCAGAGGCTGGGGTTTGGTGTCGCGGACGTGAACAGGCCGATGGATAGTGCGATAAGAACCACGCCTGTCGCGGCTCCGATATTGCTGGTCGGGATGTCATGGTTCTCTAGAAGATAGGCGCATATCGATCCGGCCAGAATTTCCCAAAACCGCATGGGCGAAAGGTAAAAGCTGGCTGACGGCTCTGTCTGGGTAAGCCACTGAGCCAAGCCGAGGCTGCATAGAAAAACAAGGATGAAGAACGGCAATACCCATCTTTGGCGCCAGCGCCAGATGACGTAAAGGAGCGGCGGAAATATGATGTAATACTGCTCTTCAACGGCAAGGCTCCAGGTGTGAAGCATCGGCTTCAGCTCTGCTGCCGCGTTGAAATAACCGGTTTCCTGCCAGAACAGGATGTTAGACGCAAAGAATGCGACACTGACCAAGCTTGCTGCGAAGTCTTCGAGTTGCGAGGGTAGCATCCATGCCCAAGCGAAGGGCAGGCAGCACAAGATGACGAAGAACAGCGCGGGCAATATGCGGCGCGCACGCCGTTCGTAAAACCTGAGCATCGAAAAGCTGTTCTGCTCCAGATCATTCATGAGGATCGTGGTGATCAGGTACCCGCTGATCACGAAAAAGATGTCAACGCCGACAAAGCCGCCCGAAAAGCCGGGGACAGCTCCGTGAAAGAGAATGACTGGCATAACGGCCAAAGCCCGCAGGCCATCAATTTCCGGACGGTATTTCATTGTGCGATGACTTTATATGTTTTGGTTAAATCAGGCCGTTCTGGCGGGGCGGGTACCGAAACAGTCAATAGTTCCGGCTGGAAATCAGCCCCGAGCATCTCGGCCCTTCAAGGCGAAATAGCAAGACGAAGCGGGGAAATGCTACAGATACTCCCTTTTTGTTGATATGCTGGCGGTCAAATACCGTGCACGGTGCCGGACCGTTTGGCGCGCGATTATAATTATAGATATATAAGTTGGCAAAGTTTGACCTGCATCAATCGCCTTTGCCGGGGAACGTGTATCCTGTAGTGGGCAATATAGAGGACCCTGATAATGTTTAGTGTTTCGAAACCATCAGTTGACCGCATAGACATCGAGCTATCCGGCCAGTTAGACGCAGAGGAAATGGGCGTCGCTCTAGACAAGCTTATCGAGGTGTCTGCAGGCATGAAGGAGGGCAAGTTACTCTATAAAATTGCCGACTTCGAAATGCCGACATTGGGTGCGATGGCTGTAGAGCTTGGGAAAATGCCACAGTTGTACAGCGTAGCCTCTGCCTTCGACCGATGCGCGGTGCTGTGTGATACTGCATGGATACGCACAGCGGCAGAGTTCGAGGGGGCGATAATTCCTGCACTCACAATCAAAAGCTTTGCACTTTCCGACGAAAAAGCTGCGATAGAATGGCTTGAAACTGCTGATGATGACGAGGACTTGGAAAACTTTCCTGTTTAGATCAGCGGGCAGGGCATTTCTGTTGGATGTAGTTTCGTGCAACCGTGCTATTGGACACTATGGCCGGGGCGTATCGCCCCGTTTATCCGGCTTCGTGATCGCTGTTGAACGGCGATCGGTTTGCTGTCTAATACATCATACGATTTCAAGGAATGAACCATGACGTCCCTTATGTCTACGCTGCGCCACCTCGGTCTTGTTCTTGCCCTGTTGCTCCCCAACGCACTCGTTGCGGCGACCCTTGATCAGTTTGAAGGGTCCTATGTAGGGGAGGCCGAGTTCATCTTTGAAGGTGAGACGCAGCGGCGAGACATGAGTACCAAGATCGAGGTGACCAAGAAGGGATTTGTGCTGACTTGGACATCCGTAAGTTACAAAGTGTCCGGTAAAAAGAAGAGCAAGACTTACTCCGTCCGGTTCATTCCGAGCAGCCGTGACAATATCTACGAATCAGCGATGAAAAAGGATTTGTTTGGTAAGGATCGTCCCCTTGACCCTTTGAAAGGCGAACCCTTTGTCTGGGCACGGCTAGAGGGCGATACCCTGTCGGTGTTTTCTTTGTTTATCAACTCGGTTGGTGAATATGAGGTTCAGGAATTTCACCGCACTTTGGTGGAAGAGGGGTTGGACCTGGTTTTCTTGCGGATACACAGCAAGGCAACAGAGAAAGAGATCAGGACAACGTTGTATCGCGTGGAGTAAGGCCTGCCTTACCGGCCCGATGTCGGCTTTTTACGTTCCAGACTATACGCAGCTGCATCGCGCCATAAAATCCCCCTAGCCGGAAAAATCATCGGAACTATGCAGCCCTGCGGCCGAAGAGATTTTTGGCTACAAAGCTGTTGATGTGATCGGCCCATTAGGTCGGATTGTGTGGCAAGTCAGGGGCCGGTTCAATTGGAAGCCTAACACGCGGACGGATCGATATTTCCCGTCGAACTGGCTGTTCTGTCTGTGGTCACAGCAAACGAGACACGTATATCCGAAACATGTCGACAGCCCAAGCGGTACGTCTGCAAAACAAGATACCTCTCTGGGTTTTGGCTGGCGCAAGACTGGATCTATTCAGACTGTAACCGCCAACCCACCTGTTCGGAAGTGGCAGGTCAGGGGCGATTTGTGACCACTAGGCACGGCGGCCAGACTATCCGGAAGGATACCGCGCGCACCATTTGCGATGGTCGCCTGTCCTGTGGCGTCCGAGACAGCAGCGCATCTTTTCAGGTAGCTTTGGGTTAGATCAACGAAAGCTTCTGACATGCACTTCTCATATAAAGCCGGATACCTTGCTGACGCTGCTTTCGCATTTACATCTGCGCCTGTTTTGATGGGTGCAAACCAACCGCTCTGCGCTGATTTGTTAACTCCGCCCTCCAATGTGCTGATGTGACAGACTTCTCACCTGTCATGACGGACTTCTCAATCATCATTGCCCGCTGCAACTCTGTCGAGGCCCTCCAGGCGACGATTTGCAGCATACAGGCCAAGACCTGCGGTGATTGGGAAGTCATCTGTGTGGATGACGGATTAACGGATACGGCATTGGAATTGCTTCACCATGAAGCAGCCAAAGATCCGCGCATCCGGGTGGTGCAGAAAATCGGCAAGGATATCAGTTGCGCGCGTAATTTTGCGGCGCTGATCTATTCCGGTGGCGACGTGCTGTTGGTTTGCGACGCGTGTGACATACGGGACCCGCAAAATCCGAGCCATATGGCGGCGTATTTTCAGGATAGCAATATCGCTGCTGACTTACGCGCGGTGCTACGCAGCAGGAAGGCCGCGCTGCGTATCCCTGCGTGGTTCGGGCATATACCAAGCAGGCACTCCGAGGCCGTCTTTTTACGCCAACCCAGTCCAAAAGCCTTGCAGCTTGGCCCCAAACATATGTTGCCATTGACCCTGGTGGTTCAAGGACTGCTACGGAGCCCGACCGGTTTCTTCAGCCCAACAAATCAATGCTTTGGCACGCTGATCAAAGCGTTCCGGGTTCGGATACTTCCCGACCGTGTTTGCCATGCGCTGTTTGCTCTTTAGTCTTCCATCAAGGTAGTCCCCATGCCGATCGCTTCTATTATTGTTCCCGCATTTAATGCGGCGAAAACACTGCAAGAGACACTGACCTCGCTGCAATCCCAGACCTTTATCGACTTTGAAATTATCGTCGTCGACGATGGCTCGACTGATGCAACGCCGATCTTGTTGAAGGACTATGCGCAGGATCCCGAGATACGGGTAGTCACCCAACACCACCGTGGCCTGTCGAGCGCGCGGAACTATGGTATTTCTGTCGCGCGCGGAGAGTATATCGGTTTTTGCAACGCAGATGAAACGTGGCTGCCGGAAAAGCTCGCCACTCATGTGGCGCACCTGCAAGATTACCGTGATGTCGGCGTCAGCTATTCCGGATCGGCAATAGTAGACGAACGCGGCGCCCTGTTGGGTATCTCGAAACATCCGCTTCTTTGCAACCTCACGCTCGCGCAGGTGTTTAAGCTAAATCCGGTTGGCAATGGCTCTGGACCGGTGATCCGCAGAGCGGTGTTTGATGCGATCGCTTACCGTCCTGCAACTGAAGTGACACGTGATTGGTATTTCGATGAAACCTTCCAGCAGTGCGAAGATGTCGAATGCTGGTTACGCATTGCGCTGACCACCTCTTGGCGGTTTGAGGGGATCGCGGGCGAGTTGACCCACAATAGGGTTCATGCAAGCGGTCTGTCTGCGATGATCGGCCAGCAGTTGGCCTCTTGGGATCGGATGGTGCGTAAACTGACCCCATTTGCGCCAGCGTTCTTTCACGCCCACAGCAAATCTGCCCGCGCCTACCTGCTGCGACGGATGGCGCACCGTGCCATTTTGGCAAAGGACAGGGCCTGCGCACTAGATATGTTGTCACAATCGGTCACGCAGTCCTGGAAGCCGCTGTGGGAGGAACCGCGCAACACGATAAAGATGATAAGCGCGGCGATGTTGCTGCGGATGGCACGCTCAGGGGTAGTGAACCAAGTGACAAGACGCTCGAACGTAAATCGGTAGAAAAAAGCCCTGCGTGCTGTGCGTAGGTGTAAAATAAGGAAGCGGACCTTGATGGAGGCGCTGAACTGAACGCCCGAATGGCATATCGCCGCAAATCGGGAAACCGTTCTGCTTTATGCGGTTGAATGTATCATGTGTTCCAACCCCCTAAGTTGACAGGTGGCATCGTAAAACCCATGTCCCGACCTGAACGGTTAAGGGGACTGACATGCTGCTTGAACAATATGACTGGGGACTGGACGCCCGAACGCTACAGGTTTTGTTTGCGTTGGTGCTGGGCGCTGTACTGGGCGCTGCGGCGCAAATCACGCGGTTTTGCCTGCGCAGGGCCGTAGCGGGGGAGCCTTCCGAGCGCGGCCCTGCCGGTGCGATCTGGTTGACGGCGCTTGCAACCGCGATTGTCAGCTTTCTGATTGCTTCTGGCGCAGGGTTTGTTGACCTTCAGGATCACCGCTATGCCAGCCCGTCTATCCCGATCGTTGCGATTTTGATTGGTGGTCTGGCCTTCGGGGCAGGGATGATCCTGACGCGGGGCTGTGCCTCGCGGCTGACGGTTTTGGCGGCCACGGGAAACCTGCGCGCGGTCATGGTCCTTGCTGTGTTTGCGATCACGGCGCATGCGACGTTGAAAGGTGTTCTGGCACCTGTGCGTACGTCATTGGGTGCGCTGACGGCCGAACTGCCCTTTGGCAATCTTTACGCTGTGCCGTTCGCCGCTGTGGTTGTGGCTATTGTCGCGGTCGCTGCTGCGGGTCTTTTGATCCAGCGGCATCGCCCAAAAGCCGGTCTTGTTGTTCTGGGTGCGGTGATCGGTCTGGTGCCTGTGTTGGGCTGGGCCACAACCAGCGTTTTGCTGTTTGACGAATTCGATCCACTTGAAATCCAGTCTGCGGCCTTCACCCTGCCTTGGTCTGACACTCTGTTCTGGGTGCTGGCGTCAAGTGCTGTGCCGGCGGGCTTTGGCACGGGCCTTATCGGCGGCGTTTTGCTTGGAAGCTTTGTCAGCGCTCTGCTGCGTAATGAGCTGAAGATCGAAAGCTTTGAGAATGCGCAGCAGATGGGCCGGTATCTTTCGGGTGCCATGTTGATGGGCGTGGGCGGCGTATTGGCCGGTGGCTGCACCATCGGCGCAGGTCTAAGCGGTAGCGCATCGCTGAGCATCGCGGCCCTGTTGGCGCTTGCCAGCATTTTGACGGGTGCGGTCGTCGCGAACCGCCTCACCACGCGCGCGCCTGCAGCGCTTGCTGCCCATTAAGCGGTGAAACTGCTTGCGAAGGCAGTTGGTATGCCTAAGGGTGCGGTCGATCAGCAAAGGAGACCGCCCCATGATAATCTACGGATTAAGCACCTGCGCCCAGTGCCAGAAGGCGCAAAAAGCGCTTGAGGCACAGGGCGACAAAGTCGAATTCCGCGATATTCGCGCCGATCCTTTAAGCGAGGCGGAGCTGGCAGAGCTGATCGTGGAATTCGGCGACCGTTTGGTTGACCGCAGCTCTAACGACTACAGGGCACTGAACAACTGGCTCAAGAACTCGGAAGCGGAAGCACAAATTGCCGCAAAGCCCAAGGTGATGGCCCGCCCCGTGATCCGTGACGGTGCGGATTTCTATCTGGGCTGGGATGATGTGGTTCAAAAAGCCCTGCTAAAAGACTGAAGGTCCGACACCGCCCAGCCGTCTGTTGAAAGATCGTCGTTCTGACGCTGCGTGACGCACCCGTTTTCATGCCCGAATACGCATGGACACTGCCTGTGTTCTTTGGCTTATTTTCGCCAGCGCACAGGGGGAGGCTCTGATACGGCGCGGGGAGACTGTTCATGACCTTTGATTATGTGATTGTCGGTGGCGGATCTGGCGGGGCAACACTTGCCGCGCGGCTAAGCGAAGATCCAACCGTCAGCGTCTGTCTGCTGGAAGCGGGCGGAGCCGGTGATCACATGTTGATCCGTGCGCCTGCCGCAGTGGTCGCGATGTTGCCGGGGTGGGGCAAGATTTCCAATTGGGCCTTCACTACTGTTCCACAAAAAGGCCTGAACGGGCGCCAGGGATACCAACCGCGTGGCAAGGCGCTGGGCGGATCAAGCGCGATCAATGCGATGCTATATGTCCGGGGTCACCGTGCGGATTATGACGGATGGGCCCAGAACGGTTGCACGGGGTGGGATTGGGACGCGGTCTTGCCCTATTTCCGCACTTCGGAAAACCACGAAGACGGCGAGGCCGCGCTGCATGGCGGCTCGGGCCCATTGCAAGTCTCTCACCAGAAATCACCGCGCCCGATCACCCGCGCCTTTATTGAGGCCGCTGGCCGGTTGCAGCACCGTGAAGTAGACGATTTCAACACGGGCGATAATGAAGGTGTCGGCCTTTATCAGGTTACGCAGTTCCACGATGCCGAACGCAACGGCGAGCGATGCTCGGTCGCGGCGGGATACCTGCATCCGGTCATGTCGCGCGACAACCTGACTGTGATCACCCGTGCACACGCGACGCGGCTATCCCTGGAGGGAAAGCGCGCCACAGGTGTGCATTACCGCCAAGGCAAGAATGACAAGCATGTAGGCGCCAAGCGTGAAGTTATCCTTTGCGGGGGGGCGTTCAATTCCCCTCAGTTGCTACAGTTGTCGGGGATCGGACGCGCGCAAGACATCACACCCCATGGCATCGAGTTGGTGCATGAACTGTCGGGGGTAGGGCAGAACCTTCAGGATCACCTCGACTTCACGCTGGGATACAAATCCAAAGACACCGATAATTTCGGCATCGGCCTGCGCGGCACAGTGAATCTTGTCAAACATATCCTTGAGTGGCGCAAGACGGGACGCGGTATGCTGGCCACGCCCTTTGCCGAAGGCGCTGCATTTCTTAAAACCGATCCGGCGCAGGATCGCCCTGACATCCAGATACACTTTGTGATTTCGGTTGTGGACGATCACGCCCGCAGATTGCATCCGGGTTATGGCTATAGTTGCCATGTTTGCGTTCTGCGCCCGAAATCGCGCGGCACCGTTTCACTGGCCTCGGCTGATCCGATGGCAGCCCCGGCGATTGATCCCAACTATCTGGCCGAAGATGCGGACCTTGCGACCCTCATCAAAGGCGCGAAGATGTCGCGCGATATCATGAAGACCCCGCCAATGGCTGCCTATGAACACAAAGAACTGTTCGGCGTACGCGACGGTTTGACCGATGCCGGATGGGAACAGATCATTCGCGACCGGGCAGATACAATCTATCATCCCGTTGGCACATGCAAAATGGGGGTAGATGATATGTCTGTCGTTGACCCGCAATTGCGCGTGCACGGAATGCAGGGGCTGCGCGTGGTTGACGCGTCAGTCATGCCGACAATCATCAGCGGCAATACCAACGCTCCGACGATCATGATCGCGGAACGCGCTGCCGATTTCATCAAGGCAGATGCGGCACGGCCGCAAGCTGCAGAATAACTACTTACAGGAGAGACCCCAATGCTTGGACAAATGATGCACATGCCGCTGACAATAGGCAGCTTGATCGACCACGCCGCCCGTTTTCACACCAAGGGCGAGATCGTCTCGGTCGAGACCTCCGGCGGACTGGAACACACGAATTGGGGGCAGGTTGGCGCGAACGCACGGCGGCTGGCCTCTGCTTTGCGCAAGCTTGGTCTGGAAGAAGGCGCGCGGTGCGGCACGATCGCATGGAACAACCGGCGCCATCTTGAAATCTACTTTGGTGTCGCTGGAGGTGGCTTTGTCTGCCACACGATCAATCCGCGCATGGGGCCAGAGCAGATGGTCTATGTGATCAACCACGCCGAGGATCAGGTTCTGTTCATCGACGCAACATTTGTGCCCGCAGCGGGCCAGCTTGCGCCAGCGTTGAAGCATACAAAACACATCGTCATGATGGGCCCGCGTGACGAAGCCGCCGCAAAGGCCGTCCCCGGCCTCAAGTTCTTTGACGAACTGTTGGAAACCGGCGACGCGTCAGAGCCTTGGCCGGAGCTGGACGAAAACGCCGCTTCAAGCCTGTGTTACACATCTGGCACCACCGGCGACCCCAAGGGCGTGTTGTATTCACACCGCTCCACCGTGCTGCATTCCATCGCGGGTAACCAGCCGGACGGGCTGAACATTTCGGCGATGGATACTGTGCTGCCTGTTGTCCCGATGTTTCACGTAAACGCTTGGGGCGTGCCCTATGTTGCGGCAGTTACGGGATGTAAGCTGGTACTGCCGGGGCCGAAACTTGATGGCAAAAGCCTTGTGAACCTTATTGACGAGACCGAAGTCACACTGGCGCTGGGCGTCCCGACGATCTGGATGGGGCTGTTGGCTGCTCTTAAGGAAACGGGCAGCAAGATACCTTCCATGACACGCACAGTGGTTGGCGGTTCCGCTTTGCCGCCGTCCATGATTCCGAAGTTTGCCGAATACGGTGTCGATCTGGTGCACGCATGGGGCATGACAGAAACCTCACCGCTTGGTTCCATGAACCAGCTGTTGCAGCGTCACACAAAACTGTCGGCCGACGAGCAGGCAGAGATCAGGTTGGGGCAGGGCCGCCCGCCATTCGGTGTTGATTTGCGCGTGGTGGATGAAGACGGCAAGGTGCTGCCGCATGACGGGACATCACAAGGTGATCTGCAAATTCGTGGACCGTGGATCGTGGATACATATTTTGGCAAGGACGCGCCCGCGCTCACGGCTGATGGCTGGTTTGACACCGGCGATGTCGCCACGATTGATGACGAAGGCTTTATGGTCATTCGCGACCGATCAAAGGACATCATCAAATCCGGTGGCGAGTGGATTTCCACTGTGACACTTGAAAATATCGCCATCTCGCATCCTGCGATTGCCAACGCGGCGGCCATCGCCGCCTTGCACGAGAAATGGGACGAACGCCCTGTACTGGTGGCAATCAAGGCAGGCGACGTGACCGAGGACGCGCTGCGCGAGTTCTACAAAGGCAAAGTGGAAAGCTGGCAGATCCCCGACCGCGTGATCTTCGTTGACGAACTGCCGATTGGTTCAACCGGTAAGGTTCAGAAGAACAAACTGCGTGAGCAATTCGGCAAAGTGTTGCTTGACGCTTGATCCAGTCCAACGATTTCCGGCGCTGCGTAACACCACGCAGCGCCGGAAAATGACGTGCGTAGTCTTCGAGGAATGCTGTCGCATTGGTACTGCTTGGATCGATTGTTAATTCAGGTGAAGAAACAAAATCCACACCAATGAATCTCAGCGCTGCATTCCTGCCAGCTAAGGCCGAATCGCGATGCCTTTTTTGCCCATTTTATGTCCACATAAAGGAAATGCCTTCTTGTACTGTATCCATTACGGAAACGATGCGCTTTTGGGACTGATGACTGTTTACGGCAACGGAGAGAGCACAGAGGAAAGGTGATCTAGGTAGGAGGCTGAATCCATTGTGTGTTTTCTGGATTCACACAGCGTTCGGGGAAACAATTAAGCCGCTTCCCATTATTTAGAAACCCGAAATTCGCGAATTTTATTGTCAGCTGCCACTTTTATTTTGGGGACCGACATGAATGTAGAGACCGTGAATAGAACGACTTCGCCTTTTCCAACAATCAGAAACGAAATGTTGGATCGATTGACCAAAGAGGCCGATAGCCGCACGCTTGTTGCCCAATCTAAATTCCGGAATAAGACGGATAATAACGCGGCGCTTCGTGGACGTGAGATACGCTGGTTCCACACACTTTTTTTGATCTCGTAAGCCTGCAGTTTATCGGCCGCGCCAAAACTCAGTTCACCTATACTTAAGCATCAAATTTACGAAAAAACTGAGCGCCCGCCGTATTGAGGAAGCTGCTGGCCGACAAAGGCAGGTGAAAATCTGCGAGCCATATGCAGAGGTATGACACAAAGCAGGTCGCGGCCTGACCGCGTGATCTTTGTGCACGAATCGCCCATAGGGTTCATTGTCCGAGTTCGGAAATCTGTACAAGAAACTCAGTCATATTCTATTGGCCCGCGCGCCTCAGGGATTAATACATAGCTGCTTGTGCGGCGGCAGACATGGGTTGCGCTGCGCCGCGACCGTGAAACAATAGCCGGGCTTCTTTCATAGACAGGAACGGGCGTGCTGCGGGGGCACTTATGATCTGCGGATCCGTCGCTTTTATAAGTGCTGCAAGTTTTTGGTTCTGAAACAGTCGAAAACTGCTTTGCTCTCCTAGATAAAGGCTTTCGCAATGGGTGCCTTCTGCATCCAGAATGTGATGCTGTTCCAACATCAAATGGACATAGGTGATGCGGTTCTCGGGCTTGATGCGGATGGAATGACCGTTCACAAAAGCCCGCGCTGGCACCAATGCTTCGTCTAGACCAAAGAGCAGTTGTAGCTGCGGCGATTTGGTCAGCACCCGGTGCTGTTGAGAAAGCTGCAATGCGCGGCTGTTGCCAAGGCTGCCTTCGGAGAAACAGACCGGCGCCGCTTTTTCATGTCCGACACCGTGCCACCATGCCGTCCAAAGCAGGGGCACAGCGCCTGCATCAACAGTGCATACCAGATCACCAGTGACCAGATGACCTGCCTGCCTGTATCCTTGCGGGGTTCTGATCCGCGTCTGTGCTGCAAAGCAGACATAGCCATGGGTGTATTCGGATTGCAGGTCCGTGACGTAGAATTCCGGCTCTGCCGAGGGGTTGTAATTGTCCGCATACCACTGCTCCAGATCAAATCCGGGGGTCCAGATGATCTGGGCGGTCTCGCCATTTTCGTCGAGGCCCTCAAAGACGATGATACCGCCACCGCTGGAGGGTGCAGCATCTGATCTTACAACGACAGCATCAATGATGCTGGCACCACCCACCTGACCGCCCCAGCTTAGATCATATGTATCGCCGACGTCGAACAGGCGCGGTTCGGGGTCGCCGTCCTTTGTGGTTATCACAAGGTCTTTTGAACCTTGTGGCGGGTTGTCAAACCTGGATCGCCCGGGCGAGGTATTCACATTGCTACCGGTAGAGGCGGCAAATTCATTATCAATTGCGAAGATTTGAAAGGACATAGAGTTCTCCAGCACAGGCAGTCAGTTGCACGGGAGAGGGTGTAAATTCTGTGAACGATCCGGATTTGATGTTTAAAGTTATACCTAACTCGGGGCGCCAGCTTCTGTCCAAGCGATCGCATCTTGCTCGTCACATATTTCGTTCTATGGCCTGCGGGAAAAGGCGGGGTGGTCTGCTGCGGCGTCGCGGACCAATCCGGCGATCTCCTCTAACTTCGGTGCGAGGGCCGAGGTCTTGCGCCAGATCATCCCCACGGTGCGCATCGGGCGTGGCGCACCGAGTGGTGCAATACTGACAGCCGCAGAGCGGGTTTCGACAGGCACGGCCATTTCCGGTATCAGGGTGACCCCGATCCCTGCCGACACCATCTGGACCAGAGTGGTCAGCGATGATCCGTCAAGCCCCTCTCGGGGTAAGGTGCTTCGCAGGGCGCAAAATGACAGCGCCTGATCGCGAAAACAGTGACCTTCTTCCAGCAGTAACAGTTTCATCTGGCTGAGGGTGTCCATGTCGGGTACCGGTTTTGCCCCATCCTCTGCTGGACGGACCAGAACCATTGCTTCATCGAACAGGGCAATTTCGGTAAATGCAGGTTCGGAAACCGGCAGGGCGACAATGGCGCAGTCCAGCTTGCCATCGCCCAGCTCTTCTATGAGCTTGTGCGTCATGGTTTCGCGCACCATCAGGTCAATTTGCGGGTGCGCGGCAGTGATATGGCCGATAACTGAGGGCAGCAGATAGGGGGCGATGGTCGGGATCACGCCGATCCGCAACCGCGTAAGCGCCAAGCCACGTGCGCCGCGCGCCATTTCCGACAGTGCCTCCGCGCCGCGAAGAATGTCGCGGGCGCGTTCAGCGAACTGGTCCCCAAAAGGCGTCAGGCGCACCTGCCGCGCACCCCGTTCGAACAGTTGATGTCCAATGGCGGTTTCAAGGGCCGCGATCTGTGCCGAGAGCGCGGGCTGGGAGATAGCGCACATCTCAGCGGCGCGGCCAAAGTGACCCTGTCGTGCGACCGCTTCGAAATAGCGCAACTGTTTGAGCGTAAAATTGATCATAGGTTTTACTTATCACGCCTATCGGAAAATCAAACTTAAAGATATCACCGACATTTGTTAGAACCATTCTACGGGGGCGCGAATCCCCCACTTGAATTCAACGAAAGTGGAGAGAGCAATGGACGGATCAGACAACGCTGCACAGGGCGGTTGCCCGATGGGTTTTGGCGCCAACAAGCAGGCCAGCAACAGTGGCCGCTCCAACCGTGACTGGTGGCCAAACCAGCTAAACCTTAAAATGCTGCACCAGAACCAGCCTGCATCCGATCCGCTGGGGGGCACGTTCAACTATACCGAAGCTTTCAAGCAGCTGGATCTGGACGCAGTAAAATCCGATATCTATGCGTTGATGAAAGACAGCCAGGAATGGTGGCCCGCAGATTACGGCCACTATGGCCCGTTCTTTATCCGCATGGCATGGCACTCTGCCGGTACCTACCGCACCGCTGACGGTCGTGGCGGTTCCAGCTCTGGCACACAACGCTTTGCGCCGCTGAACTCTTGGCCGGACAACGGCAACCTCGATAAGGCCCGCCGCCTGCTTTGGCCCATCAAAATGAAATACGGCAACAAGCTGTCCTGGGCTGACCTGATGATCCTCGCGGGTAACTGCGCGCTTGAGGATATGGGCTTTGAAACATTCGGTTTCGCCGGTGGCCGTGAGGACATCTGGGAGCCCGAGGAAGACATCTATTGGGGCTCTGAAGACGAATGGCTGGCCGTGAGCGGTGGCACAGGCACGCGCTATACTGGCGAGCGTGATCTGGAAAACCCGCTGGCTGCTGTGCAGATGGGTCTGATCTATGTGAACCCCGAAGGTCCGGACGGCAACCCAGACCCGATCGCCTCTGGCCGCGATGTACGCGAGACATTCGCGCGTATGGCGATGAATGACGAAGAAACGGTGGCGCTGGTCGCCGGTGGCCACACCTTTGGCAAAGCACACGGTGCAGGCGATGCGGCGCTAGTTGGCTCAGAGCCCGAGGCCGCACCAATCGAAGCGCAAGGCTTTGGCTGGTTGTCCACGTTCGAGAGCGGCAAAGGTGTGCACACAATCACGTCCGGCATCGAAGGTGCGTGGACACCAACCCCAACCACATGGGACATGTCCTATTTCGATACGCTGCTGAACAACGAATGGGAGCTGACCAAATCTCCTGCCGGTGCGAACCAGTGGAAGCCTGCTGGTGGTGCCATGGGAGACGCTGTGCCGGACGCCCATGACGACAGCCGTCATGCGCCGATGATGACCACAGCCGATATGGCGATGCGCGAAGACCCGATTTATCTGGAAATCTCCAAGCGCTTCCATGCCAACCCTGACCAGTTTGCTGACGCTTTTGCCCGCGCATGGTTCAAGCTGACGCACCGCGATATGGGGCCGGTCACCCGCTATCTGGGTAAAGAAGTCCCGCAGGAAGAGCTGATCTGGCAAGATCCGATCCCGACACCGGACCACGCGCTGATTGGCGACGCGGATGTTGCGGCGTTGAAGGAGCAGATCCTCGCTTCTGGTCTGACCACGGCAGAGCTGGTTTCGACCGCTTGGGCGTCTGCCTCCACCTTCCGCGGCTCTGACAAGCGTGGCGGTGCCAATGGCGCGCGCATTCGTCTTGCGCCGATGAAGGATTGGGAGGTTAACCAGCCTGCGCAGCTTGCTAAAGTTCTCGCCAAGCTCGAAACGATCCGTACCGATTTTGGTAAGCCTGTGTCGATGGCAGATATGATCGTGCTGGCAGGGACAGCCGCAGTCGAAGCCGCTGCCAAGGCCGGTGGCCATGACGTCAGCGTTCCGTTCACGCCGGGCCGCGGCGATGCAAGCCAAGAGCAGACAGACGTGGAAAGCATCGATGTGCTCAAGCCTGCTGTAGACGGGTTCCGCAACTACCAGTCGCGCCAGTTCAGCATCTCGGCCGAAGAGCTGTTGGTAGACCGCGCACAGCTGCTGACGCTGACAGCGCCAGAGATGACTGTGCTGGTCGGTGGCCTGCGCGTGTTGGGTGCCAACTATGAAGGTGCCACCCATGGCGTCTGGACGGATAAGCCCGGCACGCTAAGCAACGACTTCTTCCGCGCCCTCATGGATATGAGCGTGACCTGGAAAGCCGTTAGCGATGCGGATGACGTGTTCGAAGCACGTGACACAAAGACCGGTGAGGTCAAGCGCACAGGCACCCGTGCCGATCTGGTGTTCGGCTCCAACAGCCAATTGCGCGCGCTGGCCGAGGTTTATGCCGCAGGGGATGGCGAAGCGCTGTTCATTAAACAGTTCGTGGATGCTTGGGTCAAAGTGATGGAGCTTGACCGCTTTGACATTGACCGCTCTGTTCTGCGCTAAGTCTTGAACGACGAAACAGGAAGCGCGGCTCCGAAAGGGGCCGCGTTTTTTTATGCTGAGATGGTTGTCCGGTTAGTATGGACGTTGCTATTTCCCCGATAGCTGCTGCCCGACTCAGATCAGTCAAATTGACCAATGAACACGTCCAGTTTCTTGTTGGACCCGCTCAGCTACCGATGGTGACCCAAACGTCACCCAAGAGGTGTCTTGAGGTCTTCTGTCTGTTCAATATGAGCCGATTAGGGGCATTTACTCCGCGCGGCAAAGCATCTTTGCTGCCCATAGTCACGTGTTGGGCTTCGAAAATCACATGTCAGTATCTTTTGGGGGGATTTGTTCCGATCATCTGGAGGAGGGCGCTGACTTGATCTTACTGTCAGAAGTTGCGAGGGCTTGCGCGCGGCAACTGGTTCGCATATGAAATAAATAGTCCACATGCGAATTAAATTATGCCCCAAAAACTTAGAGTATTTCAGAAACTTCAGGTCGCGCATTCGGCGCTGTTCCGCGCGGCAGACCACCGCACGCGAACCCAGATTGGCCTGACGACATCCCAGTTGGCAGTGCTGTTGATCCTGTCGCGTGATGACGGGCAGCCGATCAGTGAAATCTCCAAAACGCTTGCTATGGGAAAATCCAGCCTTACGGGTCTGGTTGATAGAATGTGTGATAAAGGACTGGTGCGCCGGTCTGCGTCGGCGACGGACGGTCGTGTCATCAAAATCTACCTTGAGGAGCTTGGACGTACGACGCTTGAGCACGGCGCGCGCGAAATCAAACAGTACAATCAGGCGCTGCTTGCTCCGTTTTCTGGGGATGAGCAGGCCACTATCGAGCGGTTTCTCACCCATTTGGCGGACAATGCGGATACGATCATCAACGGCACGCAAAAGGGTGCGATCAAATGACGGATGTTGTACAGCCGCGCAGCATCCGCTTTGCCGCCAGTGACGGTTGGGAACTTGAGGGTGACCTTTATGAGGGTGCGGCCACAAAACTGGCGATCCTGATTTCGGCTGGCACAGGCTTTCCGCGACAGTTCTATCATAATATCGCGACATACCTGGCAGGGCAGGGCGCGACCGTGATGACCTATGACTACCGCGGCATCGGCGGGTCGAAAGGTGATGCCTTGGCGCGATCCGGCATTGAGTATGCCGACTGGGGGCGCTTCGATACACCCGCTGCCGTAGACAGATTGCAAGCTGCGGCACCCGATGTGCCGCTGACGCATATGGGGCACAGTGTCGGCGGGCATTTCATAGGTCTGATGCCAAATCACGCCAAGATCGCGCGGCACGCATTTGTTTCAGTCGGCACCGGCTACTTCGGTGGGCATCACCTTCGCAACATTCCGTCGGAACTCTATTTTTGGTGGGGCCTTGGGTCTTATTCCCTGCTGCGGCACGGGTACATCAAACCGGTCGGTGGCTGGCAGGGAGAGCCGCTGCCGCCCAAGCTGTTCAAGACATGGCGTCGTTGGAGCCATCGCCGCAGTTATTTCCAGCCAGATCTGGGCAACACGCTTGCGCCGCATCACTATGACAAGGTGACATCGCCCATTCGATCCTGGATATTCCCCGACGATCCAATTGCCACGCCGAAAACGGCTGCGGATCTTCTGAAGTGCTACCCTGCCGCGCCGACCACCGTCGTGATGCGGCGTCCGGCTGACATCGGGGTCAAGCGGATCGGCCATGAGGGCGCCATGCGCAAGGGCCGCGAAGCCCTGTGGTCCGAGTTTTGGGAGTGGCTGGCAGAAGGCGGCAGCACCCTTGGCCAACACCCCGAATAGTGACAATATTTCCCCAAATACCAATAGGATAATCCATGACCGATCATATCAAGCTTGAGACAACCGACCGTGTGACAACCATGACAATCGCGCGGCCCGAAAAACGCAACGCGATCACGCAGGTCATGTATGGCGCGATGGCGGACGCCTTGGAGGATTACGCGCAATCAACGGATGTTCGCGCCTTTGTCATCACCGGTGCCGAAGATTACTTTACCTCCGGCAACGACTTGCAGGACTTTGTTATGGGCGAGCGAGGCGATGGTGTGCCGCCGGTTATCAGGTTTCTAAAAGCAGTATCGACCTGCCCAAAGCCCCTGATTGCAGCCGTAAACGGGCCTGCCATTGGCGTGGGCGTTACCATGCTGTTGCATTGCGATCTCATTATCGTCGCTGATACGGCTACCTTCAGCACCCCGTTTGTACAGTTGGGTCTGGTACCGGAAGCTGCATCGTCCTTATTGCTGCCCGCAACAGTGGGAATGGCGATTGCGAATGACATGTTTCTGGCCAACCGTGTCCTTGACGCGACCGAAGCGGTTGCTTTCGGCCTCGCGTCGCGCAAGTTCCCTTATGATGAACTGATGGCTGAGGTTGCAAAAATTGCCGACCAGATCCGCAATGCTGCACCGAATTCAATGATCAAGACAAAAGCGCTTGTGCGTAATGGTCAGGACCAGATGACAGCCCAAATGGAGAGGGAATCCATGCAGTTTGCGGACCAGTTGAAATCGCCCGAGTTCGCAGAAGTGGTTGCCGCCAAGATGCAGAAACGGATGCCGGTCTTTAAGTAACGGCAATTCATGCCTACCGGCCTCTCTCACGCTGGCACACAGCAGAGTTGAGGCCGGAGGCAGCAATTCGCCGATCAGTCAGATTGCGTCTTATTCAACCCTTGTAGGTGCAAGTGGATGGGGGAGGGTCGACAGACCCGCACCGATATCTTTTCAGAGAGCAGGGGCTGAAGCAGCTGCTTTAGCTAATTATTGTGATGCGCAGATGAACGCAGACCCGATTGGGAAATCAACTTGCTTTAGGGTGATCTTTGAACAGATTTAACTGAACCTCGATAAGGCCCGAAGTTTTTCGTTATATCGGAAGTTTTGGTCATATTTTACTGCGGCGGTCCTATGGCTTCGGCAGAATGTCGCGCCATGGGCTTTGTTGTGTACGTCAGCCTATGGGTGGAGTTACCCTTACCCCAGACGGATTTGGCCTACGGCGACGGTACGCGGTATGCCAAGAGCTGTGAAGCCGTTTAGGATCGCGGTGCGGATTTGGATTTCAGCAACCTGCCGGTCTGTGGATCGATAGCGAAACCCGTTGCTTCTGCGAAAGGTTATACTCTGCCCGGTTAGGGGTCTTGTAGGTTGTCGGTATCCAGATGCTCACAAACCGCGGCGATCACGCTGGATTCATGTGGTTAATCCCCCAAGCCCCGACTTGTGCAACAAAGAGGTGCCTCACAAAAAAAGGTGACGATGCGATTTAGTCGAATAACTGTGTCACTAAATGCAGGCTGGCATTGTGCCAATCTCGCCATGGCGAATGGTGAAAAATCCGTACCGCTGAAAAGGTTGGGAATTGGATACCTTCCTTCAACTCAATACGGGCAAGCTGGCGGGTTTCATCAAGCCGAAAGGCGTTGCGGAACTCGTCGGGAACAGATTGTGAAACGGGCAGAATACGTACGATTGTGCCCATCCGGCGAATATTTCCGCCTATCACAACAACACTGTCGCCGGGGACTATATTGAATAAATAGGCCTGTGGCAGATAGGCTAATACATACGGTTTCCCAGACAAGACAGTTAGCATCGGCTCGCCAGGATTAAAGACTTCGCCAACGGCGGGAACAGTATCACCGACGGTCCCGTCTGACCGCACGTGGTAAATGCCCTCGTTGTAGTGGTTTGACAAATCCTTAACGGCCTTGCGCGCGCGCCTACGGGCTTCGACAACCGCTTTTAGCTCCTCCGCCAGCCCATTGATCTCTGCTGTAAACGTCTCCAATTCAACATTGGCAACGTACAGCCGCTCGATAGCTGTTTGTCGCCGGGAAGAGGTCCGACCGGAGACCTGGGCTCGTTTGGAGGTAGTACTCGTCGCGGCAAGCTCTTCATTGCGAGCCTTGATCAAGGGAAGCAAGTTTTTGGCAAGCGTTGATTCCTTGCGAAGGGCCGCTTCGCGTTCTGCCAAATCTGCTTCAAGCAGCGACAGCTGTGACAGGCGATCAATCACTTCGTAAGACTGCGCCTGAAGCAATACTTCACCTTTTTGTACGCTCTGCCCGGGCGCGACACGGACGTCGCGGATTTGGATCAGTGAGGTTGCTTCGACCACATTCCGGGTCTGCAGCACGAGGCCGTCGGCCCGCAAGAATACCTTATCTCCAGCGATATAATTTAGGATGCCCAGTCCAAACGCGGCAAGCAGACCCAGATACACAAACCGGTCCCAATGTTGCCGCGGCTTGCGCTCCTCACGCTCAAAGCTGTCCATGCGGGGGCGGGTTTTTAATCGTTTGATCATATTGCTAACCTCTTACTTTATGGACTTTGTCTGGTACGTAGGAATCGGCATAGGACGCGCGGAAAATCCATTCCTGAATGTATGCGGTGAGCCTGATCAAGCGCATATAAATGGAAGAAAATACACTATAGCCCACGAGGTAAGGAAAAAGCCGGACCGCATCGGCTTTCGGGGTCACTGCAGCCGCAAGCAGAAATACCACCAGATCTAGCACAAGCAGGCCTAGCTGAGCGGCCAGAAGAACGATGAAGGCAAAGCTGCCATAGGTGGCGAACAGCCAAAAGACATAGAACGGTAGCATCACCGCGCCCATAACGTTGAAAAACAGGAACTCTACCTCATGGAACAATTCTCCGAAGCGAAACCGTCGTGAAAACGGGTTCATCATATCGGCGTGTTTGCGGTAGCGAAGCCGGACGGCATCGCGCTCCCATCTGAAGCGCTGGCCCACCAGCGCCGCGCGCGTCTCGGGCACATCGGTATAGCACTGCGCGTCTGCGGCGAAACGAATGCGCCACCCTGACCGGCGCAGGCGAATTGTCAGATCCAAATCTTCGCCCCCTCCCGCATCAAGCCCACCTGCCGCCTCAAAGGCGTCCTTGCGAAAGGCTCCAAAGGCACCTGAGACACAGGTCACTTGTCCCAAACGGTCAGAGGATTGTTTGCCCAGTGAAATAGAGATCATATATTCAATGCCTTGGAAGGCTGCGATTATGCTGCGATGGGTGTTTCGGGGCAGGATCGCGCCACACACCGCGGCCACATCGGCGTCTGCAAACGGCCGCAGGATATTGCGGATGGCATGCCGGTCAAAGGAACAATCGCAATCAACATTGATGATGATCGTTCCCGTACAAAGGCGTGCTGCCATATTGGTGCCCGCCGATTTTCCCGCACGCAATTGCGTGCTGTGTGCGGCATGGATCAACCCCTGACGCAGCAAAGAGGTGATCTTTTCGGCCATACTGTCTGATGACCCATCACTGACCACAACGATTTCATCCGGTGGCCTACTTTGTTCGCGCAGCGCATAAATGCATTTCTCGATTGAACGTTCCTCGCTGTGGCCAGCGATCACGACGCTCACCCGTTCCATACAGTGGGCCGCGTTTTCGCGGGGCTTGGGCAGGACAGCGGTCACGAGAAATATGAGCAAATACCGAGGTATCTCAAAAATGAAAACAAACCAGAACAGGGCTATGAAGCTCGCAGAACTCTGTGCGAGCAGATAATCCAGTGCTTCGGATATCTCGCTCACGCTGTGATATCCTTGGGGCCAAAGGTGGTGAAACGTGCGCCCAGATCCAAGCGGACAGAGGCATCACAGCGGCCCTTGTATTGCGGAAGGCTGCCGTCCATTTCTGGCTTGTCGATCTGTGTGACAAGGAAAAAGTCATTGGCTGTGCCCTTGGCAATAATGGGCTTGCCAGACAGCGTTTGCTGCAAGTTCTCCAGCCACAAGCTGCGCGCCTCGGCAGTCTGCCGCGCGCCGTGCTCACTGCGGACCGCGTCAAGATTGTCGTATGTAATGTAGCCGAGGACAAAGGGAGTTTTCGTCTCGTTAAACTGACTGGCCGCCTTGTTGAGCGCGATGATAAGTTCAAGCGGCAAGTCGGCAAATCGCAGAGTCTGACGTGTGGCACCGAAAAAGGCCTGACCGGATTTCAAATAGGCGCGACCCGCCTCTGTCACCTCGCCCTTGGAAACATCGCGGGTTGGTGTCGCGTCCGCAGATGTGCGGGCCGCGCAATCCACGCAGACAAATGCGACCATCGGTTCGGTGGTTAGCTCTGAGCAGCTGTTGCATTTTACTGTTGTGCCCGGGCGGTCGTAATCCTGCCCGAAATGGCCCAGCGTGCGGCGGCATTTGGGGCAAATCAGTTCGTCGCCTTGCCGGAAGTCACTCTCGGGTCCCTGATAGGCACAGCGGAAATGGTGGAGATAGGATTCTTCGGTAAGGTTCGCGGATTCGCAAGCGTGACATTCCTCACGAATAAGCAGACGCGCCGACTTGCATTTAGGGCAGTGATGCACACGCTCGAAAAAGCGTATCTTCAAAAACCCTTCCTTTTCCAGCTTTGAGATCGCTGTCTCAAGGTCGTCAGAATCAGCAATCGTGTTCCATTGGATCATACTCCGATGCTCACCACCGCGAGTGGGCCTGAGAGAGCCGCCTGCCAGATGAATACGCGCTAGAACGCGGTCTGCGGGATCGTTGCTTTTGATGATGTCGGGGTGAATTTCAGCATGCAGGTCTTTGAATTGGTCAACGAGGATCGTTAGGCGTTCCTCATCGTCGAGACCCGGTGCGCCCGCATCGAAATCAGCGCGTGTGCCCAAAGTACCAGTCAAGTCGATGATCGGGAGTAGATTGGCCCCCGATTGTTGCCATAACAGTGGCAGCGCTTCGGTGCTTTGGATCAATATTGCATCGAATCCTATGAGACCGGGGGTCAGATTGCTCCCTTGATCGGTGGGCCATTTGAGGAAAGCAAAAGGCAGCTCTGCAAACGGATGGCTGCGGGCCACAAGCTTTGGTGTAGCGGCCTTTTTGGGGGCTAGGTCAAGCGTTTCGACAAGGCTGCAAATCAAATCTATGTCGATGGGTTTTGGGACTATGCGGTCAAAGACTTCGCAGTTTAATTTATCAGCAAGCAGCCCACGAACGTCGCCTGTTACTGCGATGAAATGTGGCCGATGTATATTCAGGCCGCTTGTCAGATGGCTTTGAACAACTTGCAGGCCATTGATGTCAGGCAAATGGAAGTCCATCAGAACAACATCAAAATCTTCCGCTGCCAAAAGACTTAGGGCATCTTCACCGGTTTCTGCGATCAATACGCGATGCCCGGCCTGTTGCAAGACAAGCTGCACAATGTCTTGCGTGACAGAGCTGTCCTCTACGAGAAGTACAGACCGGCTTGCCGTATTATTCTCTACTTCAACATGAGTGAGAGCCATTCTGACCTCTTGCCAATTGCGCCTTCCACTTGAAATACAGGGAATTTGTTAAGCATTCGTCACTTGAAAAATTCGAACGGGAGCTGAAGTAGGCAGCAAAAATTCACGACCCATTAATCCATCTCTCCTTATGGTTGGATAATCGTCACATAGCGGGCGATGATTTCCGAAGTGCGAAGGAATACGAGTGCGCAACGAGCTGATCATTTTGCTGGAAAAGCATTGCGGCACGGTGCGCGCTGAGGCGGCGGAGATTGACATATGCTTTGACGCATTTACGCCAGAACCCGATGAAGAGACGCTGAAACGAACAATTTTTCTGGTGCATAAAATCAAAGGAAGCAGCGGTGCGCTTGGCTTTCCAGATCTCAGCGGTGCGGCGCACGCACTTGAATATGCGCTCCGTAATCTGCACCTTCAGGAAAATCTGGCGGGTCCGCTGTCAGACATATACGCGCTCAGCGATACGTTGCAAAATAGGGTGCTGGAGATGACACCAGAGACATCGAGCTTGCATAAAAGCTCTGTTATGGCCCAAATGTGATCCTTGTCACCGGCGGGGCCGGCTACATCGGCAGCCATTTTGTACTTGCCTGTCTGGCGCATAATCGATCGATCGTTGTCCTCGACGATCTGTCTACCGGATTTCGCGATGCGGTTCCCCCATCTGTTCCCTTTATTCAGGGCGATTTTGGTGCACCCAATCTTTTGAAAAAGGTTTTTGAGACTTACGATATAAAGGCCGTGGTCCACTTTGCGGGGAAGGTTGTCGTGCCAGATTCAGTCGCAAATCCACTTGGCTATTATGATTCAATTGTAACAAAGACCCGCTGCCTTCTGGCACATTGCGCCAAATTTGGCATCGATGAATTTGTATTCTCTTCTACCGCGGCGGTCTATGGAACACCAACTTCTGAAAGTGTGGTCGAGACGATGAATACACTACCGATGAGCCCGTATGGCCGCGCAAAGCTCATGGTTGAATGGATGCTGGCAGATGTAGCGCAGGCCCATGGTATGAGATATGTCACGTTGCGGTATTTTAATGTTGCTGGTGCCGACCCACGAGGTCGGGCCGGTTTGCGAAGCCCGAATGCAACCCACCTGCTCAAACGTATCTGTGAGGTGGCCGTTGGGCTGCGGAGCCATGTCGACATCTATGGTACCGATTATGATACTCCGGACGGCACCTGTATCCGGGATTTTATCCATGTGTCAGATCTAGCGAATATTCATTTATACGCCGTAGATTATCTTGCATTTAAACAGCGGAGCGTCACTCTCAATTGCGGTTACGGAAAAGGGACATCTGTTCGTGAAGCTATAGATGCTGCGTCGCGGCTCATTGGTCAGCAGCTTCCCTATCACGATGACGCGCGGCGTACTGGCGATATTCCTGCGATCATTGCAGATACAACTATGCTGCACGAGACATTTGACTGGTCACCGAAGTACAATAATTTGGATATGATGTTGCAAACAGCACTTCAGTCCGAAAAATTTCTTGGATTTAGCCAACAGATAAGCGCGTGAATAATCCTATCAGTCATATTTATCTGATTGTTGATACAGCACTTATCAATATCTATTTACCAGATCCAGGAAGTCCTCTGGTGACATTGTTTTGTCCGAATAGGAATGCACGTGAGGATTCGAAAGTGCCCTGTCCCGATCCGCAGGCGAGAGAGAAGAAGAAAGCATCACTATTCTTTTGTCCGTTTCACTTTCCTTATAGCGGATATGAAATTGATCCAAAAACTCAAATCCTCCCATGCCAGGCATATTGATATCCAGAAAAATTAAATCGGGCATCGGAATATTGTCGACCGAATGTTTCTCCAACAGATTCAGCGCAGAAGCACCATCCAACTCGACAAAAACCTCACAGGGGACAGCGGATTTTTTTATGATGCGCTGATGCATGATGTTTACGATTTCATCATCGTCTATAAGCAGTATCGTTTTTTTAAAGCTGGTCACATTACGCCCTCGCTAAGGTCTAGCTTGAATGACCTATCCTAGGTCCGTAAGCGTTAAAGAAATCTATGCTTTCTGCTGTTACTCGCGCTGGACTACATGCACACCCCAACGCCCTTATCTTCTATTGGGTGCTTTATGGCTCAGAGTATGCTGATTGTCTGACGTCAGCGCGTGTGGACCAAATAGGGCCATTTGCTAAGAGAGGGTTTGATGCTCATCGTAACCCCAAGGAGTGGACCATACGGCCCTTCGGGCGGTTGAAGCAGCGAAAATGCAGATCAATGAGTATGGCGGTCTTGGTTTGGTGACCGAGGTTGTTCGCCATGAAAAGGGCTACCTCTGCTTCTGTCACGATGCCAAGCGCTTCGCAGAACGCGAAGCGGCCTAATGTTGTATAATTGATGTAGAGCCCACCAAAACAACGATGGTCGCCTTAAAGGGCGGCTATCAGCAAGTTGATTTTATTTGATGAAATGGTGCCCACACGTCTTCACGTTGGGGGTTCATCTGTCTGAATAATATACAATAAATATATGCGGGGATGCAGCATACCCCCAGACGTACCCCCAGTTGGGGATTTGTAAACTCCAGAAGCCCTTATCGAATTGAGAAATGAAGCCCAAGAGCTTTCCAATAATTCTTTCAGCTACCAGTCTACACCGTAAATTGCGAGGAGGGATAACAACGATCGATCACAGCCCAAAGTAGAAAGGATCACTCATCATATGGGCCGGAAGCGAATGGTGTGGATAGTGTCTGCTGGCGGCGGTTTCCGGACCGGGGCTCAAGTATCGCTCGGCCTTGGGGGGCAGTTATGGCGCGGGGCTGAGGGTATCCAAGGTCTGCAATCTCGAGGTCTCTGACATCGACAGTGACCGGATGCTGATCTATGTGGATGAAGGCAAGAATGACAAAGATCGCAAGGCCATTCTGTCGCCCGGGTTGCTTGATCTGCTGCGGGACTATTGGCGTGATGCGCGGCCCGAGGGCAGGCTGTTTCCCGGCAAGTCAAAGATCATGGCTTAATCGCCACGTCAGTTGAACCGGGCGTTTATCTCAGCAAAGCACATGGCCGAGATCAACAAACCCGCCATGTTGCACACGTTGAAAGACAAGATTTCGACCATTTCCATGTCGCCGCCATCTTTACGAAGCATGTGATCCTGCAATCAACAGAAGATGTCGGGCATCTCCGTAAACGGAGTGCCATGGTGTAGAGCCCCTGGTTTGCGTTGGATTACTGCCAGATATTGGCGCCAATCATAGATGACCCTGCCAGGCTTGCGGTGGGATCGATCAAGGATCCGATTATGCGTGCAAACGGTTTGCCCCTCTGCGACGATCCCAAGTCGATTTGGGTACATACGAAGGCTGAAAGGGCGGTTCGCAAACCTGGCAGGCACGCTGTAACGGTTGCGCTCGAACGTGATCAAGCATGTTGGCGACACACGCTTGCTGTGTTCAACAAACCCGTCAAAAGCTGGGGGTAGAACCATCAGCAATGACTTCGCAACTTCCCAAGCATCAGCGACGGAACCGGGCAATTCCCGATGCGTCGTCACCTACCAGAGTGCGATGCAACGATCTTCAAGCCATTGGTTCAGCTCTCCCAGACCTTTGAAGACAGGCATGACCTGCCACTAACCGGTTCCGGGCATCCCGTACGTTCTTCTCGACCTGGCCCTTCTTCCAACCTGCTGCTGGATTGCAGAACTCGGTTTCAAAGACGTAATGGCTGGCCATCGCTTTGAAGCGTGCGTTGACATCGCGCTGCTTGCCACGACCAACACGGTCGACCGCCGTCTTCGCGTCCGTTGTCCTCGGACCAATGGCGGACAATTCCCGCTGTCGCAAATCCCACGCCCTAGAATACCACCGAGCACGCGGAAGGCGTGCCAGTGCGACAGTTCTCCGCGATGCCGATTAGCCCGCCACGCACGGGCAAAGGCTGGCACACGCTCATAGGACCCATCCTATCGTATGTTGGGTGCAGCCTTGTACAAAGGTGGCAGGCAATCAAAAAAACCTTCCTCCAACCGCCGACAGGCCATCGTTGCCATCCCTCGAAAGCGCTCCATTCCCATGACGGGCACTCCCGTAGAGAATACGCGACACCATGACTGTTATGTCCGTAAGATGCTCCTCTCTCCAAGTATTTTCGCCACAGTGGCGGCAGTCTGGTGGGAAGGCAGTTCATCTCATCAGAGCAGCAAATTGTCTGAATGGATAGGTCAGGCAAACCCAAAGGGCGCGTTCATTACTCGTTTCATCGGTCATCTGTTCGTCTGCTTCGTTGAGTGTGAGGCTCGCCCCAAGCTAGTTTTTGGTGAATGAAACGCAACAGGTGGGGACCTTTGCAATGAAGAGCATTTTTACGAAATCCGCTTTGGGCCTTCCCAGAACGCAACAGCCTAGTCTGGTAGATGGCGGTCTGAAGTCGAACCCGCCGGAAAGCGACCTGACGCCCTTCGGAACTCGAGAAGTCTGGCGAACTTTCCAAAGCTGCTGCGATGTTAAAAAAGCGTTCCGGATCGCCCTGATCTCCTCCGACCTGTCGCAAAGCCGCAGGATCGCAATCAATTTGACGGGACTCGGCTCCGAGGTGCACCACTGCACAGACCCTGAGGCAATGTTCGGCAGCGTAAAAGCCTCTCCGCAGGATTGGGGTTTGGTGGTCTTTGATCTCGATGCGGCGCCCGACCGGAAAACCGCGCTGGCAGATTTGCAGGACTTTCGCGAAGAAAGCCCCGAGCTGCCCGTCCTGATCCTCCCCGGTGCCGCGCGGCAAGATGCGTCAACCGACGACTGCTGCCTTTTCGAAGGCGTGACCCCGCAGAGCCCGGCGCTTCCACCACATCTGATCGAGAGCCTGATGGCCGCCAATCTGAACGTCGTTGCGGTTCATTGAGATGGTTGCGAGGTTTCAGCCCCCCAAATTAGGCGACGCTAAGCCCGCGATCGCCCTGCTCAATCCGCCCTAACAAAGCAGCGAGCGACACCAACGCCTGCCCGGCGTCCCCCAAATCTTCGGTCCAAATCACCACAATTCGATGCCTTTTAGGCGTCGTCGCCAGAAAGGCTGCCATCATGTTTATCCGTCCCGTTGTTGACCACACCATCGAACAAAACCATTCGACCGACCGCCTCACTGGTGGTGCCGGAAACGATCACCTCATCCACCACCGTCACATCACCGTGCAAGATAACGCAAGCCTTGGATTGTCCGGCTATGCCGGTGACGACATACTTGAAGGGTCTGTTGCGCACACCGGCCAGATTCATATGTTTGCGGCTACGGGCGATGACTGGCTCGTTCTCGACGCCACGAAAAGCGAGAACGCGATCGGGACGCAAAGCCATCATGCCTATGGTGGGCCCGGCCGTGATACGTTCCAGATCGCGAATATCGAACAAAATCATTCGCCGATCATCGGTCGTATCGATGATTTCGACCCGACATCAGACCGAATTCTCATTGAAGGCACCGAGATTGACCTCACTGATCTGCCCAAGTCCATCACCTTGCCTGGCGGGAAAGTCGTGCCGGTCCGCGTGATCGAGGTCGAACATCCGGAATTCGCCGCAGAGGAACTGGGTACGCAACATTTTCTCGCCATCGGTGATGATATTTTCTACGGGCTAGAAGGTGCGCGCGACCTGCAGAACGGTACCTCGAAGCTGACAGGTGAAGAACGTCACTTCCTGCAGAAAAGCGCATTGAAAACGCTTCGGGCGGCAGAAACCGAAGACTACGACAACCCAAAAAACTTTGTCCCGCTCGACCACTACGAGCACCGGGAAGATGAACTGAACCTAAACTGGAATCAGACGGGGGCAGAGACCTTTGCCGACACCGGACAAAGCGACGCGGCGCATATGTTCGGCAGCAAAAACAACCCTGACGCCCCAAGCTCCGACGGTGAACAGGTGATGCGCGGCAGTGACGGTAGCGATGTGATTGATGGCAATAACGGCAACGATACAATTTTCGGCGGTCTCGGCGATGATCTCATCGCTGGTGGTATCGATAATGACGTCCTTAATGGCGATCGTGGCGCTGACATGATCTGGGGCGGTGACGGTAATGATACCATCTTTGGCGGGCGCGGAAACGACTATTTCAACGGCGGGCGCGGCGATGACGTGCTTAGCGGTGGCAACGGATCCGATACGCTGAATGGCGGTGAGGGCAACGACGTTCTGACTGGTGGTGGCGGCCCGGATGCAATCAACCGCTTCCATTTTTACGAATTCGGCGGCGAGGATATCATCACTGACTTCAAGGTCGGTTCAGACCTTATCACACTTCAGGATGACATCGACCCGCTGACGGTAGAGCTTTATGAGAATGAGGATGGCAATACGGTCCTGAACTACGGTGAGGACGGGTCGGTCGAATTGATTGATGTCTCTCTAAAGGACTTTCAAGATACAGCAATAATTCGGGCCGAGGAAGACAACTCGATCGTTTTGATCTCGACTGATCCGGAAGAAGAAATGCTGCAGGAGTTGCGGGTCGAGACCGGATACTACGGTGACGCAGAGCCGCCGAATCTGATGGTCGACGGTATTCTCTATGGTGATGCCGCGTTCACAGCGGCCGAACCCGGCGGCTATACCTATGTCAAAACCGAAACCAAGGGGGAGGAAAGCAGCTCTGAACACCACTATTACGAACCGATGAGCAATGAAATCATGTCGCATTCGCCCACTGAGATCCCTGTATATGACCGAGAAGAGCAGGAAGAACCGCCCCAAGATGAAGAAGACGACGTTCCGATTGGGACCTGCTTTGTCGCGACCGCAGCCTACCGTGATCCTGACCATCCAGATGTTGTTTTCCTGCGCGCCTTCCGAGACGAATGGCTGGTGCATCGTGCCTGGGGACGCGTCTTTATCAAGGTATACTGGCAGATTGGCCCCACACTGGCCCATCCCGTCCGGCGAAACCTGCGTCTTGGACGCCAGTCCAAGACCATTATTTCCGGCATCGTCCGTGTTCTGCAAAAGGTCTGGGTGCGGCAAGAGGTATGGACTGGCGATTTGCCAACTCCAACGTGCTAAATAGCGCTGGAGTCCCGGCGCATTTAGGGAAAGTCTGTTCAACCACTCCCGCATCAAAAATATTACACCCTAACTGCTTTTTTAGAACAATACGCGCCATTTCTTACTGATTTCCGGGCTTTCGGGCCGTCACGGCGGCGATTTGACGGATATTGAAAAGACTCGCCCTCATGCCATCAGTTTTTTCGCATCAACAACAGCTTGCCGAGCGCAAGCAAGATGAACGGCATTGCCAAGTTGTTGAGCAGTGGATTTGAAAGGTCATAGCTGCATTTTTCAAGCCGCCATCTGAGCGGCATAGTCTGTCCAGAGAGACATACCATCTGCCCGGGCGTGGCGTTAGGAGATGGCGGTTAGTTTGTAGCGTCGAGGGCGGAAGATGGTGGTGGTCTTGTCATGTGCGGCTAAGAAACGTTGTGCCTGTCTCGGTGATTTGAACCGGCCCATGATCTTTTCTCGTCGTCGTGTCGGCCTATGACTGCCCTCGATACTGTTGTTGAGGCCCTTGTGGGCCCGGTGGTCAGCATCCGGCGCCTAATGGGCGATCGGCTTGATATAGCTGCGCAGTTTGTCTGTAACGACGACCCTTGGTTGGTCGAATTGCGCTATCAGCCTTGCCATGAAGCGCCTGGCAGCTTTGGCATTCCGACGCGTCTTCACGAGAAGATCAAACATATCCCCGTTGGCATCGACCGCCCGCCAGAGCCAATGCTTCACCCTATTAATCGGGGTCACCACCTCGTCCAAATGCCATTTGGTCGGGGACGATCCCGCCGGATGCCTGAAACCCGCATGGGTCCGCCCAAATACACAGAGTTAATGACACTCCCCGGGCATGTTCGACTTTGGCTACTTCTTTTCACGTCGCGCCCTATACGAAAGCATAGTCGCCAGACTCCTTTGCACTAGACTTTGTCCTTTTGCGAGGCTGCACAGCGGCGTTCGAATTGGCGATCTTGAGTAACATCAGCCCGACGACGACCGGGCATAATCGCTTCGAAAGATAACTGCCATGCAACGCTGCCACGGTCGCCTCACAAGCCTGCTTTTTGTTTCCTTCGCATTTACCTGCTCTGTGCAGGCTGCCCACGCATCCGAGGCAAACCTGTCCACCCGCGATGTCTATGCTTCCCTTGAGGCTGGTTCGAACGGGTCTTTCGATTTTTTAGATCCGCAGTTTGCAAAATCCCGCATTCACCTGCCCGCGTCCATCACTAAGGCAACCGGACAGGGGGCTCGGCGTGCAGGGTACGGGGCGGCCCGTAGAATCATGCTGGAGGGGCGTACCGAAGCAGAGCGTCTCAAGAGCCTGATAGCAGGTGCCGAAGTAGGGTCCCTTGGCTACGAGGCCATCCATACCGGGGCGAAACGCCGTCCTGCGCTAAGGCCTACACAGATGACCCTGAGCCAAGTCCTGCACTGGATCGCCGCCACTCCCGGTCAACCTCACGCGATCGGAAGGTACCAATTCATTCCGACAACCCTGCGTGAACTGATCAACCGGACCGGACTGCCGCTCAGCACGCAGTTCGATGCCCACACCCAAGACAAACTGGCCGACGTGCTTTTGCACGACGCCGGTTTCAACGAATTTCAGCGCGGAGACCTCGGCCGCACGCGCTTCATGAACAACCTCGCGCGGATTTGGGCCGGCCTGCCTACCAGCACCGGCCGCTCGGCCTATCACGGCTATGCCGGCAACTACGCCACGATTTCGTGGTCCGACTACGACCGGCACATGGTGACGATCTTCAACTGACCCCACATTGCGTCTGCCCCGACGCCGAGAACCTTGAAAGATCCAAGTGATGACTGCCACCATCCTCACTCTGTCCCGCTTACGTCAGGCGGCAACCCACCTCGTTTTAGGGGTGGCTTTGCTGTTTCCTGCGCTGCAGGCAAACGCAGGGGAGTTTACCCTGGACTGGGCAACCATCGACTGGCCCGCCGGACAAAAAGGGCCGTACCTGATACCGCTTTTCGATTCCAACGGCTTTCGCATTGATACGGTGATCGGAGCCACTGGCACGTTCGCTGCTGCGCCGACCTCACCGACGCCGGATGACCTTACGATCTTCGGGGGCGGTATCGAAGGCTTCACGATGATTGCCGATGCGGGGCCGCTAAATGGCTCGGTCGGCGAATCCACCGTTGTCAGCACAATGCGGTTTTTCAGTTCAGGCGTGCCCTTTGGCGTGAATGGACTGACCCATACGATTTCCGATATCGATTCCTCTGATAACAATCAGTTCGATGACCGCTGCGACTTTTTCACTATCACCGGCGACGCTGGCAATCCCGCACTGACAGCGGTTTCGGCAACACCAACCTTTATCATTGGTCCGGGGCCAGGTACCGGACTGACCGGGGCCATTGCCGCTAACCAGGCACAATGTAAATATATTGAGGGGCTGGGTGTGGCGCCGACCTCCGACAATGATATCACAGGAACACTGCGCGCCACCTACCCGAACAACACGACGCTGGCCACGATCTTCTATGACGAATCCATCGGCAACGTGCGCGGTTTCCGGTTTGACGAAAACCCCTTTTCGCGTGGTGCATCCACGTGGGAGGCAGTGTTTTTTACAGCCACACAGGCGATTTCACTGAGCGCCGCCCCCTCAATCACAACCGCTTTCCAGGGCGATACCGTCACCTATAGCTACGTCGTGTCAAACGACGGCGACTTGCCGTTCAACACCGGCCAGACCATCGTGATCGAAGACAGCCGCCTCGGGACGCTCAGCTGTCCTCCGATCACTTCGGATGTCGCCCCAGGCGAAACCTTCACCTGCACCGGTTCGACCACGGTTTCCGCCGACGACGCCGCCGCGGGCAGTATCAGCACCACCGCCACCGCGGGAATCGGATCATCGGGCCAGCTGTTTTCAGATCGTCTTCAATCCAACACCGATGCGACCCTTGTCACCATTTTGTCAACGGCCGCGCCGACGTTTCCGACCGGCCCCGGTCTGTCCTCCAGTGCGTGCGGAGTCACCAGCCCGACGGGTAACGCCTGGGCCGACATCGGCCTGCGCTGGGAAAACTCCGGCACCATGTCCGGATCCATTGACCGCTCTGACATCTTTGCATCTGTCGGGCCGCAGTCCGTGTCAGGTCTGACAGCTACGATCAACGACAACGACCTCAACATTGATCGCACTACCGTGCCCGGGGTCTTCAGCAACAGCGCCTACATCAGCTACAGCTTTACCACGCAGCCCTATGCGGGCATTGCCGAGATCTACGGTATCGGCATCGCGGGTTATTCGTCAACGGAGCCCTTTCACAACCAGACTTCGGGGACATATGATTACGCCATCCAGATCGACGACGATCCGGCCTTTGGCAGCCCTCAGCTTTTGATGGCCGATACTCGAATGCAAGACGGAACCATGCCCGGTGCCGCTAGTGTTTTCGTGTCGGATTTCGGCACCGCGATCTACAATTTCGCCCATTACGACGCGAGCGGATCCGTGGTGAAGCTTGATCCGGCGACTACCTACTATATGCGGATCTATCCCTATAACGACACTGCCTCCGGGATGGACAACGGGCAGCCCTATACCGATATTGTGCTTTGGGACGATTTCATGCTCAAGGCCGTCAGCTGTTCGCCGACGCAGATCGATGCGGCAGATGACGACTACAGCGCCACTCCGGTGACCGGCAATTCCGGCGGCGTGGCCGGCAACGCCTATGACAATGACACGCTAAACAGCGACGCCATCGACACGGCCCTGATCAACACGACGGTTCTGGCCTCGGCAACCCCGGCGTCGCCCGGCGATCCGGTGCCCTACCTAGAAACCACAGGCGCCGCCGAAGGCGACGTGGTCGTTCCGGCTTGGACACCGGCAGGCGTTTACACGATCACCTACGAGATTTGCGAAACGGCCAACCCGGCCAACTGCGACCCGGCGGAAATCACCGTCGCCGTGCAGGTGATCCCCGCCACGCCGCCGTTCGTCTGTACACCGCAGTCGGTCTTTGGCTCGCCCCGCACGCAGCTGGCGGGCGCCGGCTCTCCGAGCGCCATCAGCCCCTCGGATATCTATGTCTTTGACAACGTCACGGTGGATTCGTTCGGCAATGCCATCGACATCGTGATGCAGCTCGATACGGTATCCTCCGCGTCTGATATCCAGTTCGAGGATACGCTGAACACGATCACCGCGCGCATGACGCCCAACCAGAACCCGTACCTGACCTATCGCCTGTCGCTGGTGCAGGACGGAACGGCCACCGTCGCCAACCCCGAAGGCACACCTATCAATCAGGCCGGGATCAACGGTGTGATCGTGCAACAGACCGATATCGACAGCCGTGGCGGCAGCGACGATTCCTCGGATGTCGGAGGTTTTGTCAACGGCAGCCCGACGATCACGCATTTCAACACCATCGAACTGCCGGGCTTTCCGTCGCCGGGCACGGCAATTGCGCAGGACCCGGCGAAATTCGGATCCGCAGCGAACTGGATCGAAGAAATCAACGAAAGCGATTTCGACAACTACGTGACCTTCAATTTCGATACCTTTCAGCAAAACTTGTTCACCCTGGGCTATACCGGCAGCTCCGGCAACTCGGCAACACGTGGTGCCGGCATCCGGTTGTGCGCAATCGCCGAAGTCTCGCCCACTCTAACCGCCGAGGATGACGACTACTCTGCCACGCCGGTCGACACGGGGACGGGGGGGACACTGGGCAACGTGCTGGGCAACGATACCCTGTCTGGCGATCCGGTGAATTCCGCCGATGTCACCATCACCGAAATCACTCCGGCCGAGCCGCAGACGCCGGGCGACCCAGTGCCGTTTATCGAATTGGCTGGCGCGTCCGAAGGCGTGGTGACCGTCCCGCTCAACACCCCCATCGGCACTTACACGATCAGCTACGAACTCTGCGAAGATGCGCTTGTGGGCAACTGCGATCGCGCTCAGGTCACCGTCGTGGTCGAAGAGGTTCTTATGGGCTCCATAACCGGCACCGTTTATGAGGATGCCAACGGCTCCGTCATATTCGATCTCGGTGAACCGACACTGCCCGCCGGAATTACGATCTCCTTGTATTTGGACGCAGGTACGCCGCTCAATACGCTGGACGACATCTTAATCGGCACCACGTTTACCCTTGCGGATGGAACCTATGTCTTTGACTTGTTGCCAGTCGGTTCCTATCGGATCCAGATCGACACTGCCGCGCCGCAAATCCCGGCTGGCTACACTCTGACCACAGGCAGCCTGCTGGTGAACGTAGTGGTGACCGATGGCCAGACCACTACCAATCAGGATTTCGGTTTTGCGCCTCCCTTGGCGGACTTGTCGATCACGAAGGCGGCCCTGTCCACGGTGGATGGAACCCCGGTCACGACGCTTCAGGCCGGAACGGCGGTTGATTTCGTGATCACGCTGTCCAACAACGGCCCCGGGACACCGACAGGCGTTGTGGTGCAGGATCTGCTGCAGTCCGGCTTTGCCTATGTCTCGGACGACTCTGCGGCCAGTGGCACGACCTATAACTCCGACACTGGCCTGTGGACCGTGGGCACACTCAGCCCCGGGTCGTCTCAGGTCCTGACGGTCCGCGCGACCATGCTGGACACCGGAGTGCACACAAACACTGCTGAGGTCATCGCAAGTTCGCTGAATGACCCGGACAGTGATCCCACAGTCGGTGCGGCCACAGACGATCTTGGCGACGGTATCGCCGATGACGACGAAGCGACCGTGAACCTGACGCTGGCACCTTCAGGGCAGGTGCTGTCTGGCCGTGTCTTTCTGGACAATGGCGCCGGTGGTGCTAGTGCGCATGACGGCACTGTGTCGAGCACCGAAACAGGCACCAATCAGGCGCTGGTCGAAATCCTCGATGATACCGGCGCGGTGCTGGCCACACCAGAACCCAACGCATCCGGTTTCTGGAGCTATGCCTTGCCGCAGGGCTACACCGGGGCCGTGACCCTGCGTGTCACCGCAGACAACGGCCTGCTGAACGTGTCCGAAACCGCGCAGGCGCTGCCTGCGCTGGTCAATGCCGACGCCTCTGACGGGCAATTGACCTTTAACCCCGCTGCCGCGACCGACTATCCGGATCTTGACGTCGGCCTTATCCGTCAGGCGACCCTGAACGAGTCTCAGGAGGCCTCAATCGGTGCCGGTCAGGTCGTCACGCTGCGCCACGAATACCTTGCCGACAGCACCGGTACCGTCACCTTTGCGATCACCGATATCACGCAGACTCCGGCGGATGCCTTTGCCGGAACACTGTTTGCGGATCCCGACTGCGACGGTGTTCCGGATACATTGCTTGTCGGAGCGCAGTCGGTCAGTGCCGGAACACGGATTTGCCTAGTTGCGCGGGTGGTGGCCAACAGCGGTCTTGGTCAAAACGCGGTCTATGTTTTCGATCTGACCGCGCAAACCAGCTATAGCGACATCACCTTTGTGGAAACGGACACCAACACCGACCGGCTGATCAGCTCAGGCGGACTGGGCAATTTGGTGCTAACTAAGACCGTGCGCAACGAAACCCAGGCCACGCCCGAAGGGCAGTCAAATCAGGGTTCGGTTGGTGATGTTTTGGAATACCGTATCTACGTAATCAATCCCAGCCAGGCGTTGGCGACCGATGTGGTGATCCACGACCAGACCCCCGCCTATACAGAGCTGGCAGAACCGGTGCCAACACCTCTGCTTCTGGGACAGGGCCTGACCTGCACGCTGTCTGCGCCTGCCGTCAATGCGGCCGGCTATGCAGGGGCACTGCGTTGGGATTGCCTAGGCACTTTGGTGCCGGGCGAACAAGGGTCGGTCAGCTTTAAAGTGGCCATCGCGCCCTGACATTCCCGCATCCTGATCAACAGGCCCGGGGCGCACGATAGCATGCCTCGGGCCTGTTGCGGTATTCCGAAGGGAATGCACAATCTCTTCAAAGCGGCTTACGCTTGGGGGCTGGCGGAGACTACGTGACTGACAGCCGCCTGAACAACGCCCGTTTGCGATGGTCCTGCCCACGATAAAACACCGCGAGGAGCCTCAGAAACCGCGTCGTGTCATTTGCAGAAAAATAGAAAACTGTCCGCCTTTTATGACGCTGCGCCGTCTTTTGGCAATCTCGGGGCGAAGAGTTCCCTGATGCGGTACCTCAGGCAGCTAATAGCGGTCACAGCTACGCTGTGAAGCGCATCTATATGCCCTTCGGAAGAGCTTGATCACAGATTTCAGAACAAAAAAATAGCTATTTGCATATCAACAGAGACTAGCTATCCTTAGCGATAGTTGGAGAGAGGGATCCTATTTCCCCTCTCCTGCTCTCGATAGCTTCTGGAGGTGCTGCCGTTGCAAGTTGGCACCTCCGGTTCTATTCGGCCATACTCTCTTACTTGCCTGACGGCTTTCTGAGAATGATGACCAGGGCAATTATCGAAGACAAAGCGCCCAAAAGCGCAATGAGTTCTTTAAACTGACCAGACCAGATGAAATTCATCATTCCCTATTGTCGGCGATCTCTTTGAAAGAGCAAAGCGTGAAAACTTCAAAAACTACTTGTTCTACGTTCGTTCTTATCGTGATTCAACTTAAGAGCTACATGTGTTCTCTAAATGCATCACCATAAAGGCCGCTATGCGATGCCTTTCCCGTTTGAAATCTATGGTATCATATTTGCGTTTCGGTCGAAGCTCTGCCTTTCAAGATTAAGGCTGTCATGGTCCCAACTTTATCGAGCGTCAGGAAGGCCGCCTCGATCTCCAGCAGGCGGGGTTCGGCACGACCCGCGCCGATGTCGTCGAGTCCTCCGAAATTGCTGGCCGTTTCAAACAAGACATTAAAGATTGCTTTCAGATCCTGATCGGTCTGCGTAGCACGCTCAACCCGATACGCCATGCGCCGCGCTGCGCCTTGCGATCATCGCGCGGGTCCGCACCTTGCCCTCTTCGACTTTCACGAAATCACCGCAACAGCGTTCGGCAATCAAATCCTGCAACACAGTGACTTCGTCCGCACCTGAATTTGCGTGTGCGCGCATCAGTTCCAGCCCTTGTGGGCTCATCGCTCAGGTTCCATTATCGCCCTTGCGCAACCAGTTCGCAGGCGAAGTTCTCTTGCGGCTCGCTCAATGAGACCAAGGCTTTCATGCTCTTTCCTGTGCCTTCGGGTTGAGGTGCAGGGTATGTTGGCCAGTAGCACAAAACAAACCAGCCCCGCACAAGGGCGGGGCTGGCAGTGCTGATCTTCTCTGACACTTCAAGGGAAACCGGCGCCTGGGTCAAGGGGGGTACCCAGGCGCCACCCCGGGCTCAATTGTCGAACCAACGGTCCAGCTGATCCCAGAGATTGCTGTCCAATAACAGTCGCAGTCGGACATATAATCCATAGTCGAACAGGCTCGATCCCTGCGTAGGGCGATTGGTCAGGTGGTTGTAGCCAATGCTCAGCATCGCGCCTTCACCAATGACCGTGCCCAGTTCCACACCAATCGCATTGGTTGAATAACCGGCATCGTCCCAGATATGCGCGGCCTGCAGACCCAGTCGGAAACGGTCATCGGCGATGTCCCAGTCGACGCCGGCCTGTACCATCTGCACGAGGCTGGCTGATGTCATGTCCCCACCGAGGCGCACCGTCTCTTTCTGACCCGCGTATTTGCCCCGAATTTCCAGATCGGCAGTAGGTTCGTAATTCGCGGCGAACGACCACAGATGGGTGTCGCGCTTACTGCTCGCATCCTTTTCGAGCCGGCGTTCGTACCAGGCCAGAACCGCAAGGCGCGGATCATTGGCCGGACGGTAGGCCGCACCGATACGTGTGCGGTTGCGCACATGCGCCGAGCCGTCTCCGCGTCCGTCGACCGCATAGCGCGCCCGGCCAAGGAAGCTCAGATCAGGTGTGATCTGTCCGGCGATCCCGGCATTCGCATAAAACGTCTCTCCCTCTGGTTCGAAGGTCAGTTCGTTGTCCAACTCGCCAATCCAGCGCTCATCCTCGGAGGTCCAGTTCAGCCCAAAGGTGGCGCTGGTCAGCCGGTCGGTGTCCTGACCCAGCCCGTGGCTGTGCTCGAGGCCAAAGCTCAGTGCAAGACCTTCGCTCGCGTTCCAGGCAGCCCGGAAGCCCTGGATCAGCCGGGCATCGTCCAGACCTTCGCCATCGGCGATAATCTCGGTGCGGCCACTCAGGGTTTTGTTCATCGTATAGTTCAGGGCGAGGTGCAGATGCGTACCGCGCTGTCCGCGCCCGTGACCATCCAGCGCAATCTCTGCGCCCGCGTCCAGATGCAGTTCGGGTGAGAGCTGGTAGAGCAGTTTCATCCGCATATAGCCGTCTGCGCCGCCTGTTCCGGGTGTCACTATGTCCAGGCTGTATGTCAGCGGTTTGTCAGGATCCGGAATCCAGGTGGCCCCCAGCAAACCGAACAGCTGCGTGGCATTGCGGCCAGCTCGGAAGTCGTGCTCCAGACGCAGGCCCGACCGCAACAGGGTTTGAGCGTCGCGGCTCTTTTCAACTTCCACCTCGCCGCGCAGGATTTCGCTGTCGGAAATCCTGTCACGGATATATTCGGCGCGCGCGCTCAGGTTGCGATCTTTGTCAAGCTGGGTCTTGTATTCGACCGTCAGACGGTCGCGCCCGGGCTGTTCGGACGATCCGGTCGGCGCAAAATCCTCGTCGGTGTGCACCGCCTCGGCCGTCAGGGTTCCGCGACGGCCCTCGTGCACCAAGCGGACTCTGGCAGCCAGACCAACATCGCCGAATCCGTCTTCGGCACGTGCGATTTCGGCCTCGATGCGGGTGCGCTCGGCCACCTTGGTGCGCAGGAAGGCGGCAATAATGCGCTCGCGCTCCCGGGTCATCCGCTCGGCGTCAGCATGAACCAAGCGGACACCGATTTCGGTATCCCCGTTCAGGGCCCAAACCGCCTCGCCGCCATAAAGCCAGTAGCGCTCTGTGACGTCATTCTCCGTCTCAAAGGTGACCCGGATGCTGATCGGGTTTCCGTTGTCGTCAGCCTGTGGGACAGGTGAGGTGAAAATGATCGCCCCGCGGAAATAGTCCAGCAGGTAATCTGTCATGCGCTGCTGTGACAGAGTGGTCAGGATCTCTCCGGTGTCACGGTCACGCATCAGGATTTCCACCCGGTCGCTGCCTTCGCGGAAATTCTTCAGGGCAAGGTCATAGGGGCCGGATACTCCGCGTGCTGCGATCTCTGCGATCTTCTGCGATTGGCGCGTGCGGGCGGCAAAGACCGTGACGCGGGTGTTTTCATTCTCCCAGTGGCCCTTGAGACCGGTGGTCACGCGGGAATACCCACCCAGCTTGAAGGCATCCGATTCCGGTTCGATCGCAATATCGCCATAGAGGATATAGGATGCACCCTTTTCGATCTTCACATACAGGTTCGACGAAGACGCGGCGTCTGAGCCACGTTCGGAATCGTCGCCATAGACCGGATAGTATTCATCGGCGCGGATATCGCGGAACAGCCGGTCCTCCGTGTCTCGGTCAGAACTATAGCGCAGCGTCAGCAGACGGTCGCCCTTGATCCGACCCTTGAGGTACAGCTCTCCGCGCAGACCATGGGCGGTGTCCTCGAACGGGCTCAACTGGTCATGGTCTAGCAGGTCGTTGCTGTCATGCAGTGCGACAGCGCCTTCGATCACACCGACGAGAATGCGTTCGTCCAGATCGGGCATCCAGGTTATCAAGGCTTCGGCCTTGCCCATGGCGCTGATCGCGCTCAGGGTGTCAGGGCCGGAAATCTGCGGTGCCATCAGATCGAAGGTCGCTTCGCCATTGTCGATATAGACCTGCACGCCGGGCTGTTCGGGGCGAATGTCCGTCACTCCCCAGACCGCGTTGCGGGCTTTCAGTGTCATCATCGACGATGCCTCGACAGGCAGACCGGCGGCATCCAGAACACGTACCACCACGGGTACAGACGTGCCTGCACTGGCTGGAGCTTGCTTGGGCGCGATCATCTCGATCTTGACCGGGTCGCCAGGGGCGACGATCACAAGCTCGGCACGACCACGGGCAATGCCAAACGGATCGGTGCCCGATACTTCCAATACGTTGCGGCCGGGCTTGAGCGGCAATGCCACATATTCAAGCGCCTGCACATTGCCCTTTTCCCAGACGCTCCGTTCACCGATGCGGCTGCCGGCCACGGGCTCACCGTTTAGGGAAAGCACGATGTTCAGGTCAGCCGGCCCCTTGACCCGCAAGGTCAGGGAACGTCGGCGTACCTGCATTTCCTGTGCCAGTCCGACAAAACCAACCTCGGGAGTCAGTGTCTTGACCATCTCTTCCAGAAGTTCCGGGTCTGTTTCCTCGGTCTGGTCGATGTCGGCATCGACCAGGTCTGCCGGACGCAAGTGGCTGGTCGTGGCAATACCTGCTTCGCTACGCGCACTGCGCGGCTCTGGGCGAGCAGCCTCCATCGGCAGATCGCTCAACCGGTCGCTGCCGTTTTTGTCGCGAGCTCCAAAGATCGCACGACGTTTTGCAATCTCGGCCTTCGCTTCGGGTGTACAACCGTCAAGCGCGAAACGCTCGGCCTTCAACTCCCCGGCCTTTAGATCGACCAGACGCGAACCGCCGCGACGCAGATCGGTTGCGCGCGTCGCCATCGGGACGGTGCCCTTGGGCAGCGTCCGCGCGTCCAGCTCAAACGCATGGGGCACCGGGCGCAGACCGAACAAGGAGTATTTCCCATCGATATCCGTAACGACAGTCAGACCTTCCTGGGTCACGATGCGCACACCGGGTACCCCGAGTTCCTCGGGTACGTCTTCGTCATCCCAGCCCCGGATGCCATCCTTGTCGCAATCCAGGAAAACCTGTCCGATCACGGTTGCTTCGCGGCTGAACACTCCACCGCGGTTATCCAGCACCACCTCGGCGCGCGCGATGGGTGACGTAATTGTAGCCCCGGTTCCGGCTTGAGCGCCGGTCAGTACGGCGGTGTTTATGTGCATACCGGGGCGCGCTGATGCGGAAAACCGCATGGCATAGCGCAGCAGTACGGTTTCGCGCGGAGCAACCCGACCCAGGTCGAACTGCAGGCTGCCATCCGCCAACATCAGCGGGTCCGCAAGCCGCGTGCCGTCCAGACGGGCCGATCCTGCGACAAAGACGGCGCCGCGCGGCGGTGTGTCCAGAAACTGCGCATCTACCAGTGCCTGATCCATGTTGTTTAGGCCGTTCAGGGAATAGACCACAACCTGCCCGGTGCCGATGCGGGTGCGGTCCACCGATTTGCGCAGGCCGATCGCGGCGTCATAGACCGGATCCAGCGGTACATCTGTGATCATCAACGCGCCCCCCGGGTGAGAGAACGCCGTTCCATAGGCAGCATCGGGCTCGATCACACGACTGAACCCGGAAAAACCCATGCGTTCCGAGGGAAATGCCAGACCATAGGGCGTCAGAATATCATAGCGGTAGCTGCCGACGGGCACATCGCCAAAGCTGAAATAGCCGCGCGCATCGGTGCTCGTACGCGCAATCTCTGCACCTGTGGCGTCGTACAGAACGACCACAGCATCAGGCACCACCACGTTGGTCACGCTGTTAAAGACGAAATTGCCGGGATTTACAGGCAGATCATCCGCCAGATCCTGTCCTGAACAATCGGCAAAGGCACTCAGGCTATCGCCGGGCGCAGTGGCAATCACACCGTCTCCGTCTTGCGGGATCAGCATATCCGCCAGCGGCAGTGGTCCGGTGAAGAAGACGCCGGTGTTCGGGCCTGTTTCCGTCGCAACAATGGTCTCCACATCGCCACTCCAGGCGCTGTTGACCCGGATCATCACACTGTCGATCGCATCGGTCAGGTTACAGGCACCGCCGATCACGATCAGGCTGGTGTCGCCACCGATGCTGCCATAGGGGGTCTCGAACTCCAGTATCGCCGAGGCGTCAGATGTAATCTCGGTCACGGTCTCGTTGGTGAAGACTTCGTCATAATCCCAACCGCCGGGATGATAGACCAACCCGGTGTTGCGAACAGTGACAGCACCCAGATCCCGGGCCACCATAACCGTGAACATCAGGTCGTTGGAATGTCCGATCTGGTAGTCACCGGGCCAGAACCACGCCAACGCATCTACCGTGGACAGATCCTGCGGTGCGGTACTGGTGTAGTTCTGCGCATCCCGCCCCGCGACATGATAAAGCGGTGTAAACCCGCCCGACGCCCCGACGCGCTGCAGAACCGTGTTCAGCGGAATGGTGTCGCGCACCAGAATGCCGCGAACCGCTTCGCCATCAATGACAATCAGGTCCGCACCTATGCGGGTGTATCCCGGGATGTGCTCTTCGGAGTCGTTTTTCAGATCAAGGGTAAAGGTCAACTCGACGCCGTTTTCGACTGCGCGCTGAACTACGGATTTGTGGATCTCGAACGCGCCTTCGACGATGCGAACGCGGCCTTCGCCGATGCCGGTCACCGCGACGTCGGTGTTTTCAATGGTGTCGGTAGGCGTCGCAATCGAGGCTTCGTCGATCCTGACCCAAGTGGTGGCCAAAGAGCCCAGTAGTGCGGTCGGCGCCACGTGAAAGCCATAGATGATCTGCATTGACGCGCCTGCGGGAATGTTCATCACGTCGCCCGGCTGCAGCAATATGTCAGCATCATTGACAACCCCGTTGGCGTTGACATCCAAGACCAGAGATTGCTCCAACAACATCCCGTTTTCCGCATCCGGATCCAGCGCAAGGCCGCCATTGACCGCGACGTTGCCGATATTGCGCACTGTGAAATGGTGCTGGTCGAATGATCCGCGTGTCATGGCAAGGTCTGAGAACCCGACGATCTCCAGCGCCGCAACACCAGAGACGACCGCCTCGACAGTGTTGGACTGGACGGTCTCGAGCAAACCGAGTTCGTTGTGAAAATAGGTTGTGATCGCTTGGTTCACGATCCGGGTTCCGGCGGATGCAGGCTGTGCCTGAGCGGCTCCATTAGACATCAGCAATAGTGCAAGAATGGCAAGGCAGCGCAGGGCAGTGCGGGTCTTGCTCAGAATTTCGATAACAGAGGAGAACATTTGGCAACAAGCTCCAGAACTGGGGCAGGGGTGATTTCGCGCGGGGAACGCTAAGGGAGACAGCGGGGGCAGGGCTGGTTCAGATTGGGCTCCCGGTGGGTACCGGAAGCCCTTTTTTCGGGGTAACAGGGTCAGCTCGGTAAAGGCCTTACTGGTCGACCCGCACAGTGAACTCGAGCGATGCTGTCGAGCCCGGAGCCAGGCCGCCGTGGGCGCTGCTGATCAGCGGCACGGCCGATACATCGACGGTCGATGCCACCGGAGATACGGCCGCAGAGCAGGAACCGCCGCAGGTCTCGTAGGCAGTGTAGGCCGGCACGATGTCCTTGATCGCGACGTCGGAAACCGCTTGAGTACCAGTATTGGAGGCTTCGATGCGGTAGCGGATACACTGACCTGGCTCGACAGCCTGAGGGTTCTTGCTGAACGTGCCGACCGTGCCGTCACATGCAGGGTCGATCGCCTGGGTCTTGACAAGAACCACATCACCCGAGACCACGATGATCTGATCTTCAACCGCGTTGTCGGTCAGATCTTGGTCGGTCTTTGTGCCGCCGTTCAGGCTGGTCGCGACGGTGATGGTGCCCGCCTCGGTCATGCCCGGAACTTCGCTGGTCTGAACGCGGTAGATCAGGTTCACCGTCTCACCAACTGCAATCCCACCGGGAATGTCGTTGATGTTGTCGATGATCGGATCGGTGGCATCCAGTTCACCATTGCCGTTCGCATCGTAGTAGATCGCACCAGAGAACTCGGTCAGGCCTGCCTCGGTGATCGCGCCTTCGGTGATCGCGACGTTACCATCGTTGGTCAGCGTGTGGAGGATGTCCACAACACCGCCCGGTGCGGCTTGCGCGGTCTGGTCGGCAGTGATCGACAGGTCGATGATCTCGTTCACGGTGACCGCGTCGATAATCGAGTCGCCCTGGCCGCTGATCGGCGAGGTCAGAACCACTTCGAACGGGGTTGTCGCGGGGGCCGCGTCATCCGCCGGAGTGATCACTACGGTGATCGTTTCGGTCGCACCGGCCGGGATCGTACCGGTATTGGTCACGATCGTGCCGTCCGCAAGCTGGAATTCAACCGTCCAGCCTTCGGGCAGCGGGTTCGCCAGTTCCAGATTGTAGTTGTCCGAGGTCGGACCTAGGTTTTCAATGGTCATCGGGAACGAAACGGGCTCGCCCGGATCGGTCGCCGTTGTCACCCAGGGGCTGCCGACATTGTCTGGGTTCGCGCCATCACCTTCGGAACCAGCAACGGCGTTTTCGAGATCAACGGCTGCGCCAAGAACGGCACCGTTGAATTCGGCAGTCGACGTGTTTACCTGACCGCTTTCCGAGGACGTGGCGGACACAGTTGCGGTGTAGTTGGTGGCGCCAGCGGCAGTCGGAGTCGCATCTGACGGCAACGTTGCGATCACAAACACCTTGGTGCCCTTGCCTGCCGCCAGCGGGATTTCCCCGACGATCGGCGTGGCACCATCTGCGCCCACGATGCGGAACGTAGTGCCAACCGGGAAATCACCGTTGGCGACGTTCAGCGTGTAGGCGTCCGACTGGTTGGAATCGTTGCCAATCACGAATTCAAAGGCAATTTTGCCGCCCTGCGACACGTCTGTCGATTCCAGCACCACGTCATTGGCACCGTCATCATCTGTCGAAGACCGCAGAACTGTCGCATCCGACTGGGTAAAGCTGTCGTCGATCACATGAGCGAACTGCTCGTCAATGACAATCGATGCCACGTTGGACGGCGGCAGGGTGCCGGTCGAGTCTGACTGCTGTGCGACGTTCTCGATGATGCCGGCAACGGCGTCGGGACCGATCACTACATCAAAGGTCACGGCACCGGTACGGCCCGGATTGACGCTGGAAATCTGGAAGCCGATCTGGTTCGACACAATGTCCGCCTGCCAGGCAAGCGTTTCGCCCACGCCGTTGGTGGCATCGATGCCTGCGCCGTTGGTTTCATCGAGACCACCTGCAACCGTGACGTCCGTCCACTGTGCGGTCGCCGCCACATAGGGCAGGTCCAGGTCCAGTGTGTCCGAAACGGAATAGCCGGTGGACGGGGCCAGACCGGTGTTGGTGTAGGTCAGTGTCACGCTGACAGTGTCGCCTGCGTCGACGATATTGGGATCGCCCGCGCTCTTGTCAACAACCATCGACTTGACCAGTTCCATGATCGCGCCGGACGATACCGTCATCGTGTCGGTATTGATCTCAGCAATGGTACCGTCCAGCTGGCTGGTCGCGGTCACAGTGATCGCCTCCGAGTCACCACCCGCAGCCGTCGACGGAGCCGTTGCAACGATGACGATGCCAAAACGTTCGCCAGGAGCGAGGGTCGGTGTCGCGGTGATCGGCGTTGCGTTGTCGGCGACACCATCCATGTCGGCGTCGGCGTAAATCACAACGCTGTTGAAGTCGAAATCGCCTGCGCCCTCGATGGCAGTCAGGTCATAGGTGTCCGGACCGTTACCATCGTTGGTGATGATATGCGGCAGGAATGCCTTGCCGCCGGGTGCGATTTCTTCGGTATTATCAGATGTCAGGGTCAGACCGGCAACTTGCTGGACGACAGTTTCTACTTTGTTTGAAGTGACGGTGATCGTGTCGCCGGCCGCGTTGGTGTAGGTCGCGGTTGCTTGGTTGCCGATTACAGAACCGGCTTCCGGCGCTTCGGCCATCGCCGATGCACCAATGAGCGAGGCCATTGCGATCGCGCTGGTCGTCACCCAAAAAGAGTGTTGATGTTTCACGAGGGTATCCATTTCAGTTGGGTTTGGGGATCATCCGGCCCGGGATGAGGGGGTCTGCACCTGGGCCCGGTGCTTAGTTGACGACAACGCGGTAGGAGTTGAGAGCCGCCTCACCGCTCGAAAGAGCAGCGTCGAGATTCCAACGCACGGCCTCGATGGCCTCCGCTGGAAGGGGTTCGCGCCGTTTCGCGCCTGTGGCGTCGATCACGGTGCGGAACGCGGGAAGGGCAGACCATTCGAGACCGGGAATTTCCGGTTCCATCTCGGCCTGCACCTCGAAATTCGCGGGCAGCGAAGAAGTCTCGTTACCGGGGACGTAAGTGACACCGGTGGGCACTGGCACAGCAACGGCCAGCCCAAGCAGGTCAGCGTCCATGCCATTGTGGTGTGTGATTGCGTATTCGATCATGTCGCCCGGGCGTACGGTGTCGCGCTCGACAAGAGTTTCAGTTCCGTCTTCGGTCATCTCCACGACCTTAAAGGACATCTCGCTGGACAGTCCTTCAGCTTGCGCCTGGACGGTCAACGCAAAGAGCGAAACAGCCGAGACCATAGAGATAATCGGCATCATATTTATGCGTGTCATTACAGTTCCTTTCGCGGCTGCGCAGTGGTGGCAGCACAGTTCAAACCGCGACGTTGTCCGTGGTGATGGGGCACCGCCGCTCCATTTGAATGGCAGGTCGGGGCGGTTTCGGACACTTGTGTAGAAGAATAGTCGGGCGCCTAAATGGGCCGATTTTAGGCAGTCGCATATCCGGACATATCCTTCCGAGTATATGCCTTCCTCCGACTGGTTGGATAATCACAGTCAAACGAGAGGCACTCAAAAAGAATGCGCGCAAAAAAAATTGCCTCCGAAGAGGCAATTCTTTGAGAGAGCGGGAGGGAAGTTGTCGAGAGATATCTTATGGTAATTAGTACAAGAGAAATACGAGTAGAACCTGAAACAGTATGGCTGCTAAAATTCGCACCACCAAAGAACCTAGCTGCAATCCCCAGACCGGAGCAATTTGCCAAAGTGCGTTTTCACGACGGGCTTTTGTCTTTTGCGCTGCGCGCTCCATTTCCGCCTGACATTTCCATTTGGTAAAAGCCGATTGGGCCAGCACATCGATATCGTCAAACCGTCTGACTTTGCGCGGTCGCACTGTCTGGAAATTCGTGCGCACAGGGTAATCCGACATCCGCACGATGGAGTGGCGGAACGCATGGGCGTTATTTTGCATGGCCTGTCCTATCAAACTTTATTCTAAGTTGCCGAGGCTTGCACGAATGACTTGCAGACGATCCTGTGAAAGACGTGTGAGACGCTGCGGCGGATTCTGGTAAAGCTTCGCCTAGATAATGATCCGGTTTCTGCGGGCAGTAAGAGCAAGTGAGGACATTGTGGTTTCTTTCTGTTTTTCTGTTGTTCTCACAGTATCCCGCACCACCAAGCCAAACCACGTTCGGAAAGTCTAAGCGGATGTTCAATCGGATAGTGCGATTAGCTAGATGGCTTGCAGCCAGGTTTATCCATTACACCCGCGTCTAAAAGGATGCTCATGTCATCCGATCAGTAATTCGGATCGCCTGTCGAACCTGCAGACGACTGAGTCGCAGCGCATATCGATTCGCCAAGCTGGAAAGGTCTGTTGCACAAATCCAGCGGGGATTCATCCTGTGACTCCAGTGATGTAGCTGGCCCGCATCAGCAAGCCGACATCGCCTACCGACAGGACCTCGAACTGGACGGCCTGCAATGAGGCGCTGAAGCGCTGACGATCCACTGACCGGCAGTGCATTGCGCAGCATTTTCATGAGAGGTTGGTTTGATCCCGGGATGGGCTGGGAGGCCGCGCCGAGGTGCAAGCGTGGCTGCCATCAGACCTACAGCGGTGAGGAGGATCAGGAGACTCGCCAGTGGCGCGTTTCAGACCTGAATGGTCGGAGCCGTGGGCTGTTCGGTTTGGCCGTGCGGCAAACCACCGGCTTTGTCCAAAGCCTCTGGCGGCTGGACGGTCTTGACTGGTCCGTACCCGACTCCAGCACCCTGTCTCGCCGCCAGAAGACCCTCGCCGTGAACATCCCACATCGCCGTCCTGAACAGTTACATCACCCTTGGCATCCTTGTCACAAAAGCCTTGGGATTAATCCGCTTGGGGGAAGGGGAGCCACGTCCGTCTGCTGATTTGTGCAACAAAGCCATGCCGACTTAAAAGGCTGCTTGATCCAGATTTCAGCGCTGGATAAGCAAACCCTGCAGCGCGCCATCGAGGCGTTTGATGCGGTGATTAACAAGGGGTAACCCGTGACTTACCCTTTCTGGATTTGCAGGTCGTTGTCGACGTAATCCATGGGGTACTATATCGCTTCGAGTCGTTTTAATGGCCAAATGGCGCACTATGTCGTTGATTAATGTGTGTATTTTTTGGCCTAGGGCACCAGACCCATTTTGGCCATATATTCTGTGCAGGTATCCTGCCAGCATTGTTTGGCCTCAATCTCAAGCGCGCGAAGATTCTTCTGTGAATTGTTTTCGGCCTCGAACTGAATCGCCCTGAGTAAATCGGCTAGCCTGACCGCACCGAAGACTGCCGCGGAACCCGCCAGCCGGTGCGCCTCGCAGCCCAAAGACTTAAAGTCTGTGGATGATTCGATCATTCCAGGCAGGTCTTCAAAGAATGCGACCATTTCCGAGCGGATGGTCTCGATCGCTTCCGCAAGCTGCTTGGATGGAAGAGTTTTTTGAACGGTTTTGGCTTGCTCCCAATCGATCAACTCTTCAGTATCAACAGAAGGTTCGTTCTCAAGAACAGGTGCTTTGTCGATCCTCTCCACGACCGAAGCCAAAGCTTTCCGCATTCGCACAATTGAGATTGGTTTGGACAAGATTTCGTTCATGCCTGCATCGCGGAACCGCTGCACATCGTTTTTCAACACATGGGCCGTCGTTGCAATGATTGGCGCTCGCCAGGATCCCACGCGGCTTTCTCGAATTTTCCCCGTGGCTTCCACGCCGTCCATTTCGGGCATCGAAATGTCCATAAGAATTACGTCAAACTCTATTTGTTCCGCCAATAGAACGCCTTCGCATCCGTTATGTGCCTCTGTTACGGTATGGCCCTCACGCAGAAGCATTTCGCGCGCGACAAGCCGGTTCACTGCATTATCTTCGACCAGAAGTATTGATAGTTTGCGCGTCGGAGTAGTAGGCACGACTTCCTCTTTGATCAGAGATGCTCTGCTTTTTTGGGATTCGGCGGGGTGCCGCATCGGCATGCGCAGCCAGAATGCGCTTCCGCCGCCTAGTTCGCTTTCTGCTCCGATTTCGCCACCCAGCGCCGTTATCAAACGCCGAGAAATCCCAAGCCCCAGGCCCGTCCCGCCGTTGTTTCTTGAGTAAGAGCTGTCGATCGTGACGAAATCGCCAAAAATCCGTTCCATGTTTTCTTCGGAAATTCCAATGCCGCTGTCGATTACCCGCAGCTCCACATCGCCCAGATCACCATGGCATTCCGCCTCTATGGTTATATTGCCATTGCGGGTGAATTTGATCGCATTGTTCAGAAGGTTCGTCACGATCTGACAAATGCGGATCGGATCAGAATAGACATCGTGCAGGCACGCATCGAGCAAGGAAAGCTCGATTGTATTGCCGTGATCCTTCGCATGCGGCGTCTGGGCATCAATCGTTTCTTGCAGAGCGGCGCCAAGGTCAAAGCGCTCCATGCTCATGCTCATTTTATCGGCATCGAGCCGAGAGATGTCGAGAACGTCGTTGACATGCCCCAGAAGGAGGTTGCCGGAATTCCGAATAACGCGCAGATACCGCTGATGATTTCGATCCAGCTTGTCGGCATCGAACAGGTCCAAAGTACCCAGCATGCCGTTCAAGGGGGTTCGCATTTCGTGGCTCATGACTGCCAGCATGTTGGCCTTGGACTTTTCACCTGCAATCGCGTCATCGCGGGCAGACAGGAGCTCTTTTTCGGCGGTCACACGGTCAGAAATATCGCGGATGAAACCGACATAAATGACGCCTTCGGGACGGGTCGCAGCAGCGATGGAAAGGTCGATCGGAAACTGCTCTCCGTTCTTCCGTTTGGCCTCCAACTGCACGATGCCCCTGTTAACGACCCTGGCGGGGGCGCCACGTCGGAATCTTAGCATCCCATCGCTATGCGCTTTACGCAGATTATCCGGGATAATGAGGTCGGCCATGTCAGCACCGATCGCATCCGAATACGAATACCCGAAAATTCTTTCGGCTGCGCCGTTGTATTCCAGCACTGTGCCATCTTCATCAATCACGATGACCGCGTCGAGCGATGTGGAGATCACGGTTTCAAGCCGGTCCCGAGTCTCGCGGGATCGGCGCGCGTTTTCCTTGCTTCTATACACCGAACGATTGAGCGCGTAGACCAGCAAAATCAGGATCAAAATCAGTGCAGTCGTTAGCAGTGCGACGTAGATCAAGGTGCGTGCGACACTATCGCGTCTATTATCACTAACCTTGGAAAAATGAGTAATGCCCTGCAGCGCAGCGTCGCGTACAATGCCGCGTGCATCGGAGAGATCCGTTGATAGCTTGGGCAGAGCGGCCAGCAGATCAGCATCGTCACCGTCGATGATCGGCACGGTGTCATCGAGGAACTTGGTCAGGTAATTGATATCGGCTGAAATGGTCGGAACCGAACGCAGTTGCGCGAAAACCGGACTTGCACTGAGCGTATGAACTCGGCTGTAAAAGATATCGAATTTTTGACGGACTCCGTCAAGATCAGCATTGTCCGACCTTTCTGCATCCGCGATGGAGTTACCCAGCATCAGCAGTTCCACTTCGGTCTGCGACAGAGCCCATTGAACATTGTCAGATGACGCGGTGGCCAGTTCAGCTAGCTGCGACCTGATGTTGATCGAAAGAAGTGCGATTGCCGTTATGAAAAAGATCGTTACAAGGCCCATTAGGCTTCGGCTCATACACTTGTTCATTTTGAGTTTCACTGCGAGCCCTTCCGCTGAAAATCTGGCTTGGATGAATAGAGGATTAGGGCTGGATTTCAATTCGATCAAGTTGCCAAATGCTGCGCGAGTAATAGACTTCCGACTGGAAATCGTTATTTAGATCATAGGGATAAACGATCCATAGCGGACCTTTTTCACGTACGGACATTTTCTCGCCGTTGCGCTCGAAAGCGATAAGGGCGCCATTTTCCACGGCGTCTGTCATCGGGATCTCGACGGAGTAGTCGTTGATCGCTGTGGCGCGGATGGTTCCGTTTTCGACGCCCATAGCCTGCATCAGATTTGCCAGCGGGGTGCCTTTGAAGGTCTGAGGGCCGTCAGTCCAGATCGTCGTCGTTTCGAATTCAGTCGTGCCGATCGCTTCCAGCATCGCCATGTCAAATACTGCAGCATCACCATTATTGGTTAATGCTAGATCGCTCGATACAGTAAGGACTACCTCTCCTTCTGGTATAGGCAGATCGGTGGCATGAGCGGCGGCAGCGCACACGACAAAGGCGACGGTCGCAAGGGCTTTGACGCCAATGTTTAAAACAAACATGATGGTACTCCTTATTGACCGGGCGGTTTGCCGATCTGTCCAAGATGACACTACTTTCATGATAGGTCACACGGGCAAAGGGATGTTCATGCTATCCTTTAGGATATTTACTGTCGTCAGGTGGGCGTGGAGGAGATGCTTTTGCGTGGATGTTGTTAACCAGATATACTGGTATGTTGCTGAATGAGAGGCGCGATGCACTCTGGATGGCCAATACTCGCCCGAATGATCTGGCAGTGACCCTTTCGGAAGTAAGTTGGCGCTAAAATAATTGGAAAACTGGATTTCGGGGAAATAACTATGCGCATTTTGGTAGCGGACGACCACGTGTTGGTACGGGATACTATAGCAGCTTTTATGAAGGGTGAGGATGTCGACGAGGTCAAGACCGTCGCGACCCTGGACGAAGCGATCGACGAGGTTAAAGACACTGGCACCTTTGACCTAGTTCTACTGGACTATTCGATGCCCGGAATGAATGGCTTGGACGGACTGAGCAAGATGCTGGTCGCCAACGAAAAGCGTCCGGTCGCTATTTTGTCGGGTACCGCGCCCCGCGAAGTCGCCGAAGCCGCACTGCAGGCCGGCGCACAGGGTTTCCTCCCAAAGACACTTGCAGCCAAGTCCTTGCTGACCGCTGCGCGGTTCATGGCCGAAGGCGAAATTTACGCACCGTTCGGGTTTCTTCGGCAGACCGACGATGCTTCGGCCGGACCGTTGACCAAACGCGAACTGCAAGTGGTCCGAGGCATTTCCCAGGGGAATTCCAATAAGGAAATCGCCCGTGACATGGAACTGCAAGAAGTCACCATCAAGCTGCATGTCAAGACGCTTAGCCGTAAATTGAATGCCCGAAACCGGACCCACGCCGCTATGATCGCCCGGGACCGTTACCTGATCTGAGGCGCGGGCGCGTCGCGCCCTGGCGAACCAAACCTAACCCCAACCCGAGTCATTTTTCATTTAACCTGCCACATGATAACGATGCGGGGGATTGCCCGTCCGCGTCCGCATTCATGATCGCGTTGATCTATAAAGGCGGACTGCTGCCTCACATACACGGCAACACCTACGACGTCTTCATCCATATGTTCTTTGCAGACAGCTATCACCGCAGCTGGTTCGATGTGTGGCAGCCGCGATGGTACACTGGGACACTACTATATCGTGTCTGTCGTCAGGGTCTTTATTGGCTCCCCTGTAGATATGTACGGACTCTCGGGACACTTCCTGTAAATTACCCAATTTGGGGTGGAGGAAGTTTTCATGACGAACGAAGAACGAGACATCCAACGTAAACTGAGAGTGCTTCAGCATGCCGAGAGGATCGGCAATGCCCGCAAAGCGTGTCGGTATTTTGGGATTGGAAGATCCAGCTTTTATAGATGGCGGGATGCGTATCAAAAGCATGGTGAAGCTGGTCTGAAAAACGCCAAATCAATTCCGAAGAACCCAGCCAATCAAACGCCACCGGAGATCGTGGACAAGGTTCTGTATCTGCGCCGCAAATATCATCTGGGGCCAATCAGGATCGTCTGGTACTTAGCACGTTATCACAGCATCAAAATTTCAGACGCAGGGGTCTACCGCATCCTCAAGCGCAATGGGCTCAATCGGCTGCCCAGAGGCACACGAATGCGTAAACTACACACCAAGCGCTATCAGAAACAGGTGCCCGGCCATCATATCCAAGTGGATGTTAAGTTTCTGACCTTCAAAGGAAAAAGCGGCGAGAAAGTCCGCCGTTTTCAATTCACTGCCATTGATGACGCAACCCGAGTTCGTGCTCTCAAGATTTATGAGAAACACACGCAGGCAAGCGCGGTCGATTTCATTGATCACATTATCGAAAAGTTCCCGTTTCGCATCCGTGAAATTCGGACAGATAACGGCCACGAGTTCCAAGCCAAATTCCATTGGCATGTCGAAGACCTCGGCATCAGGCACGCCTACATCAAACGCGGCACGCCTCAGCTCAACGGCAAAGTCGAGCGCTCACACCGATCCGATCAGCAGGAATTTTACCAACTTCTCAGCTACAAAGGTGACGTCGATCTCGAGGCCAAACTCGACGAATGGGAACGGTTTTACAACTTCGCCAGACCGCACGGTGCCCACAACGGGCAAACCCCTTACGAAGCTCTCAGAGACAAGCTACAGTAATCCAGCAAGTGTCCCGAGAGTCCGTACATATCTACAGGCTAAGCCGTCCTCAGTGCCTTCGTCGATGTCTTTGAAATCAATCTCGTCCGCCACTAGAACGCTATTTGCATAGATATGCATCCGCTCGGACAGGTATTTGTGGAAGATGAAGCCAAGGATGTAATCGGGGAACTCATCCGCGTTCATCTTGCCGTGTGGGGTGTTGGCGATGTCCCAGAGCTTTTACTCAAGCTTCTTCTTCTGCTCTTCGGTCATTTTGTCGTCCTGAGTTGGTGCTTGCCCAACTTTGCCGAAACAAGCACCAAAACAAAAGCTTAATCCTTAGCGCCAGCCTTTATCAATTCCCCCTGTCGCTCGGTGGTGACGGGGCAATAGGCGCTAACTGTGGTGATCACACTAGAATGACCGATGTTCTGCGAGAAGGCCTTAAAGGCTTCGCGGGTGGGGTAGGCGGTGTCTGCCCATTTCACCAAAGTTTTGCGGAACGCGTGCGGTGTGAACGGAGGCAGGTCAGCACGTTTGAAGGCCTCCTTGATGACGGTACGAATGGCGTTTGCGTTCTGGTATGTCTCGCGGCGCAGGCCAACTACCTTAAACACGCCGTCCACGGGTTTGCTGTTCGGTGGCGGGAACAAGGGATCATCCGGCCCGAATAGCGCTGTGTCTTTAAGGTGGGTGATCCAAGCCTTGAAACAGGTCAGATATTCAGGATCGACGGGCATGAAGTAGGTTGTGATGGTCTTGGAGTTCTTGGTCTTCACGTCGCGTGCATCCTGATACACGCAGCCGTCGATCATATTGATGTGTTTGAGGCGTAGAGAGGCGACAGCGCCATCACGCGCGCCTGTGAGCATAAGGAAGGCGAAGAGTGCTTTGTTGCGGCGCTCGATTTCTGTTCCTTCGGGCATGTATGAGAAAGCATGTCGCGCCATTTGCATAGAAGGATAAGGCGTGTCGCGTACGGCGCTGGCAATACGCGAACCTTTGAAGTCTATGTTGAAGTAATCTGCATCAGAGTGGCGAATGCGGCTCTTATATCCGTTTTGCTGCGCCAGCCAAAAAATGAAACCCTTGTTCGCGGCTAAGATGCTGCGAATAGTGGACTTTGACAGCGGCTTTCCTGTGGCCTTGCTGAACTCCTCCACCAAAGCCTCTTGAAACTTGATTGCCCGCTCAATGCGAAAGCGCTTGAAATCGACATATTTGGTACTGGCTTCAAAACGTAGAATGCCCTCAGCTGCCTTCTGAATCGTAGTCGCATCCTTCCGCTGGGCCGTCTTGAGGTATTGGAGGTAACGGCGCTTGATCCGCTCGTTTTGTTCATTAATTTTGCGCATTGCTTGGCGCTCCTTCGTAAGTGTTAGTTTGAATGGGGAGTGGCGGTATCTAATAGGGTCAGATGTTGCCGTTCTTTTTGAAGTGGAAAGATCGGGCGAACTCACTCACCTTCGATAGGGAGATTATTCGGCTGGACGTTCCTCCACATCGGCCACAAGTGCCTGTAATGCGGAGGGTGCGTGGAGAGTTTGGTGTCGGAGTAACTGTTAGGTTATGAGGCTCACAGCCAGTCTTGCAGGACAGGCAATAAAGCTGATTATGTTTGAGGGGGCTTTTCTTGGCGCGATGTTTAGCCCGCAGGTAGGCGCGCAGCTCCGCACCCAAAATTAGAAACGGTTTCTGTGATGCCATCACGGGCAAACCGTCTTTAATCCAGTTGCGGATGGTCGCTACCGAAACGCCCAGCGCCTTGGCTGCGTCCTTTATTTCGTAGGTGAGGGCCGCTTTCACTGCCATAGGGTTCGCGCGCTTACTCATGAGAGTGAGCCTCGAACAATGACCGGATGTCCTCAGCTTTCCAAACCGTGGTGCGTGGGCCAAGTTTCTGAGGTTGCGGAAAACGCCCTTCCTTTACCCCCTGCCACCATGTGGATTTTGATACAGGAATAGGGCCAGCTGGGGCTAGTATTTGAGACAGACGGACGAAACCGTCTTTCGGAAATTGTGTGTTGTGCAACATGATGCATCCTCGCTTGTTAAGGTATGATCAAGTTTGCCTGCGTCGGTTGCCGCTATGGGAACTCAAAGGGTGAATTTTATCCCTTTGTTTTTAAATGATAAGTGCGGATTTAAGTCCTTTTAGTCAGTTTGAATGCTCATTATCAGTTTCGGCTAGTTCAACTCCCTTTGTTAAAAGTGTCCTTATGGGCCTTATCGCTGGGCTGTGCCCTTGGAGCTCGGTGTCATGCTGAATCTTCTTTGCAACCCGTCCGACATCGGCAAGACCATTTAGGCCATATTTCTCCACAGCCATTGAGTGGATGAGGATCGCATGGAGTTTATAGCTGCTCTTGTGGAGAGGCTTTGGTTTTTGTGACGTGCCATTGGTGCTTATGGCGCTGGCGGTATCCGGTTTATCCGGAAATTTTTCCCGTAGCATGGTACGAAGTCTGCCTGAGATTTTGAATTTCACCTTTTTTACCCATTCAAAGAAGGTAAGCAGATCGTGTTTATTCTCCTCATTGTCGGGATCAACGCCTAGGCCATTGGCAATAGCCTCATACTGATCCTCCAAAAACCCAAGCATTTTGTCTTGAGAGTCTAGATGACCATATCGTTGGAGCAGTGCATCAAAATTGACTTTTCGCGGATCAAGCCCAACGCTTAGAAGCGTCAGTTCGGGGAGGGTGCAACTAGAAAACGCCCTCCAATGGGCGACATCAATTTCCACTGCTTTGACATGCCAGCCAGATATGAACCATGCTGGCTCCCTTTCTTTAAGGAGCTTGATTTTATTGACGATCTCAAAGCTGGTGCCTTCTGGGTCACGAAGCAACCTTCGGCCATTGTAGTTGTTTTCTTTGAAACGCTTGGTCAGTTCTTCTGCTGGCCAAGGTTCCAGCATTTTCAAGAGTGATCGTTTGATAGTTTGGATGTCAGCGTAATATGCGTCAGCGAGCTTAGGAAAGTTAGGGCCAATAGACTTCTGTGAGGTTGGTTTGTTCCAGTTAGCCAAGTCGCCTAAAGCGTCATCCATGATTTCTTTCATCAAGAATTCTTTTTGGTCTACGGCGCTCATGTCTTCTTCCTCATTTCTTCAATGTACCCAGCCCACCAATCTGCCAGCCTCACCCGTTCTTCCCAATGTTCACCCCTCGCATATGCTCGCCGCACTTCGTTCTTCTCCACATGGGCTAGGGCGCGCTCAATGGCGTCAGCGTGCCAAAGGCCGCTTTCATTGGCCAAAGTTGAAAAACTCGCTCTAAACCCGTGCGCCGTCATCTCGTCACCGGAGTACCCCATGCGCCGAAGTGCTGCGTTGAGCGTGTTTTCAGACATAGGACGTTTCCATGTCCGCAAGGATGGGAAGAGGTATTCGCCGTTGCCGTTCATTCTGCGCAGCTTATCCAGCAAAGCAATCGCTTGGTCGGGAAGGGGAACAAGATGGTCACGGCGCATTTTCATCTTCTCGGCAGGAATGGCCCAAATTTTGTTAGCAAAGTCGAACTCGGCCCACTTTGCATTACGGATCTCTCCGGGGCGCTGGGCGAGGATTGCCAGCAGTTGAAGTCCGATCCGCGTTGTGGCTTGGCCGTCGAAATGTTCTATTTCGCGCATCAGTTGGCCCAGCGCCTTAGGGTCTGTGATAGCGGCGCGGTGGACTCGGGTTGGGCGGATTAGGGCGTCCCGTAGCGCATATGTAGGGTCAACTTCCGCAACGCCGCTCGCCACTGCATAGCGAAAGACAGAGCCAATGCGGGCGCGGAGCCGGTGGGCAGTCTCGTAGTTGCCTTTAGCTTCCACTTTGCGCAGGGTTTTAAGTATCGTTGGCGCTGTGATTTCGGAGATTGGTTTGTGTCCGAAATCTTGGTTGGCAAGCTTGAGGTGGTATTCCGTCTTATCCAAGGTGGCTTTAGACTTACCCTCTTGACGTTGCTTGGCTAAAAACGCTTGTCCTAGTTTCGCAAATGTCTCGCCTTTGGCGGCCTCCTTTATTCGTTTTTCTTCCTGCTTGGATTCGTTAGGATCAATTCCCTGCGCCAACAGTGCTTTTGCTGCGTCACGAGCTTTACGCGCTTGGGCCAAGCTGTGGGCGGGGTAGTCGCCAATGACGAGAAGTTTTTCTTTGCCGCTCACTCGGTACTTAAAGCGCCACGACTTAGATCCACTTGTTTTTATCAGAATGAACAGGCCTTCAAAATCGCTGACTTTGTACTGTTTTTCTGCGGCTTTGAGGTTTCGGACCTTGATGTCACTGAGGGGCATAGTGGGGGTACGCTCATTTTCCAGATTCTATCGTACCCTCAATTATACCCCCAATCAGGGGGTACGGTGCTGGATGTTAAAAAACAGCATCGGACGAACGATCTCGATAAAATCTATATAACAAAGGGCTTATCGGATGTCTTTGGATAAATCTGGATGGTGAAATGGTGCCCCCACACGGACTCGAACCGCGGACCTACTGATTACAAATCAGTTGCTCTACCAGCTGAGCTATAGGGGCACTGGGCGGTCGTTTAATGCCAATGTGCGGATCGTGCAAGAGGCTTTTATGATCCTTTTGCAGGTTTTACAGCTCTGGTAGATAACGCTATGAGGAAATGAAACAAACGGGCGGTAAAATATGAAACTGGTCTTACATACCGGCGTGCATTTCACGGAAGAAGACAGGCTGATGAAGTGCCTGTTGCGCAATGCGGATGATTTCGCATCGAAGGGTACGATGGTGCCCGGGCACACCAGATACCGTGGGATTCTGCGCGAAACGCTGAATGCGATGGTCAGTGCGCCCGCATCGGAAATGGCGCGTGATGTGCTGATGGATGCGATTCTGGACGATGGAGAAGCGGATCGGGTAATCCTGTCGGACGCCAATTTCTTCCGCACGCCAAAATCGGCATTTCAGCAGGGCATGTTCTATCCGGCAGCGCCCGTGCGCATGATGCGGATGACCGAAATCTTCGAAGGTGATGATGTCGAGATTTTCATGGGCATCCGTAACCCCGCAACTTTGCTGCCGATTCTCTACAATAAATCCGAAAACCAGGATGCTGATGCCTTCTGGGGCGGGCGCGATCCGCATGAAGTCGTTTGGTCCGAAACCATCGGCTTGCTCCGAGAAGCTGTTCCCAATGTGCCTATTACGGTCTGGTGCAATGAGGATTCGCCGATGATCTGGGCGCATATCATCCGCCAGATGGCTGGCCTGCCAGATGATCAGAAGATCATCGGCGGTTTTGATCTTCTGAGCTCGATCATGAGTACGGAAGGGATGAAGCGGTTCCGCGCGTATTTAAAAGACCACCCCATCATGACAGAGCATCAAAAGCGGCGCGCCATTGCTGCGTTTCTGGATAAATACGCGATCGAGGACGAAGTCGAAGAAGAGCTTGATATGCCGGGCTGGACCGAAGACTTGGTCGAGGACATGAGCGAGGCCTATGACGAAGACGTGTCTGTCATCGCGGGAATCCCGGGTGTGCGAGTGCTTTTGCCTTAGGGGCTGTTTCATCATTGGTCTGATAGCTTTAGGCATGATAGGTCACGACAAAACAGCTGAAAAAAGGCACGTAGGATGAGTGATTTTGAAAAGGCTGCCGAAGGTGCCAAAATGGATTTTTCCAAAGATATGTCCTACGGGGACTATCTTGGTCTTGATCCAATTCTGAACGCTCAGCATCCGCTGTCTGACGCCCATGACGAGATGCTGTTTATCGTGCAACACCAGACCTCCGAGCTTTGGATGAGGTTGGCGATACACGAGCTTGAGGCGGCGCGTGCGTCATTGGTGAACGGGGAATTGCCTGCGGCCTTCAAAATGCTGAGTCGTGTAGCGCGCATTTTCGAACAGCTTAACTCTGCGTGGGATGTGCTGCGCACAATGACGCCCAGCGAATACACGGCCTTCCGGCCCAGCCTTGGTAACTCGTCGGGGTTCCAGTCGCATCAGTACCGGTTGGTGGAGTTTATCCTTGGCAATCGCAACAGCGCCTTGATGAAGCTGCACAAGCACCGCGAAGAGGCGTATGCGCGGCTCAAGGCTGAACTTGCCCGGCCCAGCCTGTATCAGGTGGCAATATCGTTGCTGTGCGCGCGTTTTGACCACGCGTCGCTGGCTGGCGAACCGGGGCAGGCGGATTGGTCTGCGGACATTGCGGTGCAGGACCTGTGGCAGCGCGTCTATGAAGACCCGCGCGCCCATTGGGATCTGTACGAGCTAGCGGAAAAGCTGGTCGATCTTGAGGACTATTTCCGTCGGTGGCGCTTTAATCACGTGACGACCGTAGAGCGGATCATCGGGTTCAAGCGGGGCACAGGCGGGACGGCGGGCGTGGCTTATTTGCGCAAAATGCTCGAAGTAGAACTGTTTCCTGAATTATGGAATGTAAGAGGAGCGCTTTAAGTGTCCAATATCCTGAAAAAAGAAGCGTTTATCTTGCCGGAAGGCGTGATCTATCTTGATGGCAATTCCCTTGGCCCCATGCCCAAGGCGGTCGCTGCCCGCGTGCAAACCATGCTCACCGATGAGTGGGGAGAGATGCTTATTCGCGGCTGGAACGGGGCAGGGTGGATGGACCAGCCTGCGCGTGTCGGGGATCAGGTCGCACGGATCATAGGGGCGCCCGAAGGCTCGGTCGTGATGGGCGATACGCTGTCGCTAAAGGTATTTCAGGCGCTGGCCGCCGCGATCAAATTGATGCCAGAGCGGCGTGTGATCCTCAGCGATACAGGAAACTTCCCCTCTGACCTTTATATGGCCGAAGGCCTTGTCGGGCTGCTAGAGCAAGGGTACGAGCTGCGTACCGTGGCACCCGAAGATGTGGCGGCTAGGGTGGATGAAACTGTCGCCGTGGTGATGCTCACGCAGGTCGATTATCGCACCGGTCGCATGCACGACATGAAAACTATGACAGAAGTGGCGCACGCCAAGGGCGCGGTGATGTTGTGGGATCTTGCCCATTCGGCGGGCGCGCATGAGGTCGATCTGATCGGTTCCAACTGTGAATTCGCCATCGGCTGTACCTATAAATATCTTAACGGCGGTCCGGGTGCGCCTGCGTTTATCTATGTTCGTCCCGATTTGGCGGAAACGATTGAACCAGCGCTCAGCGGCTGGTTGGGGCACCGTCAGCCATTTGCCTTTGATTTGAATTACAAGGCCGGATCAGGGATTGACCGCATGCGCGTGGGAACGCCGCCAGTTATCCAGCTCACAGCGCTTGAAGTCGCTATGGAGCTTTGGGCCGATGTGGATATGGCAGAGCTACGCGCAGCCTCTGTAGCCCTACAAGAGCAGTTCATCGCCGAGGTTGAGCGCGATGTGCCTGCTTTGACTTTGGCCAGCCCTCGGGACAGTGCTGTGCGTGGCTCTCAGGTATCTTTCCGTTTCCACGAAGGCTATGCTGCTATGCAGGCAGTGATTGATCGCGGGGTTATTGGGGACTTTCGTGCACCTGATATTATGCGGTTTGGATTTACACCAATGTATCTGGATGCCGCGGATATAACTGCTGCGGTGAAGATCATCGCAGATGTGATGAATAATGATCTATGGGATCAGGATAAATATAAGGTCCGATCAAAAGTTACCTGATAAATCAGTTGTATGTGGTCTGAAGCTCAAGTTTTACATGAGCTTCGGAAGGCGCGCTGATCAGCGCTCGGCACGGCGCAGGAGCGGGGACAGTGCTGCACTGATGGCAAAAAGCGCCGCAGCCATCGTGACGATGCTTGGCCCTGCCGGCGTGTCAAATGTGAAGGCGCCGAAAAGTCCGCCCAATGCAGCAAGGCTTCCCGCCGCAAGGGCATATGCGGCCATCGCCTCCGGGGTACGTGCGAACGGGCGCGCTGTCGCGGCGGGGATCACCAGCATTGCAGCGATAAGCAGGGCGCCGACCACCTTGATCGCCACAGCCACTGTCAAAGCGAGCGCAAGCGTGAGGATCAGCTGTTCGCGCCGCGCCGAGATGCCGCTGGCCGTGGCCAGATCTGCTGACAGGGTAGATGTCAGCAGTGCCTGCCAGCGCCAGACAAGCAGCGCAAGCACCAGACCCGCTCCTGTCCAGATCACCACCACATCACGGGTGGTGACAGCCAGAATTTCGCCAAACAGATAGCTTTCGAGATCGACCTGAACACCGTCGATAAACGACACCGCTACCAGACCTAGGGCAAGCGCTGCATGGGCCAGAACACCCAGCAGCGCGTCAGAGCTGACCTGCCGGTCTGTGAGTGTGCTGATGATCAACGCCATCGCCAACGCTACGGCCAGAACCCCTGCGAATACTGGTAAATCCGTGGCTAACGCCAAGGCTACGCCAAGGATGGCAGCATGGCTGGTCGCATCCCCGAAGTAGGCCATGCGGCGCCAGACGACAAAGCAACCCAGAGGCGCCGCTGCCAATGCAACGCCAAGACCGGCAAGGGCCGCGCGAAGAATGAAGTCGTCTATCATGCTGCGGGCTCCTTATGGTCGTGAGCATCGTGGTCATGGTCGTGGGAATGGCTGTGGTCGTGATGGTGACGATAGAGCGCAAGCGCGCCTTCCGTACCGGTGCCGAACAACGCGCGGTATTCAGGCGCATCCGCAACCACCTGTGGCGTTCCTTCGCAGCAGACATGCCCGTTCAGGCACAGAACGCGGTCTGAGGCGGCCATGACTACGTGCAAATCATGGCTGACCATCAGCACGGCACATCCACGGGTCCGGCGCACCGCGTCAATCTGTTGGTAGAATTTCGCCGACCCCGGTTGGTCCAACCCCTGGGTGGCTTCGTCAAGAATCAGGATATCAGGTTGTTGCAGCAAGGCGCGGGCAAGTAGTACCCGTTGAAACTGCCCGCCCGACAAGGCACCAAGCTGCCTTTGGCCCAAATCCCCCACGCCAGCATCAACCAGCGCGGCATGAGCGACGTCGGCGCTGACCCTTACAGGCAGGTTCAGAAACCGCGATACCGTCAGCGGCAGGGTTGCATCAATCGCCAAAGACTGGGGCACGTATCCGATGCGTAGGCCGGGCGCGCGCCGCACCGACCCCTCCAGTGGCCGCACCGCGCCAATGAGCGCCCGTAGTAGGGAGGACTTGCCAGACCCGTTCGGCCCGACAATGGTGACGATCTCGCCGCGATCAATTTTGATGTTCACATCACGCAAGACGGTGCGTCCGCCATAGGCGAGGCGCAGGTTCCGTGTTTCGATCAGCGGGCTCATGCGGCAACTCCAGCGCAATCAGGGCAAATCCCTGTGGCTTCGACCACTGTGCGTTCAATCACAAATCCTGCCGCGCGCGCTGCATCGCCCAACCGGCCTTCGGCGGGGGAGGTGTCGGCCTCTGCCACCGTCTCGCAGTTGCGGCAGATCAGAAAGGCAGGTGTGTGGCTATGTCCCGGATGTACGCAGGCGGTATAGGCATTCAGGGCTTCGATCTTATGGGCGAACCCAGCCTTTACCAGAAAATCCAGCGCCCGATAGGCGACGGGTGGCTGGGTGCCCATACCATCTGCCGACAGCCGCGCCAGCACGTCATAGGCCCCCAGCGCGCGGTGCTCGGCCAACAGTATTTCCAGCGTGCGGCGGCGGACAGGGGTCAGGCGCAGACCCGCATCTGCGCAATGATCTTGCGCTTGGGCAAGCATGGTCTGTTTGCAGGCGCTGTGATCGCGGCATTGAAAGCCGATGGCATCCGACATGGGGCAGGTCTCCGCTGTTGGTCAATTTCGCAATTGATATGTTATAACATTATGAGTAGCAAGACCCCGCAACACATCAAAAGGATTCTCCGAATGCGCTCTCTGCTTGCTTCTCTTTGTTTGCTCTCTTCGCCGCTGGCCGCTCAGGAGGCCCCGCGCGTGGTGACCGATATTGCGCCGATCCGGTCCTTGGTCGCGCAGGTGATGGAAGGGGTGGGTAGCCCGTCCTTGATCATTCCTACCAGCGCTTCGCCGCACAGCTATGCCATGCGCCCGTCAGAGGCGCGCGCCCTGCGCAACGCGGATGTCGTGGTCTGGGTTGGCCCTACGCTGACCCACTGGCTGGAGGAGCCGCTGGACACGCTGTCTGGCGATGCCGCGCGTCTGACACTGATGGCACTGCCTGGAACCAAAGAGTTGGCCATACGCCCTGCTGGCATGCTGGGAGGGGAAGATGCACACGACCAAGAGCACGACCATGAGGCTGAACATGAGGATGGTCATGAACATGCGGATGAAGGGCATGATCACGAAGAAGCACACGGGCATGAGCACCACGGTGATATTGATCCCCACGGCTGGCTGTCACCGGATAACGCTGTGCAGTGGGCCGGTGTGGTTGCCAAGACCTTGGCGCAGATAGATCCCGACAACGCCCAGACCTATATGAACAACTGGACCATGCTGAGCGAGGAGATCGGTGAGGCTGTGCAAGACATCAACGTGCTGTTGGCGCCGTTGCATGACACGCCGTTTATCGTGCTGCATGATGGCACCCAGTATTTCGAGGCTGCCTTCGGCATGCAGGCCGAAGCCTTTGTGATCCCCGGTGATGGCCGCAGCCCGGGCCCGGCGAGCCTCAAGGCATTGCGGGATGAGCTGGCCGAGCATCCAGTTGCTTGCGCCTTTACCTCGCCTCAGGAAAACACATCTTTGTTGCGCACAGTCACAGACGGTCAGGACACACGCTTGGCCGAGCTTGATCCGATGGGTAACGGGGAAGAGCATTACGCCGACGTGCTGCGCCGCTTTGCCGATGATCTGGCCACGTGCCTGTCGGCCAAGTAGCGCGGATCAGATAAAACTGCGGTATGCGATGACTGCGTCGCCAAGGGTCTGGCCGCTGTTTGCTTTCATCCACGCCATGAAGGGGCGGTTGAATTTAAACTCTGGCCCGATCTGGGATTTGAAAAACCGTCTCACATTCTGGGTATTGCGGTAGCTGTCCGTGATAACCGTTTCCGGCGCCAAGGGGGCGCAATGCCAGTCGATGCGCGCAGGTGTCCGGTGACAAGGGGCGGGAGGCTCTTTGTTCATGGCGTTATTCTATCACAGATTGAGTTCAAAAAGAATATGACCCCGCCTAATACGGCGGGGCCAAAGCTGTGCTAAAATATCTCTTGAAAATAGGGGGTTATACTGCGATTTTGCCGCCGCCCTGCTTTGTGACAACAACCACGGCAGGTCGTGGTGGCATCGCAGGGTCGAAATCAGGCCAGCGTGTTGCCGGATCCTCAAAGGTTGAGTCGCGCTCGAAGCCAACCAGATCCTTGGTGCCATCGGTGCCGGGGTGCTGCACCGCAACAAACAGCGTTTCCTGATCATCGGTGAAGTAGGGGCCGCACATCTCACCGCCCACGGGGCAGCGGAAGAACAGCTTGGACGTGCCGCGCGCTTCGCCTTCTGTCTCCACCGCATAAAGCCCGTCGGATTTGCCGGTCTTGCCCCAGTTGCCGCCCTGATCGGTGGACACCCAAAGCCGCCCGTCCGCATCGATCGCTGCATTGTCAGGGGACCCGAACCATCCGTTCTGCGATGTCTCGGGGTTCCACAGTGCGCCGACTTCGGCAACCGAAGGGTCGCCGCATTTCACAAGGATCGACCAAGTACCTTTCGGCGCGCCGTGGTCGCCACCGTCTTCCTTGATCTCGATGATATGACCAAAGGAGCTTTCGGGGCGCGGGTTGGCCGCATCCACCGCGTCCGGCTTGCGCTTGGAGTTGTTGGTCAGCATCAGATAGACAGAGCCGTCACCGCGGGGCTGTGCGTCTTCGGGGCGATCCATAGGGGTGGCACCCAGCAGGTCGGCAGCAAGGCGCGTGTCGATCATGACATCGCCCTGGTCATTGAACCCGTTTTCGGCGGTCAGAGGGCCTGTGCCGTGGACCAGTGGCAGCCAGACAATCGTGCCGTCCTCGTCAAAGCGTGCGACAAACAGGGTGCCATCACTCAGCAGTTTTGAATTGGCTGCCATATCCTCAGAGACTGTGCCGTTGGAGACATATTTGTACTGATAATCAAAACGGTTGTCGTCGCCCGAATAGACCACAAGGCGGCCATCGGCGGCTTGGGTCGTCTCACACCCCTCATGGCGGAAGCGGCCAAGAGCGGTATGCTTAACGGGCATGGCATCAGGATTGCGCGGGTCAACTTCGACGATCCAGCCATAGCGGTTTGGTTCGTTCGGTTCTTTGTCGATGTCAAAGCGATCATGGGTGGTGCCCCAAGCATACCACATGCCCGGCACGCCATAGCGGTTGTGGCGCTTGGCCTCATCGGCGGGCAGGGTGCTCAGGTCAGGTTTGCCGTCACCATCCAGCTTGGACGTCCAGAAATAGCCGTGGAAGTTCTCTTCGGCCATGAGGTACGTGCCCCATGGGGTCATACCGCCTGCGCAGTTGTTCAGCGTGCCGATGACCGTCATGCCTTCGGGATCGGCATTCGTCTTCATGCGGGCGTGACCGGCAGCGGGACCAGAGATGGTCATTTGGGTATTCAGCGGTGTGATGCGGCGGTTGTATTTGCCGTTACGCTCAACGCGCCATTCGCCTGTTGTCTCTTTTTCGATCTCGACCACAGTACCGCCGTGGGCGGCCATTTCAATGTCGATCAGCTCTGGTGTCATGCCCCTAAAGCCGTCGCGGTCCTGACGGCCCAGACCGGGGAACATGACTTCTTCGTTGGTGTATTCGTGGTTCACACACAGCAGCCCGCGTGTGCCAGCCTCGTTCAGAGCGGTGAAGCCGACGTAATCGTTGTTATATCCGAACTGCTGAAGCTGGGCAGCCGCCGTCTGGTTCATGACGTCGAATTCTGGCGCTTCAGCGGTGATCGGATCGCCCCAGCGCAGCAGGATCTCGGCGTCATAGCCTTCGGCGACGTGGTGCATCGTGTCATTGCCCCACTCCAGCTCGGTGAAGTTATACCGCGAGGTGCCAGCGGCCGCAGCCTGTTTTGGCGCGATCATCGCAGAAGTGCCGAACAACGCGGTCGTTGTTGTCACCGCCAGCGCACCCTTGAACATATCACGGCGTGAATAGCGCGCTGCCACGACCTCGCCGATGGTGCTGCTCAGGTTCGGGTTTGTCGGAATGTCATCAAATGCCTCGTAGGCTTCCGCCTTGTTGCCGATGGACGGGTCGTTGATGATATCTCTGCGTGTCATGGCTTGCTCCGATCGCTAATAGGTTGGATGCCTTTTGCGCTGATTCCGTCACAGGCGTGTGACACCACGGTTACGCTATCATGACGGAAGCGTCATAAACGACAACGAGAACAGTTCTCAGGTCCGCGCGAATTGATCCAGCAGATCGGGAATATGCCGACGGAACTTGAAAAAGCCAGCCCTGGCCAGGGGCCATGCGGTGCTATCAATTCTGCGCCGGACCTCAAATATCGGGACGGGCAGGCGGGCATTGGCTAAAGCACCTCGCAGACTGCCAACAGGCGCATAGGGCGTCACAATATGGTCCAGCTGATGCTCAGTGGCCCAATCAGCCAAGGCGCCTGCGCTGCCCAGAATTTGGGCGTCTGGTGCGACATCGTGCATCAAGGCTGTCCTGAACTGTTGAACTATGGGGGACATATGCCAAGGGCTTTGTCCTGCAGTGCCGTCCAGATAGGCGGTGCTGACGGGGATGATGCCCTGTTCTGCCAATGGCGCAATCAAATCGTCAGAATGGAGCAATAGCCCGATGCGGTCATCTGGTTTGGCATCATAAGGGGCGAGGGCGCGAAGGGTTTGCCGCTCAGGGGTGGGATGCGCGGGCAACGGCACCACATTTTCAGCCAGCCCCCCAACACCGACAAAGCGCCCGTTTGTAAATTTCTCTATATTGTCCGGATCGGCACGATAGGCTTTGCCCTGTGTCTGGATGCCTGCGACCCAGCGCCAACTCAGCGTATTGACCGCCACATCGCCGTCCAGAAGATTCCGGAGAAAGAAATCAGCCCCAAGCTGCCAAGGCAAACCTAGCGTGAAAATCCAGATCGACGCAAACCACATACGTGCATGATTGTGCAGGTATCCGGTTGCCGCCAGTTCCTGTGCCCAATGATCAAACGGGTCAATCCCGGTTTGCCCCAGACATGCGGCCTCCCAGCGTTGGCGTAGCCCGCTTTGTGTCTGAACCTCATTGTGCAGGCGTGTCAGATCATCGCGGGTAGAGGTCCAGACGGCGGGGCGCTGTTCCATCCAGCCTTTCCAATAGGTCCGCCACCAGACCTCCATCAAAAATTTTTCCGCCTCTTGGGCGTCCGTATTTGCCAATATCGCGCGGGACACATCGGCTTCGTCCAGCACTTTCATGCGCAAGTAGGGCGAAAGGCAGGAAACATGGCTATGCGCACCCGCGCCCAAGTCATAGTTGCGCTTGCGGGCGTATTGTAGGCCAGCGTTTGGCGCAAAGTCTGCCAGCCGGGAATGGGCAGCGGCGGCGCTGGGCGGGAAGGGAAAAGGCGTCTTGTTCATGGTCGGATATCTAGCGCAGAGGCAGGGTTGATCAATACGAGGGTTGATCGGGCGTCAGCCCCCCTTGAAGCTCCCCCCCACGGCGACTAATCTTGTGTAAACGCTTGGGCGGGTATGGTCCCGTTCAACTCCAATCGAAGGCAGAGCATATGCAGCATCCCGCAGAGACCTACATGAACCTCGTACCTATGGTGGTAGAACAGACCAGCCGTGGCGAGCGCGCCTATGATATCTTCTCGCGCCTGTTGAAAGAGCGGATTGTGTTTATCAACGGTCCGATCCACAGCGGAATGAGCCACCTTATCGTCGCACAGCTGCTGCACCTTGAGGCAGAGAACCCCACAAAAGAAATCAGCATGTACATCAATTCGCCTGGGGGCGAGGTGTCAGCGGGTCTGTCGATCTATGATACCATGCAGTACATCCGGCCCAAAGTATCGACACTGATCTGCGGTATGGCGGCGTCCATGGGCTCCGTAATCGCGATTGGTGGCGAAAAAGGTCTGCGTTTCGCACTGCCAAACTCCGAAGTGATGATCCACCAGCCGTCCGGTGGCTCCCAAGGGGTTGCAGAAGATATCCTGATCTCTGCGCGTCACATCGAACAGACCCGTGAACGCATGTACCAGCTGTATATCAAGCACTCTGGCCAAGATTACGAAACCGTGCGCACCGCGCTGGACCGTGACAAATGGATGACCCCAGAAGAAGCAAAGGAGTGGGGCCACATCGACGAGATCGTCGAAAATCGCGGCAAATCCGAAGAGCCCGATGCCAAAAAGCCCAAGAAGGGTAAGTAAGACACATCGCCGCGCACTCCGGTTTTCGCGATTGCAGGACCGGAGTGTGTGACTTAGAGTTAGACGCAATTCGTTTCGTGCCGCCGAATTCCGGTGCGCATATCCAAGCTTTAGACCTGAAAGGGCTCACATGGCCAATTCAACCAGTGGCGACAGCAAAAATACACTCTATTGCAGCTTCTGCGGCAAGAGCCAGCATGAGGTGAGAAAACTCATTGCCGGGCCAACCGTGTTCATCTGCGACGAGTGTGTAGAGCTGTGCATGGATATTATCCGTGAAGAAACAAAGGCTTCCGGCCTCAAGGCTACAGATGGTGTCCCGACGCCCAAGGACATCTGTGGCGTGCTGGATGATTACGTCATCGGTCAGGCAACCGCGAAGCGGGTTCTGTCAGTTGCTGTGCACAACCACTATAAACGCCTCAATCACGCCCAGAAGGGCGGCGATATCGAACTGGCGAAATCCAACATTCTACTGATCGGCCCAACGGGGTGCGGTAAGACGTTGCTGGCGCAGACGCTGGCGCGGATTTTGGATGTTCCTTTCACAATGGCTGATGCGACCACGCTGACCGAAGCAGGTTATGTGGGTGAAGATGTTGAGAATATCATTCTGAAATTGCTGCAAAGCTCTGAATACAACGTCGAGCGTGCGCAGCGCGGGATCGTCTATATCGACGAAGTTGATAAAATTACGCGTAAATCGGAGAACCCCTCCATCACCCGCGACGTATCGGGTGAGGGCGTGCAGCAGGCGCTGCTGAAGCTCATGGAAGGCACCGTGGCAAGTGTTCCGCCGCAGGGCGGGCGCAAGCATCCGCAGCAGGAATTCCTGCAAGTGGATACCACCAACATCCTGTTTATCTGTGGCGGCGCTTTCGCCGGTCTGGATAAGATCATTGCAGCACGTGGCAAAGGCTCTGCAATGGGCTTTGGTGCCGATGTGCGGGACAATGATGCGCGCGGCGTTGGTGAGATATTTACCGAACTCGAGCCCGAAGACCTGTTGAAATTCGGTTTGATACCGGAATTTGTCGGTCGTCTGCCGGTTCTGGCAACGCTGGAAGATCTGGATGAGGACGCATTGGTCACGATCCTGACGCAGCCGAAAAACGCACTGGTTAAACAGTACCAGCGCCTTTTCGAGCTTGAGGATACACAGCTGACCTTCACAGATGATGCGCTCAACGCCATCGCCAAGCGGGCGATCCAGCGCAAGACAGGTGCACGTGGTCTGCGCTCCATCCTTGAGGACATCCTGCTTGACACCATGTTCGAGCTGCCCGGTCTGGATAGCGTCACCGAAGTTGTTGTAAACGAAGAGGCTGTTAATTCTGATGCGAAGCCGCTGATGATCCATGCCGAAGCGGAAAAAGAACCGGCAACAGCAGGCTGATCTGCGCGTGTAGCCATGTATGAAAAGGCAGGCCTCTGGTCTGCCTTTTTGCGTGAAAAGGACTGATATGAAACGTATTTCTTCTGGCGGTGAATTCGAAGCAAAGCTCGGGTATTGTCGTGCTGTTGTTGCGGGTGGTTTTGTGCACGTGGCCGGTACGGTCGGGCAGGGTGATGATGTTGTGGCCCAATGCCGTGATGCACTGCGCATCATCAGCGATGCGCTGGAACAGGCTGGTTCCAGCATGGCGCAAGTCGTGCGCGTTACCTACATGCTGCCTGACCGCTCGGAGTTCGAGCCATGCTGGCCGATCCTTGCGGAGACATTCGGTGCCAACCCGCCTGCGGCTACAATGATCGAATGTGGTTTGATTGACCCCAAATACCGGATCGAAATCGAAGTTACGGCGCTGGCAGCGGTATAACTCCCCCTAGACCTTTTCTGCCTGATACGCCATATCAGGAACAACTGCACAAGGGACGTATCCATGGGACTGATCAGCAACCTGCTCAAAGCATTTACATGGTGGAACGGGCAAACGCTTAACACACAGCTTTTCACCTGGCGCAAGGGTGAGAAGGTTGGCGAAGACGCTCAGGGTAACATCTATTACCGCAACAGCGATGACAGCAAACGCTGGGTTATCTTCAACGGTGAGGTCGAGGCGAGCCGGGTAAACCCCGACTGGCACGGCTGGCTGCACCGGACCTGGGATGAGTTGCCCACGGATAAGCCATTGGTCCACAAAGACTGGGAAAAGCCGCATCAGGAGAACCTGACTGGCACCATGCTGGCCTATGCGCCCAGCGGGTCCATTCGACGCGAACATCCTGCTGACCGAGGCGACTATGAGGCGTGGAGCCCCGAGTGATGCGCAAACTGGCATTTCTGCTGGCTCTCTGCGCTGGTGCGGCAACGGCGGAGCCGACCAGCGATGGCCAAGGTGCAGTCCTGCGCGCTTTGGACAAGACGTCCGGTACGACGATTGACCTTTCCGTTCCCAATGGTCAGATTGCCAGCATCGGTCTGCTCAAAATCGTTCTGAACGAATGTCGCTATCCGCAGGGTAACCCCTCTGGCGATGCTTACGCAGAAATGGAAGTGTCTGAAACCGGCCGTGCTGGCACTGTGTTTTCAGGCTGGATGATCGCGTCAGCCCCGGCGTTGAACGCGATGGAACATCAGCGTTATGATATCTGGGTCATGCGCTGCATCACGTCCTGAGGGCTGGCATCAGCCGCTAATGAAAATGATGCGCTGCGCTCTTTCGCATCTGCGAGATGGGCAAGATACTGTGCACGACTGATCTCGACCGCGCCCAATGAGGCAAGGTGATCCGTGATGAATTGGGTGTCAAACAGGGTAAATCCGCCCTGACGCAATCGATCCACCAGACAGGCGAGGGCGATTTTTGACGCGTTGGTTCGACGCGAAAACATGCTTTCCCCAAAGAATGCGGACCCCAGCACCACGCCATAGACACCGCCGACCAGCGTTCCATCCTCCCATACTTCTAACGAATGGGCCTGCCCACGCTCATGCAGCGCGATGTAAAGCGCGCGGATTTCTGCGTTGATCCAGGTATCAGGGCGGTCTGCACAGCCGTCCAGCACGCCGCGAAAGTCATGGTCAGTGGTGATTGTCCATGTGTTGCGGCGCATGGCGCGCGCAAGAGAGCGTGAAATATGGAATCCGTCCAGCGGCAGAATGCCGCGACGCTGCGGATCTACCCAGAATATCTCTGGATCGTCGCGGCTTTCGCTCATGGGGAAGATGCCGACGCTATAGCCGTGCAGCAAAAGCTCCGGTGTCAGCTTCCCCATGAGTCTCAGGCATCCCCGAGGTTTGTTTCCAGCCAGTGTTCCAGCCAGTGGATGTTATATCCGCCAGAGTGGATGTCAGCCTCTTGAAGCAGCGCGTGGAACAGCGGCACGGTTGTGTCCACACCGTCCACGATCAGTTCACCCAATGCGCGGTTGAGACGGGCAAGCGCCTCTGGTCGGTCGCGGCCATGCACGATGAGCTTGCCAATCAGGCTGTCGTAATAGGGCGGGATTTTGTAGCCGTCATAGAGCGCGCTATCCATCCGAACGCCCAAGCCGCCGGGGGCGTGGTATTGCGTAATCTTGCCAGGGCATGGCGCAAAGTTCGGCAGTTTTTCCGCGTTGATGCGCACTTCGATGGCGTGACCATTGATTTGCAGATCGTCCTGTTCCCATGACATCGGCAGACCGGAGGCGACGCGAATCTGCTCGCGCACCAGATCGACACCAAAGATGGCTTCGGTCACGGGGTGTTCCACCTGAAGACGGGTGTTCATTTCGATGAAGTAGAATTCGCCGTTTTCATAGAGGAACTCGATCGTGCCGGCACCGATGTAGTTGATGTTGGCCACCGCATCCGCGCAGACCTTACCGATGCGCGCGCGCTCTTCGGGGCTGATGGAAGGGCCGGGCGCCTCCTCGAACACCTTCTGGTGGCGCCGCTGGAGCGAACAATCGCGTTCGCCCAAATGGACTGCCTTGCCTTTGCCGTCTCCAAACACCTGAATTTCGATGTGGCGTGGCGTGGTCAGGTATTTCTCGATGTAGACTTCGTCGTTGCCGAAGTTCGATTTCCCCTCGGCCCGCGCTGTCTGGTAGGCTTTTTCCATGTCTTTCGCGGATTGGGCGACTTTCATGCCCTTACCGCCACCACCTGCCGTGGCTTTGATGATCACGGGATAGCCGATTTCTTCGCCGATGCGCTTGGCATCCTCTAGCGATGCCACACCACCGTCAGAGCCGGGCACGCAAGGCACGCCGAGCGCTTTCATCGTATCTTTGGCGGTGATCTTATCACCCATGATACGGATGTGTTCGGCTGTCGGGCCGATAAACGTCAGGCCGTGGTCTTCGATGATCTGCACAAAGCCCGCGTTTTCCGATAGGAAGCCGTAGCCGGGGTGGATGGCTTCGGCGCCTGTGATCTCACAGGCTGCGATGATTGCGGGAATCGACAGGTAGGATTGCTGCGATGACGGTGGGCCGATGCAGACGCTTTCATCGGCCATGCGCACGTGCATGGCGTCACTGTCGGCAGTGGAATGAACCGCCACCGAAGCAATGCCCATTTCGCGCGCGGCACGGATGACGCGCAAAGCAATCTCACCGCGGTTGGCGACAAGGATTTTGTTGAACATGTCGGGTCCCCTTATTCGAGGATCACAAGCGGTGAACCAAATTCGACGGCAGCACCGTCTTCGACCAGAATGCGTTTGATGGTGCCCGCGCGCGGCGCAGGGATGTGGTTCATGGTTTTCATGGCTTCCACAATCAACAGGGTGTCACCTTCGGCCACTTGTTTGCCTACCGCGATAAACGCAGGGGCACCGGGTTCTGGTGCGGTGTAGACGGTACCAACCATAGGAGAAGAGACCGCGCCCGGATCAGATGAAGGATCATCATTGCCTGCAGGAGCATCCGGCGCAGCAAGAGCGGCAGGCGCAGGAGAGGCCATTGGCGCAGGCGCTGCCTGCATCGGCTGTTGTGCCATAATCTGCTGGGGCGGCTTGCGGGAGACGCGCACATTCAGGCTGTCATCCTCGGCATAATCACGCTTTACCTGAAGCTCTGTCAGGTCGTTGTCGTTCAGCAGCTCTGCCAAAGCGCGGATAAAAGCGACATCGGCATCATGTGTATTTTTTGTCATATGGTTCCTCGACCGTTGCGAAGGGGTGGTGCGTCCGGCGCACCCTTTGCAGGCGCTTATATGGCATGGACAGACGCATTGAAAGGCGCGACTTTACCCTTCGTGAAGCGCGCAACGGGAGCTTGAAAATGAACATTGCAAACTGGCTGGCTCGTACGGCGGCGGCACATCCCGCGCGACAGGCGCTGTTTCACGGTGAAAGTGCTGTGTGCGATTACGGCATGTTTCACCAAAGTGCGGGCTGCATCGCCGCAGGGCTACTGGCAGGCGGTGTCCGTGAGGGTGACCGTATCGGTATATTTATGGACAACCATCCGGATTGGCTGCTGGGGATTTATGGCATTATGTATGCTGGCGCTGTGGCTGTCCCGATCAACGCAAAGCTGCACGGTCGGGAGGCTGCCTATATCTTGCACGACAGCGGGGCAACTCTTTGCCTGACCGACCATGCGCATCACGAGAAATTGAAATCTGCCGACACGCCATGCCCCTGTACCGCGCCACGATCGCTTTTAGGGAAAGGCAGTGTGCCGGTCGCATCGCGTGCAGCGGAGGATCTCGCGTGGCTGTTCTATACCTCGGGCACCACTGGCACGCCAAAGGGGGTGATGATCACCCACGGCATGCTCATGGCGATGTCGCTGAGCTATGGCATGGATGTGGACAAGGTCAGCGCGCAGGATGCAGCGAACTATGCAGCACCGCTAAGCCATGGGGCTGGTCTCTATAACTTTTTGCACGTTCAGGCTGGCGCGCGGCACGTGATCCCGATGTCGGGCGGTTTCGAGGCCGAAGAGATACTTGATCTGGCGTCAGAGTTTGGCGACTGCCACATGTTTGCGGCCCCGACGATGGTGAAACGGCTGACCGATGGGGCGATTGCGGCCAAGCGCGGGGGGGAGGGGCTGCGCACGATCGTTTATGCGGGCGGGCCGATGTATACCGCCGACATCATCGCAGCGGTGGATCATTTCGGTCCGGTCTTTGTGCAAATATATGGGCAAGGGGAATGCCCCATGGCCATTACTGCCCTATCGCGTGCGGATGTGGCGGATCGGAGCCATCCTGACTGGCGTGCGCGTCTTGGCTCTGTCGGGCGGGCGCAATCGGTGGTCGAGGTGCAGATAGGGGATGCCCAGGGTGCGCCTTTGCCAGCAGGCCAGTCGGGAGAAATCATGGTGCGCGGTGCGCCTGTAATGCCGGGCTATTGGAACAATCCCGAAGCGAGCGCCAAAACGTTACAAAAGGGGTGGTTGATGACGGGTGACATCGGCCATTTGGATGAAACGGGGTATCTGACGCTGCAAGACCGGTCAAAGGATGTGATCATCACGGGTGGGTCAAACGTCTACCCGCGCGAGGTTGAAGAGGTTTTGCTGCGCCATCCGCACATCAGCGAAGCGTCTATCGTGGGCGCACAGCACCCGGATTGGGGAGAAGAGGTAGTCGCCTTTGTGGTCGGCACTGCCACCGAGGCGGAGCTTGATGCGCTGTGTCTTGAAAATATTGCCCGGTTCAAACGGCCGAAACGCTATATAAGGCTGCTTGAGCTGCCGAAAAACAACTACGGTAAAGTTCTGAAGACGGCCCTGCGCGCGCAGCTGTAGCGCAGTTGCCCGGCCCGATGAACGGGCCGGGCAAACTTTGATCATCCGACTATTAGAATGTCGGGAAGCAGACCGAATGTGAAGGGGCTCAGGTCAGCAAAGCCGACGTTCAGAAGCGTCAGTTCGGACCCGTGATAGATGAATGGAGCTTCGCTAACTTCATTGAACAAGCCGCTCAGATCAATCACCGCATGTGGGCCTGTGAAGGTCGTGTGTGACATGATTTGCGTGAACCCGTCGAAAACATCCAGTGGAAGATCGATGGTGATCGTATCGCCTGCGCCCAGATCGCGGATCACGTCTTTGCCTGAGTTTGCAGCAAAGACAAATTCGTCCGCGCCAGCGCCGCCGGTCATCGTATCGCGCCCGAGACCGCCCAGGATAGTATCGTTGCCGCTGCCGCCGTTTAATTGGTCATTGCCTGCGTAACCATGGATGATGTCGTCATCGTTGCCGCCGTTGACCTTGTCATTTCCAGTTCCGGCAAAAATCGTATCGTTGCCCGCAGCGCCGGACAGGTTGTCGTTGTTATTGCCGCCATCAATGAAATCGTCTCCGCCGCCGCCGTTGACCTTGTCGTTTCCGTCGCCTGCAAAGAGCGTGTCATTGCCAGCTTGGCCGAAAAGTTGGTCGTTGCCACCGTAACCGTTCAATTGGTCGTCATCCGTGCCGCCGAAAAATTTGTCAGCATTCCTGCCGCCGATCAGCAGGTCGTTGCCGCCCTGACCAAAAACCGCATCAGCAATCCCGTCAGCGGTTGCAGGGAACTCCCTGAAATCACTCAGAGACGCCCGATATTCGTCTTCCCCGGCACCCAGCGAAACATTCGCCATAATGCCAGTGTTAACAACGGTGTCTTTGCCCGCTCCCATGAAGACACCACCCGTGATGGTGCCGATCGTGACACCGCCATCAATGCCTGGGATGATTTGGTTGACCAACTGGTCGTCGCCACTACCAAGGTTGATCTGGCCCTGAACGAACCCGCTGTTGAAAAACGAATCCCATCCCGTTCCAAAGCGAACACCACCGGTAATCAGACCATCGTTGTAGAAATTTTTGCCGCCAGCACCCAGCAGTTCAATCGCATAAGGGCTGCCGGACGCTTTGGAGATGGTACCGTCCAAAGTGTTGTAGATTTCGATCCAGTCAGCGGTTTTGGCTGTGACCGGACCAGCGATTGTTCCGCTGTTGGTGATCAATCCGCCAAATACGGAAAAGTCAAAACGCGCAAGCGTTTCGCCATAAAGGTTTTCGCCTTCAAATCTGTTGGAGTCTTCGCTGAAATAGATTGGCATGTATATGTCCCTGAATTTTCTGTGCCTTATTTACGCCTTATTCTTTCAGGGGCATAGATAATTCGGCCTTTGTTTCACCATCGCGAACAAAGGCTCTCTCTGGCCAAGACTAGCAAGCCGCATGCGTGAAATTCGCCTACAAAACAGTCTGTTCCAGTAGGCGGCAGTTCCGAATCGTTGTTCTGCACGCCAACCCATTGTGGCCGATACAGCAGGGGGGCCTTGAACGCCAACTGAACGGAGACAGTGCCATATTTGAGCCACACAAACGGGCAGGCAAGAAAAAACCCGCCAAAGCGGGTTCATTCCAATTCAGGTTCAAACTGAACTTGGCAATCTGTTTTAGATCGCGAGGTATTCTGCGCGCAGCGCTTCGTTCTCGAGGACCTCTTGTGCGGTGCCGTCAAACACCACTCCGCCGGTATCGAGGATCACAGCACGGTCGGCCAGCTTCAGGGCGCGCACCGCGTTCTGCTCTACCAGAATGGTTGTGATGCCCTGCGCTTTGATGATCGACAGCGTCTTTTCGATTTCATCCACGATAACAGGGGCCAGACCTTCGTAGGGTTCGTCCAGCAGCAGCACTTTGATGTCGCGGCAAAGGGCACGCGCGATGGCAAGCATTTGCTGCTCGCCGCCGGAAAGGGTAGTCCCTTCCTGCTTTTTACGCTCACCCAAGCGGGGAAAAAGCTCATAGACGCGCTCCAATGACCATCCAACGGGTGGTGCGATTTGCGCCAGCTTGAGGTTTTCCTCAACGGTCAGCCCCGCGATGATGCGGCGATCTTCGGGCACCAGCGCCAGACCGGCGGCCGATGCTTCATAGCTTTTCATCTTGTGCAGCGGTTGGTGATCCAACCAGACTTCGCCATGGGTCAACTGCGGATCACCAATCTGCGCAATCGTACGCAGTGTTGATGTTTTGCCCGCGCCATTGCGGCCCAGAAGCGCAAGAATTTCGCCTTCATGCACGTTAAAGCTGACGCCTTGGACGATATAGCTTTCGCCGTAGGAAGCGTGGATATCCCAGACCGACAAAAAGGCGGGTGCCGAAGCGGCGTGGTTGGCGTTCATATTTGTTGTTTGAGTGGTCATGTCATGTGTCCTTTGGATACGGGCAGGGCAGGTGGCTTAAACTTCCTGCGTCTCCCCGAGATAGGCTTCTTTCACTTTTGGATGGCCCTTGATGTTGTCGGGCGTGTCTTCAACCAGAGGCGTGCCTTGTGCCAGAACTGTGATCCGCTCGGCCAAGGAGAACACCACATGCATGTCATGCTCGATGATGGCGATGGTGATGTCGCGCTCTTCCTTGATCTGCTTGAGCAGGTCGATGGTGTTGTTGGTGTCGGCACGGGCCATACCGGCTGTGGGTTCATCCAGCAGCAGCAGGCGCGGTTCCTGGCTTAGACACATCGCGATCTCAAGACGGCGCTTGTCACCGCGTGACATGGACGATGCATGCATGTCGCGTTTGTCATAGAGGTTCATGTCTTCAAGCATCTTCTTGGCTTTTTCGACCACGTCCTGTTCGGAATCGATGCTGCCGAGGGCATGCATGCTGAACGCGCCATCCCGTTTGGCAAAGCAGGGGATCAACATGTTTTCCATCACGTTCAGGTCGCCAAAGATTTCAGGCGTCTGGAACACACGAGAGATGCCCATCTGGTTGATTTCGTAGGGCTTGCGCCCCAGCACCGATTGGCCGTCGAACATGACAGAACCGGTGTCCGGGATCAGTTTGCCCACCAGACAGTTCAGGAGGGTGGATTTACCAGCCCCGTTGGGGCCGATGATCGCGTGGACGGTGTTTTCTGCAATGCTAAGGTTCACGTTCCCCAGCGCTTGCAGTCCGCCGAAGCGCTTGTTGACGTTTTTGACTTCGAGAATACCCATGTCATGCGCTCCTTATTCAGCAGGTGTGGTTTTGCCGTCAGGCGAGTTCGGATCAGCTTTCTTGCGGCCAAATAGCTTGCCGATACGCTGACCACCTTCGACCAGACCACCGGGCAGGAAGATCACAACCAGCATGAACAGCAGACCCAGCGTCAGGTGCCAGCCCTTGCCCACGAAAGGGTAGACCAGCGTGATCAGCAGGTCTTCGATCCCGTCGGGAAGGAAGGCAAACCACTGTTCCAGAACAGTTTTGTTGATCTTGGAGACGATGTTTTCCATGTATTTGATGAAACCAGCACCCAGGACCGGACCGATCAGCGTACCCGCACCGCCAAGGATGGTCATCAGCACCACCTCACCGGAAGCAGTCCAGAACATGCGCTCTGCACCAACCTGCGTGTCCATAGCAACCAGAAGGCCACCCGCCAGACCGGCATACATGCCAGAGATCACAAAGGCCGCAAGCGTGTAGGGCTTGGAGTTCAGGCCGGTGTAGTTCATCCGCTGCTGGTTGGACTTTACAGCCCGCAGCATCATGCCAAAGGGAGAGCGGAAGATGCGGATCGACAGATAGAAGGCGATCAACATGATCAGCGCGGCCACATAATACCCTGCGTTGAAGGTGAATACCCAGTCGCCTACGTTCCACTCGGTGGTGGCTTTCATATCAAGCCCGAAGAGATTGGCTTGTGGTGTCCGGCCGTCGGCAGGAACCGCGTCAAGGATGCGAGGGTCAGAGAACTTCGGCTGAAGGCCGGTTTCACCACCGGTGATCGGTGTCAGAACCGAATAGGCCAGCGCATAAGACATCTGAGCAAAGGCAAGCGTCAGGATGGAGAAGTAGATGCCCGAGCGGCGCAGTGAAATCCACCCAACCAGCAGAGAGAACAGGCCCGCCACCAGAACCGAGATGAAGATCGCCGGAATGATGTTCATCGTCAGCAGCTTCATCATCCAGATCGCGGCGTAGGAACCGACACCCAGAAAGGCCGCGTGGCCAAAGCTGAGGTAGCCTGTCAGGCCGAACAGAATGTTAAATCCGATGGCAAAGATGCCAAAGATCACCAGACGTTGCATCAAATCGGGATAGCCCGCGTTGAACTGCGCCATGGCAGACCCTTCAGGGAAGGGGTTTAGAAGGAAGGGAGCAAAGAGGCAGAGGATGGCAACAATCACCAGCAGCCCCGCATCGCGTTTTGTCAGTCCGAGCATGGTTTAGTCCTCCATCACGCCTTTGCGGCCCATCAGGCCACGGGGACGCGTCAGCAAAATGATGATCGCAACAAGATAGATGATGATCTGGTTGATGCCCGGAATAAGATCCAGCACCACAGACATCGAAGCAAAGCTCTCAAGGATACCCAGCAGGAAACCCGCGAGCACCGCACCGGGCAAAGAGCCCATGCCCCCGACAACCACCACAACAAAGCTGAGCACCAGAAAGTCCATGCCCATGTTATAGTTAGGTGAGTTGATGGGCGCGTACATAACACCGGCAAGCCCTGCCACCGCGGCAGCGATGCCGAACATGATGGTAAAGCGTTTGTCGATGTTGATGCCCAGCAAACCTACGGTTTCGCGGTCGGCCATACCGGCGCGGACAACCATTCCGAAGGTCGTGAATTGCAAGAAGGCGAACACAGCACCGATCACAAGGGCGGCAAAGCCGAAGTAGATCAGGCGCCAGTAAGGATAGATGATCGTGTTCGGATCAAACCCCAGAAGCGCGCCAAAATCGAACGATCCGGCGAAGGCCGCAGGTGCGGGTGTCGGGATCGGGTTGGCACCGTAGTAGTACTTGATGATTTCTGCCATCACGATGGCCAGACCGAAGGTCACAAGGATCTGGTCCGCGTGGGGGCGTTTGTAGAAATGTTTGATCAGCCCGCGCTCCATGATGAAGCCGATGGCGATCATCACGGGAATGGCGAAGAGGATTGACAGCGGCACCGCCCAGTCAATCAGCGCGTCCCCTGTTTCTTGCCCGAACAGGTCATACAGATAAGGTACTTCGACCTTCATCGGATTGCCCAGAAAGTCCGTGCGAGTCTCATCAATAACGATGTGGCTCAGCGTCAGCAGATTGGTAAAGGTCACGGCGCAGAAAGCACCGATCATGAACAGCGCGCCGTGGGCAAAGTTGACCACCCCGAGCGTGCCGAAAATCAACGTCAGGCCCAAAGCAATCAGCGCGTAGGCGGATCCTTTGTCTAGGCCGTTGAGAATTTGAAGGAGAATTGCGTCCATGGTCCGTCCCATCTGTCACGAATGCTGCGCGCCCAAGGGCGTTTGGCGGATTTGCGGGCTGTTAATTAGAAACTGTGTGGTGGTGCAGGGCGGGCGTGTGGCCCGCCCTGCACGGCAATCAGGCGATTATGCGCCCGGGTTGCATGTTCCGAGCGAGCCACCAGCAAACTGTGGGTGGTCAGGCGCGTATGTAACCTGCTCAGTTGGTGTTACTTCAACGATTTCAACCAGATCGTACTGGTTATCCGGGTTCTCTTTACCCTTCACGACCAGAACGTCTTTGAAGCACTGGTGATCGTCGGCACGGTACAGTGTCGGGCCGTTGCCCAAACCGTCAAATTCAAACCCTGCAAGCGCTTCGGCGACTGAGCATGGGTTGAAGGATTTACCGCGTGTAACCGCATCCGCATACAACAGGGTCTGCACGTAGCATGTGTGCGCCGCCTGTGATGGTGGGAAGCCGTATTTTGTACCAAACGACTTAACAAAGGCGTTTGTACCTGCATAGCGCGCGCCCAGCTTGTCTTCGAGCGACCAGTCCCAGTTCTGCGAACCGACGATACCTTTGATGTTGGCACCAGCACCGCGGGCCATCAGCTCGGAGTAGAGCGGCACAACGATTTCGAACTTCTTGCCGTTGACCATCTTGTCGCGCAGGCCGAACTGAACAGCGTTGGTCAGGGAGTTGACCATGTTGCCGCCATAGTGGTTCAGAACCAGAACATCGGCGCCGGACTGCAGAACAGGTGCGATGTAGGCAGAGAAGTCTGTCTGTGTCAGCGGTGTTTTCACAGCGTTGACGGTTTCCCAGCCCAATGCCTCGGTGGAGGAACGCACGGCTTCTTCTGTGGTATAACCCCAGTTGTAGTCGGCGGTCAGGTGGTATGCTTTACGATCCGCGCCATATTCGTTGACAAGGATAGGCGCGAGCGCCGCACCGGACATGTAGGAGTTAAAGAAGTGGCGGAAGCCGTTGGCCCGCTTGTCTTTACCCGTTGTGTCGTTGGCGTGCGTCAGACCTGCCATAAAGATGATGCCGGCTTCCTGGCACAGAGCCTGAACAGCAACAGCCACACCGGAGGAAGAGCCACCGGAAATCATCACGGCACCGTCTTTTTCGATCATCGACTTGGCAGAAGCGCGTGCGGCGTCAGACTTGGTCTGTGTGTCGCCTGTTACGAACTGGACCTTTTTGCCCATGATGCCTGTACCGTCCAGCACTTTGGAGCTGAAGGTTTGCAGCATGCCGCCGTCGCCTTCACCGTTCAGGTGCTCAACGGCCAGTTCGAATGCGCGCAGCTCGTCTGCGCCCTCATCCGCGTAGGGACCGGACTGGGGAACGTTGAAGCCCAGTGTAACAGTGTCGCCTTGTGGGGCATTGGTGTAGCCGGCATGCGCTTCGGCACGCAGATATGTTGGCAGTGCAAGACCGGCACCGGCGAATGCGCCGGTTTTGATCAGACCGCGACGTGTCGGATTAAAAGTTGACATGAAGTCCTCCCGAAAATTTTGAAACTGGCACCACAACCTTCTCCCGAGTGTTGGTGCCGACACGTTAACCGTGCAAATCCAGTATCGGGGCGGGAGGGGGCGGTCGCAATAAGGGCCTTGATTGAATGACTTTATTTGTAAATAAATAAACATAGAGTTCATGGGAGGTGTAAATTTAGTGATGTTGCAGCGCAGAAAGCCACTGATTTCGGACGCAAATTGCGTGACTGACCATCATGGCACGTGAGAGCCTGACCGGCAGTCGCATCCGCGAACGTCGCACGATGCTGGGCATAAAGCAGGCTGATCTGGCCCGCACAATCGGCATCTCTGCGAGCTATCTGAACTTGATCGAGCACAATCGCCGTAGAATCGGCGGTAAGCTGTTGCTTAATATTGCCGACGCGCTGGAGGTCGAGCCGCAGGCGTTGACTGAAGGGGCTGAAGCCGCGCTATTGGGGATGCTCGGAGAAGCCGCGCAAGCCGCCAATCTGACATCCGAGGATGCCCACCGCGCAGAGGCGTTTGCCGGCCGGTTTCCGGGGTGGGCCGAAGCTCTTGCTGCCAGCCAGCGGCGGGTTGCCGCGCTGGAGCGCACGGTCGAAAGCCTGAGCGACCGCATGGCGCATGATCCGCATCTGGCGGATTCCATGCACGAACTGCTGACCACTGCTGCCGCTGTCCGTTCTACCGCTGAAATCCTTGCAGGGGATGGCGGGCTTGAGCCTGAATGGCAGGATCGCTTCCACGCCAATCTGGATGCAGACAGTCGCAGGCTTGCCCAGAGCGCCCAATCATTGGTGGGATATCTGGAGCAGGGCAAAAGCGCAGCCGGAGGGGGAAAATCCCCGCAAGAGGAAGTAGAGGTCTATCTGGCTGCGCAGGATTATCACTTTCCTGAACTGGAGGCCCAAAGCGCCAAGGTCAGGATTGAAGATGTCCTTCAGCGGCAGGATATGGTCCTTTCCGACGCTGCCCGATTTATCTTGCGCGGCGTGCTGGAGCAGGTGCGCGAGGATGCAAAAGTTTTGCCGCTGGACGCTTTGCAGTCCGCTGTCGCAGCGCAGGGCGTTGATCCCGTAACGCTGGCGCGTCATTTTTCTGTGCCGGTTGCCGTAATGCTGCGCCGCCTTGCGGCGCTCCCTTCACTGGGGGCGGGGTTGGTCGTCTGTGATCGCTCCGGCACGGTGATCTTTCGTAAGTCCGTTGCCGGCTTTTCGGTGCCGCGGTTTGACAGCTGCTGCCCGTTGTGGCCGCTGTTTGCTGCTTTGGCAGCCCCCGGTGCGGTCCTGCGGGAGCGGGTCGGACAACTTGGGCGGGGGCAGATGCAGTTTGACGCGTTTGCCACGACCGAACTTGCACCTGCCTATGACTATAACACACCTGTACCGGCGCGCTGCGTGATGCTGCTATTGCCGACGCCTGCGGGTGATACTGACCAGCCTGTGCGCGCCGTGGGTGCGACCTGCCGAATCTGTCCGCAGGAAAAATGCCATGCGCGGCGTGAGCCGTCGATCATGAAGACTTAGCCCGTGCTATGAGGATAAGAGGCATAGGTTTTGACACGCCGCGTGTAAGGGTGCATCTTGTGCGTCAGCCACAGCCGCGTAACTGACGTCAGATCAGACACACGGCCGTGCAGACGGGGGAGGAGGCTTGCATGAGCAAACATGTTGTGTTGGTGGAGGATGAAACCAACATCGCGGAAGCGATCAGGTTTCTATTGGGGCGGGACGGTTGGCGTGTAGAAACACTGGCAAACGGCGGGAACGCGGCGGATGTGATCCGCGCTGCGCGCCCGGACCTTGTGATTTTGGATGTGATGCTGCCCGGGAAGACGGGATTTGAAATTCTTGCGGAATTGCGCCGCGATGAAAGCCTGAAAGGGATGCCCGTCCTTATGCTGACGGCACGCGGACAGGCGCGTGACCGCGAAATGGCGCTGCAAGCCGGCGTCAGCCGCTTCATGACAAAACCGTTTGCGAACGATGAAATGCTTTCTGCTGTGCGCGAGTTGACTGCCGGCCGTGTGAACTGATGCCGGAGGGGCGGCTGTTTCTCGAGCGGCGAAGCTACCGTTTTCGCAGGATTATGGACGCAATAAGGATGCTGCCATTCCTTGGCGCACTTTTGTGGGTTGTGGTGCCTACCATGTGGCCGAATGGCGCTGAAGCGGAGCCGTCTGTCGCTCTTTCAACGGCGCTGTGGTATGTGTTTTCTGTCTGGTTGCTGGCCATCACCGCCTCCTTTGCATTGTGGCGCTGGACCCGTGACAAAATCGGTGTCGATGTCGCGGCCCCCGGGTCCAAAGACTGATGGTCACGCTCAATCTGCTGATTGCTGTCTGTCTGGTCTATGTAGCAGGCCTGTTTCTGGTCGCTTTTCTGGCTGAACGTGCGGCGCTGAGAGGGCGGGGGGGCTGGCTGTTGCGCTCGCCTCTGGTCTACACCCTGTCTTTATCAATCTATTGCACGGCATGGACGTTCTACGGCGCAGTCGGATACGCTGCACGCTCCGGTCTTGAGTATGTCACAATCTATCTGGGCCCATCATTGGTGATGATAGGCTGGTGGTGGGTGTTGCGCCGGTTGGTTCGGATCGGGCGCGCGCAGAGGGTTACCTCTGTGGCGGACCTCATCTCCGCCCGCTACGGCAAGTCGAACTTGCTGGCTGTTATGGTGACAATCATGGCGGTCGTGGGTGTGACGCCCTATATTGCGCTGCAATTGCAGTCGGTTACCCTTTCGGTCTCAATCTTTGCCAGCTCGGACACTGGGGGCGGGTCAGAAACCCAGATTACAGAAAATGCTGCCTTCTGGGTTGCGGCAGGTCTGGCGCTGTTTACCGTGCTTTTTGGCACGCGAAACCTTAATGCAAACGAGCGTCACCACGGTGTTGTCATTGCTGTCGCCGTTGAGGCGGTTGTTAAATTGGTCGCGCTGCTGGCCGTGGGGGTCTTCGTGGTTTGGGGGGTGTCGGGCGGCGTGGCAGAAACGCTGGATCGGATCGACGCATCACAAATTGCCACTTGGGAAACGGGCGGCGGTCGCTGGACAGCGCTGATTGTTCTATCGGCTGCCGCTTTGGTCTGTTTGCCGCGGATGTTCCAAGTCATGGTTGTTGAGAATGACGACGAGCGGCACCTGCAAATCGCCAGTTGGGCGTTCCCTTTGTATTTGATGGCGATGAGTCTCTTTGTTGTGCCTATTGCGGTCGTCGGGCTGGAACTGATGCCGGCAGGTACCAACCCCGATCTTTATGTTCTGACTGTCCCGCTAAGTCAGGGCCAGAACGGGCTGGCGATGCTGGCATTTCTAGGCGGCTTTTCTTCGGCAACGTCTATGGTGATTGTGGCGACGCTGGCGCTAAGTACGATGATGTCCAACCACATTTTCATGCCGATCTGGTTGAAGCTTGCGGAAACGGGCGCCCATCAATCGGGGGATGTGCGTGATGTGGTGATCCGTGCGCGGCGGCTGTCCATTCTTTTAATCATCTCGTTGGGCTATTTATACTATCGCGCCTCTGGTGGCTCGGGCGCGCTGGCAGCGATCGGATTGATCTCTTTCGGTGGTGTCGCACAGTTTCTGCCCGCCTTGCTGGGGGGCATCTTTTGGCGCGGGGCTACGCGTACCGGCGCGGTGGCCGGATTGAGCATCGGGTTCGTTATCTGGCTCTATACGATGTTGCTGCCCAGTTTTGGACCTAATGCAGCTCTTTCGGCGGCCGTATTTGAAAACGGGTTGTTGGGGATCGGCTTTCTGAGGCCTGAGGCGCTGTTTGGCATAACCGGCCTTGATCCGGTTGTGCATGCGGTCTGGTGGAGCCTTTCTCTTAATACGCTGTTTTTCTTTGTGGTCTCTATTTTCAGCTTTCCCACACCTTTGGAGCGGTTGCAGGGCGCGCAATTTGTGAACGTGTTCGACCATTCTTCCGGACCTGCCCATGGATGGTCAGCCTCTGAAGGAGGGGCCGAGGATTTGATGATTATGTCGCAGCGGATATTGGGGGCATCCGAAGCGCAGGCGTTTTTTGTCGCACATGCATTGCAGCAAGGTCGCGTGGGTGTACCGCCGGTGCCCACACCCGAATTTGTGCAAGCTCTGGAGCGAGAGTTGGCCGCGTCTGTCGGTGCGGCCACTGCCAACGCGATGATTGGCCAGATTATTGGAGGACAGGCAATTTCCGTCGAAGACCTGATGGCGGTAGCGGATGAATCCGCGCAAATTCTCGAGTATTCTAGCCAGCTTGAAACAAAATCCCGCCAATTGACGGAAACCGCGCGGGAATTGAGCCGTGCCAACGAAAAGCTGACCCAGTTGTCTTTGCAAAAGGATAGCTTTCTGAGTCAGATCAGCCACGAACTGCGGACACCGATGACGTCGATCCGGTCATTTTCAGAGATTTTGAGGGACGTAGAAGAACTGAACCCGACAGAGAAAACCCGCTATGCCTCTATCATTCATTCCGAAGCCATCCGTTTGACGCGTCTGCTGGATGATTTGCTGGACTTGTCTGTGTTGGAGAATGGACAGGTTTCGCTGAACGCGCGGCAGGTCAATTTGCGCGACGTCATTGAACAAGCGGTGACAACGGCGCAGGCATCCTCATCTCGCCGGATGGAGATAAGGCGTAAGCCGCGAGCGGAGGAGGTGATCTTGTTCACTGATGCCGACAGGTTGGCGCAAGTCTTCATCAATCTTGTGACAAATGCGATAAAATACTGTGACGCGGCGGGTCCGGTCCTGACCATCGCAGTGCGTCAGCAAGAGGAAGAAGTGATCGTCAGGTTTACAGACAATGGCAGTGGTATTCCGGCCGATTCTCAAAGCTTGATTTTCGAAAAATTCGCCCGTCTGGGCAGCGGCGAGGGGGATGGCGCAGGCTTGGGCCTTGCGATTTGTCGCGAGATCATAACCCGTTTAGGGGGCGAAATCCGCTATGTCCAAAATGAAACGGGTGGAAGCTTTGAGGTACGACTTGTTCGAACAACCCGTCAGATCGCAACGCAACGATTATTGCCGGTATAAAGGCGCTGGTAACCATTTATCGGTACCAATTGAGCCATGACGCCAGAAAGGCGCGGCTTTAACCGTGCCACGCTATCCGCAGTAGCGTCACAATAAGGGCAACGGGACCACGACTGATATGAGCGCCGAGCAGATGACATCACTGGTACAGCGCAAGGCGCGCTCGGGGCGCGAGGCTCATGCCGCACGGGCGATGTCCTTGGCGCGCGCGCTGCGTCTGACCGCTGCAAAGCAGGGCGAAAAAATGATGTCTCTGTCGTTGAGTGCGCTTGGCGTGACGCGTCAAACATGCAGTGGCGATGATCTAACATCACGTCTGGATGAAACGTCGCTGATCCTGTTGATGGACGGTCCCGGTACGCAGGTTGCGGCGGCGGTGTTGGATCATGTGCTGGTGGCGGGGCTGATCCAGCAGCAAACCATGGGCAAGGTATTTGTCACTCCAGAGGGCGAAACGCCGCGTGCCAATACTTCAACCGATGCGGCACTTTGCGCGCCCTTTATCGAGGGATTGATGCGACATGCCGCACCAATGCCAGAAGAAGAGGCCGATGGCATACTATTGAAGGGCTACAGGTTTGGTGTTTGGGCAAAAACACCCCGCCAAGCCAAGTTGGCGCTGGACGCGAATGATTACCAAGTGATCGAGATCACGCTGGACATGGCAGCAGGTGCGCGGGTGGGGAAACTATCACTGATCCTGCCGGAGCCAAGAGCGCCATCTGCCGCGACCGAAGAATCCGAAGAGGGGGGCAGTGAAGCAGCGCCAACTGCTACCCTTGGGGATACCGTTCTGGGGCTGCATGCAGAGCTGACAATCGCGTTGACGCGATTCAAGATGCCCTTGCAATCTGTCAGAGCGCTCAAAGTAGGTGAAGTGCTGGATCTCAACCTTTCAAGTATGGCGCATGCGCTGGTTATTGACGCGAACGGGCGTGCTATCAGCCGGGGTACGCTTGGCCAGATCGATGGAAAGCGTGCTCTTCAGGTTGAGCAAGAACAAACCAGACGCTATGCAGAACCGCGCAGGCGCGCATCTGATCGTGAAGGCTTGGATCTGCCGGATGTGACTGCGGGGATTGATGTGTCGCCCGACCAAAGGTCACAGCACGAACCGGAGGACCTTGGCGTGCCGGATGTGTCGGATATCGATATTTTTGGCGATATGGATGACCTGCCCGAACTGCCCGACATGGAGGAAGCGGCAGAGCAAGCGGACGCGCAAATGGAGCGCCTGAAAGAGTTGGAGAAGGAAGCCGCCGCCGGATCGCGATCGCAGGCCGGTTGATCGTGGCCTGCAATCCAGCGTTACAATGGTTTAGCTCTCGTGTTGCTGTAGATAGCCGCGCATATTCTCAAGATCATAACCAGCTGATTGCGCGGCCTTGATGATTTCATCAGCCGACTGCAAACCTGCTTGGCCAAGGGCCCACGCGATGCTGGATCTGGTGCCCGAAGCGCAATAGGCGAGCGTGACACCTTCTTTATCAAGGCCGATCTCACGGTTCCGCATCACGTTTTCTTCGGTCATTGTCGAGTGCGTCAGAGGCTGCATCGCAAACTCCAATCCGGCGGCTTCGGCAGCGGCCTTCATGGCTTCACTCCCAAGCGCAGGTGGCACTTCTTCGTCAGGCCGATTGCATAGAATCCGGGCTATTCCCGCTTCTTTGTAGGCGGCCATATCCTCCGGAGAGATCTGCGGGGCGACGAAATAGCGGGGGGTGAGTTGTCTGATATCCATGATTGAAACCTATAGCGCACAAGACAGGCTGTCCAGAAGGGGCAGCGCCCGTGTTAACCTAGAAAAATGCCGATGATGACTGTCATCAAGCCGATGACCGACAAGAACAAGGCACCAAGGTTCAAAGGGACGACTTTTTTTAACACCGCACGCATGCTTTCATCATCCAGTTGCGCGCGTTTGGCGCGGCTCACACGGATAATGCAATAGACCAAACCCAACAAACCAAGCAGCGAAATCGCACTGCCGATCCAGATGAGCGCTTCGAACGGGGAGGAGCCAGTATTTTCCATGGCCGAGCTTTAGGATAATCCGCTGCGCGCGGCAAGAGCACCTTGCAGCAGCGCAGGGGGCAGGGTAGCAAGGCGCCCTACAAGGTAGCCCCCCTGCACGACAAGGAGCAGCACATGAGCGAATTCAGCACAAACCCCGCGCCCGTTGAGGACGCAGGTGATGCAAACTACCGCGTTACAGCGAACGAGCTGCGCCAGTTCGTTGAACGGATCGAGCGTCTGGACTCTGAAAAGAAGGACCTCGCCGAGCAACAAAAAGAAGTGATGGCCGAAGCAAAATCGCGTGGCTATGACACAAAGATTCTGCGCAAGGTGATCGCCCTTCGCAAGCGCGAACCAGATGACATCGCCGAAGAAGAAGCGGTGTTGGACATGTATAAAGAAGCGCTGGGGATGTAATCCTGCGCGCTTGAGCTTTGGCAGGGGTGAAACGGTGCTTGCACACAACGGCCCCCGCCAATAGAAGAGCACAAATTTTCTGCCCCGCGCGCAAAAGCGCGGCCAAACGCTATGGAGCACACATGCAGGTCAAAGAGACGCTGAACGAAGGTCTGAAACGCGGCTATTCCATCACCCTGACAGCCGCCGAGCTGGAAGTGAAGGTGAACGATAAGCTGAAAGAGGCGCAGCCCGAAGTCGAAATGAAGGGCTTCCGTAAGGGCAAAGTACCGATGGCGCTGCTGAAAAAGCAGTTTGGCCCGCGTATTCTGGGCGAAGCCATGCAGGAAGCCATCGATGGTGCCATGAACGAGCACTTCGAAACTTCCGGTGACCGTCCTGCGATGCAGCCTGACGTGAAAATGACCAACGAAGACTGGAAAGAAGGCGATGATGTCGAGGTCGACATGTCCTACGAAAAATTGCCAGAGATTCCCGAAGTTGATCTGAGCTCCATCAAACTGGAGAAAATGGTCGTGAAAGCGGATGATGCGTCCATCGACGAAGCGCTCGCATCACTGGCCGAAACAGCTCAGGACTTTAAAGCCCGCAAGAAAGGCTCCAAAGCCAAAGACGGCGATCAGGTTGTAATGGACTTTGTCGGCAAGGTTGACGGCGAAGCATTCGAAGGTGGCTCCGCAGAAGACTATCCGCTGGTGCTGGGCTCCAACTCCTTCATCCCCGGATTTGAAGAGCAGCTGGTTGGCGTGAAAGCCGAAGAGGAAAAAGACGTTACCGTCAATTTCCCCGACGATTATCAGGCAGAGCACCTTGCGGGCAAAGAGGCTATCTTCTCTTGCACCATCAAGGAAGTGAAAGAGCCTGTAGCCGCTGAGATCAACGACGAGATGGCGACCAAATTCGGTGCCGAAGACCTTGCTGCGCTGAAAGTGCAGATTGGCGAGCGTCTGGAATCAGAATACACAGGTGCTTCGCGCGCAGTGATGAAGCGTGGCCTGCTGGACGCGTTGGACAAACTGGTTGATTTCGATCTGCCGCCATCCTTGCTGGATGCAGAAGCAGGCCAGATTGCACACCAGCTGTGGCACGAAGATAACCCTGAAGTTCAGGGCCACGATCATCCAGAGATCGAAACCACAGATGAGCACAAGAAACTTGCTGCGCGCCGCGTGCGTCTGGGCCTGCTGCTTGCCGAACTTGGCCAGAAAGCCGAAGTTGAGGTGACCGACGCCGAGATGACACAGGCGATCATGAACCAAGCGCGTCAGTACCCTGGTCAAGAGCGTCAGTTCTTTGAATTTGTTCAGCAAAACCAGCAGATGCAGCAGCAGATGCGCGCGCCGATTTTTGAAGACAAGGTCGTTGACCACGTCTTTGGTCTGGCAACAATTTCTGACAAAGAAGTCTCAAAAGACGAACTGCAGAAAGCCATTGAGGCACTCGAAGAAGAGTAAGCAGTCGATCTTAGTTAGGAAGGCCCCGCAGGAGACTGCGGGGCTTTTTTTGTTCTAAAGTGATCGCACAAGTGTCGCGATGTAGGCGGCATAGCTTACTAGAAATACGCCGCCCGAAATTCGGGAAAGGCGCCCCCAGTTAAGGCCTGCGCCCAGCAGCGCAGCTGCGGCTGCGACCATGATCCATTGATCATAGCTGGAAATAGACAGCGGCACTTCGAGTGGATGGATCAGGGCGGTCAGGCCCAGAATGCCCGAGATGTTAAAAATATTGCTGCCGAGAATGTTGCCGATAGCCATATCGCTTTGGCCTTTTCGCGCGGCGATAAGGGAGGTCACAAGCTCTGGTAGGGAGGTGCCGACCGCAACGATCGTCACGCCGATTACTGCCTCGGAAATATTGAGCAGGCGGGCAAAGCCGACAGCGCCAAGGACCAAAAAATGCGCACTGATCAAGGTCACGGCCAAACCGGCGGCAAAAGCAACGCTGGCGCGCAGGACCGGAGGTGGGGCCTCTAGTTCGTCTATGGCGTCAATCTCGCCGCCTTTGCTGACGCGTACGATCAGATAGGTCGCCAGTGCAGCACAGAGAATCGCGCCCTCGATGCGGCCGATCATGCCCGACAGCAGCATTGGCACGGCCAACAATGTGACCAGCATCATGGCGCTTCCGTCCAAGACCATGATCTTGTGATCCAGCAGCGCAGGTCGCACCAGTGCCGTCAGACCGAGGATCAACAGGATGTTGGCAATGTTGCTACCAACCACGTTTCCAGTCGCAATACCCGGAGAGCCTGCCAGAGCAGCATTCAAGCTGGTCAATAGCTCGGGCGTAGAGGTGCCAAAGCCAACCAGCACCACACCAATGAGAAGCGGCGAAACCCCAAGCCGGGCGGCGATGCCCACGGCACCCTGGACCAATAGCGTGCCGCCCAGAAGAAGACCGATAAGGCCGACAGAACAAAAGAGGAAGAATGTCATGATGCGCCCCGCGCAACCGTAGCTGCACCTGCTGGACGTCCAGCAGACAAACGGTACCTCAGGCAGATTGTGTGCCTTTCAGATGTTTACAAGAGGCCCATGAAAATATGGGTTAGCCAGCTCTCAGTCCGGTTTCGACTAACATGCCGCGCCTCTTGGCTTCGTAATAGTATCCGCGCGCGTACCAGCCGATTGCTGTCGCCTCATCCCCGTCAGCCAAGAGCCACGCACCACGCAGGTACTTGCCCGCAAATTCGAGGTTGGTGTCAGCGTTGAGGAGGTCGTCCGGCTTTCCGCGAAACCCCATGGTGCGGGCGGTTTGCGGCAGGATCTGAAGCAATCCGTAATAGGGGCCGTTGCGGGCCGCAGGGTTGTGGGTGCTCTCGCGGATGGCGAGCCGGTGCACAAGGCTGCGCGGGATTTCGTAGTGATCAGCCCAGTGGTTGATGGAGGCGCGCAGCTGCGGTGTCTCATTGGGGTGCAGCGGTGGGCCGAAACCACTTGAGGCAGGCGCCGTGGCGGATTCTCGGGTTGAACAGGCTGCGAGGGCAGCAAGACCAGCAATAAGAAAGGAGCGGCGATATAGTGGATGCATTGGAAGGTCCGGAAATCTCTGACCTTTGTTGGGTAAGCTGCGTGAGGCGAGGGAGCAAGGTGATCGAATTTGAGCGGCAGGCATTCGCTTATGTGCCTCGGCAGCGGTGGGCAGTGCCTGAACCGGTGATGAAAGATGTGGGCGCGCGCCACGGCAGACAAAATGCTGATTTTGCTTTAGCTACCCGAGAGAAAGGATAGTCCTGCTATGAAATTGGCCCATATCAGTATCACTGCGCGCTGCGCTGATAGATTGGCTTCATTCTACAGGGACGTTTTTGGCTGCGAGGAAATGCGTTCGCCGAGAACCCTGTCTGGCGAAGCGGTTTCGCGCGGCAACGGATTGCGCGACTGTGTGTTTTATTCGATCTGGTTGCGATTTCCACAGGGCGGGGCCACTTTTCAGGAGCTGGAGCAGCCTGCGTTGGGACTGGATTGAAAGCGCCGGGCGGGCCCGAGGTATGTCCAACGAAAAACGCCGCGCAAAATGCGCGGCGTTTTAATTGAGTCTGGCACGTGAGGCTTAGTTGCCTGCTGTGTCTTCCTGATCGCCGGAAGCAGCAGGTGCTTCGTCGTCGTCGGACGCGGCAGAGCCGAGATCGTCGAACAGTTCGGAAATCTCGAACTCGGCAGCAGCTTCTTCTTCTGCGGCCAGTTCCTGAATGGATTTGCCGGCAGCTTGAAGTTCGGCTTCTTCGGGTGAACGGGCTACGTTCAGCTCGATTGTTGCTTCGACCTCTGGGTGCAGGATGACCTGCACAGCGTGGATGCCCAGATATTTGATGGGCGCAGTCAGGACAACCTGCTTGCGATCAACTGTGAAGCCTTCGGCGGTCGCTGCGTCGGCGGCGTCACGTGTCGTAACGGAACCGTAAAGCGCGCCTGCATCGGAAGCAGAGCGAATCACAACGAACTGCTGGCCGTTAAGCTTGTCAGCCATTGCATCGGCTTCTTTCTTGGTCTCGAGGTTTTGAACTTCAAGCTGGGCTTTTTGGCCCTCGAAAGCTTCGATGTTTGCTTTGGACGCGGAAAGCGCCTTTTGCTGAGGCAGCAGGTAGTTGCGTGCATAGCCTGGTTTAACGTCAACGACGTCGCCCATCTGGCCCAGTTTCGCTACGCGCTGGAGAAGGATAACTTGCATGATGTGTACTCCTTACTTCACTGCGTAGGGCAGCAGGGCGAGGAAACGGGCGCGTTTGATGGCACGGGCCAGCTCGCGTTGTTTCTTGGCCGACACTGCGGTGATGCGGGATGGCACGATCTTGCCACGCTCAGAGATGTAGCGCTGAAGCAGACGTGTGTCTTTGTAGTCGATTGCCGGTGCGTTGTCGCCCGAGAAGGGGCAAACTTTACGACGGCGGAAAAATGGTTTTGCAGCCATGGGTTAGGTCCTTTTACTCAAGCCAAAATCAGCGACGTTCACGGCGCTCTGGGCGCTCGTCACGTTTTTGCATCTGAACGGAAGGCAGCTCTTTGTGCTCGTCCATTTTGATGGTCAGAACGCGCATGACATCGTCATGCAGGCGCATCAGGCGTTCCATCTCCTGCACGGCTGTTGCCGGTGCATCGGAGCGCAGGAAGGCATAGTGGCCCTTGCGGTTCTTGTTGATTTTGTAGGCCATCGTTTTGACGCCCCAATACTCGCTATCCACGAGTGTCCCGCCGTTGTCGGACAGAACGGTACCGAAATGTTCGATCAGGCCTTCGGCTTGTGTATTGGACAAGTCCTGACGCGCGATCATTACATGCTCATATAGCGGCATGTGTGCTCCACTTATTTCAAGGCGCATTTCATAGGCAGGGCAGTGATCCTTTGCGGCCCCACCACGAGAGTCTGCGCGGTTAAATCGTCTTGCAAAGGAAGTGCCCATATACACGCTTTCGCGCGCCGCGCAAGCAAGGATGGCGCAGAGCGGATGCCATATCCCCGATTTAGTGCCGCCGCCCTCAATGTGCCGGCAGGGCGCCGTTGTTTTGTCATTATTGGAGTCCATCAGAATGCCAGCGAACAAAAGGATGCTGTTATGACAATCGCCTCTGACTATCTCTCTGAGACCACGCCGTTCATTGGTGCTGCACGCATTTTGGGCGGAGGCCGGTTGATGCTGCGGTTGATGATGCGGATTGGTGCCTGTGCCTTTTTGTTTGTTGCGCTATTGATCTGGTTAACTCCGGCGGCCGCGACCGGCAGCAATATGATGCTATTCAAATTGGCGATTTCAACGATTTCGCTTTTGGGGTCTTTAGCCTTTTGGGATGCAGCGTTGCCATCGGCGCCGCCCAGTGTCGAGATTGATGTGGAGAGGGGCGAAGTGCGTCTCATCCGTGATAATGCGCCTATAGCTCAACGGATTATCGAGCGGTGCAGCTTTAACGATCTTGAAGACGTGGAATTGAAAGGCCGATCCTTTACCTTCTGGGCAAGGGGAGGCCGCCTTCTTGCCGAGATATCGCTTAGCAATGCAACGGCGCACGCTGTTCTACTGCATAAATTGCGTGTGGCGGGCAAGCTAGCCTGATCAGTAATGTGCGCTGATGCGGGGTAAATGCCGCGCGAGTGTTCAAATGCGCGCAGTCGGTGTTGAACCTTACGGGATTGAGAAAAAACCAGATCGCACCATTTAGTAAGACAGTCTAACAAAATGGAGTGCTCCCAATGAAATCCCTCGTCCTTGCTTCCCTGCTTTCTGCCACCGCCACAATGGCACTGGCTGCCGACAAATACACGCTTGATGCCAGCCACAGCCAGATTGTGTTCACGTACAACCACCTTGGTTATTCCACAACGACCGGCATGTTCTCCGGCTTTGAAGGCGAAATCATGTTTGATCAGGAAGATCCTTCCGCGTCATCCGTCAACGTCTCAATGCCGACGAAATCCATGTTCACCGGTTGGGAAGCGCGCGACGGCCACTTTATGTCCGACGATTTTTTCGGCGCAACTGACGAGGACATGATCACGTTCACATCCACATCTATCGAAGTGACCGGCGACGACACCGCATTGATTACCGGTGATCTGACCATGAACGATGTGACAAAATCCGTTGTTCTGGACGCCAAGCTGAACCAGATGGGTGATCACCCGATGGCGAACAAGCCTTGGGCCGGTTTTGACGCAACAACAACGCTGAAGCGTTCCGACTTTGGTGTGGACAAGTTCGCGCCGTTTGTCAGCGATGACGTAAACGTCATGATTTCATTGGAAGCCATGAAAGCTGAATAAGCTCTTTCCTTGAGAAAACGAAAAGGCCGCGGGGAGTATCCTCTCCGCGGCCTTTTCTATTTTAGTTGACCCATTTGGACGACGTTTGTCGTCACTCTCGCGTGGCTGTCAGATCGATCACTGCGTTCACGCCAAACCCGAGTGAGCTTTCATCGGGCATGTTGTCGCCGATCCCAAAGTCGCGGCGATCAAGATCCAGTTGCGCCTGTACGTTTGCTTCTTTGCCGGATGTGGATAGACGGAATGGCATGCTGACCGGAATGCTCTGTTGTTTGATTGTCAGTGTGCCTTCGGCCAGAAAACCGTCAACACCAGTGATCAGATCTGCGGTGAAGCGCGCTGTCGGGAAGTCTTTGGCGTTGAAGAAATCAGGACCCATGGCTTGATCTGTGACGGAGCCAAGAGTGAGCGAGCCGATGGCGATTGTCACGTCAACGGCGCCGGAAGGGCCGCTCATCACGTCCGGGTCAAAGGAAATGTTCGCAGTCCAGTCGGAAAATGTCCCTTCTACGGTTGAGCCAAACTGTGTGACCGAAATGCCAATCGTGCCGTCCTGGACAGTCCACTCTGATGCGACGTCTTCAAGTTCTGCGGTTTCCGTCGCGCCCTCGGGCTTTGAATAGACACCGATACCTGCGCCAACGGCCAATGCAGCGGCCCAAACGGCAAGGGCTGCCAGAAAGGGCGTCTTGCTGTGGTGTGTTTCTGGCAGGGCGGCAAGATCAGGTGCGCCGTTGATCATCCGTCGCAAGGTAGCGTCCTTGTCGATAACCTGATGTTTGAGGGCGCCTGCAATGTGCAGCAAGATCGACACGATCATGACTTTACCGAACACCCAATGCAGGCCACCGGCAAAGGCGGATACAGCTTCCGACTTTGGCACCAGCGGCAAGCCTTGGCCCAGTGGCCACCAGATGGGAGCAAAGCCCGACGTGGCGGCGTGATGTATCCAGCCCGACATCGGCGCAAGTACCAACGATCCGTAGAGCAGCCAGTGGGCCGTTTCTGCCATGAAGGTTTCGGTCTTGCTGTCCGGATGCAGCGGGGATGGCTTTGTCTGGTTCAACGTCCAGATGATCCGCAGCAGTGCGACGAAGAACACGGTCACGCCCAGTGTTTTATGCAACGAGAAGAGCCACGCCTTCGTGGCGAGCTGCTCGGACGTCTCATAGGGGAGTTCTTCGGCGATCATCGCAATAGGGATGAGCGTCAGGATAAGCAGCGCTGTGAGCCAGTGAAAACTGCGGGTAACGCTGCCGTAAGTTGTAGTTGTGTTGGAAAGTGCCATGGACTTCTCCGCTATGACAATGATCGGATCAACCTATTGAAACTGTCAGTCAGGGCAATGGGAGTTTGCGCAGAGCTGCTGTGCGCTCTTGTGAGAGCAGGCGTGCTTCGCTACACCCAACGCCACATATTCAAGGGGGCTTTTGATGAGCACAGCATTCGTATTTCCCGGTCAGGGCGCGCAAACTATTGGGATGGGGCATGATCTGGCGCAGGCCTATCCCGCAGCAAAGGCTGTTTTCGATGAGGTCGACGAGGCCTTGGGCGAGAAGCTGAGCGCGCTGATTTGGGAGGGCGATATAGAGACGCTGACGCTTACCGAGAATGCCCAGCCTGCGCTGATGGCGACCTCTATGGCGGCAATGCGCGCGCTTGAGGCCGAAGGGATCGAGATCACGCGGGCATCCTTTGTCGCGGGTCACAGTCTGGGTGAATATTCCGCCCTTTGTGCGGCTGGCGTATTCACGCTGGCCGATACAGCGCGTTTGCTGCGCATTCGGGGTAGGGCGATGCAGTCGGCTGTGCCTGTCGGTCAGGGCGCTATGGCGGCCATTCTGGGGCTTGCTGCCGAAGACGTAGAGAAAGTCGCTGCTGAAGCCGCTGGCGATGAAGTTTGTCAGTTGGCCAATGAGAACGACCCGACCCAGAATGTCATCTCGGGTAGCAAGGCTGCTGTTGAGCGGGCGATTGATTTGGCCAAGGCGGCTGGCGCCAAGCGGGCGTTGCCTTTGCCGGTATCGGCCCCGTTCCACTGTGCGCTGATGCAGCCCGCCGCAGATGAGATGGCGCGCGCGTTGTCAGAGGTTACGATCAATGCCCCTGCCGTGCCGCTGGTCGCAAATGTTCTTGCCAGTAGCGTGAATACTGCCGATCCCATTGCGCAGCTGTTGGTGGATCAGGTCACCGGCCGTGTGCGCTGGCGTTCGTCCGTTGAGTGGATGGTCGAGCAGGGCGTGACCGAGTTCTGGGAGATCGGTGCGGGCAAGGCTTTGTCCGGGATGATCCGCCGCATTCACAAGGACGCGGTGTTGCGCAATGTGGGCGTGGCTGCAGATGTAAAAGCTGCGCTTGAAGAATAAGGCGCACACAGCAAGAGCGTGTACCGTCGGTAATTACCTCTCGGTGCCGCGGAAGTTCATGAAGGGAAGAGTAGATGTTTGATCTGACGGGAAAAAATGCGCTGGTCACTGGCGCTTCGGGCGGCATTGGTGCGGATATTGCGCGCACGCTTTATGCGCAGGGCGCGACTGTTGGCCTGAGCGGCACGCGAACCGGGCCTCTGGAGGCCCTTGCCGCTGAGCTGGGGGAACGCGCGCATGTGCTGCCGTGCAACCTGAGCGATATGACCGCAGTCGAGGCGCTGCCAAAGCAAGCGGCAGAAGCGATGGGATCGGTTGATATACTGGTCAACAACGCCGGGATCACGCGGGACAACCTGTTCATGCGCATGTCGGATGAGGATTGGCAGTCGGTGCTGGACGTAAATCTGACCGCGACGTTCAAGCTGTGTAAGGGTGTGATGCGCGGCATGATGAAGGCGCGTTGGGGCCGGATCGTTAACATTTCTTCTGTGGTCGGCGCGACGGGTAACCCAGGACAGGCGAACTATGCTGCGTCAAAGGCAGGGCTGATCGGGATGTCCAAGAGTCTGGCCTATGAAGTAGCAAGCCGTGGAATCACTGTGAATGCAGTTGCTCCGGGATTCATTGCCACTGCGATGACAGACAAGCTGACCGAGGATCAGAAAATCGGGATTTTGGGGCAAATTCCAGCGGGCCGTATGGGTACTCCGGATGAGATCGCCAGCGCAGTTGTCTATCTGGCCAGCAGCGAAGCGTCTTATATTACTGGGGCTACCTTGCATGTGAATGGTGGCATGTCCATGTTGTGAGTGCTTTCTCGAAAGCGTTTGCGAACCTCGCATCATATGCTAAAGGAAGCGCAGATAACCTATACGGGCGCTTGATGTGACCCGCGCCTTGTGCGAGCAAGGAGAACGAGCCGCCCCTATCAGGGGCACCTTCTGGCCCCTCACGAACGGGAGCGGGCAGAAACCCAAAAAGGGGCCGATGGCCCGATGAGTGAGGACTATAGTATGAGCGACGTCGCAGACCGCGTTAAGAAGATCGTTGTTGAGCACCTTGGTGTTGAAGAAGACAAAGTAACAGAAAACGCTTCGTTTATTGACGATCTTGGCGCAGACAGCCTCGACACAGTCGAGCTGGTGATGGCATTCGAAGAAGAATTCGGCATCGAGATCCCTGATGATGCAGCCGAAAACATCCAAACTTTCGGTGACGCGGTTAAGTTCATCAAAGAAGCCTCCTAATTCGGCTTTACCGGGTTCGCTCGGCGAAAAAATACTTAAACGGCGCTTTGATCTGCGGATCGGCGCCGTTTTTGATTCTGCGTCATATTAGGGCTTGTCGCGCTATCGGGGCTGCGGCACTCCTAACACTCTAAATCCCCGCATCCGAGTGAAAGAAACGCCGCGCATGTCCCGCACTATTCCGACTATCAATACACCGTCATTGACTTTGCGTGGGATGCGAACAGAGGATTTTAAGCGTTTTGCCGAAATCTGGGCAATGCCGGATGTCGTGACGCATATTGGTGGCAAGCCGTGGCCGCGCACGCGCAGTTGGGATGCTTTCTTGCGTAATGCAGGTCATTGGCAAATCACCGGTTTCGGGCAGTGGGCAATTCAGATCCACGGCTCTGGTGATATGGCAGGGCAGGCTGGATTTTTCTTTGGCTCCCGTGGTTTGGGAGAGGACTTTGACCCTTATCCCGAAGCAGGTTGGGTGCTTGCGCCGGAATATCAGGGAAGTGGTTTTGGCCGTGATGCTGCCGAAGCCGCCCATGACTGGTTCGACCGCGTTGTTGCGCTGCGTACGGTTTGTATGATTACGCCTGATAACACGGCATCAATGCGGGTTGCGCAAAGACTTGGCTATACGCCGCTGCGCGATGTGGAGGTAGAGGGAGAGACTGTTACCTTGATGACCCGCAAGGGACCTCCGACCTGAGCAGTGACGAAGCTCTAGCGGCGCACGTCTTGCATCACTTCAGCCGAGACTTCCGGCCCGTCTTTCGGGCCATGTAGGACGCTGATATCCCCAGTTGTTTCCATGACCACAGCGCGGACCAGATCAAGATTGTAGGCGTTCGCCTCGCGAAGTTTCGCGTGAAGATCGTCAACGCTGACGCCGGCTTTGTGCATGTTCTCCGGTCTCATCTTGCCGTTTTCCATTAGCAGAAGCGGGGTGTTATCTGTGAGATTGCGGATGGGTTCGAACCACACGCGAAGCTTGGAGATGGCTATCTGTACGATAAACAGGGCGATGAGGGCGAAGACATAGATATGTGCGTCTGTTTTAAGTGTAGTGACGGCACCCGCCAGAACCGATCCGATCGAAACAGTGATCGCGAAGTCAAAGCCGGACATTTTTGAGAAGCTACGCAGACCATGAAGCCGTGCTAGGATAACGATCACAGCGACAACCAGCGCTGCGCGCCATAAGATATCCAGAAATTCTGCCATGCACGTTACCCCTTTGTATGAGGTCAACCTTTCGTCGCAGGGATCGTTCCGGCAGGGCCGCGTGGCAGTCACCCGCCCATTGCGGATGCCTGCGCCCCTTGAACACTGGTCGCCGCTCGGGCTATAGCCCGAAAGACAATTTAGCACCAAGGGGCAGAGCATATGCGCAGAGTGGTCGTTACGGGTTTGGGTTTGGTGACACCGTTGGCAGACGGGGTCGAGGAAAGCTGGAAACGCATTCTGGACTGTCAGTCCGGTGCGGGGCGAATTACGGGCTTTGACCCGAGCAAGTTGATTACCCAATATGCGTGTGAAGTGCCTTTGGGCGACGGCAGTGACGGGACGTTCAACGCCGACACCTACATGGCGCCAAAAGACCAGCGCAAGGTGGACACTTTTATCTTGTTTGGTCTGGCTGCTGCACAGCAGGCGATTGAAGACGCAGGTTGGGCCCCTGATGACCGTGAGAGCCTTGAGCGTACTGGCGTTCTGATCGGTTCCGGCATCGGTGGCCTGAACTCTATCGCGAATACAGCGGTTATGATGGCGGAAAAGGGCCCCAAGCGGGTCAGCCCCTTCTTTGTGCCGGGCGCGTTGATCAACCTGATTTCCGGTCAGGTTTCGATCAAGTATGGCTATAAGGGACCAAACCATTCTGTTGTGACGGCCTGTTCCACTGGTGCGCACGCTATTGGGGACGCAAGCCGTCTGATCCAGTATGGTGATGCGGATGTAATGATTGCAGGTGGCGCAGAAGCGGCGATTTGCGAAATCGGCATTGCAGGCTTTAACGCGTGTAAGGCACTGAGCACCAAACGTGGCGATGACCCCAAGAAGGCAAGCCGCCCCTATGACGCGGACCGTGACGGTTTTGTTATGGGTGAGGGCGCAGGTATTGTGGTGTTGGAGGAATACGAGCACGCCAAGGCGCGCGGTGCGAAGATTTATGCCGAAGTGATCGGCTACGGCCTGTCAGGCGATGCGTATCACATCACAGCGCCGTCCGAGGACGGTGAGGGCGGCGAACGGTCCATGCGCGCAGCACTGCGTCACGCGGGCAAAGAACCTAAGGATATCGACTATATCAACGCGCATGGCACATCGACCATGGCTGACACCATCGAGTTGGGCGCTGTAGAGCGGATGCTGGGCGAACATGCCGGCAAGGTTACAATGTCATCGACCAAATCGGCCACCGGACACTTGCTGGGCGCTGCCGGCGCAATCGAGGCGATCTTCTCGATCCTTGCGATCCGTGATCAGATTGCGCCTCCGACCATCAATTTGGACAACTTGGCAGTTGAGACAAAGATTGATCTTGCGGCCAACGCGCCTGTGAAGCGTGAAATAAAAGTCGCGCTGAGCAACTCGTTCGGTTTTGGTGGCACCAATGCGAGCGTATTGTTCGGAAAGGTTGAGTAGATGTGGCGCCATGTAGCGGCCAATGCCATCACGTTTTTGATGGTTGCGTTATTTCTGACCGGTGGTGTGATCATCTGGGGTAAAGCCCAATATGACGCGCCTGGTCCGCTGACGCAGGCCGTGTGCCTACAGGTTGAAAGTGGCTCGAACATGCGCCGCGTCAGCAAGAACCTCGTTGATCAGGGCGCGGTAAGCTCGGCTGCGATATTCCGTATAGGTGCGGATTATGAAGAAAAGACCGGCCAACTGAAGGCTGGTAGTTTCCTGATCGAGCCGGAAGCGACCATGCAGGAAATCGTGGACGTTATTACCCGTGGTGGTGCAAGCACCTGTGGTACCGAAATCGTGTACCGCGTTGGCGTGAACCGTGTCAGCGTTCAAGTACGAGAGTTGGACCCTGCGACCAACCGGTTTGCCGAGCTTGCGCAATTCACAGCTGGTACTGACGAAGTACCGGTGGAATACACAGAAACGCGCGATAAAGCTGACGTACGCTTCCGTATTGCTATCGCTGAAGGTGTAACAAGCTGGCAGATCGTAAACGCTTTGGATGGAATGGATATTCTGGAGGGGTCGGTTTCCGAGACGCCTGCCGAGGGATCGCTTGCGCCAGATAGTTATGAAGTGCGCAAAGGTGACGACCGCGCGGCCTTGGTCACGCGGATGCAATCTGCGCAGGAAACACTGCTTGCCGCAGCTTGGGAGGCACGGGCGGATGACCTGCCGATCGATAGCCCCGAAGAGTTACTGATCCTTGCGTCAATTGTCGAAAAGGAAACCGGTGTTGCTGAAGAGCGCCGTCAGGTAGCCAGCGTGTTCGTTAACCGTCTCAACCAAGGGATGCGTTTGCAAACGGACCCTACTGTTATCTACGGTATCACCCGCGGTGAAGGTGTGTTGGGACGAGGCCTGCGTCGCAGCGAATTGCGCGGTGAAACGCCCTATAACACCTACGTCATCCCCGGTTTGCCGCCCACACCGATTGCCAACCCTGGACGTGCGAGCCTAATGGCTGCCGCGCAGCCGGACGAGACACCGTTTATCTTCTTTGTGGCTGACGGCACTGGTGGGCACGCGTTTGCTGTTACATTGGACGAGCATAACCGCAACGTTGCGGAGTGGCGCAAGATCGAAGCAGAGCGCGGCGCTGCGGCGGCGGGCAATGCGTCTACTGGTGGCAACGACTAAGTGTTAACGCCCCGTTCGGTGGGGCAGGAAACGTTCAATCTTGATCCGATATACCAAATCCCATGCTAGGAGATTTGGGGAAGCGGCCCTGACATCCAGTCGGGGCCGCTCTTTCATGTCTTTCGATTGGAGGAATCCAAGCGAAAGGACCGACACACGATGACAACCCAACCGGTGCCACCGCTTGATGAGCTGGCGGAAGCGGAGGCGATGTTTGCCTCCGTCCAACGTTCGCTTGCCGAGCTAAGAGAAGCCTTAGAGAGCCTGAAAGAACGGGCCAGAACCGGAGAGGAAATTGATGGAACAGCAGCGTCCAAGACGGTTAGCCAGATTTCGGAGACCGTTGCGCGCTGTCAAAAAGCGGGAATGATCTTGAATGACTGCCGAAACAAACAAGCCGGAATTGCGCGCGGGAGTTATGCCCTCGACATGGAAAAAGCGCGCGCTGATATCGGGTGCAAACTGGATCGGCTCCGCTGCGCCATCGATTCAGGAAGGGTTCCTGAATGAGTTGGATGAGGGGGAGCTTCGTGCTCTCCCTTACCTATTTGATTTCTGGGCGATGCCGCACCAGCTGCCACCCGAGGGGGATTGGCGGGCATGGGTGATCATGGGGGGGCGCGGTGCCGGTAAGACACGCGCCGGTGCCGAATGGGTGCGCTCCGCGGTAGAGGGGGCACAGCCGCTGGATGAGGGACGGTGTAAACGGGTCGCTCTGGTTGGCGAAACGATTGATCAGGTGCGCGAAGTGATGATTTTCGGGGATAGCGGTATTCTGGCGTGCTCACCCGAGGACCGCAGGCCGGATTGGGAAGCCTCACGCAAGCGGTTGGTTTGGCCCAACGGTGCCATCGCAACGGTGCATTCCGCACATGATCCCGAAGGATTGCGCGGCCCGCAGTTTGATGCTGCCTGGGTGGACGAGATTGCCAAGTGGAAGAAAGCGCAAGACACCTGGGACATGCTGCAATTTGCTTTGCGTCTTGGAGAACGTCCGCAGGTATGTGTCACCACGACGCCGCGAAATGTTGGCGTTCTCAAGGATTTGTTGAAGTCTCCGTCGACTGTTGTCACTCACGCGCCGACAGAGGCGAACCGTGCCAATCTGGCGGAGTCGTTTCTGGAAGAAGTGCGTGCGCGCTATCGCGGGACACGTTTGGGTCGGCAAGAGCTTGACGGTGTCCTGTTGGCCGATGCGGAAGGGGCGCTGTGGACCACCGCAACGATTGAGGCGTGTCGCAGGCGCGATATTCCCGATCTGGACCGGATTGTGGTGGCGATAGATCCTGCGACAACATCCGGCGCATCGGCTGATGAATGCGGGATCGTGGTTGCCGGAGTTCAGAGCAAGGGCCCGCCCCAAGACTGGCGCGCCTATGTGCTGGCCGATTGCACAGTCACTGGTATGGGGCCAAGCGGTTGGGCGCGGGCGGCGATTTCAGCGATGGAGCGGTTCGGGGCGGATCGGCTGGTGGCCGAGGTTAATCAGGGTGGTCAGATGGTGCAGGAGGTGATCCGGCAAATTGATCCATTGGTGCCCTATAAGGGCGTGCATGCCAGCCGAGGTAAGGTTGCACGGGCCGAACCTGTTGCGGCTCTTTATGAGCAGGGGCGTGTCATGCATCTGCCGGACATGGAGGGGCTAGAGGACCAGATGTGCCGGATGACACGGCATGGGTACGAAGGCGGCGGTTCGCCTGACCGCGTAGACGCGTTGGTTTGGGCGCTGCATGAGTTGATGATCGAGCCTGCGGCGAAATGGCGTCAGCCGAATGTCCGCACCTTATAGGGCATCCAGAAATGTTGAGGGGAGAAGGAGGGCAGTTGCCCTCCTTTTTTTGTGGGTGCGCGTGGGATTTTGGTTGGCGTTGCGCAACGCACGGTGTGGTCCGGCGACGTTAAACCTTTGGTGAGAGATTGTGTTTCAGAGGCGCCCAAGCAGCGGGACGGCCACGGGATACGGGATAGGAGAAACTTTGGTGTTTGATTTTCTAAAGCGCGGCGCGGCGGAAGTCGTGGAAGTGAAGGCATCGGCAACGGGGCGGGTCGGGGCGATGCAAACTGCCGGACGCGTGGCCTGGAGCCCGCGCGACACGGTTTCGCTGACGCGTACCGGTTTTTCCGGAAATCCTGTCGGATTTCGCTCGGTCAAGCTGATTGCCGAGGCGGCTGCGGCGTTGCCTTTGGTGTGTCAGGACGCAGAGCAGCGATATGACACTCATCCGGTGCTGGCACTGATGGCGCGGCCCAACGGCGCACAGGGGCGGGCAGAGCTGCTGGAGGCGCTTTATGCGCAGCTGCTGCTGTCAGGCGATGGATACGTTGAGGCGGTGGGTGAGGACGTTGGTGTGCCGTTGGAGCTGCATGTGTTGCGTTCTGACCGGATGAGCGTTGTGCCGGGCGCAGATGGTTGGCCTGTGGCATATGAATATGCGGTTGCCGGCCGAAAGCATCGGTTTGATGCCACGCAAAGCGCGCCGATCTGCCATCTGCGCAATTTCAACCCTCAAGATGACCACTATGGCTTCAGCCCCATGCAGGCGGCGGCCACGGCGGTGGACGTGCACAACTCCGCTTCGCGCTGGTCAAAAGCGCTGTTGGATAATGCTGCGCGGCCTTCCGGGGCTATCATTTACAAGGGCGCCGATGGTCAGGGTGCAATGAGCAATGATCAATACGAACGCCTTGTGAGCGAGATGGAGAGCCACCATCAGGGCGCGCGCAATGCAGGACGACCGATGCTGCTGGAGGGTGGGCTTGATTGGAAGCCGATGGGTTTCTCGCCCTCCGACATGGAGTTCCAGAAAACCAAAGAAGCGGCTGCGCGCGAGATCGCGCTCGCCTTCGGGGTGCCGCCGATGCTGATCGGCATTCAGGGGGATGCGACCTATGCCAACTACCAAGAGGCGCACCGTGCGTTCTATCGCCTGACGGTGCTGCCGCTGGCGACGCGGGTGACGGCAACGCTGGCGCATTGGTTGTCAGGTTTCACCGGCGAATTGGTGGAGCTGAAGCCGGACCTTGATCAGGTGCCTGCACTGAGCGCGGAGCGTGATGCGCAGTGGGCGCGGGTTGCGGATGCAGGGTTCCTTACGGATGCGGAAAAGCGTGTGCTGTTGGGGCTGCCGATGGTGGCTGCGGATGAGTGAACAGCCGGTCGAACGTTTTCAATGTGCGCCCGGTATGCGGTTGCAGGCGCATGAGCGGGTGAGTGCGATCCATTTTGAAAACCTCGTCAAAAGGTTGGACCGGATTGAGGTGATGATGGAGCGGCTGGAGCGGCGATTGTGGCTGACGGTCTACGGCGTTGTCGCCGTGATCCTCGCGCAGGCGGTGCAGTCTTTCCTTGCGGTGGCGCCTGCTGGCTGAACAAAAAACAGGAGAATACGATGGATATGAGTGGCAATAACTTCGCGCCTGGCGCGGAGAACAGCGGCGGCTTGCCTGCACTAGAGCGCAAGTTTGTCCAGTTCGACAAGGTGGCCAAGGTGGACGGTGGCGTTGAAATCAAGGGCTATGCGAGCTTCTTCGGCGATGTGGATCAGGGCAATGACGTTGTTCAAAAGGGCGCCTATGCCACCAGCCTGAGCGCGCTGAAGACGGCAAGGCGTGGTGTGAAGATGCTTTGGCAACATGATCCGGCACAGCCGATTGGCGTGTGGGACGAGGTGCGCGAGGATGGACGCGGCCTGTTCGTAAAGGGCCGCATTCTGAAGTCCGTCGAGAAGGGCCGCGAGGCCATTGCGTTGATCGAAGCAGGTGCAATCGACGGGCTGTCGATCGGCTACCGCACGGTGAAAGCCAGCAAGAATACCAAGGGCCAGCGGCTCTTGCAGGAACTGGAGCTTTGGGAGGTGTCGTTGGTGACCTTCCCGATGCTGCCCAGTGCGCGGGTGGGGGCAAAGTCGGACGGGTTCGTGCGACTTGGTGACATCCTGCGTGAGATGGCGGGGGTTTTTGATGCGGCAACAGCCGAGATCACGCCTCCGCGCAAGCAACCATAAGGGGAACGCAAGATGAGCGATACCGAACAACATGCCGCGGAGCTTTCCCCGGCTGAGGACGTGCGGCGGGCCGTGACCGGCTTTGTCACACAGTTCAAAGGCTTCCAAGCCGAGATCGAGACCAAACTTCAACAAACAGAAAAGCGAATGACCATGCTGGATCGTAAAACACTGACTGCTGCACGCACACCTTTGGCCGGGGCCACGGATGCGGGTGCGCCGCACAAGAAAGCCTTTAATGCCTATGTGCGTTCAGGTGATGATGACGGCCTGCGCGGTCTGCATCTGGAGGGCAAAGCACTGTCCACGGCTGTGAATTCCGACGGGGGGTATCTTGTTGATCCGCAGACCTCGGATATTGTGAAATCCGTGCTGAACACGACAGCCTCTATCCGGGCAATTGCCACGGTCGTGAATGTCGAGGCGACGTCTTATGATGTGCTGGTGGATCACACCGATGTCGGTGCGGGTTGGGCTACCGAGGCGTCTATCATCGGTGAAAGCGATACACCGCAGATTGACCGTATCACTGTACAGTTGCACGAGCTGAGCGCGTTGCCCAAAGCCTCACAGCGTTTGCTGGATGATGCGGCCTTTGACATTGAAGGATGGCTGGCGGGCCGGATTGCAGACAAGTTTGCCCGCGCCGAGGCTGGTGCCTTTATTAATGGTGACGGCGTCGACAAGCCCAAGGGTTTTCTTGCCCATAGCACCGTGGACAACGATGTCTGGGCCTGGGGTAATTTGGGTTATGTCCCGACAGGTCTGTCTGGCGAAGTGACGGCAGACGCGATTGTGGACGTGGTCTATGCCCTTGGTGCGCAGTACCGTGCGAACGCTTCTTTCGTGATGAACTCCAAAACCGCGGGCCTTGTGCGCAAGCTTAAGGATATGGATGGCCGTTTCTTGTGGTCAGATGGTCTCGCAGCAGGTGAACCGGCGCGTTTGATGGGCTATCCGGTTTTGATCGCCGAGGATATGCCGGACGCCGGACCAGATGCCACTGCGATGGCTTTTGGCGACTTTGCGGCAGGTTACACCATCGCCGAGCGTCCCGACCTGCGCATCCTGCGCGATCCCTTCAGCGCCAAACCGCATGTGTTGTTCTACGCAACCAAGCGTGTCGGCGGTGACGTCAGCGATTTCGCGGCAATCAAGCTTCTGAAATTCGGTACCTCCTAAAACGGGTGCCGAAGCCGGAGCGGGGTGACCCGCTTCGGTCCGGGCGCGCGCCCTGAATTTCCTTTCGCATTGTCTAGCTGCTCCCCTCCGACCGAGCAATGCGAAGGAGGGTGCGCGTTCGGAAGGGGGGAGGTGGCCTGTCAGGCCGGGAATTTTGACGTGAAGTTTGAGAGAGGCTTTGGGATGTTGATCGAAGAAACAAATGTGCCGGATGCGGCCCTGCCGGTAGCGGCCCTCAAGGCGCATTTGCGCATGGGGACAGGGTTTGCCGAAGACACCCTGCAAGATGCGGTGTTGGGCAGCTTTCTGCGGGCCGCCATAGCTGCAATCGAGGCGCGGACAGGCAAGGTGCTGATTGAGCGGGAATTCACGCTTTCGGTGTCTTCGCTCAGCTCTGCTGATGCTCTATCGCTGACCTTGGCGCCGGTGACGGTGATTGCGGATGTCCAGCGCGTGACGCGCAGCGGGATTGAGCAGTTGGTGGATGCTGATGCCTATTGGCTGGAGCGGGACGGCCATACGCCACGGTTGCGTGCCGCCGGAGCCAGCCTGCCGACGCCGGAAACCGGTGGTGAGATCCGCGTTCGGTTTCTGGCTGGATACGGTCCCGAATGGGATGATGTGCCTGCTGACATGCAGCAGGCTGTGCTGATGCTGGCGGCCCATTACTACGAGTACCGTCATGATACGGCGCTTAGTGACGGCTGCATGCCGTTCGGCGTCACATCACTGATCGAGCGCTACCGTGCACTGCGTCTTGGCCGTAGCGGGGCGCGGATATGAAGACGACCCGTCTTAACCGTGCGCTGGTTCTTGAAACACCCGCAGAGCTGGGTGATGGCGCTGGCGGCTATGTGCTGGGCTGGGTCCCTGTTGGCACAGTTTGGGCCGAAGTAACCCCGCGTAGCGGACGCGAGACCGCGCAAAGTGGCGCGCCGGTCAGCCGCATGGCCTACCGCATTATCGTCCGCGGTGCTGCAATAGGTAGCCCGGAGCGCCCCGCTGCTCAGCAACGCTTTCGCGAGGGAGAGCGGATTTTCACCATCGAAGCAGTGGCCGAGCATGACGCCGAGGGGCGCTATCTGGCCTGCTTTGCACAAGAGGAGCAGGTCGTATGAGCTATGCGGTTTCAGGCGCGCTTCAGGCTGCGGTATTTACAGCTTTGACCCAAGATGCTGCGCTAAGCGCCATTGTCGGAGCTGGTATCTATGATGCTGTGCCAGCGGGGAACGTCCCGGATATCTACGTCAGACTGGGGTCCGAGACCGTGCGCGACGCATCCGACATCAGTGGTGCAGGCGCGGTCCACTACATGACTGTTTCGGTTATCACGACCAGTCCCGGTTTTGCGATGGCCAAAGCCGCAGCAACGGTGGTGAGCGACGCCTTGCAAGACGCCAAGTTGGAGCTATCGCGCGGCAGGCTGGTTTCGCTGCGGTTCGACAGGGCTACGGCCCGGCGCATTGATGCGGCGAGTGCCCGACAGATTGACCTGCGCTTTCGCGCGCGGGTGCAGGACGACTGAGCAAACATGCCCCCGACGGGGCGACAGATTTCCAAAGCCCAAGTGGCACACCACAGGAGTATAACGAATGACTGTTCAAGCAGGTAAAGACCTATTGGTCAAAGTAGACATGAGCACTGACGGGAATTTTGAGACCATTGCGGGGTTACGCGCCACGCGCATCAGTTTCAACGCCGAAGCGGTCGATGTGACTTCCCTTGATAGTGAAGGCGGTTGGCGCGAGTTGCTGGCGGGCGCCGGTGTTCGGTCGGCTGCGATCAGCGGGTCGGGGGTATTTCGTGACGCGGCCACCGACGAGCGCGCGCGCCAGCTTCTTTTCGATGGTCTGACGCCGAACTTTCAGGTGGTAATCCCTGAATTCGGCATTGTGGAGGGGCCGTTTCAGGTGACCTCGCTGGAGTATGCCGGTCAGCTTAATGGCGAAGCCACGTATGAGCTGTCGCTGGCCTCTGCCGGTCAGTTGCAGTTCGTCCCTTACGTCGATCCGGTTGAGTGACCATGGAAAATCGGTGGAGGGGAGAGGTGATGCTGGTGGTGAACGATCAGCATCACCGTATGCGACTTACACTGGGGGCTTTGGCAGAGTTGGAAGAAGACCTGTCCGAGCCGTCGCTGATGGCGCTGGTACAGCGGTTTGAAACAGGCGGGTTCAGCACGCGGGATGTGCTGGCGCTATTATGCGCGGGGCTGCGTGGCGGCGGGATCGATATGAGCCCCGATAGTCTTGCACAAGCCGAGATAGACGGCGGGCCCATGCGCGCGGCCCAAGCCGCAGCCGAGCTATTGGCGCGGGCGTTCATGGTGCAGTCATGAGCACAGGCTTCGACTGGCCTGCGCTGATGCGCGCCGGGTTGTACGGATTGCGCCTTTCGCCTGATGCCTTCTGGGCGCTGACGCCGGCGGAGTTGCAGATGATGCTGGGCAGCAAGGCGGGCGATGCGCCGATGCTGAGTGACGGGTTGGCCGCGCTGATGGCCGCCTATCCCGACAAGAAAAAGGATCACGATGATGAATGATGACAGCTTTGACGATCTGGCAACAGACGCGCAATCGCTCAACCAGACGCTGGGCCAGACCAGTATTCTGGTCTCGGGCTTCGATAGCGAACTGCGCCGGATGAGCACGTCGCTCTCGGCGACGGGGCGGGATGTAGCGACCTTGGAGAAGGGGTTGAGCCGCGGTTTGCGCAAGGCCTTTGACGGGGTGGTGTTTGACGGGATGAAGCTGTCGGATGCGTTGAGCACGGTAGCGCAGTCGCTATCAAACAGCGCCTATAACGCGGCCGTCAAGCCTGTCACAGACCACTTTGGCGGCCTGCTGACGCAAGGTGTCACCGGTTTGGTGCAAGGTATTTTGCCCTTTGCCAACGGTGCCCCCTTCAGTCAGGGCCGCGTGATGCCTTTTGCCGATGGCGGGGTCGTCAGTCAGGCCACGCATTTCGGAATGCGCGGCGGTATGGGCGTGATGGGCGAGGCGGGGCCGGAAGCGATTATGCCACTGGCGCGCGGACCTGACGGCAAGCTTGGCGTGCGTGCAGGCGGAGGCGGCTCATCCGCGCCCACAGTGGTGATGAATATCTCCACCCCTGATGTCGCTGGATTCCAGCGTTCACGCGGCCAGATCGCCGCCCAAATGAGCCGCGCGTTGAGCGCTGGCCAGAAAAACCGGTAAGAAGGGGGATTCCAGATGAACTTTCACGAGGTACAATTCCCGCCTGATCTAAGCTTTGGCGCCTTGGGTGGTCCGCAGCGACGGGTGGATGTGGTTGCGCTTGCCAACGGCTTTGAAGAGCGCAATACGCCCTGGGCCCATTCGCGGCGCGTCTATGACGCGGGGCTGGGTCTGCGTTCTCTTGATGATGTGGAGGCTGTGATCGCCTTCTACGAAGCGCGCTATGGCCAGATGTATGGTTTCCGTTGGAAGGACTGGTCGGATTACAAATCCTCCAAGCCTTCTGCCGAGATTGACCGCAGCGACCAGCAGATTGCGACAGGTGACGGTGTCACCACCATGTTCCAATTGATCAAGACCTACCGATCTGGCGGGCATGTCTATGCGCGGCCCATCGCTAAGCCTGTGAAAGGCAGTGTTCTGATCGCGGTAGAGCAGGACGACAAGCAAGAGGCCGTTGACTACACAGTGGACGAGACTTCGGGGGTGATTACTTTCAGCCATCCGCCCGATCCGGACACGCGGGTCTTTGCCGGGTTTCATTTCGACGTACCAGTCCGGTTCGACAGCGATAGCCTGCTCACCAACATTGCGAGTTTTCATGCAGGTCAGGTGCCCGATATTCCGGTACGCGAGGTGCGTGTGTAATGGGTGATTTCAACACAGAACTTGCCGAACACCTGCGTGGCGGGCTGACCACCGTCTGCCACGCCTGGGCAATTACGCGCAAAGACGGTGTCGTCTTTGCGTTCACCGACCACGATTTGCCGCTGCGTTTCGCGGGATACGAATTTCGTGCGGATACAGGATTGACCGCGCTGGCGCTGGCGCAATCAACAGGTCTGTCAGTGGATAACTCAGAAGCGCTTGGTGCGCTGTCGGATGCCTCTTTACGCGAAGACGAGATTGAACAGGGCCGCTTTGACGGCGCCGAAGTGCGGGCGTGGTTGGTCAACTGGGTAGATACTGATCAGCACTGGCTGAATTTCCGAGGCCATCTGGGCGAGCTAACCCGCGCCGGTGGCGGTTTTCGTGCAGAATTACGCGGCCTGACCGAAGGCCTGAACAGACCGCTGGGGAGGGTCTATCAAAAGCCATGCTCCGCAGTTCTGGGTGATAGCAATTGCCGCTTTAACCTCGCAAGGGATAGCTATGCGCAGTCTTTGCCCGTCCAGTCGGTGGACGGCGCCCGTCGTTTTGTCTGGCAGGATTTTTCGTCTTTTGACCCCGACTGGTTCACGCGTGGCCGGTTGGAGGTTCTAAGTGGCCCCGCGCAGGGTCTTTGGGGGACAATCAAATCAGACCGCGTAGAAGGGAATGCCAGAGTCATCGAGCTTTGGGAACCTGTGCGAGGACTGGTTGAGGCCGGCACGCAGGTGCGTCTTATCGCGGGCTGTGACAAGCGTGCAGAGACCTGCCGCCTCAAGTTCAACAACTTCGACAACTATCAGGGATTCCCTGATTTGCCGGGTGAAGATTGGGTGGTCTCGGTACCGAGCAGCAAGAATGTAAATAGCGGCGGATCGCTGAGATGAGCCGCGCGCACATCATTGAGGCGGCCAGGGAGTGGATTGGAACTCCCTACGTGCACCAGACAGCCACGCGAGGCGCTGGAAGCGATTGCTTGGGGCTGATCCGTGGCGTCTGGCGGGAGGTTTACGGTCAAGAGCCCGAGTCAGTGCCTGCGTATTCAATGGATTGGTCGGAGCCGCAGGGAGAAGAGCGGCTTTGGGAAGCGGCCTTGCGTCATCTGGAAACGAAGCCTGTGTCGCAGGCGGAGGCAGGTGATGTGCTGCTGTTCAGGATGCGGCAAAGCGCTGTCGCCAAACATCTGGGGATCCAATCGCAAGCGGGTAGCGCCCCGCGTTTTATCCATGCCTATTCACGTCATGGTGTTGTCGAAAGCCCGCTGAGCGCGCCGTGGCGTCGCCGTGTGGTGGCTTGTTTTGAATTTCCCGAGGAGGTCATCTAATGGCGACGATTTTATTTTCAGCGGCAGGAGCGGCTGTTGGCGGCTCTATCGGCGGAACGGTTGCGGGGTTGTCATCGGTGGCGATCGGGCGCGCCGTCGGGGCGACGCTAGGCCGTGTGGTGGACCAGAAAATACTTGGCACAGGTGCGCAGGCCGTGGAGACGGGGCAGGTGGACAGGTTCCGACTGACCAATGCTGGGGAAGGTGACCCGATCACCCAACTTTATGGTCGGCTGCGGCTTGGCGGTCAGATAATCTGGGCGTCTGATTTTGAAGAGATTACCTCCACCACTGGCGGAGGGAAGGGCGGCAGTGCCCAGCCAAAAACGACCGAGTACAGCTATTCAGTGAATTTGGCGATTGCCCTGTGTGAGGGGGAGATCACCCGCGTCGGACGAATTTGGGCTGACGGCGAAGAAATCGCGCCCGATGATCTGAACATGACCGTCTACAAAGGCAGTGCAGACCAACAAGCTGATCCGCTCATGGAAGCGATAGAAGGCACGGGGATGGTGCCAGCCTATCGAGGAACGGCGTATGTGGTGATGGAGGCGCTTGCGCTGCAACGCTTTGGCAACCGTGTGCCGCAGTTCAGCTTTGAGGTAGTTCGCCCCGAACAGCGAGGTGCACCAGATGCCAGCCATGCGCTGAGCTACGGAGTGGAGGGTGTCGCGTTAATACCTGGCACGGGCGAATACGCATTGGCCACGACCCCGGTGACATACGAGGGCGAAAATCACTCACGCTGGAGCGCCAACATCAATTCCCCTTCTGGCAAAACCGATTTCTCCACCTCGTTGGAAGCGATGGACGAGGAGTTGCCAGAGCTTAAGTCGGCATCATTGGTTGTGTCATGGTTTGGATCGGACCTGCGGGCTGGTGAATGCCGCGTGCAACCCAAAATCGAGGACCCCGAGATCGACGGCGATGAAATGCGGTGGCAAGTGGCAGGACTAACCCGTGATGCTGCACAGGTCATCGCCCGGGCCGCTGATGGCCGACCCATCTATGGCGGCACGCCTGCGGACGCCGCTGTGGTTGAGGCGATTCAAGCGATGAATGCTGCAAACAAGGCGGTGATGTTTTATCCGTTCATCCTGATGGACCAAACTAAGGGCAACACATTGCCCAACCCGTATACGGGCGAGGAGGGGCAGCCTGCATTGCCATGGCGCGGCCGGATCACTCTGTCAGTTGCACCGGGGAGGGAAGGATCGCCAGACACAACCTCCGCTGCCGAAGCCGAAGTAGCGGCGTTTTTTGGCACGGTACAAGCATCTGACTTCACTGTACACAACGGCGCCGTCAGCTACGATGGTCCGCAAGAATGGAGCCTGTCACGGTTCATATTGCACTATGCTGCACTTTGCGCTGCTTCGGGCGGAGTAGACGCTTTCTGCATCAGCTCTGAGATGCGCGGGCTGACGCAAATCCGCTCCGGCAGGAATACGTTTCCGGCAGTTGTCGCGTTGCGGGCATTGGCAGCAGAGGTTCGCACGCTTGTTGGGCCGGACACAAAAATCAGCTATGCGGCAGATTGGAGCGAATATTTCGGCTATCAGCCGCAGGACGGCACCGGCGACCGACTGTTCCACTTGGACCCCCTTTGGGCAGACCCCGAAATCGATTTTATCGGTATCGACAACTATATGCCTCTGTCCGATTGGCGAGAGGGCGTTGCCCATAAGGATGCGCAAGACTGGGATGCTATTTATAATCTTGAATACCTCAAATCCAACATCGAGGGCGGTGAGGGGTATGATTGGTACTACGGGTCGATAGAAGAACGCGATGCCCAGATACGCACGCCGATCACGGACGGTGCCTATGATGAGCCGTGGATATATCGTTACAAGGATATCCGGAACTGGTGGGCCAATCTGCATTATGACCGTGTTGACGGTGTGCGGAGCAATGAGCCGACAGCTTGGCTACGGGGACAAAAGCCCGTTTGGTTCACGGAATACGGCTGTGCTGCAATTGATAAGGGTACGAACCAACCGAACAAGTTTCTGGACCTCAAATCTTCGGAAAGCAGTTTGCCACGCTATTCTGACGGGCGCCGCGATGATCTGATGCAGATGCAGTATCTACGGGCAATGATCGATTATTGGGCCCAACCGGAAAACAACCCGCAAGGAATTGAATATGAAGGTCCGATGATCGACATGAGCCGCGCCTTCGTATGGGCGTGGGATGTGCGGCCTTTTCCGTTCTTCCCGAACAGCCGCGAACTTTGGAGTGATGGCTCCAACTACGCGCGCGGTCATTGGTTGAATGGCCGGAGTTCCTCGCGCAGCCTGGCATCGGTTGTGGGCGAAATCTGCCGCCGTGCAGGCGTGAGTGATTGTGACACTAGCGGTCTTTACGGGCTGGTCCGTGGCTATGGCGTATCGGACGTTGGCGATGCGCGTGCTTCGTTGCAGCCGCTGATGGTTCGCCACGGCTTTGACGCGATCGAACGGGACGGTGTGCTGACATTTCGGATGCGTGATGGCCAACGAGAGACGCAGCTTAACCCTGACGAATTTGCGGTCAGCACGGATTTGGACGGGACTTTCGTGCAGGTGCGCGAAGCGGATGCATCCCTTTCAGGCCGCGTAAGGGTTCGCTTTATTCAGGCAGATGCCAGCTTTGACGTTATCTCTGAAGAGGCGGTGCTGCCCGATGAGGAGACCCATGCGGTCGCCGCAACGGAATTCACAATGCTTCTGACCCGTGCTGAGGGCCGTCAGGTGGCCGAACGTTGGCTCAATGAGGCGCGCATCGCGCGTGAAAGCGTTCAATTTGCCTTGCCGCCATCAAAAATGCCCGTGCGATCCGGGGATGTGGTGAAGCTTTCGGGTGATCAGGGAGAGGGGCCATCATTGTACCGGATTGATCGGGTCGATCAGGCTGCTTATCAGCAGATTGAGGCGGTCCGGATTGACCCTGAGGTTTATGAGCCATCCCCCTTGTCTGACGAGCTGATCGGCTTGCAGCAATTCGTGGCGCCAGTGCCAGTCTATCCGCTGTTTATGGATCTTCCGTTGCTGACAGGCGATGAAGTCCCACACGCGCCGTATATTGCAGCGAGTGCGAACCCATGGCCGGGGAGCGTGGCGCTTTACTCCAGCCTGACGGACCAGAACTATAAGCTTAATACGGTCCTCCCGATCCGGTCCACGGTGGGTAGCACACGGTCACCTATGTTGCGCGCATGTCCGGGCCTTATTGATCGCGGCGACGCGTTGGAGGTTTGTTTGATAAGCGGGCAACTGGAGTCGGTAGACCAAGATGCTCTGCTGTCGGGGGCCAATCTGGCCGCGATCGGCGATGGTAGTAGTGGGAATTGGGAGCTGTTCCAGTTTGCCGATGCTGAGCTGATCGGGCCGCGTACCTATCTATTGCGGAACAGGCTGCGGGGGCAGGCGGGCTCAGATGGGCTGATGCCGGATGTCTGGCCTACTGGATCGCAAATCGTGGTGCTAGATTCTGTGCCGTTGCAGATTGAGATGGGACGAAATCTGCGCCGTGTCTTGCAGAATTACCGGATCGGACCAGCCCAAAGACCCGTGGATGATCCCTCGTTCCGCCAGCTCAGCCGCGCTTTTGACGGTAATGGTCTGCGCCCGTACGCGCCTGTACATTTGCGCACGCGACCGCAGCCGGACGGTGCACTGTCAATTAGTTGGGTAAGGCGGACACGAATTGACGGGGACGCTTGGGAACCTCTTGAGGTGCCCTTGGGTGAAGAAGGTGAATCCTATCTGCTGCGCATTGTGAAAGAGGAAAACATCTTAAGAGAGGTCGTAGTTCAAGCGCCGGTGTTTGAATACAGCGCCGCCGCGCAAGCCGCAGATGAGGTGCAGGCTCCGTTTGCGATCGAAGTGGCTCAGGTCTCATCCGCCTATGGCCCGGGATTGTTTTCGCGGACAGAGATCACCGGATTGTGAGGAAGGTTGGCTTGAGTGATCTGCACCACGCGGCGCGCGCGGTGCAGACAGTTCACATGGGCGCGGGTGCGGCCCTGAGCCAACAGCTGCTCTGGCATGCACATGTTGCCGATAAGTACGTCAAACGCCTGCATAGATTGCATCCCGCATGGGGGGACGGCAGCCTGCGCGCGGCGGCACTGGCCCATCTAAAGCACCATGGTCCCCTTAAACAGCCGCCGGATTACTGTCTTTCGATGGCTGTTGTTTTGACTGCTTTGGCCCGTCGGCGCGGGAAATTCACCCTGACTTGATCATGCTACGTCTTTGCAGCGGCCCGATTTGTGGTAAATAGGGAAACACGCCGAGATAAAGGAGCCACGTTATGGCAAGTCCTCGTAGTAAAATCGCCTCTGTTGATCCTGTCTGGGATCAGATCAAACTTGATGCGCAAAAGGCGGCCGCGGATGAACCGCTGATTGGTGGTTTTGTGCATGCGACGATTCTGCATCATACTTCGATCGAGAAGGCTTTATCTTATCGGATTGCCGCCAAGCTTTCTTCAAACGAGATGTCGATGATGGTGGTGCGCGAAATCGTGGACCAAGCTTATGCAGATGAACCTGGTTTGGTAGAAGCCGCCCGCGCCGATCTGGTGGCAATCTATGAACGTGATCCGGCGTGTCACCGGCTTTTGCAGCCGATCCTTTACTTCAAGGGCTATCAGGCTGTGCAAGCCTATCGCGTAAGCCATTTTCTATGGGCGCGCGGCCAACGTGATCTGGCCTATTTTTTCCAGATGCGTGTTTCCGAGATTTTTGGCGTGGATATCCACCCCGGCGCGCGCATGGGTAAGGGGATTATGATCGACCATGCTCATTCTGTCGTGATCGGTGAGACGGCTGTTGTCGGCGACAATGTGTCGATGCTGCATTCTGTGACGCTGGGTGGGACTGGTAAGGAAGAAGAAGATCGCCATCCGAAGATCGAAGATGGCGTGCTAATCGGGGCAGGGGCCAAAGTGTTGGGCAATATCAAGATCGGCCATTGCAGCCGCATCGCTGCAGGTTCTGTGGTGCTGGAAGATGTTCCCCCCTGCAAGACTGTCGCCGGAATTCCAGCACGCATTGTAGGTGAAGCTGGCTGTGAACAACCTTCTATTTCTATGAACCACATGCTTGGACCCTGGGAAGAATAGCGATTAGGATAGTTGCCGTATTGAAAAAGGCCGGAGCGATGCTCCGGCCTTTTTTGATGTTAAACGTTTTTTAGAAGGATGGGTTAAGGGGCTAGCCCCTCAAACTCCCCAGGATATTTATCGCCAAAAGAAATATCAGGCGAGCATCGTCATGGGCGCTTCAAGATTTTCTTTGATGGCTGCGAGCAACTGGGCGCCCAGAGCGCCATCAATAACCCGGTGATCGACGGACAGGGTGACGGACATCACTGTTGCGATTCCAAGCTCCCCGTCAGCGCCAACAACTGGCTTTTTCACGCCAGCGCCCACAGCAAGAATAGCACCGTGGGGCGGGTTGATAACCGCGTCGAAGTTATCGATGCCGAACATACCCAGATTAGAGATGGCAAAGCTGCCGCCCTGATATTCATGCGGCGCAAGCTTGCGATCACGTGCACGTCCTGCAAGGTCTTTCATCTCTGCGCTGAGCGCTGACAGGGATTTCATCTCGGCGTCTTTGAGAACAGGGGTGAACAGCCCGCCCTCAATCGCGACGGCAACGGCAACATCGGATGGCTTGAGTTTGAATACTTTGTCACCGGCCCAGACGGCGTTGGCGTCTGGTACCTGTTGCAGCGCAAGGGCGCAGGCTTTGATGATGAAGTCATTGACCGATAGCTTAACGCCACGCGGTTCAAGCTGTTTGTTGAGTTGGGCGCGGAAGGCCATTAGCGCATCAAGCTGGATATCGCGGCGCAGATAGAAATGCGGCACTGTTTGCTTTGCCTCGGTCAGGCGTGCTGCAATTGTCTTGCGCATACCGTTGAGGGTGATTTCCTCGTACTCGCGGCCTTCGTACATTTTGGCGATAGCATCGCTGGAGGGGCCCGTTGGCATAGATGCCGCAGGTGCAGCTGCTTTGTCCGGTGTGGAAGGTGCTGCCGCCTTTGGAGCGTCTGTTTTTGACAGGCCTTCGACGTCTGCTTTTACAATCCGTCCGTGGGGGCCGGAGCCTTTGATATCTGCCAAATCCAGACCCTTTTGCGCAGCAATACGGCGCGCAAGAGGAGAGGCGAAGATGCGACTGCCATCTGATTTTGCGCCAGCGGCGGGGGCTTTTGTGGCATCGGTTTCGCCGCGACCATGGCCTTTGGCCGGTGCTGTTGCGTCAGAGGCTTCGGCTGGCGCGGCATTGCTTGATGTGTCCGCCTTTGGTGCGGGCGTATCTGTGATGTCATCAGCGCTTTCACCTTCTTCGAGCAGCACGGCGATGGCGGTATTAACCTTCACACCTTCTGTGCCTTCTTCGATCAGGATCTTACCGATCACGCCTTCGTCGACGGCTTCGAATTCCATCGTCGCTTTGTCTGTTTCGATCTCGCACATCACGTCACCGGAGGAGACTGTGTCGCCTTCTTTGACGAGCCACTTGGCCAGCGTGCCTTCTTCCATGGTGGGTGAGAGGGCGGGCATGAGGATTTCTGTTGGCATCGTGTCCGCTCCTTATTTGTATGTTACTTTTTTCACAGCTTCAATCACCTCGGCGGTGGTGACAAGCGCGTGTTTTTCAAGGTTCGCCGCATAGGGCATCGGGACATCCTTGCCTGTGCAGTTGATCACCGGGGCGTCCAGATAATCAAACGCCTCCTGCATCACGACTGAGCTGATGTAGTTCCCGACAGAACCTTGCGGCCAGCCTTCTTCAACCGTGACCAGACGATTGGTCTTCATCACGGATTTGATGATCGCGGGCGTATCCATCGGGCGCAGCGTGCGCAGATCGATGACCTCGGCCATGATGCCCTCTTCGGCCAATTTGTCGGCGGCTTCCAGTGCGTAGGTCATGCCGATGCCAAAGCTCACGATGGTGACATCGTCGCCTTCGCGCCAGATGCGGGCTTTGCCGAAAGGCACGGTGTAATCATCCAGATCGGGTACATCGAAGGTGCGGCCGTAAAGGATCTCATTCTCAAGGAAGATCACCGGGTTGGGATCGCGAATGGCTGTCTTCATCAGGCCCTTATAGTCGGACGCTGCATAGGGCATCGCAACCTTGAGGCCGGGAACCTGCATAAACCATGCGGCATAGTCCTGAGAGTGCTGGGCACCCACGCGCGCTGCGGCACCGTTTGGTCCACGGAACACCATAGGCGCGCCCATCTGACCGCCGGACATGTACAGCGTTTTGGCCGCGGAGTTGATGATCTGGTCCATCGCCTGCATGGCGAAGTTGAAGGTCATAAATTCGACGATGGGCTTAAGGCCGCCAAAGGCAGCGCCGACACCGATACCGGCAAAACCATGTTCCGTGATAGGCGTATCAATCACCCGCTTGGAGCCGAATTCATCCAGCATCCCTTGGGTGATTTTATAAGCGCCCTGATATTCGGCCACTTCTTCGCCCATGACGAAAACGGTCTCGTCGCGGCGCATTTCTTCAGCCATGCCGTCCCGCAAGGCTTCGCGCACTGTCTGCTTCTTAAGCGTGGTGCCTTCGGGCCAGTCAGGTGAGGTGTCCACCTCGGGCTCGGGGTGGGACATGGCGGCTGCGGGGGCTGTCTCTGACGACTGTTCTTTGTCAGCAGGGACGGGCGCGCTGGCAGGCTCGGATTTGGCATTGTCCATGGCAGAGGCGTCTTCGCCTTCTTCCAGAAGGATCGCGATGGCGGTGTTGACCTTCACGCCTTCGGTACCTTCTTCGATCAGGATCTTGCCGATAACACCTTCGTCCACGGCCTCGAATTCCATCGTGGCCTTGTCGGTTTCGATTTCGGCCATGATGTCACCGGACGACACGGTATCGCCTTCCTTCACCATCCATTTGGCCAATGTGCCTTCTTCCATTGTAGGGCTGAGGGCGGGCATAAGAATTTCGGTTGCCATGGGTTAAGCCTCCAGCTCTGCGTAAATATCTGTCCAAAGCTCATCAAGATGCGGCTCCGGGCTGTCCTTGGCGAACTCGGCACTTTCGTTCACGATGGCTTTGATTTCTTTGTCGATCGCTTTGAGGTCATCCTCGCTGGCGTGTTTGCCTGTCAGCAGCATGCTGCGCACCGCTTCAATCGGATCACGTTCATCGCGCATCTTTTGAACTTCTTCACGGGTGCGGTATTTGGCCGGATCGGACATTGAGTGGCCGCGGTAGCGGTATGTCTTGATCTCAAGGATATAGGGGCCTTTGCCTGCGCGGCAGACTTCAACAGCCTTCTCACCGGCTTCTTTGACCGCCAGTACATCCATACCGTCCACTTCTTCACCCTTGATGCCATACGCAGCACCGCGTTCCCAATAAGAAGGGGAGTGGGTGGAGCGTTTGGTAGAGGTGCCCATGGCGTATTGGTTGTTCTCGATCACGAAAACGACCGGCAGGTTCCAGATTTCGGCCATGTTGTAGGCTTCATAGACCTGACCCTGGTTCGCGGCGCCATCACCAAAGTAGGTGAAGGTGACATTGTCATTGCCTTTGTATTTGTCGGAAAAAGCAAGACCTGCGCCAAGCGGCACTTGCGCTGCAACGATACCGTGACCGCCATAGAAATGTTTCTCTTTCGAGAACATGTGCATGGAGCCGCCTTTGCCCTTCGAATACCCGCCTTCGCGGCCGGTCAGTTCTGCCATGACGCCTTTGGGGTCCATTCCACAGGCCAGCATATGGCCGTGATCGCGGTAGGATGTGATGCGTTTGTCACCTTCTTTGGCTGCGGCCTCCAGACCCACAACAACCGCTTCTTGCCCGATATAGAGGTGACAGAAGCCACCGATCAGACCCATGCCGTATAGCTGGCCCGCTTTTTCCTCAAAGCGGCGGATCAAAAGCATGTCGCGATAATACGCTTTAAGCTCTTCCGGTGAAACGTTGGATGAAGTCGTTTTGGAACTCGGCTTTTTGGCAGCCATATGGCAGTCCTCCCGTCGGCGCTGATCGAAATTGCCGAATATAGTTTAACGTTAAACTATATCATAAAGGATTCGAACGCGCTTGGCGAGAGGGCTTTGCGCAACAGAGCCATGTTGTTGGGGCAGAGCTGATTAACGGATGACAATTTCGTCTGCGCGCACCATGCCAAGGACCGTGCGCGCACGTTCGTCCAGCAGGTCCAGATCAAGGTAATCATCCGACAGGCGCTGCGTCAGGTTATCCATTTGTGCCACTTCGGCACGAACCTGCGCAAGCTGTGCGCGCATGGTGTCTGCCTCGGCCAGAATTTCGGCGCGACGGAACAGGCCGAAGTCACCCTGCACAGCGGCAAACATGAAATACAGGCTTAGCGCAAAAGCGATCGCGAAATATAGGATTGGGCCAAAAGCGGGTTTGCTCATGTGTCTGGGTGCCTGTCGATTGCTGCCGATCATCGCCGCCTCTTGTCGGGCGGTTTTTTGACTATGCCATAGGTGATTCGAAAAGGGAATCCCCTGATTCGCTCCAGCGACGCCGGTTTGCTGAATTCCGCCCGACTGTGGCCGCTATGCCTATCCTCGCAACAGCGGTGAAACGGGGTATTCGTTTAGCCACCCAGCGCGGCAACTCCGGGCAGGGTTTTGCCTTCCATCCACTCCAGAAAGGCGCCGCCTGCTGTCGAGATATAGGTGAAATCATCTGCCACACCGGCCTGATTCAGGGCAGCAACCGTGTCACCGCCGCCCGCCACTGAAATCAATGTGCCTGCGCGTGTCTGTTCTGCCGCGACCTGTGCTGCGGCAACGGTTGCCGTGTCAAAGGGCGCAATCTCGAACGCGCCCATTGGGCCGTTCCAGATCAATGTTTTAAGGCCTTCGAACGCGAGACGGACCTGTTCAATCGTTTCGGGGCCCGCATCCAGTACCATCTGGTCAGCCTCCAATGCCGTGTCAGGGCCTAGAAGGGCCACTTCATGCGCGGCACCTGCTTTGAATTCGCGCGCAACCAAACCGTCCACAGGCAGCAAGACGCGACACCCGGCCTTGCCAGCCTGCGCCATGATATCACGCGCGGTATCGAAATAGTCCGGCTCGCTCAGCGACGCGCCCAAATTGGCCCCTTGGGCGGCCAGAAAGGTGTTTGCCATGCCCCCGCCAATCACCAACAGATCAAGGCGGTTCACCAGATTTTCCAGCAGCGCGATCTTGGTAGATACTTTCGCACCGCCAACAACGGCTCCTACGGGGCGCTCCGGCTTGGACAATGCAGCCTCAAGCGCGGAAAGTTCCGCCTGCATCAAGCGGCCGGCGCAAGAGGGCAGGTGGCGCGCAACGCCTTCGGTCGACGCGTGGGCGCGGTGCGCAGCCGAGAAAGCATCGTTGCAATAAACATCTCCCAATCGGGCCAGCCGCGCGGAAAACTCCGGATCGTTGGCTTCTTCGCCTTTGTGAAAGCGGATGTTTTCGATCAGCACAACATCGGCTGCGGTAGCTTCTGCTGTTAGATGCTCTGCTGCGTCCAGAGTTTCAACGAATGCGACCGACCGCATCAGCGCATGGCGCAGGGCAGGAAGCACCTGCCGCAGGCTCATCTCAAGATTGACCTTGCCCTTGGGGCGTCCGAAATGCGCCAGAAGGATCGGTGTGCCGCCTTTGGCCAGGATGTCATGCACTGTGGGCACAATCCGCTCGATACGTGTGGCGTCGGTTACTTTGCCCCGCTCAACAGGAACATTGATGTCGACGCGCACCAGAACCCGTTTGCCGTGAAGGTCCATGTCATCCAGTGTTTTCCAGCTCATGAGTATCGATCCCTTGTTGTCTGCGCGCAAAGTTACTGTTGTTTTGCCGTTATCTTGCCGAGGGTCAATGCACTGACTTGGCAATTGTGCCTCTGCGGCTTAGGTAACGGGAAAGATTTATGAAGGAGCGCCCCATGGCCGATATCAAAGACCCAGAAAATACAATCCTGATGGAACTCAAAGGTGGCACCGTCACCATCCAGTTGCTGCCCGATGTAGCACCCCAGCATGTCGAGCGTATGAAAACGTTGGCGCGCGCCGGTGCCTATGACAACGTGGCGTTCCACCGCGTCATTGACGGCTTTATGGCCCAGACCGGCGACGTACAGCACGCCAACATGGAAAAAGACTACAACCCGCGTGCCGCAGGCACCGGCGGGTCCGAGCACCCGGACGTGCCGGCAGAATTCTCAAAGATCCCGCACGCACGCGGCTCCTTGGGTGCTGCACGCTCTGCTAACCCGAACTCGGCCAACAGCCAGTTCTTCATCAACTTCAAAGACAATGACTTTCTGAACGGTCAGTACACCGTTTATGGTCAGGTTATTTCCGGCATGGAGCATGTAGATGCCATCGCCAAAGGCGAGCCACCAGCCAATCCCGACCGTATGATCAGCGTCAAGGTTGCCGCAGATGCGTAAGTTCGTCGCAAGCGCGCTTTTCGCGACACTTACCGCTAGTTCGGTCGCAGCCTCCGGTCTGGTGATCGAAGTGGAGGGTCAAGCCAACGGGACGGTCACGATTGATCTGCTCGAAGATGTTGCACCCCGTCACGTGGCGCAAATCACTTCGCTTGCGGCTGACGGTGCCTATGACGGCGTGGTATTCCACCGCGTGATCGACGGTTTCATGGCCCAAACCGGTGATGTAGAGCACGGCAAAATGGGCAGCGACATGCGCCGCGCAGGCACTGGTGGCTCCGATTTGCCTGATCTACCAGCCGAATTTTCGGACGTTCCATTCGAAAAGGGCGTGGTTGGTATGGCGCGGGCCCAAAGCCCCGACAGCGCCAATAGCCAGTTCTTTATCATGTTTGACGCGGCACCTTTTCTGGACGGTCAATACACGGTTGTTGGCCGTGTGACGGACGGCCAGGACGTGGTGGATGCCATCAAGCTTGGCACAGGCGGTAACGGCGCCGTTGTCGGTCAGCCGGATGTTATGAAAAAAGTGACTGTTACGGACTAACCCGTCCAGAATAATTTCCAGAATTAAGGCGTCTCGCGAGAGGCGCCTTTTTTCGTTCACCGGCGTGTGAGGGGTAGAAGGGTTGAACCTGACGCCCCAAAGGGCCTTCGCGCTCTAGCCTGAGAATATTTAAGGGAGCTTGACCGCGCCACGCATAGACGCGGCCAAACTCCCTTCACTCGTTACGACCACCCAGTAATACAATCCTGCCTAGACGAAATTTCTTCCTGCGCTCTATTTATGCCGATGCAGCGTGTTCAGACTGATTGGCACATTTATTTTGATGCTCCGCATCCCTCGGGGATAGTGCTCTTGTCGGTTTTGACCTGCAACAGAACCTGTGACAGGACGACGCTGGAAACCAGATTTACGAGGCGATCTGGAGTGGCATCATTTGGCGGCGCTCGGAGGCAATCTCGTTGAAGTTGAAGATGTTCTCGACACGGTGACGCAAAACAAGAGGGCGAACGCTTCTGAACTTCATGACCTGAAGGGCGTGTTTTTTGTTGGCTCTTGCTTCCGCCATGGCTTCAAGTGCGATGCGGCGTCCGTTGCGGGCTTTTTCTGCAAGTGTCATTTTATTTCTCCAAGATTTGATGTCCTGAGTCCACTGTGCAGAATTTTGTGACGCTACGTCAGACCCAAATACGGATAGATCGGTCTGCATTGGTTTAGCCCTATGTCCAAAAGAATAGTTCTGGCCTAGTCGATGGTTTATGGCCTTGATCAGTAGTGTGAATCTGCAGGGCGGAGGCTTTGGATTTTTTCTATATTATACCCCAAGCCGACGGATGCGGCCTAAGAATCACCCACCATTGCCACAAAGAAAAACGCCGCGAGCGATGCTCACGGCGTTCAGGTATTAGTCGAAAAGACCGATCCCTTAGGAAGCGGGGTTCGCCTTTTGCGCAGGTGCGGATTTTGCACCCGGGTTCAGCGGGTCATCCTGACGCTGCACGGAACCTTCAAAATGCGCACCGCTTTCGATTGCGATGGTCTTGTGGATGATGTCACCCTCAACACGTGCTGTGGACGTCAGGCGTACCTTCAGGCCGCGGACACGGCCAACGATACGGCCGTTGATGACAACGTCATCGGCAATCACTTCGCCTTTGATCGTTGCTGTCTCACCGATGGTCAGAAGATGCGCGCGAATGTCGCCTTCAACCGTACCTTCAACCTGAATGTCGCCGGTTGTTTTCATGTTGCCGGTCACATGCAGATCGGCAGACAGAACAGAGGCGGGCGGCTTTGCTTTAGGGGCGCTTGCCTTGAACTCGTTCTGCTTCTGAGGCGGCGCGGAAGGAGCAGCCGAAGAAGTCGGCACTGCGGGTTTTTGTGGTTCAGCACCGCTTGGGGCCGGATCGTTGATTTTGCTCTTAGAAAACATCGTTTGCTGCCTTGATATAGATCATTGGATTGACGGCCTTTCCGCCCACGCGCACTTCGTAATGCAAGTGGACGCCGGTTACCCGTCCTGTAGCACCCATATCACCGATCCGATCGCCGCGCGATACTCTTTGACCAACCTTCACGCGGATTTTGGATTGATGTGCATAGCGCGTTTCGATGCCGAATTCGTGCTGGATTTTCACCAGACGACCATATCCAGAGCTCCAGCCAGCATGGGTCACAACACCGTCTGCCGTAGCATATAGTGGTGTGCCTGTACGTGCTGCGAAATCAACACCGGAGTGCATGCGGCGGCCGCCTGTTTTCGGATCGCGGCGGAAGCCGAACTGGGATGTAAAGCGGAACGAATCTTGTACGGGATTCGCAAACGGTGCTTTTGACGCGGCGAGACGGTAAAGATTGAGGCGATCAAGCTGGTTGATCAGGCGGTTTGCGCGCAGCGTATCTGCGGTTGGCTTTTCGCCACGGGTGGTAAAGCTAAGGGGGGTAAGCGGGCCGCCCTGACCGGAATATCCGCGACGCACAGTCTCAAGGATACGGTCGGTTGGCATTCCGGCTGCGCGGAACATACGATCCAGCGGCGCGACCGAAACAGTCATGGCTTCTTCAAGCTGGCGGAAAATCGTGTCGTTCTGCTCCTGCATGGTCGCGATCTTCTGGTTCAGCTCATCAGCGATCAGCAGCGCTTCTTGTGAATCCTCAATGACCTTGTCACGCTCTTGTGCGGTACGGGCCAGCGCATCGGCCAGAAAATCCATCGGGGCAGTGCTGGCGGCAACCTGAATGGATTCGCCGTTATCGGATTGCAGTTGTGCAACTTGGCTGCGCGCTGCTTCGCGGTCCTGCATCGTGTCGCGCAGGGTGGACTGGATCACGTCGATGCCGGTTTCGAGCTCGCGGCGGCGTGTCTCCGACGTCAGCAACTCGGATTGCATGACGGAAATCTGGGCGAGGGCGGCGTTGAAACGCTCTTGCGCTGCAAGGGCCTCTTCGGCGCGGGTGTCACGCTGTGAGCTCAGATCGTTCAGGCGCGCTTGATACGTGCGTTGATCGCGTTTTGCTTGTTCGCGAAAGTTACCGGAGCCGATGCTGTCCATCAGGATGATGGCTGTTGCAACAATGGCCCAGGCTACCAAGGCCGATGAGCCGGCGAGCGCTATCAGTTGTGTTGCAGGTCGCAGACGGATGAACCGCGTGTCACTATCTGATTTCAAGAATACCCGGCGTTCAGGAAAGTATTTCTCCAGAAAAGCATCGGTCTTAATCGCGAGTTTTGTACGCACGTTCACTAAATCCCTTTGGTCCCGTTACAGATCTGTGTGTCCCTCACAAATCTGTTAACAAAAGTGCAATAACTTTCACGGGAGCATCGGGCAACCCTTGTGGCCGTTCGTGACGTAGAGTCGCCAGTTTCTACGTCATATGGGCAGAAATCCGCCTATTTCAGCGGCTTGTCCTGCGCAGCTTAACTACTTTCAGCCAAAGGCCAGTAAAAATCAGGTGGAATTCCTGCTTCGGCCCGCTTTTCTTCATTGAACGGCGGCTTCAGTTGGCCGTGAAAATATTGCCGAACGAGGGCGTGAAATTTTTGGGTCGGGTCGATGTCATGGCGGCCGCACAGGAAATGGAACCACTTGGACCCGTAGGCCACATGATGCACTTCTTCGGCGTAGATCGTTTCCAAAGCGGCAACTGCCTGATCCTCTTTGGCCTGCTTGAAGATTTTGATCATGCCGGGTGTCACATCCAGCCCACGCGCCTCAAGCACCATGGGTACGACCGCAAGGCGGCCCATGAAATCATCCACGGTATCTTCGGCCGCACGCCACATGCCAGCATGGGCTGGAAGGGCACCGTAAAAGCTGCCTGCCGCTTCAAGGCAATCACACATCAGGTTGAAATGTTTTGATTCTTCGTCAGCGGCCTTTACCCAGTCATCGTAATAGCCAATGGGCATTTTTACATCTGTGAACCGCGCAATGATGTCCCAGTGCAGGTCAACGGCATTAAGCTCGATATGGGCGACAGCGTGCATCAGGGCGATCCGTCCTTCGGGTGTGCCCGGACGGCGGCGCGGGACATCTCGCGGGCTGAGCAGTTCGGGCCGGGCGGGGCGCGCAGGATGAAGCGGCGGATTTGCGCTGCCGATTTCCGGTAAAGCGCCGTCCGCGCGTGCGGCACGCCATTGCGCGGCAAAGCTATGGGACAGGGCGGTCTTTTCGCGGCCGTCGGCAGTGCGCAGCACGGCCTCCGCCATTTGAGCAAGCGGCATCATAGCGCGCGAACTGCCTCCAGCACCTCTTCGACATGGCCGGGCACTTTTACCTTACGCCAAATCTTTGCAATGTTACCTTCTGCATCAATTAGATAGGTCGCGCGCTCAATTCCCATTGAGGTCTTGCCATACATGTTTTTCTCAACCCAAACGCCGTAGTCTTCGGTCACCTTGCCCTCAACGTCTGACAGCAACGGAACGCTGAGACCGTGCTTGGCGGCGAATTTGTCATGCTTGGCCATGGTGTCACGCGACAGGCCAAATACCTGCGCACCTGCGGCGGTAAACGCTTCCAGGTGCTCGGAAAAGCCGATGCTTTCCTTGGTGCAGCCGGGGGTGTCATCGCGCGGATAGAAGAACAGCACAACCGGCGCGCCCTTGAGTGCGCTCAGGGTCACATCCCCGCCGCCAGTGACGGGCAGGGTGAAATCGGGGGCAGGCTGGGATACATCTGGCATGTCAAAACTCCGGTCAATGGGGGGCGTGGCCTTGGAGGCGACGCGCGCGTCTGTCATAGTAGCGTTGCGGCGGAAAAGTCCAACCCGAACCGCGCAATCTGTAGCCTTCTTTGCCAGTGACCGGAACCTGATGGCCGAAACCGCCCCGCCACCACCTCCACGTGCAGAACCGGCCCGCCGTAAGCGCGGTTGGTTCTTGCTGTTATTGGGGTTTTTCAACGCTCTGTGGTCCATGTTGGTCTTGCTGATCGTTCTTGCTGTGGGGCTTGTCTACTTTTTCTACGACCGTCCGGTGGTGATGCCCGCATGGGTCGAGAGCCGGATCGAGCAGCGTCTCGAAGAGGAATTCCCGCAGGTAAAAATCTCGTTCGGAGAGTTGCGCCTGTTGATGGAGGAAGGCTGGCGGCCTCGCGTCCGTTTGCGCGATGTGGCCGTGCGCACGCCCGACGGTGACGAATTGGTGCAGTTTTCCGAAGCACGTGTGCGCCTGTCCATGTCGGCGTTGCGCAGCGGCAGGGTGCAGCCTGCCGAAGTCGCCTTGCGCGGGGTTTTCATGACCGTAGTGCGTGAAGAGGATGGCAGTCTCGCGCTCCAGACTGTGCTGGGCACCAGACGTGGCACCGAGCGGACGCAAAGCCTTGGCGCAGTCGTGGCGCAGATCGACGCGCTGCTCCAACAACCCGGGCTGGCCGCACTTGAGAACGCCGAAATTCGCGGGCTAACCCTGCAATACGTGGACCGCCGCGCTGAACGTGCCTTCACTCTTGATGGTGGGCGGCTCATTGCTCAGCGCAAAGAGGGGGCGTTGGTTGTAAATGCCGATCTGGCCCTGCTGGGCGGGGAATCCGGCATAACCACGCTGTCGGCTAATTATACCAGCCCGATTGGCGCGCCCGAAGCGCAGTTTGGCGTGCGTATTGATGGCGCCTCAGCGGCCGATTTCGCCACTCAAAGTCCGGCTTTCGCGTGGATGGGGGCCTTGCGTGCCCCGATATCAGGGGCTGTCCGGTCCGGTGTTCGGACAGACGGAACATTGGCGCCCCTGAATGCGACGCTGCAAATAGGTGCAGGCGTTGTGCAGCCCAACGACGGCACATTGCCCATCCCGTTCGAGGCCGCACGCAGCTATTTTTCGTATGACTCCGCTCTTGGATTGCTGCAATTCGACGAGCTGTCGGTCAGCAGTAAGTGGGTGACCGCGCGCGCCGAAGGCACTGCAACCATGACCGGCCTACGCGAAGGCGCGCTGGAGGCGATGGTCGGGCAGTTCAGCATGACGCACGTGCGCGCCAACCCGATGGGGCTTTACCCGGAACCGGTTGAGCTGGAGGGGGCCGAGCTTGATTTCCGGCTGCAGACAGCGCCCTTCCAACTGGATATCGGCAGGCTTGATCTGTTTGATCAGGGTGAGACGCGGCATGCCTTTGGCACGCTCACAGCAGAACCGGATGGCTGGCGCGTGGCAATGGATGCCCGCGCAGACCAGATCGATCCGGCCCGAATTCTCGCCCTTTGGCCTGAACCGCTGAAAACCAAGACACGTAACTGGCTTACGCAAAACCTGATTGAAGCGCAGCTCAAGAATGCCGACTTTGCGCTGCGGATTGAGCCTGGTCAGCGGCCGCGCACTTATATGGCATTTGACTACGAAAATGCTTCTGTGCGGTTTCTCAAGAATTTGCCGCCGATCACCGGGGCGCGCGGACATGCAAGTCTGGATGGCACGCGGTTTGTCGTCTCTCTTGATGATGGGGAAATGGAGGCCGAAACCGGCGGGACACTGAGGCTGGAGCGGTCGTCATTCATCATTCCTGACACCACTGTGAAAGGCGGCGCGCCGGCAGTGGTGCGTCTGAATGCGAGGGGCCCGGTGACTGCCGCGCTCTGGACACTGGACCAACCGCCGATGACGGTCATGCAGCGCACCGGCCTGCCGGTTGATCTTGCCAGCGGGGACGTTGTGGCCACGGGGACACTATCCTTTCCATTGAAAAAGGGCAGCGGTGCAAAGAACGTGAAATTCGACATAACTGGCGATTTGCTGAACCTCAGCAGCAGCCGATTGATCAAAGGTCGCACGCTCAAATCCGACCGGATGGCCCTGACGGCCAGCAGCGACAGCATCAGGATCGAGGGAAAAGGCACGCTGGACGGTGTCGCATTTGACGGGCGCTGGCAGCAGCCAATTGGCGCAGGATCGTCAAAAAGCACGTTGCGCGGCAGCGCGCAGATCACACCACAGGCGCTGTCTGCGTTCAATATTGCCCTGCCGCCCGGCACGCTTTCAGGGGCTGCGCGGGCCGACATTGGTATTGATTTTGAGCGCGGCCAGTCGCCACGCATGAGCCTGCGGTCTGATCTGCGCGGCGCCACTCTCCAGATCCCGCAACTGGGCTGGCGCAAGGGCAGCGGCACTGCGGGGGGGCTGGACATGCGCATCCGCCTTGGCGCCAATCCCGCCGTGATCGCGATGGAACTCAGCGGCGCAGGCCTGTCCGCCAAGGGCAATATCTCTTTGGCGAAAAGCGGCGGGTTAGAAGTTCTGGAACTTGATAATCTGCGTGTGGGGAACTGGCTGAATGTCCGTGCTGCCTTGGTTGGGCAAGGGGCAGGCAGGACACCGCAGGTTGTGGTACGCGGTGGTTCACTTGATATGCGCACGGCGAAATTCGGGTCAGGCAGCAGCGGCGGTGGTGGTGCCTCTGGTGGGGCTGCGCCACCCATGCGAGTGGTGCTCGATAGATTGCAGATCACGGATACCATGTGGCTGCAGGGGCTTGCCGGAACGTTCAAGACCACGGGCGGTCTTGATGGCCCGTTCGAGGCGCGCGTCAATGGCGGTACTGGCGTAAGTGGCCGAATTGTTCCGCAAAACGGTCGCACGGCTGTGCGCCTGAGCAGTGGGGATGCTGGTGGCGTTCTGCGATCTGCCGGTGTGTTGAAGCAGGCCGTGGGCGGCAATATGGAGCTTTCCTTGTTACCTGTCGGCAGCGGTGGCGCGTTTGATGGCAGCCTCAAGGTGAACGGCGTCTCCATCAAGGACGCACCGGCAATGGCCGCGTTGGTCAACGCAATATCGGTGGTGGGGCTGGTCAATGAAATGAACGGCGACGGCATCTATTTCGAGGAGGTCGAGGCAGAGTTTCGAATGACCCCCGGACGTATCACCCTGAGCCGCGGAAGTGCGGTTGGTGCGTCATTGGGCCTATCGGCGGACGGCGTCTTTGCCACGGATACGGGGCAGATTTCGATGCAGGGTGTGATTACGCCTGTGTATCTTCTCAACGGCATTGGATCGCTGTTGACGCGCAAGGGCGAAGGCTTGCTTGGCTTTAACTACACGCTCAGCGGATCGGCCAAATCGCCCAAGGTTTCTGTTAACCCGCTGTCGGTACTGGCACCGGGGGGCTTGCGCAACATCCTGCGCGCACCTCAGACAGAGTTGCCCTCTGTCGAAGGCGCGCCGGAACCGCAGAAAGACGCCGAACCCAAAACGCCCGTTGAACGCACCTACGAAGGCCGCTAGAGGCAGCAACATGAAACTGAGCGATTTTGATTTTGATCTCCCCGATGAGCTGATTGCCGTGCGTCCCGCCACGCCGCGATCATCCGCGCGGCTGCTGGTGGCGCAGGGCGACGATATCCACGACGCCCAAGTCCATGATCTGGTGCACTGGTTGCGCGCGGGCGACCGGCTGGTTCTGAATGACACGCGTGTGATTCCTGCGCGCCTTTCTGGTCTACGCCATCGCGACAGCACCCAAGGCCCGGTAGCCGCCAAAATCGAAGCGACGCTGCTGGAACCGCAGGCAGATGCGGGTGTCTGGTCGGCGCTTGTCAAACCGCTCAAGAAATTGCGCATGGGCGAAGAGATCGTCTTTTCGGATGATCTGCGCGCGACGCTGGAGGAAATCACCGAAGGGCTGGCGTATCTGCGGTTCAACCTCACGGGTGATGATTTTGACGCCGCGCTCAACGCGGCCGGTGCCATGCCGCTGCCCCCCTATATCGCAGCTAAACGCGCCGCTGACGCACAGGACAAGACGGATTACCAAACCGTCTGGGCAAAGAACTCCGGCGCAGTGGCCGCGCCCACGGCGTCATTGCATTTCGATACGCAGCTTCTGGCGACTTTGCGCAAGATGGGTGTCGAATTCACCTACGTCACCTTGCACGTTGGTGCAGGCACCTTCCTGCCGGTTAAAGTAGACGACATATCCGAACATAAGATGCATGCCGAATGGGGGCAGGTCAGCGCCGAGGCGGCAGCCGAGATCGCACAAACCAAAGCTGATGGCGGGCGGGTTATTCCGGTCGGTACAACTGCACTTCGTCTGATTGAAACTGCGGGGCAGGGTGGTGCAATCCAGCCGTGGGAAGGTGATACAGACATCTTCATCACTCCGGGTTTCCGGTTCAACGTGGCTGACGCGCTGATGACGAATTTCCACTTGCCGCGTTCAACACTGATGATGCTGGTCTCTGCCCTGATGGGACAAGAGGCAATTCGCACAATTTATTCACACGCAATTAATGAAAACTATCGTTTCTTCTCTTACGGAGATGCATCTCTCCTGATACCGGCTCGCAAAAGCGACGAATCCGGTCGTATTTAATCCCGACATGGTACGAGATGCGCCGTTAGGGGTGTCTGGTAGACAAAGGAAACGCGAATGATACAGGTCCTCTCCAGCGCATGGGCGCTCCTATTTGGCATGTTCCTTTTGATGCTGGGCAACGGCATGCAGGGCACGTTGCTGGGTATTCGTGGTGAGCTTGAGGGCTTTGACACGTTCAAGATGTCTATCGTTATGTCGGCGTATTTTGTCGGATTCCTTGGCGGTTCGCGCCTTGCGCCACGGATGATCCAGCGTGTGGGTCACGTGCGGGTGTTTGCTGCTCTTGCCTCGGCGATCTCTGCGGTGATGATTCTTTACCCGACATTCCCGAATGTTGCAGTATGGACCGCCGGACGTGTGCTGATCGGTTTTTGCTTTTCTGCTGTTTACGTGACGGCTGAAAGCTGGCTGAACAACGCGGCTGACAATTCCAACCGCGGGCAGGCGCTGTCACTCTATATGATCGTGCAGACATTGGGCATTGTCGCGGCGCAGGCCTTGCTGCTGACTGCCGATCCAAGCGGGTTTGTTCTGTTCGTGATCCCGTCGGTGCTGGTGAGCCTCGCCGTTACGCCGATTTTGCTTTCTATCAGCCCGACACCCGCGTTCGACCGGACCAAGCCGATGAGCCTGAGGGCGCTGATGGGATTCTCGCCGTTGGGCTGTGTGGGCATGTTTATTCTGGGCGGTATTTTCTCCGCGCAGTTCGGCATGTCGGCGGTTTACGGCGCCGAAGCGGGGCTCAGCGTGGCGCAGATCTCGACGTTCGTGGCGACGTTCTTTATTGGCGCGGTGGTTTTGCAGTATCCAATCGGCTGGGTGTCGGACCGGATGGATCGCCGCTATCTGATCATCGCGGTGTCAATTGTCGGCGGGGCAGGGTCGATCATGGGCATGATGTACGGGCATGTGTTTCCGCTGCTGCTGGTATCCGCATTTGTCATCGGCGGGATGGCGAACCCGCTTTATTCGCTGCTGATTGCGCACACCAACGACTTTCTTGAGCATGACGATATGGCCGCTGCTTCTGGCGGGTTGTTGTTCATCAACGGACTTGGCGCGATTTTGGGACCGATGATCACGGGTTGGATGATGGGGACATCATTGGGGCCTGCAGGCTTTTATCTGTTCACCGCAGTCCTGTTCGCAGCGATGATTGTTTATGCTTCCTACCGTGCCACCGTACGTGCGGCACCTGCTTGGGAAGATACCGGATCTTACGTTCCAATGGCGCCAACGGCCACGGCTGTTGCGCTTGAAATCGCGCAGGAATATGCGATCGAAACGGAGCTGGAAGACGATGAATCGACAAAAAACGCTGACTAATCAGGCAGTTTTTCGCCGCCCATCGGAAACTTTGTCGCTGATTAAAAGGATGATTGCGCTAAACGTAACCGTTTTGTTGCAAATCGTGTGTTTGAAAATTTGGTCAAATGCCTTTTACTGCATATGTCATTAACCGGCGTGCAAGGAGGTATGCAGCGATGGTTGGTCCTGAAGAAGTACTGGAATTCTGGCTTGATGAAGTTGGCCCGAAAGGCTGGTACGCTGTTGACGATGCGCTGGATGCAGAAATCCGCAACCGTTTCATGTCTACTTGGGAAGTGGCGCGCGATGGTGGGCTAAGCCTCTGGCTCACGTATCCGTCTGGCGCGCTGGCCTATCTCATCCTCACTGACCAGTTCTCGCGCAATATGTTCCGCGGTGAGGGGACTGCCTTTGCGCTTGATCCCATTGCTCTTGCGGTGGCCAAACGTGCCATTTGCAAGGAGTGGGACACAAAGATCGACGCCCCTGCACGCCAGTTTTTCTATCTGCCGCTTATGCATTCTGAGAACCTGTGCGATCAGGACCGCTGCGTCCGGTTGCTGGTAGAGCGTATGCCGAATGCCGGCGAAGACAACATTTTGCATGCTCAGGCCCACCGCGAAGTTATCCGCGAATTCGGCCGCTTTCCTTACCGCAACGATGCATTGTCCCGCGCCAATACCCGCAGCGAAACCGTTTATGCGGATAAGGGCGGCTATGGCTACACGCTGCGACAGCTACAGGCAAAAGTGGCGGCATAGCATCACACCGATCGGAGGGCCACATGGCCCTCTTTTTGTTTTCGCCGCTTGGTTGATTGCTAAGGGCCTGCGTCCTGCGCATCCCTGCCATTCCCCCCTCGCCATTGCTGGATAAGATGATATAGTTTAGCGGTAAACTATATTATTCCAGCCGTATATGAGGTGCACAATGGCCGATTCATCCTATGATCTTGTCGTGATCGGCGCAGGGCCGGGCGGTTATGTTGCCGCCATTCGCGGCGCACAGCTGGGGATGAAGGTCTGTATCGTCGAACGGGAAAATCTCGGCGGTATTTGCCTGAACTGGGGCTGTATCCCGACCAAGGCGCTGCTGCGATCTTCCGAAGTGTTCCATCTGATGCATCGCGCAAAGGAATTCGGGCTTAAGGCCGACGGGATCGGGTATGATCTGGATGCCGTGGTCAAACGCTCGCGCAAGGTCGCTGGCCAGCTTTCGGGCGGCATTGGTCACCTGATGAAAAAGAACAAGATCAACGTGGTCATGGGCGAAGCGACGTTGCCTGCCAAGGGCAAGGTTACCGTCAAGACCGACAAGGGGACCGAAAACCTGACCGCCAAGAACATCGTTCTGGCCACCGGGGCGCGGGCGCGCGAACTGCCGGGCCTTGAAGCAGATGGTAAGATGGTTTGGACATATCGCCACGCGCTACAACCACCCCACATGCCGAAAAAGCTGCTGGTCATCGGGTCCGGCGCCATCGGTATCGAATTCGCCAGCTTCTATAATACACTAGGTGCCGACACGACTGTCGTCGAAGTCATGGACCGTGTGTTGCCTGTCGAGGATGAAGAAATTTCTGCCTTTGCGAAGAAGGCGTTCGAAAAACAGGGCATGAAGATCATGCAAAAGGCGATGGTCAAAAAGCTTGATCGCGCCAAGGATAAAGTCACCGCCCACATCGAAGTCGGCGGAAAGGTTGAGAAACAAGAATTCGACACGGTGATCAGCGCTGTTGGTATCGTGGGCAACGTTGAGAACCTTGGTCTGGAAGAGCTTGGCGTTAAGATTGATCGCACCCATGTCGTCACGGATGAGTACTGCCGCACAGGTGTTGACGGTCTTTATGCCATCGGTGACATCGCCGGTGCACCATGGCTGGCCCATAAGGCATCTCACGAAGGAGTTATGGTTGCGGAACTGATGGCAGGGCTTCATGCCCATCCGGTCAAGCCCGAAAGCATCGCAGGCTGTACCTATTGCCATCCTCAGGTGGCTTCCGTCGGCTATACGGAGGCGAAGGCCAAAGAGCTTGGCTATGAGATCAAAGTCGGTCGCTTCCCTTTTATCGGCAATGGCAAGGCCATCGCATTGGGCGAAGAAAGCGGGATGATCAAAACGGTCTTTGACGCCAAAACAGGTGAGCTTTTGGGCGCGCATATGGTGGGTGCCGAAGTCACCGAACTGATCCAGGGCTATGTCGTGGGCCGCCAGTTGGAAACCACGGAAGAAGACCTGATGAACACAGTCTTCCCGCATCCGACCCTGTCGGAAATGATGCATGAATCCGTGCTGGACGCCTACGGTCGCGTCATCCACATGTAGCGCGCTTTTGCTGCGGGCGGTGCTGCTGCATTTGCCCGCAGGCGCCGCCCTTTGCGCTGGACCACATCCAGACGCGCTGACATAAACCTCTCATGGTTAGTCTCAATCGCGTTGTCATGGGGCCCGCGTCCCGCCGGATGATACAAGAACTCAAGCCGCACCGTCTGCAGGTGGCTGAAATCTCCGGCAATTATGGCCAACAGTTTGATTTTAAAAAGTATGAGCAGTTCCGCTATCCGGAATATGATATCTGCGCGGGTCCTTATCTGGACCCTGAAACCGGCAAGCCGCGCAAGTTTGACCTGATCCTGGCAAATCAGGTGTGGGAGCATCTGGACCGCCCCTACATAGCGACGCGCCACGTGCGACAGATGCTGAAAAAGGGTGGAAAATTCTGGGTGGCTGTACCCTTCTACGTGCCCTTCCATGCGGCCCCGATGGATAATTCGCGCTGGTCCGCGCGTGGCCTGAAAAACTTCCTGATCGAATGCGGGTTTGAAGACCATTTGGTCCAGTCGTTTCAGTGGGGCAACCGCCATGTCGCCAAACGGAATCTCGAAGAAAACTGGCCGCCAGAATACATCGAGGGCGAAGATGACATCGAAGACGATCCAATGATGCCGATCTGCGCCTGGGCAATGGCCGAGCGTAGCTGATGCGTGGGTCATGGCCATTGATGCTGGCGCTTTGGGGCGCGGGGCTGGGCGCGGCCATGCAATACGCCAAGATTTCCGTGATTTATGATTTGCTGGGCGACGTTTATCCGGATGGCGGTGTCGCGCTCGGGTGGCTTGTGTCCGTCGTTGGCGGGATTGGCATTGTGCTGGGGGTGGTGGCGGCAATGCTGGTGGCGCGGGTGCGCTACCGCCGCGCATTGCTGGGCGCTTTGTGGTTGGGCGCGCTGGTGTCGCTGGGGCAGGCGCTGTTGCCGCCGTTGCCTGCCATGCTGGCCCTGCGGTTGATCGAAGGGATCTCCCATCTGGCCATTGTGGTTGCCGCCCCCACGCTGATTGCGCAGATCGCCACAAATGCGCAGCGCGGCTTGGCCCTGTCGCTTTGGGGCACGTTCTTCGGGGTAGCTTTTGCCGTGATGGCGTGGGGCGGGCGGCCCCTTGCGATCACAGCGGGGATACCTGCGCTTTTTGCGATGCATGCTTTGTACATGGCAGGCTTTGCGATCTATCTTAGCCCGCGCTTACGGACCCTGCCGCAAGAGGGAGAGATACCGACATTCTCGCTTAGCAGCATTCTGGCGACACACCGCGCGATCTATGCATCCTCGCGCATTTCCGCACCGGGACTGGGCTGGCTTTTCTACACGTTTTGCTTTGTCTCGATCCTGACGGTATTGCCGCCCTATCTGGACCCCGCGGTGCGCACTGCAGTTATGGGCAGCATGCCCTTGGTGAGCATCGCTGTTTCAATGACCCTTGGGGTTATAATGCTGCGCTACATGTCCGCTGTACTGGTTGTGACACTCGGCTTCGGCCTGTCGATGCTGTGCATGATGTGGCTGTGGGCGGTACCCGCATTGCCCTTGGCCTGTCTGGCGCTGGCCGGTGCGATGGGGCTTATTCAAGGGGCCAGCTTTGCCGCTGTTCCGCAGCTGAATGACACAGCAGTCGCGCAGACGCAGGCCAACGGGGCGATGGCGCAAATGGGGAACCTCGGGAACACGCTTGGCACACCTGTGATGGCGCTGGCGCTGTCCGCATGGGGATACCTCAGCCTGCCAATCTTGGCCGGTGCAGCCTTCGCTGGTGGGTTGATCTTGCACATCTGCTTTGCTGCGGTACGCAGAAAGACTTGATGTTTACGATTTGTTCGCACTTATCCATTGGAGAATCTCACAACCCCGCCTATATCGCTTAGGAACGTTGGGGGTGTCTGAATGGCCGAGTTGAAGAACATCGAAGTGCGCGGCGCGCGCGAGCACAATCTCAAAAACATCGACGTGGATATCCCGCGCGATCAGTTGGTGGTGATCACGGGCCTGTCGGGGTCAGGTAAATCGAGCCTTGCGTTCGATACGATCTATGCCGAAGGCCAGCGCCGCTATGTCGAAAGCTTAAGCGCCTATGCGCGGCAATTCCTTGATATGATGCAGAAACCCGATGTGGATCACATCTCGGGTCTTAGTCCTGCCATCTCGATCGAGCAGAAGACGACCTCGAAGAACCCGCGCTCCACCGTTGGCACAGTGACTGAGATTTACGACTATATGCGGCTGCTCTTTGCGCGTGTTGGTACGCCCTATAGCCCTGCAACCGGAAAACCGATTGAGGCACAGCAGGTGCAGGATATGGTTGACCGGATCATGACGATGGAGGAGGGAACCCGCGCCTATCTGCTGGCCCCTATCATCCGTGATCGCAAGGGCGAGTACCGCAAAGAATTCCTTGAGCTGCGCAAAAGCGGCTTCCAGCGCGTTAAGGTCAACAACGAGTTCTATGAGTTGGACGAGCCGCCCACGCTGGATAAAAAGTTCCGCCATGACATTGATGTGGTCGTGGACCGTATCGTGGTGCGCGAAGGGCTAGAGACGCGGCTGGCAGACAGTCTGCGCACTGCGCTGGACCTTGCCGACGGTATCGCCATCCTTGAAACAGCCCCAAGCGAGGGGGAGCCGGAACGCTTCACTTTCTCCGAGAAATTCGCCTGTCCTGTCAGTGGTTTCACCATCCCGGAGATTGAGCCGCGCCTGTTTTCGTTTAACGCACCCTTCGGGGCGTGCCCGTCTTGCGATGGTTTGGGCAAGGAGCTGTTCTTTGACGAACGTCTGGTCGTGCCGGACCAGACATTGAAAATCTATGACGGCGCGTTGGCTCCGTGGCGCAAGGGCAAAAGCCCGTACTTCAAGCAAACGATCGAGGCGATAGCGAAGCACTATGGCTTCAGCCAGAATGCCAAATGGAAAGATCTGGACCCGAAAATACAGAAAGTATTCCTTTACGGCTCTGGAAAAGAAGAGATCAAATTCCGCTATGATGAAGGCGGGCGCGTGTACGAGGTCAGCCGTGTCTTTGAGGGCGTGATCCCCAACATGGAGCGCCGCTACCGCGAGACCGACAGCAACTGGATTCGCGAAGAGTTTGAGCGTTACCAGAACAACCGCCCGTGTGGCACCTGCGAAGGGTATCGTCTGCGCCCCGAAGCGTTGGCCGTTAAGATTGGGACGCCTGACCATCTGTTACACGCGGGGCAGGTTGTGCAGATGTCCATCCGCGAAGCGTTTGATTGGTGCAGCAGCGTACCAGACGCCCTCAGCCCGCAGAAAAATGAGATCGCCAAAGCTATCTTGAAGGAAATTCGGGAACGTCTCGGATTTCTAAATAACGTTGGATTAGAATATCTTACACTTGCACGTTCAAGCGGTACGTTAAGTGGCGGTGAAAGCCAGCGCATCCGTTTGGCCAGCCAGATCGGTTCTGGCCTGACGGGTGTTCTGTATGTGCTGGACGAGCCCTCTATCGGTTTGCACCAGCGCGACAATGACCGCCTTCTGCTGACTCTCAAGAACCTGCGCGATCAGGGTAATACCGTGATCGTGGTGGAGCATGACGAAGAAGCGATCCGCGAAGCCGACTATGTCTTCGACATCGGGCCGGGTGCGGGTGTGCACGGTGGACAGGTCGTCAGCCACGGCACGCCCGATCAGGTCGCTAACGATCCGAACTCGGTGACGGGGCAATACCTGACTGGTGCGCGGTCAATCGAAGTGCCCGACAAGCGGCGTAAGGGTAACAAGAAAAAGATCAAGGTCGTCAAAGCCAGCGGCAACAACCTGCATGACATTACGGTCGATTTTCCGCTGGCAAAGTTCGTCTGTGTCACCGGCGTATCCGGTGGGGGCAAATCGACGCTGACGATTGAGACGCTGTTTAAAACGGCGTCGATGAACCTGAACGGGGCACGGCAAACGCCCGCCCCCTGCGAGACCATCAAAGGGCTGGAGCATCTGGACAAGGTCATCGACATTGACCAACGCCCCATCGGGCGCACGCCGCGGTCGAACCCTGCCACCTATACAGGTGCTTTCACGCCCATCCGTGACTGGTTTGCGGGCCTGCCCGAAGCCAAAGCGCGCGGCTACAAGCCGGGCCGCTTCAGCTTTAACGTCAAGGGTGGGCGCTGTGAGGCCTGTCAGGGCGACGGCGTCATCAAGATCGAGATGCACTTTTTGCCGGATGTCTATGTCGAGTGTGAGACCTGCAAAGGCAAACGCTACAACCGTGAAACGCTGGAAGTGAAGTTCAAAGGCAAAAGTATCGCCGACGTGCTGGATATGACCGTCGAGGATGCACAAACTTTCTTTACTGCGGTGCCGTCGATCCGTGAAAAGATGGATGCGCTGATGCGTGTGGGGCTTGGCTATATCAAGGTGGGTCAGCAGGCGACGACCCTGTCGGGCGGCGAGGCGCAGCGCGTTAAGCTGTCCAAGGAACTAAGCAAGCGGTCCACCGGACGAACGCTATATATTCTGGATGAGCCGACCACAGGTCTGCATTTCGAAGATGTGCGTAAGTTGTTGGAAGTTCTTCATGAATTGGTCGATCAGGGGAACTCGGTCATCGTGATCGAGCATAATCTAGATGTGGTGAAAACCGCTGACCACATCATTGATATAGGACCCGAGGGTGGTGATGGCGGCGGCAAAGTTGTGGCCACTGGCACGCCAGAACAGGTTGCTGAAGTGCCGGAAAGCTACACAGGTCAATACCTCAAGCCGATGTTGCAGAAGAAAACAAAAGTGGCCGCTGAATAGCGGCCACCGGTTTCGACTGAAATTTTATAGAAGTTAGTTTAGGTTGGAGATAATCGCCGCAGCGCCTAATATGCTGAGCGCTTTGTCCAGATCGCTGTCGCCACGATCACGACCAAGGCGGCTGTGATCGTAACCGTGCTGCCGCTCGCGTCGGGCTTCACGGTTCTCGCGGGGCTCTCTGTCTTTGCGCTCCGCGCGATATTTCTTTTGGTGTTGTTTGTATTTGTGGTGACGCTCGGAAACCTGAACGGGTTTTGCAGCACCAGAGACGATTTGTGTAAACTCAGCGGATTGGCCGGTGTAATAGCTTGCAGACCCATGGGATGAGGCGGCAAATGCGGCTGTGGCAGACCCGAAGCCAATGCTTGCTGCGGTGATGACATGAACGATACGCATGGTGCGTTTCCTTTCTATTGTTACAAGGCAAACGACCGGTTGGCCCCATTGTTCCGCCTTTTCCGCTGCCTACACACAAGTGTGATAGCCATTGGGCGCCGGACACAGCCTGTCCGCGTTATCACGGCGCGCTTAGGCACAGGTCCAAAAGGCGGCGAAACTGGTCCGCGTCCAGCACGTCAAACCGGCCCGATAGCTCTTCGATCTCATCTGCTTTTGCACGCCCCAGAACAGGGTCGGAAAAGCGGTGAAACTTCTCCGAAATCTCGGCGTCGCTGAGCGGCTGGTCTGTGTCGCCGCGCGGGGTGCGGGGCTCTGATGTAAAGGCGCGTCCGTCTGTGGTGCGCAATGTAACTTCGGCCCAGCGTTTGCCGACAGAAATCTTGGTGTAGTGATCATCGTCAATCAGGGTCGTGGCCCTGCTGACCCGAAGAATGTCCGGGTCGTTCAACGCTTCAGCGGCAAGCTCGGGCACGCCGATCTGGCCACGCACAATCATGCAGGCGACCGGAAAGGCGATAGAATAGCTGAATTCGTCCAAAGTCTGGGGGCTGTGTCCCGCAAGGCGCGTTGCGTTGTGGAACGTGCGGATCTCAACACCTGCAATATCGGTGTGCGTCAGGCTGTGGGTGGCCATCAGGTCTGCGGCAGCATCAATGGACGGGTGAGCCCAACGGCAACACGGGTAAGGCTTATAGCTGGTGTCCTCGACTGTGCGCCACGCAGCGCCCAGATCTTTCCAGAACGCGGGCGCTTCTTCGCATGTAAGCGCGGGAGCGCCGGTGAATCCTTCGCGTGCCATATAGGCCGCCGTCAATCCAGAAGGCGCGCCCCAACCGACGCCGTCACGCAGCATGGTGGGGTGGTCGATGCAGCGCATCATCTGACTGCGGGGGCCGTGAAACTCTCCAATACCGGCCGCATGTCTGATCTGTGTCTCTGTCAGGTCCAAGGCCCGCGCGATCGCGGTTGCGATACCCGTCGACGTCCAGGACCCCGAGGTGTGGTAATCAGGGCAGGTAGCGTGTTGTGCCAGTCCAGCGCGGTAGCTCACCTCATAGGCGATGGAGAGCCAGATTGCGAATTCAGCACCCGTCACCGGACGGTCCAGCGTGTCGGCCAGCGCCAACAGGGCAGGGAACACGGCAGACCCCGCATGTCCCTTGCACGGTGACGTGGTGTCATGCGCGTCGATCGCATCTATGGTGAATGCGCCCGCCATCGCAGCGCCCACAGGGCTGACGGAACCGCCGTGCAGCAGAATACGCGCCGCACCTGCATTACCGGCCCCGAACAGCGCCGAAGCACTGCGTCGGGCCACATCCGCCATATGCGTTGTCGATGCGACCGCTGCTGTGCCCATGGTATCGGTGAAAGACCGCCTGAGGGTCCAGAGAAGCGCCTCGGGCAGCTGCTCATAGCGCAGCGTGGCAGCGAACGTCTCAAAAGGCAGGGGCATGATAAGATCCTTAGGCTGGTACAGGGACCAGCCTAAGGCTTACCGAACGTCGAAAATGCCCGAATGCGACATCAGCTGTTTCGTCCGCGCGCCTCGAAACGGGGCAGCATCGCCGAGAAATCCTTGCCGCGGCCGCCTTCTTCCTCGACAAATTGCGCGTAGAGCGCCTGTGCAAGCGCGCCCATCGGGGTATCTGCGTTCACCGCTTCGGCCGCTTGCTGGCTCAACCCAAGGTCCTTGAGCATCAACTCCGCCGCAAATCCGGGGGTGTAGTCATTATCCGCTGGGGTTTTCGGGCCAACGCCGGGCGCAGGGCAATAGGTGTTCATCGACCAGCTTGATCCGGAGGACGTGCTGACGACATCGAACATCTTTTGGCGATCAAGGCCAAGCTTATCCGCAAGCGCGAAGGCTTCGCAGGTGGCGACCATCGTGGCGCCAAGGATCATGTTGTTGCAAATCTTGGCCGCTTGGCCTGCGCCTGCTTCGCCGCAGTGAACGGCCTTTTGGCCCATGATATCAAACAGGTCGGACGCCGCCGCAAAGGCATCGTCGGTGCCACCTGCCATAAAGGTCAACGTGCCGCCAGCCGCGCCGCCGACGCCACCCGACACGGGCGCATCAACGAAACCGATACCCGCGTCAGCCGCCAACGCGCCGACATCCCGTGCGCTTTCTACATCGACAGTGGAACAATCGATCAGCGTGGCACCCGTTTTCATGGCGGGAAGGATGTTGGCAGCAACCGAACGCAGGATCGCACCGTTTGGCAGCATGGTTATGACAAAATCTGCGCCGTCACAGGCGGCTTCGGCTGTTTGGGCCACCGCGACACCAGTGGCCGTCGTGCCTGCTGTGTCAAAGCCCGTTACGGTGTGCCCCGCCGCAGCCAGATTGGCCGCCATCGGCGCCCCCATGTTCCCCAGGCCGATAAATCCGATGTTAAAGCTGCTCATGTCAGTCTCCCGTGTGAAGGTAAGTGCATTTTTTCCCAAAGGCGCCAACATCTTAGAGACCGCAATCGCAGGCACATCGCCTTGCGCATATTGCCATTTCGGTTGGCGGTCTTTGTCGATGATCGCCGCGCGGATTCCCTCAAGGAAATCGCCGTGCTCCATCGCCCGCGCGGTAAATCGGTATTCAAGGTCCAGCGCTTTTTCCATCGTAAGCGACGGACCACGCAGCCGGTGGATCATCTCCACAGTGCAGGCCATCGACAGAGGTGAATTGCGCCCCATCATTTTCAGCGCTGCCGACGCGAACTCACCGCCATCTGCCTCTAGCGTGCGTTTGATATCCCCCAGCGCCTCACCTGCGAACAGTGCGGTGATCTGCTCTGATTGAGCGTGCAACATGCCTTCGGGTGGTGTGTCGGCATGGGACGCGATGCAGCTGGGGTCTCCGGATTTCTCCAGTTCGGCGGTCAGCTCTGGCCACTTTAGTTCTGGAACGTAAGTATCTGCAAATCCAGCATATATTGCATCGCTGGCACCCATCCGGGACGCTGTGATGCCCAAGTATTCGCCAAGCCTTCCAGGGGCCAGCGCCAGCATCAAAGAGCCGCCGACATCCGGTACCAGGCCGATACCAACCTCGGGCATAGCGATCTGGCTTGTCTCACCCACGATGCGGTGCGACCCGTGACAGCCGATGCCAACGCCGCCGCCCATGGTGAAGCCTTGCAACAGCGAAACGACGGGTTTCGGGTAGTTGAAAATCTTGTTGTTCAGCCGGTATTCATCGGCCCAGAACTTCTGGCCATAGGCAAAATCACCGCGCGTACCAGTGGCATAAAGCTCGGCGATATCGCCGCCCGAACAAAAGGCGCGATCCCCTTCGGCATCAATCAGCACAAGCGCAACGGCATCATCCGCCTGCCAGCGATCCAGTGCGTCCTCAATTGCCAGACACATCTGATATGTCATGGCATTCAATGCCTGGGGGCGGGTCAGGGTAATGCGCCCCGCACGCCCCGTTACGCGGATATCAATATCGCTCATGCCAATGGCTCCTTAGCGGTTTTTCAGCATATCGCGGGAAACGATCACGCGCATGATCTCATTCGTGCCTTCAAGGATCTGGTGAACCCGCAGATCACGGACCAGTTTTTCAATGCCGTAATCAGCCAGATAGCCATAGCCGCCATGCAGTTGCAGGCATTGATCCACAACGCGGCTGCCAGCTTCGGTCACAAACTTTTTGGCCATGGCGCAGAATTTGGTCGCGTCGGGGGCGCCATTGTCCAGCTTCCATGCAGCTTGACGCAGGAAGATACGCGCCGCTTGCAGTTCGATCTCCATATCCGCGAGGCGGAATTGTAGGCCTTGAAACTGGTCAATCGGTTTGCCGAAGGCTTTCCGCTCGCCCATATACTCAAGCGTTTTCGTCAGCGCGGTCTGCGCAGCGCCAAGTGAACAGGCAGCGATGTTCAAACGGCCGCCGTCCAGCCCCATCATCGCATATTTGAAACCTTTGCCTTCTTCGCCCACCAGATTTGCGGCGGGAATGTTGCAATTGTCAAACTGAACCTGCGCGGTGGGTTGGCTGCGCCAGCCCATTTTATCCTCTAATCCACCAAAGCTGAGACCTGCAGTGCCATCTTCGACATAGACCGTCGAGACACCCGCGGCACCGTCATCTGCGGTACGAACCATGCACACATAGGCGTCTGAATATCCGCCGCCCGAAATGAACGCTTTGGTCCCGTTCAATGTGTAGCCCTCGTTGGTGCGTTCTGCGCGGGTCCGCAAAGCGGCGGCGTCCGATCCTGATCCGGGTTCTGTCAGACAATAGCTCAGCACGGTCTTCATCGACAGGATATCGTCCATGATCCGCGCCTTCATCTCATCAGAGGCGAAGCTATCAAGCATCTTTGCGCACATGTTGTGGATCGACAGAAACGCAGCAACCGAAGGGCAAGCCATCGACAAGGCTTCGAACACCAGCGTTGCATCCAGCCGCGAAAGACCAGCGCCGCCGCCTTCTTCAGAGACATAAAGCCCGCCAAACCCCAGTTCCGCGATCTGCGGCCACAATTCTTTGGGGATGGTTTCTGCCTTTTCCCAAGCCTGTGCATGAGGTGCGATATGCTCCTGCCCAAAGGCATAGGCCATATCAAAAATGGCGTTCTGTTCTTCGCTGAGTGCAAAATCCATGTCGTTCTCCCGATGTTTTGAGACGTGGGTAAGGCCCAAATCTTTCAGGAGTTTGTCAACGCAGCCTTTCTCCTCGTGCTGCGAGACGGGCGGCGCAGATGTCGCGCCGCCCACTCCCGTTGGTCTTGTCTATAACCTCTCATCCGCGTGTAGGGAAGGGTAGGTCATAAAGGCTGTCTTATTCCATAACCGGAATGGAGAACTCGCCGCCTTCTTTGATGCCCGAGGGCCAGCGCGCGGTCACGGTTTTGGTCCGCGTGTAGAACTTGAACGCGTCCGGCCCGTGCTGGTTCAGGTCACCAAAGACGGATTTCTTCCAGCCGCCAAAGGTGTGATAGGCCAGCGGTACAGGGATCGGCACGTTGATGCCAACCATGCCGACGTTGATCCGGTTCGCAAAATCGCGCGCCGCATCGCCGTCACGGGTAAAGATCGCGGTGCCGTTGCCGTATTCGTGATCCATGGCGAGGCCGACAGCCTCTTCATAGGTTTGCGCACGCACACATGTCAGCACAGGGCCAAAGATTTCCTGCTTGTAGATGTCCATGTCTTTTGTCGCGCGGTCAAAGAGGTGAGGACCGACGAAAAAGCCTTCTTCGTAACCCTGAAGTTTGAAATCACGGCCATCGACGACCAGCTCGGCACCTTGATCGATGCCGGTCTGAACCAGACGTTCGATGTTGGCCTTGGCAGCCGCTGTCACAACAGGGCCGTAGTCCACATCCTTGCCAGAGGTATATGGCCCGACTTTCAGCTTTTCGATGCGTGGCACCAGCTTTTCAATCAGGCGGTCAGCGGTTTCATCGCCAACAGGCACAGCAACAGAGATCGCCATGCAGCGTTCGCCCGCAGCGCCGTAGCCTGCGCCGATCAGCGCATCAGCAGCCTGATCCATGTCCGCGTCTGGCATGATGATCATGTGGTTCTTCGCGCCACCGAAACACTGGACGCGTTTGCCCTGCGCACAGCCCGTGCCATAGATGTATTCAGCAATCGGGGTAGAGCCGACAAAGCCCACCGACTGGATCACATCGTTATACAGGATCGCGTCCACAGCTTCTTTATCGCCGTTGACGACCTGCAGGATGCCCTTTGGCAGGCCTGCTTCTTCGGCCAGTTCGGCCAGCATGAGCGGCACAGACGGATCACGCTCGGACGGCTTCAAGATAAACGCGTTGCCGCAAGCAATCGCAGGGGCGAACATCCACATCGGGATCATCGCAGGAAAGTTGAACGGCGTGATACCCGCTGTCACACCCAGCGCCTGACGCATAGAGTACATATCAATGCCGGGGCCAGCGGAATCGGTGAACTCACCCTTCAGCATTTGCGGCGCGGCAATACAGTATTCCACAACCTCAAGGCCACGCTGCACGTCGCCGGCGGCATCTGGCAGGGTCTTGCCGTGCTCGCGGCTCAGTGCTTCGGCCAGTTTGTCCATATCGCGGTTCAGCAGATCGACCAGCTTCATCAGCACGCGTGCGCGGCGCTGCGGGTTGGTTGCGGCCCATTTGGGCTGTGCTGCGGCGGCAAAAGCCACGGCCTGTTCCAGCTCTTCCTTGCTGGCCAGCGGGCATTTCGCCTGCACTTCGCCCGTTGCCGGGTTCATAACATCTGCAAAGCGACCTGATGTGCCTTTGACATGGGCGCCGTTGATATAGTGAGTGAGCTCTTGCATGGGGATCTCCTGTTGGGTTTCCCGCAGTGTAGTCTTGCAAAAAGATCAGGGGTAGAGGTAAGTTTTCAAAATTGTCTTGCATTTTTGTCGGTATCCATGCGGTTCCCTGCAAGGCGTTGAATGAAAGGGACACGCGGTGCAGAACTGGGATGACATGCGGCTGTTTCTTGCCGTGGCACGGGAACAAAGCCTGTCGGCAGCGGGCAAAGTGCTTCGGTTGGACCCTGCCACACTGGGGCGCCGGATGGCGCGGCTTGAGAAGACGTTGCAGGTGGCCTTGTTCGTAAAGTCGCCACAAGGATATGCGCTGACTGAAGCAGGGTCGCAATTTCTGGAGCGGGCAGCCGTGGTAGAGCGGGCCATGCGCGGCGTGGCCGTGGGGGCGATCGCACAGAGTGATACGCTAACTGGCCAGATCCGGTTGGGAGCGCCAGACGGCTGCGCGAATTTTTTGTTGCCACAGATCTGTGCCGCCATCGGGCGGGATAATCCCGGCCTGGACATCCAGATCGTTGCATTGCCGCGGGTTTTCAACCTGACCCGGCGCGAGGCCGACATGGCGATCGGTGTCAGCGCGCCGACTGCGGGGCGGCTGGTTGTGCGGCAAGTCACCCAATATCGCCTGCATCTTGCGGCCTCGCAGGAGTATCTGGCAACGCATGGTCCAATAAACGATCTGGCCTCCCTGAAGGATCATCGCATGGTCGGCTACATTCCCGACATGATCTTTGACCGCGAATTGGACTATCTGGCTGATCTGGGGGCAGGGCGGGTTGCTCTGGCGTCCAATTCTGTCTCGGTTCAGGTGAATATGGTGCGGCAGGGCGCGGGCGTGGGCGTGGTTCATGATTTCAGCCTGCCTTTCGCGCCGGGGGTCCAGCGGATTTTGACCGATGCGGTCAGCCTCAAACGGGCCTTTTATCTTATCCGGCACGCAGATGATGCGCGAAATGAGCGGCTTGCACGTTTTGCCAGCCTGATGACGGCGGGGCTTCGCGCCGAGGTGGCGCGCCTCGAAACACTGAGCGAGACAGACCTGCACCCTTGACAGATCGTCCATCGCCGCGCGACGATACAGGGACTTCAACACGCGACCATGGGAGGACGATCTATGTTGGTGTCTCAAATCCTGAAATCCAAGGCGGATGACAGTGTGGTGACGGCTTTGCCCTCAATCACGATCGAACAGGCTGCACGTGTCCTGTCAGAGCGGCGGATCGGGACGCTGATCATCACGCGTGATGACCGCACGCCAGACGGAATCGTTTCGGAGCGGGATATTGTGCGTCGTTTGGGCAGCGCCGGTGGGGCGTGTATGGCAGAACCGGTGAGCTCGGTCATGACGACGAAATTGATCACCTGTACCCGCGATATGCAGGCCGATGTCGTGCTTGAGAAAATGACCGAGGGGCGATTCCGCCACATGCCGGTTCTGGAAGACGGTGCGCTGATCGGGCTGATTTCTTTGGGCGATGTGGTAAAGGCGCGCCTGATGGAGCTGGCAATGGAAAAAGACGCGCTTGAAGGGATGATCAGAGGACATTAGCCGCCCTTGCATCTGCTGGCCGCGCGTGTTTGCTTGGGGACTGTAACTCACTGATCCAAGGAGCGCCGCCCATGCGCGTTGGCCTATATCCCGGCACATTCGATCCCATCACATTGGGGCACATTGATATTATCCGCCGTGCGGCCACATTGGTCGATAAGTTGGTGATCGGTGTTGCCATCAACCGCGACAAGGGGCCGCTGTTCACGCTGGAAGAACGGGTGGCACTGATCGAGGAAGAATGTGCGGCGCTCGCCAAGGAAACCGGAGTCGAGATCGTCGTCCATCCCTTCGAAAATCTGCTGATCGACTGTGCGCAAGACGTGGGTGCAGGTATTATCATCCGTGGATTGCGGGCTGTGGCTGATTTCGAATATGAATATCAGATGGTTGGGATGAACCGGCAGTTGAACAAAGAGATTGAAACCGTCTTTTTGATGGCCGAGGCCCAGCACCAGGCGATTGCGAGCAAGCTGGTCAAAGAGATTGCCCGTCTTGACGGGGACGTGAGCAAGTTTGTCACGCCCCGCGTCAATGCCGAGCTAAAAGCGCGCTTCGCCAAATAGGCGTCAGGCGCGCGACATGATTGTCGCGGTATCAAGCATGCGGTTGGAAAAACCCCATTCATTGTCATACCACGCCAGAACGCGCGCCATATTGCCCTGCTGAACCGCTGTCTGGTCCAGCGCAATGATGCTGCTGCGTGCGTCATGGTTGAAGTCAATCGAGACCAGCTTTCTGCTGGTCACGCCCATCACACCGTTCATGCCTTCTGCGGCGGTGCTAAGGGCGCTGTTGATCTCGTCCGGTGTCGCGTCTTTGTCCAGCTCCACAACCAGATCGACACAGGATACATTGGGTGTTGGCACCCGGATGGCGGTGCCCGAGATGCGGCCGGCAAGCTCTGGGAGCACAAGACCTACGGCTTCTGCGGCGCCGGTTGTGGTGGGAATCATCGACATCGCAGCTGCGCGGCCACGGTAGAGATCACTGTGCGCGGTATCATGCACGGGCTGGTCACCCGTGTAGCTGTGAACAGTGGTCATATACCCCCGTTTCAGCCCGAATGCGCCGTGCAGCGCATGGGCCAGCGGAGCAAGGCAGTTCGTTGTACATGATGCGTTGGACACCACCGTGTCACCAGCGGTCAGGATGTCGTGGTTGACCCCGTAAACGATGGTTTTCAGATCGCCTTTACCGGGGGCAGAGATCAGTACCTTCTTTGAGCCGTTTTTCAGGTGTCGCCCGGCAGCTTCAACGCTGCGAAAAACACCGGTGCATTCCAGCGCGATATCCACGTCCTGCCATGGCAAATCCTCTGGCGCCCGTTCGGCCGTGACCCGGATCGGTCCACGGCCAATGTCCATCACACCGTCACCCCATGTGACATCGTGGCCAAAGCGGCCGTGCACGCTGTCGTATTCAAATAGATGCACGTTGGTCTCAAGCGGAGCCAGATCGTTGATCGCCACCACTTCGATATCGTCGCGACCACTTTCGACAAGCGCGCGCAACACGTTCCGGCCAATGCGGCCAAATCCGTTGATGCCAAGTTTGATTGTCATAATTCCACCCGTTTGAAAGCATGTTTGCGCTAACATATTCAGTTGGACGTGAACGTCAAGCCGAAGCTGAAAGCAGTGTCATAGAAGTGATCAGGGAGGGGGATCTAGCGCCAGAAGGCCAGCCATTCTATTAAATCGGCAAGCTTTTTGCCAAGAAATACAGAATGTTCGGTCCCGTAGTAGATATAGTCTACCAAAATGGCGCCCACGATCAGAAAACCCAGCACAAACGCGATCTTGTTGGTCATGGCACTGGCCCTTTCAATTGCCTGCCCCTTTTAGGGCAGGCAAGGTGGTGCGGCAAGTCCTAGCCAAGCTGGCCCATGGCAACGGCAACATCCGCCATACGCACGGAAAACGCCCATTCGTTATCATACCATGACAGGACCCGAACGGTGCGGCCGGCCACTACGATGGTCTGGTCTGGTGCAAAGATCGAGCTATGCTCGGTGTGGTTAAAGTCGATCGAGACTTTCTGCTCTGGGTCATAGGCAAAAACGCGCGACATATAGCCTTCGGCAGCTTTCTTGGCTGCAAGGTTGATCTCTTCGACCGTTACGTCACGGGATGCGGTAAAGGTCAGGTCAACGGCGCTGACGTTTGGTGTGGGGACGCGCATCGCGGTACCGTCAAGCTTGCCTTTAAGTTCGGGCATGACTTCGCCCAATGCTTTTGCGGCACCAGTTGACGTGGGGATGATCGCCATTGCGGCGGCGCGGGCGCGGTACAGGTCTTTGTGACGGCGATCCAATGTCGGCTGATCGCCTGTATAGCTGTGGATTGTTGTCATCAGGCCGCTTTCGATGCCGACTGAATCATGCATCACGCGTGCCAGCGGCGCGAGGCAGTTTGTGGTGCAAGACCCGTTAGAAATCATGGTGTCGGATGCCAGAAGCTGGTCATCGTTCACACCGAAGACAATCGTGCGGTCCACGTTTTTGCCAGGTGCTGACAGCAGTACTTTCTTCGCACCCTGTTCGATGTGGGTGCGGGCCTTGTTGCCGTCGTTGAACTGGCCTGTGCATTCCAGCACCACGTCACAGCCGGACCAGTCCAGCTCTTCCATGTTGTAGGTCGACATCACTTCGATGTCGTTCTGTCCCAGATTGAGGTAGCCGTCGTCGATCGTGATCTCGTTGCCAAAGCGGCCATGTACTGAATCGTATTTAAGCAGGTGGGCTGCTGTCTCGATCGGGCCAGTGGCGTTCAGCTTGATCACCTGAATGTCTTCGCGGGCAGATTGGGCGATGTGGGACAGGGTACAGCGGCCGATGCGGCCAAAACCGTTAATACCTACTTTGATGGTCATGGAAGGCTCCTTGGGTGATCAGGTTGCGACTGCTATAGACGCCGACTGCGGGCAGGGGCCAGAGCCAAAGCCCCCTAGAAATCACATGTTAGCGTTAAAAGTTAAGGTTAGCGGTAACATCTTTGCGCCATCCGGCATTGGCAATCAGGCCGCACTGCTCTACATCGGTAAACTAGAAAAATCGGAGCGTTTTTATGAGTGGATTGATTGCCCTGCTGGACGATGTCGCAGCGATTGCAAAGGTTGCGGCCTCATCTGTGGATGACGTGATCGGGCAGGCGACCAAAGCCTCGGCTAAGGCCGCGGGTGCTGTGATCGATGACGCTGCGGTGACGCCGAAATACGTGCACGGCTTCGAGGCCAAACGCGAGCTGCCGATCATCTGGCGCATCACCAAAGGATCCTTGCGCAACAAGCTGGTGTTCTTGCTGCCTGCCGGTTTGCTGCTGTCCAACTTCGCACCGTGGGCCATTTCACCTTTGCTGATGCTGGGCGGGGCCTACCTGTGCTTTGAGGGTGCCGAAAAGGTTGCCTATGTTCTGGGCTGGAGCGAGGGCCACGAGGACCATCCGCACAAGGAAACGACGGTCTCTGATCCCGCCGCGCTTGAGGAAGAAAAAGCCGTTGGCGCCATCAAGACAGATTTCATTCTGTCAGCCGAGATCATGACCATTTCGCTTGCGGCAATTCCGACAAGCAACTTTTGGATGGAGGCGGCCACATTGGCAGCTGTGGCTGTGATGATCACAGTCGCGGTCTACGGCTCTGTCGCGCTGATCGTTAAGATGGATGATATTGGCCTCGCCATGGCCAATCACGGCCGCCTGTCGCCGACCCGCTCATTTGGTCGTGGCTTGGTGAAGGCGATGCCGGGCTTTTTGCGGTTGCTGACGATCGTGGGAACTGCTGCCATGCTTTGGGTTGGTGGATCAATTATCGTGCACGGGCTGAAGGATGTTGGTTTTGCGGCACCTGCGAATTTGATCCACGATGCTGCCTACGCAGTGGGTCACATGATGCCGGAAGGCTGGGTGGGTGCGACGGAGTGGCTGGTGAAGGCGACTATCGACGGCGTTCTGGGCTTGGTACTTGGCATGATCCTGATCCCGTTGGGGGAAAAGGTCGTGACGCCGATCTGGCGCAAGGTATTTTCCAGGTAGCGATCTGCTGATTTCCAGGGGGTAATGCGCTGTCCGTCCGAAGGGCAGGTGTTCGGTTTTCTGACAGATGGATTATCTCGCAGATATCAATGCCGGAAAAGCGCAAATCCGGCTATTTGGACTGAACCTGTCAAAGGGGAGATTAGTCTTGTGTGTCCAACCGGCGATCAATGATACCTGCTAGCACTTGTGCAACTGCGAGTACGACGATCCCTACATGGCCATAGATGACATAGTTGAGAAAAATCTGACCCCATGCCTCACCGGCAAAAAGGCTCAGGATTGCCGCAACGCCACCGCTCATGATTGCTGTCAGGATGTATGCCATGCTCGACGTTCCCCTTATTGTTGTTTGTACCGTTACTTATTCAACCTATGCGTTAATAAAACACTAATAACGATTAAAACGCCATAGGTTCTAATGCATAGAATTTAGGTTTTATTGGGTAGATGTGGCTGAAGATCGCCTGAAATGTGGCGGAATTAGCGTAAAACAGCCGAAATCGACGATTGTCCGTATCCCAAATAGAAACAATAACGGCGGAACCTTGGGAAAGGTTCCGCCGCGTCTGATCTGCTTAATTTTGTTGAGAAAGTGATTCTCGCCTAGGTAGCGATCAAATCCATATTACTACCTATGCTAGAGTAGTGCTTTTGCCTTTTCGGCCACGTTCGCTGCTGTAATGCCGAACTTCACGAAAAGCTCGTCCGCAGGGGCAGAGGCGCCGAAGCGGTCCATGCCGACGAAATCCGCTTTGCCGAATTTGCCGCGCTCACCCAGCAGCCACTGATCCCAACCCTGACGCACGCCTGCTTCGATACCGACGCGTACTGCGCCACCCGGCAGAATACGCTTGCGGTAGGCATCATCCTGCTGCGCAAACAGCTCCATGCACGGCATGGATACAACCCGCGTGCCAATGCCTTCGGCTTGCAACAGATCGCGTGCTTCGAGCGCTACCTCAACTTCGGAGCCGCTGGCGATCAGGATCACCTGACGTTTGCCTTCGGCATCGATAAGCGTGTAGGCACCGCGCGCTGTCAGGTTGGTGTTCTTATGCTCGGTCCTCACGGTTGGCAGGCCCTGACGTGTCAGCGACAGGACAGAAGGCGTGCCGGTTTGCGTCAGTGCAATTTCCCATGCTTCCGCTGTCTCGATTGTGTCGGCAGGACGGAAAACCAACGTGTTGGGGGTCGCACGGCTGATGGCCAGATGTTCGACCGGCTGGTGGGTCGGGCCGTCTTCGCCCAGACCGATGCTGTCGTGCGTCATGACATAGACAACGGGCATTTGCATCAACGCGGACAGGCGCATCGCAGGGCGCGCATAGTCAGTGAAGCACATGAACGTACCGGAGTAGGGGCGCACACCGCCGTGCAGCGCCATGCCGTTCATCGCGGAGGCCATGCCGTGTTCGCGGATACCCCAGTAAACATAGCGTCCACCGCGGTTATCCAGATCGAATACACCCAGATCGGCTGTCTTTGTGTTGTTGGAGCCGGTCAGATCGGCAGAGCCGCCTACGGTTTCAGGCATGATCGGGTTGATGACTTCCAGCACTTTTTCCGAAGAAGAGCGTGTTGCAAGCTTTGGTGCCGTCTCGGACATCTGCTTTTTGAAGGCCTTGATCACGGCTGACAGCTTTTTCGGAGCTTCTCCGGCCAGTGCCCGGTTGAAGGTCTCACGCTTGCCGCGTGGCATGCTGTCAAACCGCTCTTCCCATGTTCTGCGGGTGTCCGCGCCGCGGCTGCCGATGGCTTCCCATGCGGATTTGATGTCGGCGGGGATGTCGAAGGGGGCAGAGGTCCAGCCCCATGCTTCTTTTGCGGCAACCATCTGGGCAGGGTCGGTCAGCGCGCCGTGGCCCTTGGAGGTGTCCTGTGCAGCATGACCCAACGCGATGTGCGTCTTGCATGCGATCATGCTGGGCGTGTCGGTCTTTTTCGCTGCGGTCAGGGCTGCGTCGATCTCATCCGGGTTGTGGCCGTCGATCTCTTGGACGTCCCAACCTGCCGCAAGGAAACGCGCGACCTGATCGGTGGTGTCGGACAGGGTCACCGGACCGTCGATGGTGATGTTGTTATTGTCCCACATCACGATCAGCTTGCTCAGCTTGTGGCGACCGGCAAGCGCGATGGCTTCCTGGCTCACGCCTTCCATCAGGCAACCGTCACCGGCAATGACATATGTGTGGTGGTCCACAATCTTGGCACCGTAAGTGGCGCGCTGGATTTCTTCGGCCATGGCAAACCCGACAGAGTTCGCGATGCCCTGACCCAACGGGCCTGTCGTGGTCTCAATCGCATCGGCAAGGAAGTTTTCGGGGTGGCCGGCAGTGCGGGCACCCATCTGGCGGAAATTCTTGATTTCTTCGATCGGGAACTGCGCGTCACCAACAAGGTGCAGAAGCGAATAGATCAGCATTGACCCGTGACCAGCCGACAGAATGAAACGGTCGCGGTCAGGCCATGTTGGCTGGGACGCATCAAATTTCAGGTGGTTCTGAAACAGGACCGTGGCAACATCGGCCATCCCGATAGGCATACCGGAGTGGCCGGAGTTTGCAGCAGCAACAGCATCAAGTGTCAGCGCACGAATGGCGGCGGCCTTGGACCAGTGATCGGGGTTCGCAGTTTGAAGGGCTTTGAGATCCACGCGCAGGGACTCCTTATACAAGCTAGAAGACGTTTCAGGTTCCATATCAGGGCAGAAGGAAAGATCAAGCTCGCGCGGTAGCGCGTTTGTTAAGGCGGGGGATGAAGATTTCGGCTCAACCCGCTGTTCTGAAAGGGGGGCAGCATTTTATTGTGGCATTGGATAGGATCGCACCAATATTGGGCACAAACCGATTCGTCATAAGGTAAGGTCGGTGTGCTACAGATTGAGTGAGAGAGGCATATGAGCGATATCGAAGAACTTCAGCGGCGGATCACCGCAGCGATGGATCAGGTCGCATTCGGTCTGGAAAAGCTGGCACCGGCCACAGCCGCCGGGCCTGACGCTGAGACAGTCAAGCTTTTGGAAGAAGAACGCACAGCGAATGCACAACTTCAGGAACGTGTGCGCGGCTTGCGCACTAAATCCGAGACAGAAACCGCGACTTTACGCGCCAAGGTCGAAGAGGGCGAGGCACGCATGGCCCAGCTTGATATCGAATTGCAACGCGTCCGCCGCGCAAACGCCCAGCTCAGCGATGCCTGCGCGGCATTGCGGGACGCCAATGCAGAAGGCGTGGGCGATGCGCATCTGATTAACAAAGCGATGTTGGCAGAGCTTGAAGCCCTGCGCGCTGCGCGCGCTGCCGATGTCGCCGAAGCGTCTGTGATCCTTGCCAGCCTCCAGCCGCTGGTGGATGCCGCCACGACAAGCCCCAGCACGCAAGGAGACGCATGATGCCAGAGGTCAAAATTGCCATCGGCGGTCGCTACTTTGACGTTGCCTGTCAGGAGGGCGAGGAAAGCTATCTGCACGCCGCTGCCAAAATGCTGGATGACGAAGCCCAAGTGCTCGCCGATGCCGTTGGCCGGATGCCAGAAGCGCGCATGCTGCTGATGGCGGGCCTGATGCTTGCTGACAAAACGGCAAGCGTCGAGGATAAGATCGCCGAAGTCCGCGCCGAGCTGGCAGAGCGAGAAGCAGAGCTGGCCGGTCTGCGCAATGTTGTCGTGGAACCGGAGCGCATCGAAGTTCCGGTCGTGCCGCAATCGGTCACTGATACTCTGGCGGAAATAGCCGCCCGCGCCGAGGCGCTTGCCGCTGAGGTTGACGAAAAGGTCGGCGGCTAAAGCATGTCTGAAAATCCGGCGCGCTTGCTGTATCAGCGAGCGCGCCTTTTTTGATCTAAACAGTCCCTTGATGCGGTTGGGTGGATCGATAGTCCTCTCTCATTTCGTAGAGTAATTATAGATAGCTTTGCTGGTCAGGTGCTGGGCATCGTCCTGTTGTCTATTGCGATGATACACGGGCAACCAATGCTTGTTTTGCGTCTTCCTAAACACAATTGAATCTTGTTGGAGCGCTTAAAGACTCTTAGGTCCGGAACTTTGAGGCGTCGGCTTTGATATTCGTATTTCAAAGCCTCTGCCCATCTATCCGTGCTGACCAGAATTCTCTTGGACGGTTAAACGGGAGGGAGCTGTGAAAAAGCCGACATTACATGATGTCATGTGCGATAGCTGATCGCCTTCTTCCAGCGCGTGCGTGACATTGCCCACCAGCAAGGTTGCACTGGCGTCCCTCTCATCCGTTTTGACGCAAAGCGACTTGCAGATCATCTGGGGGACCTTGCAAAAAGTGATCTAGATGGCTTGGCTGTTGTCGGCCTTGAGGGCGACGCGCTGCTTGTCCCGTTTCAGGCGCTCCGGAAAATCAACACGCCGGTCGTCATCAACGGACAAGACTAGCTGACATCGTCGAATACGAAACACAGGCCGCAGCGTTTAATCATTTTGGACAAAGCGACCAGCAGCCGTGATTATTGCGATAGCTTCGCGGAAAAGCAGCCGAGAATGGCGTCGAAGTGACCGAGCTTTCGACCAACCAGCAAGGTCAGCTTGTCACCGTACTTCCCGCCTATGTCGATGCGTTTGACAGGTTCGCAGTGCTTAATGCACGGCAATCCCAAGGCGCGTCAGGAATGGCGGTTGGATCAGGTCGTGAACGCGCTCAGCGCTTCGCGTAAAGTGGACATTGGCGCGTATGCGAGTTTTTCCGGCTCCTTGGCGTGGCCGTATATCCATCCGCGGCCGCAGTGCGCAGCGGGTCTGATTGAGATGGCTTTTGATGAGCTGGCAAAGCGTTGGTGACCCGTTCTGAACCAAGCAGAAGATTTCGGTGCCGATGTTTGCTATGAACTCCACTCCAGTGAGGATTTGCATGATCGCGTCACTTTCGAGATTTTCATTGAACGCACCGGCAGTCACGACCGCGGCTAATGCTTTGTTATCCCGGCCACTCTGTGCTGAAGTGCATGGATTACCTCGACAAAATTGACATCTACAAAGACCGCATTCGGATGTTCCATATGAAAGATGCGATCAGCCGCCCTCAATTATTGCCACGGCAATCGAACTGACCGTGGTTGGCATGACGTCTAATGCGCCGGTCTCTGGTACGTTCACGATAAGGTCTGTATTGGTAACACAGGATAACGCGATGGATTTCTATTATGCTGACAGCCCGTTCTGACACTGCATAGAAAGCCGCAGATCATTAAACGAACACGCGTTGCCCCACCAATCGGGGCGACGCATCAATAAAGGGCCGAGCAGATGTTTTTGGGAATCGATGTTGGAACGTCCAGCGTCAAAGCGATACTGATCGATGACGCCCAGACCATTCTGGCGCAGGGTCATGCAAGCCTGACGGTTGAGCGGCCGCATGTCGGCTGGTCCGAGCAGGACCCCGCAAGCTGGATCATTGCCTGCCAAACGGCCATTGAAGGAATCCGCGCCGCCGCACCGCAAGCCTGGGCACAGTTGAAAGCCATTGGTGTTTCGGGGCATATGCACGGCGCCGTTCTTTTGGATGCAACCGACACGCCATTGCGCCCCTGCATCTTGTGGAACGACATGCGCTCAAGCGTCGAATGCACCGAGCTTGAGGCGAAAGCAGATTTCCGCGGCATCGGCGGTAACATCGTCATGCCCGGATTTACAGCGCCAAAACTGGCGTGGGTTGCAAAGCACGAACCAGAGGTTTTCGCAAGAATTGCGAAGGTCTTGCTGCCAAAAGACTATGTGGGGCTGTGGCTGACGGGTGATCACGTTGGCGATATGTCCGATGCAGCTGGCACGTTATGGCTGGATGTAGCGAACCGCAAATGGTCAGAGCCATTGCTGAAGGCCACCGGCCTATCCCAAGACCAGATGCCCCGCCTTGTCGAAGGCGCCGAAATGGCTGGCGCATTGCGGGGCGCCCTTGCGAAAGAATGGGGTGTCGGATCTGTCGTCGTTGCAGGCGGCGCAGGCGATAATGCGGCAACTGCTTGTGGCTTGGGGGTGACCGAACCGGGGGCAGGGTTCCTGTCACTTGGAACCTCGGGGGTGTTGTTTGCAACAACACAGAAGTTTGCGCCAAATACCGAAGGTGCCGTTCATGCGTTTTGCCATGCCGTCCCTGACACATGGCATCAGATGGGGGTAATCCTATCTGCTACCGACAGCCTGAACTGGCTGTCCGAGATTGCGTCACGTCCGGTGGCCGAATTGGCCGCAATGGTCCCGCACAAGCCTGCCGCCCCTTCGGATGCGCTGTTCTTGCCTTACCTCAGCGGAGAGCGCACCCCCCATAACGCGCCTTTCGCCAAAGCGGGCTTTTTCGATCTGACGCGGCGCACAACAATGCCCGACATGGTGCAGGCGGTGATGGAGGGCGTGGCCTTTGCCTTTGCTGATTGCAAGCGTGTGCTGGAAGCGGCTGGCACGCAGATTGACCACGTCTATTTGGCGGGTGGCGGCAGTAGGTCGGATGCGTGGCTGAATATCATCGCCTCCGCGACAGGGCTTACCTTGCTCAAACCTGCGGACGGTGACGCAGGCGCTGCATTGGGGGCTGCACGCCTTGGTATGGCGGCCAGTCAATCGCTAACGCACCCCGAGATATTCAGAACGCCAAAGGTTGATAAAGCCTTTGAGCCTGAAACAGCCCTTCGGGATGCTTACCAAGAAAGGTATCTCGCTTACCAAAATGCGTATCAGGTGGACAATTGAAGCCGGAAAATATTACTGATCAGGACGTTGTCCGCAGCACCTTTGCCTGCACCAACAAGCAGGTTTAATCGGTAATACTTGGGCCAATGGAAGCAAAACGGCATGAAATCGGGCGGACAGGTTTCCCCGTCCGCCCTTAGTCTATTTTTCCCGCCGCTCTTAAGTGCGGCAAGTCGATCAGAAGCCCAGAACCAGTGACACACCAAGGGTGTTGTCAGTGGATTTCAGGCCCGCTGCCGGATCGGTGTTATAGTCGGTGCGGTAGCTGACCCGTGTGGACAGGTTGTTGGACATTTTGAAATTCACGCCGGCATCGTTGGAGATAACGGTGTTGATATCGGAGCCCAGAATGTCTGTGTCCATTGTGAAAGATACGGTTTCATTGAACCCGTAGAAGTAACGCGAAGTTGCGATGAAACCGACTTCGGTTTCGGAAGATCCTGTCACGTCCTTAAAGTAACGCACGCCAGGACCCGCTTGAACGCGCCATGTGTGGTTGTCTTTGTTCAACACGCGGTAGCCGGGACCAAAGCCAAGGAAAGCGTCTGTTTCGGAGCCGTCGATGCCAACGCCTGCGCCATCTGTCAGATAGCCGTCATACTGGTAACGTGCTACGCCGAAAGCATAGAGCGATGGTGTGAAATAGCGGCTGCCTTCATAGGTCGCAAAGAATTTTTCTTCGCTTTTGATGCCATTGGATTCGCCATATTCGGTTGCGAAACCGATCAGGTGGTTCCAGTCGCCTACACCGTAGGTCAGGCGGCCCGCGCCAGAGATTTCACCGGTGTCGGTGTTGCCGGATGTTCCGGACGCTGACAGGGCGAAAGAGCCGCGCCAGCCTTGTGCCACACCATTTGGGCCAAAACGGTCGGCATCTTCGCCGCGGGCAATTTCGGTGTTCACATCATCGGTGATGTCGTCGATCTGGTCATTCAGTGCTTCGACGCCGGTGATACGGTTCTGTGCGGAGGCAGGCGCAGCAACCATCAGTGCCAATGCGGAAACTGTGGCGAATTTCATCAGTGTGTTCATGGGTTTTCCCCTTAAAGTAGCTTGTCCGTCATTCAACGCAGTGCTGAAGATCGGAAGCATCTCTGCTGGGGCCAATGTAACTTTTGCAGTGTCGTGAGTGAAATTCGAATTAATTGTGCCTGACGTGATTATTACTCGTTTGTAATTCAGTCTTCCTCACCAGTCACGTATTCGTCCATCGTCTCGAACTGTTTGGACAGGATTGCATGTTGTTTTTCAGTCTCTTGCGTGACCTTCGACAATGCGGCACGGGCATCGGCAACCAGATCCTCATCCAGATCATCGCGCCACACGACCCATGCAGGGTAAGAAAACCGTGGTGCGTTTGCCACAATATGCAGTTTTCCAGCGTCCAATCGCTGCCTGACAGCGCGGGCGGGCAGATAACCTTTCGCGCGACGGTTCATGATATAGTCCGCCGATAGCGCACCAAGGCTCATTGTCAGGCCGGAATTCATAAGGTGGGGCAGGGCCAGCGCGTGGGCGTGGACGAACTCCGGGCCCCAGTCCACGAACAGATAGTCGTCGGGATCTTCGGCAGACGCGTCAGGGTAAGAGGCGACCATCACCAGATCATCGTCCAGCGCTTTTTCCACAATAAGACCCGGGCGCAGTTGTGGCGTATACATCAACGCGACCTGCACCATTCCTTCGACCAGAAACCGGGTCAGCCGGTCGGGCATCCCCAACTCACTGCGCAGGCTCATGTCGGGCATGGCAAGCTGAAGCTGGTCGATCCATCGAAACCCCAACCGTGGCCACAATGAATGTTGCGCACCGATCGTCAGTGCACGGCTGTAGCCCTCTGGAATGGCGATTTGCTGGCGCGCTTCCTCCCAGATTTTCAGAAGGCTCAGCGCGTAGCGTTCAAACTGCTCGCCCGCGGGTGTCAGAATCGCGCCGGCCTTGGAGCGGGTGAACAGGGGATGACCCAGACTGTCTTCTAGCCGCTGGATTCGCAGGCTCACAGCGGATTGAGTTACAAACAACCTGTCGCAGGCGGCCACGAATGACCCAGTGTTAGCGACTTCGATGAAAGTTCTGATCAGGGTGATGTCCATGGCGATCATCCATAAGAAATTTGCGGGTTAAGCATTATTGCTATTCGCTTTTCTGCTTTGATGATAGCCGCTATATCTGTTGTTGGCGAAACCGGACGGGTGCAAGTTTTCATGATTGCACCGGAACTTGCGCGGTGGCTTTGGCTTCCGCTTTGTTTTCCTCGGCGTCCGGCGCTGCCCTAGTTGAAGACGAATTTTACTGAAAAGACTGCAAGATGATGAAAGCACGCGTCACGATGATCGCAGCGCTTTTTGACCGCGCTGGTTGGCGTCTTTGCCTCTTCCACTTAGCAGCTCGTCGACAATACAACTGGCGCGACCGGGTTCGTCGTGAAGACCGCCATGATGGACTCGATTGGCGGCACATGCCGTTGTCAGACATGAAAAAAGCGCGCCCCGAAAGGAGGCGCGCTTTTGCGTTCGTCTGATGGTGGGATCAGGCGTTTGCTTCGCGGATTTTTTCCGCCGCGTCTTTGTCAAAGGTCACGCCGTTTTCAGCAAACAATGTGTCCAGCTCGCCTGACATGGTCATCTCTGTGATGATGTCGCACCCGCCGACGAATTCGCCTTTGACATATAGTTGCGGGATGGTCGGCCAGTCAGAAAAGTCTTTGATGCCCTGACGCAGTGTTTCGTCCGAAAGGACATTCACGTCAGAATAATCCACCCCCATGTAGTTCAGAACACCGGCGACGCGGGAAGAGAACCCGCACTGCGGCATTTCTTTTGTGCCCTTCATGAACAGGACAACATCGTTGTTGGTGACTGTGTCTTTGATCGTTTTGGTTGCGTCGCTCATTTGCTCGTGTCCTTGTGTTTTCTTGTCTGAAACGCCGCATGATAGCGTGCGCTGTAGGTTTCATCGTCGGGCAGGGAAGGCCCTTCTGGATCGATCAGGCTCGGGGCGTGGCCACCGCCGCCCAGACCGCGGTAAAATGTTGTGGTCCGCTCCAAGCCTTGATGTAGGCGTTGGGTGCGCAAAACCTCTGTCATATCAATCGCTTCGTGGCCAAGAGGCACGTCGCGGTCCTGTTTGTGCCTTTGGGGTTGGCGGTGTGACAGAGGCACGTGGTGACGCGATGCTGCGCGGTACTGTGCTACAGCGATCACCGCTATGCCCATCCCCACTGCTCCCGCCACCCACATCCACATGATGGCTATTCCGGTGCTTTGGTGGTGAGGGCAAGCGCGTGCAGATCACCGTTTGCGCCGTCCATTTTGCCCTTCAGTGCGGCATAGACCGCGCGCTGCTGCTGTACGCGGTTCTTGCCGCGAAAGCTTTCGTCGATGACCATGGCCGACATATGCACACCGTCATTGCCTTCGACAACGATCTGCGCGTCGGGAAAGCTGATCCGCAGAAGGTCTTCGATTTCGCTGGCTTGCATTGGCATGGTAGGGCTCCGTGTCATGATGTCTTTGGATTAGATGTAGTAGGGCATAGCGCCGCGTGCAAGGGAGCAAGATCACACCTTGCGCAACCTTGCTGTTTGGCAGACCCTATGGTTCCAGCTACCACAAGAGGGTCGAAGACATGCAAGCAATATCAGGTGCGCCGGAACAGGCGTTGGCATGGATCAAGGCAGGCCACGGGGCCGCAATTGCGACCGTGATCGAGACATGGGGCTCAGCGCCGCGCCGCGTCGGGGCGCAAATGGTTGTGTCCTCCGAAGGTGACATGGAAGGTTCCGTGTCTGGCGGCTGTGTCGAGGGGGCTGTGGTGCTTGAGGCGCTGGAAGCACTGGAAGACGGAGAAAGCAAGGTGCTCGAATACGGTGTCAGTGACGGTGATGCGTTTGCCGTTGGACTGGCCTGTGGCGGCACAATCCGTGTGCTGGTGGAGCCTGTCGGCGCGGGTGGCATGGCACTGGATATGCTGGAGAATCTGGTCGCGGCGCGGGCAGCGCGCACGCCTGTTGCCTATGAGGTGACCCTGAATGGCAGCCATCGCGCATTGGTTTCACAGGGGCATGACGCCCGCTTTCGCATGGACCGGTCGGGTCTGGAGGAAGACGGCGAAACCTTTGTCGCTATCCACAACCCGCCGCTTCGGTTGGTGGTGGTTGGTGCTGTACATATCGCGCAGGCGCTGGTCCCGATGGCGCGCATCGCAGGCTTTGACCCTTTCGTGATCGACCCGCGAGAGGCATTCGGTTCAGCAGCGCGGTTTCCAGACGCAGAGGTGATCAATGACTGGCCCGATGCGGCGCTTGAGGAAGTAGGCGTAGACACCCGCACCGCGCTGGTTCTGCTTACCCATGATCCCAAGCTGGACGATCCGGCGCTGCATGTCGGCCTGCGCTCTGGCGCGTTTTACATTGGCGCACTTGGATCAAAGCGCACCCATGCCTCGCGGGTAGAACGGCTTGTGGATGCTGGATTTGATCAACATACAATTGCCCGTATCAACGGCCCTGTTGGCCTTAACATCGGGGCCGCAGGACCGGCAGAGATTGCTGTGTCGATCCTTGCGCAAATGATCGAAGCGCTGCGCCTGCCATGAAGTTCGGCGCGGTCCCCACCAAAGACGCGCAAGGCTGTGTGCTGGCGCATTCCGTGGCTTTGCCACAAGGGCGTTTGCGCAAGGGACAGGTGCTGGATTCCTCTGACATTGCTGCGTTGGTGGACGCACAGATCGAACAGGTCATCGTTGCAAGACTTGAACGCAACGATGTGGGCGAAGACGCTGCCGCAGATGCGCTGGCAGACGCACTGATGGAAGGTGGCAGCGGGATGCGCCGCAGTGCGGCCTTTACCGGACGGGTGAACCTGATCGCCGATCACGCAGGTGTTGCCCTGTTGGACGTGTCGGCGCTGGATGATGTGAATGGCGGTGATCCGATGATCACGGTCGCCACAATCCCGCCGCACCACCAGTTGCGCGCAGGCGATATGATGGCCACGATCAAGATCATCTCATACGGCGTGCCTCGTGCCGCATTGGACACGGCAATAGCCGCCGCGCGCGGCGCGATACGCCTTGCCACGCCTGTGCTGGACCGGGCCACACTGATCATCACGGAAATCCCGGGTGGTGCGGGGGATAAAGGGCGCGTCGCGATTGAGGACAGGCTTACAGCGCTTGGCGTAACGCTTGAAACTGTCACGCTGGTGCCGCATCGCACCGCTGATTTGCAGGCGGCCATCGAAGCGGCCAAATCGCCCTTAGTGCTGGTGCTTACCGGCTCTGCAACGTCTGATATTGCCGATGTCGCGCCTTCCGCTCTGGTGCGGGCCGGTGGAGAGATCATACGCTTTGGCATGCCGGTCGATCCGGGTAACTTGTTGTTTCTGGGGCACCGTGGCACGCAGCAGGTTATTGGATTGCCGGGCTGTGCGCGGTCTCCTGCGCTTAACGGGGCGGATTGGGTTCTGGCGCGGGTGATTTGCGGCGTGGCGGTTGAAGCGCGCGACATTGCCCGCATGGGCGTGGGTGGTTTGCTCAAAGAAATACCAACCCGTCCGCAGCCGCGCCGCCCGCGCGCCTGATTACGGCCCAATCCTGCGTCATACCGCGTCAAGACATTTTTTTTGTTCTCAATGCATCAAGGCCGTGCTTAACTCTGCGCAATGACAGGAAAACGAGAGTCTGGGAGGACATCAATGACACAGGTTAAAATGACCGTGAACGGGAAAGCCGCCACTGGGGAAGTCGAAGGCCGCACGCTGCTGGTGCAGTTTCTGCGCGACAAACTTGGTATGACGGGGACCCACGTTGGCTGCGACACCAGTCAGTGCGGCGCATGTGTGGTCCATGTAAACGGCGAAGCGGTCAAATCCTGCACGATGCTGGCCGTTGAGGCGCAAGGCGCCGAGGTCGCGACCATCGAAGGGCAGGCGGCACCGGATGGCACGCTGAACACAATCCAGCAAGCGTTTCAGGACCATCACGGCCTGCAATGCGGTTTCTGCACGCCGGGCATGGTGATGTCTGCCGCAGCGCTACTGAAAGAAAACCCCAAGCCCACCGAAGCAGACGTGCGTCATTATCTGGACGGCAATATCTGCCGCTGCACAGGCTACCATAACATCGTCAAGGCGATCATGGCGGCATCGGGTCAGGACGTCAGCTCAATCGCTGCGGAATAACGGCTGTTGCCCGCGGGGAGGCGGGTAGCAAGCCGCGCGGTGTGGTCCGCGATCTATAGCTTTGGTGTGCAGCAAGCGCACCGCTTTTAGGGAGGAATGAAAATGCCAAAGGACAGTGGTATCGGCGCCAGCAGCAAGCGGCGCGAAGACGTTCGGTTTTTGACCGGAGAAGGCAACTATACAGATGACATCAACGTAAACGGGCAGGCCCATGTTTACTTTTTGCGCTCTGATATTGCGCATGGCACGCTTAAAAATGTGGATACTTCAGCAGCCGAAGGGATGGACGGCGTGGTGAAGATTTTCACAGGCGCTGATTTTGAGGCCGTAGGCTCGGTGCCGTGTGGCTGGCAGGTGACGGACAAACATGGGGAACCCATGCAAGAGCCGCGCCATCCGGTGCTGGCACACGGCAAAGTCCGCCACGTGGGCGAACCGATTGCCGCTGTTGTTGCGGAAACACTGGAACAGGCCCGTGACGCTGCCGAGGCGATTGTCCTTGATATCGACGAATTGCCAGCAGTGGTGAACATGAAAGACGCGGTCAAGGCAGATGCGCCAAAGGTGCATGACGATCTGACCTCCAACCTGTGTTACGACTGGGGCTTTGTTGAGGAAAACAAGGCCGCGGTGGATGAGGCGTTTGAAAAAGCGGCCCATGTCACCACGCTTGAACTGGTGAACAACCGGCTTGTGGCCAACCCGATGGAGCCGCGCGTGGCTGTGGGCGATTATGCCCGTGGCACCGGTGATCACACGCTCTACACGACTTCGCAGAACCCGCATGTGATCCGCTTGCTCATGGGCGCGTTTGTTCTGGGCATCCCGGAGCACAAGCTGCGCGTTGTTGCCCCTGATGTGGGCGGCGGATTTGGGACAAAAATCTTCCATTATCAGGAAGAGGCCTTTGTCACCTTCGCGGCTAAAGCGTGTAACCGCGCGGTCAAATGGACATCGTCGCGATCCGAGGCATTCATGTCGGACGCGCATGGCCGTGACCACGTCACCAAGATCGAGCTGGCGTTGGACGCAGACAACAACTTTACCGCGCTGCGCACCGATACATACGCCAATATGGGCGCCTATCTTAGCACCTTTGCGCCGTCTGTGCCGACCTGGCTGCACGGCACGCTGATGGCGGGTAACTACAAAACCCCGCTGATTTATGTGAACGTGAAGGCCGTATTCACCAACACTGTGCCCGTCGATGCCTATCGCGGCGCTGGTCGCCCGGAGGCGACATATCAGCTTGAGCGTTTGGTCGATAAGGCCGCCCATGAGCTGAAAGTCGACCCGATCAAACTGCGCCGCCAGAACTTTATCATGGAGTTCCCATACGCCACGCCTGTGGCGGTGGAATATGACACTGGCGACTACGTTGCGACGATGGACAAGCTCGAAGAGATGGCCGACATCTCTGGCTTTGAGGCGCGGCGCAAAGCATCCGAGGCCAAGGGCAAGCTGCGCGGCTTTGGCGTGAACTGCTATATTGAGGCGTGCGGCATCGCACCGTCAAACCTTGTGGGCCAGCTTGGCGCGCGGGCGGGTCTGTTTGAGTCGTGCACCGTGCGGGTCAATGCGACAGGCGGCCTGGTGGTCATGACAGGTAGCCACAGCCACGGGCAGGGGCATGAGACGTCGTTCGCTCAGGTTGTTGCCGATATGATCGGCATCCCGGAAGATATGGTTGAGATCGTGCATGGTGATACGGCCAACACGCCGATGGGTATGGGCACCTATGGATCACGCTCACTTGCTGTTGGCGGCTCCGCTATGGTGCGCGCGACCGAAAAGATCATTGCCAAGGCCACCAAGATCGCGAGCCACTTGCTGGAGGCCTCGGAAGGCGATGTGGAGCTGAAAGACGGCGCGTTCACTGTGGCAGGGACGGATAAATCCGTTGCTTGGGGCGATGTGACGCTGGCGGCTTATGTGCCTCACAACTACCCGTTGGAAGAGATCGAACCGGGTCTGGAAGAAACAGCCTTTTATGATCCGTCGAACTTTACCTATCCTTCGGGTGCCTACGCCTGTGAGGTCGAACTTGATCCCGAAACGGGCCAGGTCACGGTTGAGCGTTTCTCGGCGGCGGATGATTTCGGCAATATCGTGAACCCGATGATCGTGACCGGACAGGTCCACGGAGGTCTGGCGCAAGGCATCGGTCAGGCGCTGCTGGAAAATTGTTCCTATGACAGCGACGGCCAGTTGCTGAGCGCGAGCTACATGGACTACGCCATGCCGCGCGCCTCTGACCTGCCGTTTTATGACGTGGATCATTCCTGCCAGACACCCTGTACGCACAACCCGCTTGGCGTGAAGGGCTGTGGCGAGGCCGGCGCGATTGGCTCACCTGCGGCGGTGGTAAACGCGGTTCTGGACGCAATGCGTTCGGGGGGCAGCACGGTCGATCACATCGACATGCCTGTCTCACCGCACCGCGTTTGGGAAGCGATGAACGGTTAAGCAAAGGGCGGGGCGGGTTTTTGCCGGTCCCGCGCTCATCAGATAAAAGACAAATGAAGCCGGAGGTCAGACCTGACAACAGGTAAACCTCCAAGCTGAAAAGGAAGATAGAATGTATAACTTCGATGTTGAAATGCCTGACACGATCGCGGATGCGGTCAAGGCGCTTGGTCGCGAGGAAGCACAGCCGCTAAGCGGCGGTCAAACGCTGATCCCGACACTCAAGGCGCGTCTGGCTGCGCCTTCTGTTCTGGTATCGCTGCATGGCATCGCCGAGATGAAGGGCGTTTGCACAGATGATGAGGGTCGCCTGTGCATTGGCGGCGGCACAACCCATGCGACCGTTGCAGCAGAAGCAGCAGCGCATTACCCTGGCCTTGCGTCGCTTGCCGCGCGGATTGGTGATCCGGCTGTGCGCAACCGTGGCACGATTGGCGGGTCTGTCGCGAACAACGACCCGTCAGCCTGCTACCCGTCCAGCGTGCTTGCTTCTGGTGCGACCATCGTGACCAACAGCCGCGAGATTGCAGCCGATGATTTCTTCCTCGGAATGTTCGAGACAGCATTGGAAGAAGGCGAGATCATCACAGAAGTGAAGTTCCCGATTCCCGAAGCCGCGCATTATGAAAAGCACTTGCAGCCCGCGTCCCGTTTCCCGCTGGTCGCAGTTTTCGTCGCAAAGTTCAGTGACGGCGTGCGTGTGGCCGTGACAGGTGCATCAGAAAACGGTGTTTTCCGTTGGACCGAAGCCGAAGAGGCATTGAACGGCACCTTCAGCGCCGATGCAGTTGCGGGTCTTAAAGCGGATGGATCGCAGATGATCAGCGATCTGCATGGAACCGGCGCTTACCGGGCACATCTGGTTGGTGTCATGACCAAACGGGCGGTTGCAGCTATTACCGGCTAGCAAGCCGATCATTGGCAAAGACAGGGAAAGCCGTGCAAAATGCGCGGCTTTCCGCGTTTGCGGGCAGTGATATTGCATAACAACGGAACGGTTGCGCATGTTTGGCGTTGGTTTAAGTGCCGCAAAACCCGGCAAAGCCGCACCATTGGAAGGTAAAACATGACCCAGTTTCTGAAAACTACATCCGCCATCACACTTGTTCTCGCGATGGGAGTACCCACGACAAGCTTTGCCCAAGAGGTTTGTGGAGATGGTGAATTTCCGTGCACATGGGAAGATGGCCGTGTCATGCAGACGCGCATTGAACTGTTGACCGCACGGCTGGAAAAGAACGAAGCCGCTTTGGCTGCTCTTATCCCCAAATTGAAGCAGGCACAGTCGGACCGCGATGCTGACCCACAGCCGCTCAAGGAACGTTTTGAACTGTTGAATGACCGGATCGCCAAGTTGAACGACGGTCTTGAGAAAGAGCGGCAGAAAGTAGCTGCGGCAGAGACCTCCGAGAAATCAGCTGCTGAAGCCGAGGCTCAAGCCGCCGCTGATGCAAAGGCTGCCGCTGATGCACAAGCTGCTGCTGATGCAAAGGCTGCTGCTGATGCAAAGGCTGCCGCTGATGCACAGGCTGCGGCAGACGCACAAGCTGCGGCTGACGCTCAGGCTGCCGCAGACGCACAAGCTGCTGCTGATGCACAGGCTGCCGCAGACGCGCAAGCCGCTGCTGATGCGCAAGCCCAAGCAGATGCACAAGCCGCTGCCGCGGCAAAAGCCGAACAGGATGCCGGAGAAGCCGAGCGTCAGGCCGCACGGGACGAACGCCGCGCTGCGCGGCAGGCAGCACGCGCACAGGAGCGGGCACAGTCACAAGCTGTGGCCAACAGCGCCGAAGGTGCCGGAACAGTCGAGACTGAAAAACTGACAGAAAGCGACGTGCGCACGTCCAGCGAGGAATTCGAAACCGCTGTGACAGGTGAACAGAAAGTCGATAAAGACAGCGGCCTGAGCAACTTTGAAAAAGCATTGGTGGCGGGCATTGGCGCGGTCGTCGTGGGCCAGATTCTGAAGAACGGCGATAAAGTGAAAAGCAGCACCGGTGACCGCGTTGTGGTCGAGCGGGAAGGTGAGCTGCGCGTTCTCAAGAGCGATGATGCGCTATTGCGCCGTGCGGGTAATGAGGTCAGCACCGAGACCTTCGATGACGGCTCTTCGCGCACCACGGTTTTGAAACCTGACGGGACCCGCGTTGTGACTATTCTTGGCGCGGACGGAACAGTGTTGCGCCGTCTGCGCGTTATGCCCGACGGGCAGGAATACGTGCTTGTGGATGATACCAAACAAGAGCGAGAGATTGTCGCAAAGGATCTGCCGGAAGTTGTCAGATCACCGCTGCCGTCAAGCGTAGAAGGCGAAGATAATCTGCGTGCAGCTCTTCTGGCCGAGGCCGCCGCGCGCAGAGGTGATGCTTTCTCCCTGCGCCAGGTGCGCGACATTCGTAAGGTGCGCGAACTTGCCCCCGAAATCGAACTTGACGCAGTGCGCTTTGCCTCCGGTTCGGCGGCGATCGAACCCGAGCAGGCACGAAGCCTTGCCCGTATCGGTAACACCTTGCGCGAGATCATTGCAGAAGATCCGCGGACGGTCCTTCTGGTAGAGGGTCACACAGACGCGGTAGGCGATGCGACATATAACCTTGCCCTGTCTGACAGACGCGCAGAGACGGTTGCCCTTGCCCTGACCGAATACTTTGGCGTGGCCGAAGAAAACATGATCGTCCAGGGATACGGTGAAAGCCATCTCAAGGTTCCGACATTGACGGACGAAGTTGCCAACCGCCGCGCTGTGGTGCGCAATATTACGGAACTGCTCCGCTAAAATGCAAAACGCCCTGTCCGGTATCGGGCAGGGCGTTTTCGATTCCGTCTGGCAGGACAGGATTATTTGTTCGGGAGCGGCCCGATGAGCATGACCATCTGGCGGCCTTCCATTTTCGGGAAGTTCTCTACCTTACCATGCTCTTTGGTGTCTTCTGCGACACGCTCCAACAGCTCACGGCCAAGATTCTGGTGGGCCATCTCGCGGCCCCGGAAGCGCAGGGTGACTTTGACCTTGTCGCCATTCTCCAGAAACTTGTAAACATTCCGCATTTTTACATCGTAATCATTGGTGTCTGTGTTCGGGCGGAACTTGACCTCTTTGATCTCGATGATCTTTTGCTTTTTGCGGGCTTCGGCTTCGCGCTTTTGCGTCTCGTACTTGAACTTGCCGAAATCCATGATCTTGCAAACAGGCGGATTGGCATTCGGAGAGATTTCTACAAGGTCGAGCCCTGCCTCTTCTGCCATGGCCATAGCACGTACAGGCGTCACAACGCCGACGTTTTCGCCATCTGCGCCGATCAGGCGAATTTCATTTGAGCGGATATTTTCATTGACGCGCGGGCCGGTGTCACGTTGCGGCGGTGCGTTATGGGGTCTGCGAGCGATGATGATGGTCCTTTGATGGTTGAATTACCGATTTTGTAAAGTAGACCTCCATAAGGTCCGCTTCAAGATGAAAATCGTGCAAAGATGGGGCAGTGTGGTGCGTTTTCCCCTTGATCCTGCCGGTTCGCATGCGCATTTGGTCGCCAATGGCATGAGATGGGGTGTTTCACCCGTCTTGTGCACTCAAGAGGGGAACTACTATGAAGAATTTGGTTTGGATCGTTGTTGCAGCGATTATCGCAATTGGCGGATACGTTTTGTATTCCGGTCGCAGCGTTCAGGATATCGCAAGCGACGTTACGGACACAGCGACAACCGCTGCGCAGGACGCGGCAGAAGCAACCAGCGATGCGGCTAGCGCCGTAGCAGAAGCCGCGTCTGACGCAGCTGATGCAGCAGCAGACGCGACTGCAGATGCGGTTGATGCCGTTGCAGATACCGCAAGCGACGCAGCAGCCGCCGTTGCTGATGCCGCCGAGGGTGCTGTTGATGCAGCCGCTGATGTTGCAGACGAAACTGCCGAAATGGCATCTGACGCCGCAACAGCCGCTGGTGAAGCGGTATCAGACGCAGTTGATGCGACAACAGAAGCAGCGTCTGACGCGGCAACGGCAACATCAGAAGCGGCATCCGATGCTGCAACTGCGACTGAAGAAGCGGCATCCGATGCCGCAGCGGCGACTGAAGAAGCGGCATCCGATGCTGCAGCAGCGACTGAAGAAGCAACAACTGAAGCTGCTGCTGCAACTGAAGCAACTGCGACCGATGCCGCGACAGAAACTGCCGCAGCAACCGACGCAGCCGGTTCTTCTATGGAAGAACTGCTGACAGTTGATGGTTTCAACCTGGATAAAGTAACGGAAATGGTAGAGAATTCCGATCTGGGTACGCTGCAAAAAACCATGCTGAACAAAGGCCTCAAGGCGGCTCAGGACAATCCTGAATTGCTGAAGACTGCTTTGGACAGCGTCCGCGAAGCGCTTGGCATGTAAGCCAACCGTCGTGAGACGAGAATTGAGCCGCTCCTTCGGGGGCGGCTTTTTTTATGGGCGCGGGGGCAGGGAGATATTGCTGCCAGACCCCAGAATGCGGCGCAAACTGACGGCAATAACCAGAAAGCTGAGGAGCAGCCACAGGCCTCCCCAGAGCATGGTTGTTCCGCCGAATTCTGCTGCCAGCATATAGGCGTCCGATGGCATCCCCGCCCGTGCGATGGTGTCGTCGAAGATATCAAACGGAACGTAGATAACGCTGGTCAATCCAATCACGCGCAGCGCCAGATCGTTGGTGGAATGGCTTAGAAAACGCGCCATGCCCAACAGCACGATCCCTCCGGCCACGCAGAACCCGACTGCAAACAAGTCACGCACATAAAGCACTGTGATCAACAGCATCATCGCGCCCAGAAACGCGGTGACATAGCGGTCAGCGGTGCTGCGCAAAGCTGCGAGCAATAAGAGCACCCCCATCACCAAAGATCCAAGATATCCCGCCGATAGAATCGCAAACCTGCTGCCACCACGGGTCACGGCGAACCCGCCCTGAGCGGCGGAGAGTGATATCTGCTCGACCGAGCCACCTGTCAGCCATGCCGCGACAGCGTGCGACAGTTCATGCAGGAAAACGACGAGGATTTTCAACGGCACCACAACGGGCGTGTGCCACAGCGCAAAAACAAGCACAGTGATCGTCAGAAGTTGCCAATGTGATTTGATATATGTCATCGGGTCATCACGCTGAAAGGCGGCACAAATGTCAATTCGCGCCGCCCAAGCTTTTACCGATGTGTTGGCTAATGATTAGCCGACAAAGGCTTTTTCTACCACATAGTGTTTGGGATCGGAGTTTGCGCCTTCTTCAAGGCCAAAGCCTTCAAGCACGGCTTTGATATCCACGTTCAGCCCCATGGAGCCGCAAACCATCGCGCGGTCAGTGTCCACCGATATACCGTCAATGCCCAGATCGCGGAACACGGTGCCGTCTTCCAGAAGCGTGGTGATGCGGCCCATCTTCGGGCTTTGTTCGCGCGTTGTGGTCGGATAGTAACGAATTTTGGCAAGATTCTCGGTGCCGATCAGCTCTTGCATCATCTCGTCCGCTTTCAGCTCTTCGATCAACTGGCGCGAATATTCAAGTTCGGCCACATCGCGGCAGGTGTGGGTGATGATAACTTCGTCGAATTTCTCATAGGTTTCAGGCTCGCGCAGCAGGCTTGCGAAGGGCGCAAAACCGGTGCCTGTGGAGAAGAACCAGATGCGTTTGCCCGGCAGCAGTGCGTCATGCACCAGCGTGCCCACAGGCTTGGGCCGCAAGATTATCTCGTCGCCCGGCTGGATGTGCTGAAGCCGCGACGTCAGTGGGCCGTCCTGCACCTTGATCGAATAGAATTCCAATTCGTCGTCCCACGCAGGTGAGGCGATGGAGTAGGCACGCAGCAGGGGTTTGATTTTACCTGTCTCTGGGTGTGGCTCTCCCATCAAGCCGATCATCACAAATTCACCCGAGCGAAAGCGCAAGGATGCGGGCCGCGTGACGCGGAAGGAAAACAACCGGTCCGTCCAGTGTTTCACAGAGGTAACGGTCTGCGCATCGGGCAGGGTTGGAACGGCTTTTGCTGTATCAAGGGTCACTGGGGAATGCTCGGTCATGATTTCTCCGCAGAGCAATGCTCCACGGTCCTTTTCTTAGACAAGGGGGAGGATGGGCGCAATGCGCCGCTTAGCCGCGCAGGCGGGCCTGGTAATCGCCGGATTGCCAGTCCGCGCGGAACTGCCATTGATCCTGTGGCTGGCGTGCAGCAAGGGCTTCGTCAATTTCGACCTCGTCAAATCCGCTGCGCCGCGCCATGGCGTATTGATCCGCCAACACATGGCCTCGGGCGCGCAATCGGCCCGTGTAGCCACGCAGGCGCAAGGCACGCGCGATGGTGAACCCGCGCCCGTCTGCGGATGACGGGAAATCCACGCGGATCATCTCAAGCGTCGGTGTCAGCACGATGTTTTCTGGGACTATGTCCGAAGCCAGATCAAGGGCCACGCAGTCATTGGCCGCGCCGGTTGTGCAATAGCCACGGGTCCAATTGTCGGCGGAAAAGCCGCTGTCATTTACAATAATGCTCATTGTGTTGCTCCTGTACGGACCATTTTGCCGTCGACAAAATGGATGCCACATTCATCTTTTTCCTGCCCGCGCCAGCGACCTGCGCGCGGGTCTTCACCTTCGGCGACCGGCGATGTGCAAGGAGCACAACCGATCGAAGGATAGCCCCGTGCAACCAAAGGATGCCGCGGCAGGGCGTTTTCAGCCATATATTCCTGAACGTCTGCACTGGTCCAGTGTGCCAACGGGTTGACCTTGATCCGGCCTGTGCCTGCTTCCACCTCAAAGGCGGGCAATTCGGCGCGGTTGCCGGACTGGTAGCGCTTGCGCCCTGTGATCCAGCCGTCAAATCCCTTGAGCGCTTGATCCAGAACGCGGGTTTTGCGCAGGTCACAGCAGGCGTCTGTATCGCGCTGGTGCAGGGTGTTGTCAGGGTCTTCAGCCAGTGTATCCGCGCGCAAGACCTGTACACGGTGCAGGCCCAGTTTTTTGGCCACCTCGCGTTGGTAAGTCAGCGTTTCGGGGAACAGCAGCATCGTGTCGATGAACAGAACCTGCACATCGGGCTTCACTGTCGCTGCCAAATGCAGCAACGCCACGCTTTCCGCCCCGAAGCTGGAGACTAGCGCCAGATTGGGCGCGGCCTGAAATGCACGCCGCAGCACATCGGCTGCGGCGTGGTGTTTCAGCGCCGTGTTTAGCGCGTCAACACGCGCATTTATGGGTTGATCAAGCGGCATCGGCTTTAGCCTGCGGGTAAAGGGCAGCCTTGAAGGGGGCAAGCCCGAGGCGGCGATAGGTTTGCAAGAAAGTCTCTGCGCGTTCGCTGCGCAGGTCCAGATAGGCCATTACCAACCGCTCGATTGCGGGGATGATTTCCTCGGCGGAAAAACCGGGACCGGCGCGTTCGCCAATGCTTGCGTCTTCGGTGCCGTCACCGCCCAGTGTGATCTGGTAATTCTCCACGCCTGCGCGGTCCAACCCAAGGATGCCGATGTGGCCCACATGGTGGTGTCCGCAGGCGTTGATGCAGCCGGAAATCTTGATCTTCAGCGGGCCCACATCATGCTCAAGCTTCAAATCGTCAAAGCGGGTCGCGATTTCCTGAGCGATCGGGATAGAGCGTGCCGTTGCCAGCGCGCAGTAATCCATGCCGGGGCAGGCGATAATGTCCGAGATCAGACCGATATTTGCGGTGCCCAGACCCGCCTCTTTCAAGCGGGCGTGCAGGGCTGGCAGATCAGCGCGGTGGACGTGTGGCAGGATCACGTTCTGCTCATGGGAAATGCGCAACTCGTTGTGGCCGTATTCTGCCGCAAGATCCGCCATGACGCGCATCTGATGGGATGTCGCATCGCCCGGTGTCGCGCCATGCGCCTTGAGAGAGATGGACACAATCGCATATCCCGGCGCGCGGTGATCGCTGAGGTTCGTATCAGCCCATGCGCGGAAAACCGGATCGTTGGTGTAAGCGGTCTCATATGCGGCCAATGATTTGGTCACAAATTCGGGAAGGGCAAAGTCTGCCTCGATCCGCGACAGCATCTGCTGGTCAACGCCCGTGAACTGCGGACGGATCAGTTTATAGCGGGCATCAACGCGCGCGCGGATGTCCTCGATCCCGTTTTCGTGCACGGTGATTTTGATGCGAGCTTTGTATTTATTATCTCGGCGGCCCAACAGGTTATAGACACTGACGATAGCTTCAAGTGTGGGCAGCAGGTCTTCGGAGGCCACGAAATCATAGAGCACCTTGCCGATCATCGGCGTCCGGCCAAGACCGCCACCGACGATGACGCGGTAGCCGCGTGCGCCGTCTTGCTCAACGATTTGCAGGCCGATGTCATGAGCTTTCAACACCGCACGGTCATGCGATGCGCCGGAAACGGCAACCTTGAATTTGCGCGGCAGGAACTGGAATTCAGGGTGGTCCGTTGACCACTGGCGGATCAGCTCGGCAATCGGGCGCGGGTCGGCGATCTCATCTGCTGCGGCACCGGCAAAATGGTCGGCGGTCACGTTGCGGATGGTGTTACCGGATGTCTGGATCGCGTGCATGTCCACCTCGGCCAGCGCATCAAGCATGTCCGGCACATCGCGCAGCTCTGGCCAGTTGTACTGGATGTTCTGGCGCGTGGTGAAGTGGCCGTAGCCCTTGTCCCATTTGTCCGCGATATCGGCCAGCTTGTTCATCTGGCCGCTGTTCAGCGTGCCATAGGGTATGGCCACGCGCAGCATGTAGGCGTGCAATTGAAGGTACAGGCCGTTCATCAGGCGCAAGGGTTTGAATTCGTCCTCGGTGAGGCTGCCGTCAATCCGGCGCTCTACCTGGGAACGGAACTGTGCGTTGCGCTGCGCGATGAACTGCGTATCAAAATCGGAATAGGCGTACATTATACGTTCTCCTGTTTGCCATGGGCATAGTTGGAGGGGCCAGTCGCGCGGAACGCCTCACGGAAGTGGGTGGTGTTGATCTGGCCCTGTGCCGGATCAACAGCGGTAAGGTAGACGCCCACCACTTCGGCACTGCGCGCAGAGGCTTCGATCAGGCGCAGCTGCGCATCGGCTTCGTCGGTAAGGACATCCGCATCTTGCAGGTCGCGGACCCAATCGGTGCCGCGCAGGTAAACAACATCACCTTCCAGCAGCGCATTGGCTGTGATGACGGACGGTTCGAATGATTTAGCCATTATGCAAATTCCTCAAGCTTGAGAGAGGGGGCCGCGGCAAGCGCGGCACGCGGGGCGAGCCCCAGAAAGGTCAGTGCGGGACCGCCAAGCTGTGCAGCCTCAAGGGCGGCGGGCAGGGCGTCCAGCGTTGTCTCCAGCACGCGCTGGTCTGCGCGGCTGGCGTTTTCGATGATGGTGAGAGGCGTGTGGCGGTCTGCGCCGTGCATCAGCAGGCGGCCTTGCACAAAGCGGGCAGATTTCTTGCCCATATAGATCGCCGCAACCTCATTGGGCTGGGCCAAAGCGCGCCAGTCATGGTCGGCAAAACCGCGGGTGTCATGGCCTGTCAGGAACCGGACAGAGGCATTGCGCCCGCGCTTTGTCAGGCTTTGCCCGATTGCGGCCACCGCAGCAGAGGCAGACGTGATGCCCGGAACAATGTTCCAGCCAATGCCATGCGCATCGACCGCGTCAATCTCTTCGTCAAGACGGCCAAAAACGGTGGCATCACCGGATTTCAACCGCACAACCTGTGCGCCAGCCTGCGCGTGTTCAACGAGCAATGCGTTGATGTATTCCTGCGGGGTATGATGGCCAAAGCCTTCTTTACCTACATCAATCATGGTTGCCTCGCGGCGGGCCAGTTCCAGAATTTCGGGCGTGATCAGGCGGTCGTAGATCACCACGTCAGCCTCATCCAGCGCGCGGCGCGCTTTCAGCGTCAACAGTTCCGGATCGCCGGGGCCGCCGCCAACAAAGGCCACGTGGCCCACGCGGGCAGTTTTGTTCAAATGTGTATCCAGAAGGTCTTCAAGCGCGGGCAGGACCTGTTCCTCACCTTCGCTGATCGCTTTGGGGCCTGCATCAAAATAGAACGCGCGCCAGAAATCGCGGCGCGCACGGCCAAAGGACAGGGCATAGGATGCCTTGCGGAACGTCTTGCCGATACGCGCCAGTGTGCCAAGGCTTTGTGGCAGGCGTTCTTCCAGATCCGCTTTGATCGCGCGGGCCAGAACAGGGGCGGCGCCTTCGGTACCGATGGCGATGGTCACAGGATCACGGTCCACGATGGCGGGCGTGATGAACTGGCTGTCTTCAAGGTTGTCCACGATGTTGATCAATGCACCGCAGGCACGCGCCAAAAGGGCGGTGCGGGCATCTTCGGTGGCATCCTCGTTCGCGCCGTAGAACAGCTTGGCGCAGACGGCGTCTCCGTGCTCCATCGCGCGGGACACAAGTGTCAGCCGCCCTTCGTGATGCCATTGCTCGATCTCGCGGGCGGGTTCGGCGGCGAATACGGTGATCCGCGCACGTGTTTTCATCAGCAGGCGGAGCTTGGCCAGCGCGGCATCACCCCCGCCGGACACAATGATGCGGGAGTTCTGTGTGCTTAGGAAAATCGGGAAATGGTCCATCGGTCACCTGTCCTCTGCGTTGCTGCTGTATAATAGAATACTGTTCTGATAATTTGCCATATGTCTGGATATATAAGGATGATTGTTCTACTGTACCGCTCAGTTGGAACATGCGTTTTGCAAATTTGGGGGAAACGGAATGACTGTCCGGATTGACGAGACTGACAGGAAAATTCTGGCGGCGTTGCAACGCGATGCAAGCCAGTCGCTGGACGATATTGCGCGCGAAGTGGGGTCATCAAAGACGCCCGTGTGGAACAGAATCCGCAAAATGCGGGAGGCTGGCGTGATCGGCCAGCATACAGTCGTGCTTGACGCCGATGCACTGGGGCTGGAGGCGTGTTTTTTCGTTCTGATCCGCACGTCCGAGCATGAGGCCGAGTGGCAGGCCAAATTCCTGAAGGCACTGCGCGATCGCCCCGAGGTGCAAGAGGCGCACCGGCTGGCGGGTGATATCGACTATATCCTTAAGGTGCGGGTCGAGAACGCGCGCGCCTATGACCGTTTCTATCAGGCGCTGATTTCAGAGGTGCGGGTGCATAATGTCACGGCGCTACTGTCGATGGAGCAGATCAAATCAACGACGATGTTGCCGCTTTAGGCGCTGACCATAAGTGCGTCGAGCTTGTGAAAATGGTACGTGTTTGCAAATTGCGGGGCGGTATCGAGCTGTAGTGTCGGAAGATGCGCGAAAAGTGCAGGAAGCGCGATCTGCATTTCCATGCGCGCCAGAGGTGCGCCTAGGCAAAAATGCAGACCCCCGCCAAAAGCGGCGTGCGGTTTTGGCGGGCGGGTTGGCAAGAACCGGTGGGCATTCTCAAACACAGCCGGATCACGACCCGCTGCAGCAAGGACAAGACCGACGCGGCTGCCTTTTTCAAGCGTGACGCCGCCAAGTTCGACATCTTCGTAAACATAGCGGTCAAACATGTGCAGCGGCGGCGTGTAGCGCAGCAGTTCTTCGCATGTCGCAGCAACGGATTGTGGAGCTAAAGCCGCAACCGGCGTTTCTTCCTCAATCAGGCATTTGACCGCATTGCCCAAACTGTGCACCGTCGCCTCATGACCTGCATTCAGCAACAGCACGCAGGTGCTGATCATCTCCTCCGTGCTCAGCCGTGATCCGTCCTGCTGGGCGTTTATCAGCTCTGAAATCAGGTCATCTGCGGGGGTGCTTCTGCGCATTTCGATATAGGCTGACAGAAAATCCGAAAACTCCGCTGCGGCCTGTGCTGCTGCGTCTTCGATCGCGCGGGTCCGGCCGGCTTGATACATCGCCACCATGGCGTTGGACCAGCGCAGCAGATCGGGGGCCAAGGCCTCTGGCACGCCGAGCAGCCGCGCGATAATGCGCACTGGCAGTTGTGTGCAATAGCTTGGGATCAGGTCAAAGGTGCCTGCGCGGGGAAGGTTATCCAACAGCTCGGAAGTGACTGCTTTTATATCCGGCTCTAACGCGGCAATCCGGCGCGAGGTGAAGGCGCGCAAGACCAGACTGCGCAGTCGGGTGTGATCGGGGCGCTCAAGCTCAAGCAGGGAATGGCGCTCTACCGCATAAAAAGGGGCAAGGTGCGGCGGCACCGGTGTCGCCTGTTCAGGCGGGACAGCACGGCCCAGACGGCGATCGCGCAGCAGGGCCTGCACCGTGGCCGCATCAAAAGCCGCGGGGAATCCGTAGTCTTCCCAGAAAACTACCGGCCCACATGCGCGGGCACGATCATAGAAGGGATAGGGGTTCTGGACAAAGTCAGGATCAAGCGGAGATTGGGAGAGGCGCTGCATAGGCGGCAGAAAGCGCAGTTGTGCTGGTAAATGCAAGGGCCAGCAGATAAATTACCGCTCATGAGATACAGGTTTGGCAGGCGCGGCCTGAGCATTGTTGGTTTTCTGATCTGCGTCGCCGTGCTGAGCGTTTCGGTCTGGCGCTATGCGACCCATCAAGGGTTGGAACGGCTGTCTGCGCGGGGGGCGGCCGATCTGGCGCTGGCCAGTGACCGCTTGGTCGGGCAGCTACAACGCTACCGCGATCTGGCGGTTGTCATGGCTGACCATCCACAGGTTCTGCAAGTGCTTGAAGGGACCGTGCGCCCCGAAGATACTGCTTTGTTGCAGGGTGTGGCGGACCGCTCTGCTGCGCTGGATGTCATGGTGATTGACCGGACGGGGCGCGTTCTTGCCGCCGCGGGGGACGGCGCTGGCAGCGCGAATGCGATGGCATATGTCCGCCGCGCCCTTAACGGTGCGTTGGGGCGTGGTTATGGTTCGGGATTAGAGACGGGGCGAAATTACTTTTACGCAGCGCCGGTTTTTGGCGGGCAGGGTCGCGTGTTGGGCGCTTTGGTGGTGTCCACAGATCTCAGCTCGGTCGATTATGCGTGGCGCGGCGATACGCCACCTGTATTTTTCACCGATGCGCGTGGACAGGTCCAGGTCTCGAACCGGTCCGAGCTGATTTACTGGGAACGCCCAAAAGGCGCGCCGGGGTTGCGCCCGCCACTGGGGAACGAGCCTGCGTTTGACGCCAGCTATATCGGCCCGCATGAGATTTGGCATCTGGGATGGGGCCCTTATCTGCCTGACGTGGCTTTGCATCTGGTGCAGGATTTGCCTGTGATCGGGATGCGGGGAGAAGTGTTGATGGATGTGGCCGTTGTGCGGCGTCTGGCCAATGCGCAGGCAGCCGCGGTCGCCGCGCTTTTTCTGGCTTTTGGCGCGCTGTTGTTTCTGGCAACCGAACGGCGGCGGACATTGGCGCGGGCCAATGCCCAGTTGGAGGCGCGGGTGCGGGCACGTACCCAAGCGCTGCGCGACATTAATAACGAATTGCGCCGCGAAGCGGCAGAGCGGACACAGGCGCAGATGGCACTTGCACGCGCGCAAGACGATCTGGTGCAAGCAAGCAAGCTTAGCGCCTTGGGACAGCTGAGTGCCGGCATCAGCCATGAGCTGAACCAGCCGCTGATGGCCGTCCAGTCCTTTGCGGAAAACGGCGTGAAATTCATTGAACGCGGCGCGCCGGAACGGGCGACAGAAAATCTGACCCGTATCTCGGAGATGGCGCACCGGATGGGCCGCATTATCAAGAACCTTCGCGCATTCTCCAAACAAGAGACGGTGAAGCAGGTGCAAGTCGATCTGGGCGTGGTTATTGCATCTGCGCTAGACCTGACACAAGCGCGGCGGAACGACATGGATGTTGAACTGGTCTATGATGCGCCCGATGCGCCGGTCTGGGTTCGGGGCGGCGAAGTGCGGCTGGCGCAGGTTTTCGTGAACCTTATATCCAACGCGCTGGATGCAATGATGGATGTCCAGAAGCGCAGGCTTGAGATTGTGATCCGGTTGGAGCCGCACGGTGTGACGGCAATGATCACCGACAGTGGCCACGGCATAACCGCGCCGGAGAAGGTGTTTGATCCTTTTTATTCGACCAAAGACGTCGGCGCGGCCAAGGGGATGGGGCTGGGTCTGTCGATCAGCTATGCCATCGTCCAAAGTGTCGATGGCGAGATTCGCGCGCACAACACCGATGGCGGCGCGTGTTTCACCGTGACGTTGCAACCTATGACACAGGAAAGAGCCGCATGAGCAAGACTGTCCTTCTGGTCGATGATGATGCCGCCATCTGCGAGGCCCTGTCCCAGACGCTTGAGCTGGCAGACCTCACGTGTATCACAGCCAGCGCCTTTGTCGTCGCGGCTGACCATATCTCGGCGCAGTTTGACGGGGTGATCATATCGGACATCCGTATGCCGGGGCGGGACGGGTTTCACCTGCTGTCCTATGTGCGCGGGATAGACCCTGATTTGCCGGTGATTTTGCTCACCGGAGAGGGCGATATTCCAATGGCCGTTAAAGCGATGGGTGAGGGCACATTCGGGTTTCTGGAAAAACCCTGTGCGGCAAATGACTTGTTGGCTGTTGTTAGGCGCGCCCTCAAGACCCGTGCGCTGGTGCTTGAGAACCGCGAGCTGCGCGAGATGGTCGATCACGGCGATCCGGCAGAGCGGATGATCTTCGGGACATCCGAACAGGCGCAGGGCTTGCGCAATCACGTCCGTCGCGTGGCACAAGCGCAAGGCGACGTGATGATCACCGGTGCTCAGGGCACGGGCATTTCAAAAGTAGCCGAAGTCATCCACCTATGCTCGCTCCGCTCTAAGCGCCCGTTTATCAAACGTGCCGCCCATGATCTGGACGCCGATGCGTTGGCCGCTGCTTATGAAGAGGGCGAAGGCGGAAGCCTGTTCATAGATGAAGTCAGCAGGCTGCCCGCCCAGAGCCAGCTCGCGTTGGCCGAAACGCTGGACGGTGCCCCTGCCACGCGGCTTATTGCCGGTTCGACCCGTGATCTTTCAGCGGAATTGGAGGCGGGGCGTTTCAATGCGGACCTTTACTACCGCCTGAATGTGATGCCTGTGCGCATCCCGTCGCTGGCCGAGCGCCGAGATGACATTCCGGTTCTGTTTTACCGGTACGTTGCACAAGCCGCCGAGCAAAGCGGTCAACCAGCACCGCAGATCACGCCGCAACTTGAGGCGGCTTTGATGGCGCGTGACTGGCCGGGCAATGCCCGTTCCCTGATGACCGAAGCGATGCGCTTTGTCATGGGGATGAGTGATGGTGACAAGCAAGAGCAGGTCGACGAGAGCTTGGGCCTGGTCGCGCATATGGCCCAGATTGAGCAGTCCCTTATCGAAGGGGCGCTGCGGCGGACAGACGGACAAGCAAGCGAGGCTGCCCGTGTTCTCAAGCTGCCGCGCAAGACGTTTTACGACAAGTGCGCGCGTTACGCGATCAAACCCGAAGACTTTCGCCCCTGAGTCGGTCGGTATGGTTGTGCGGATTTCCGCACAGCTTGCCGGATCGCGGTGCGGATTTCCGCACGGATACGGATAGATGTTGGCGCTACCATCTCGGATGGTTTTTGGTAAGCTTTTAATATTTCAGCAAAATCGGTAATTTTAGTGTCAGTATGACAGGGCGCTTGCAGTGGGCGAGCTGTCGCTAAATAGTGCGTTCAGCGCGGCGAAAAGCCGCCCTGTGATCAAATTCTCTGGGAGGAGACATCATGAAATTTGTAACCGCGGCCGTTATGGCCATCACTCTGTCAGCTGGCGCTGTATCTGCTGCATGCGACGACGGCGAAATCGTCATCAAGCTGAGCCACGTCACCAACACAGACAAGCACCCTAAAGGCATCGCAGCCTCGTTGCTGGAAAGCCGCGTCAACGAAGAGATGAACGGCAAAGCCTGCATGGAAGTTTTCCCGCAGTCTACATTGTATAACGATGACCAGGTTCTCGAAGCGCTGCTTCAGGGTGACGTTCAGATGGCAGCACCCTCGCTGTCCAAGTTCGAGCAGTTCACCAAAGTATTCCGCATCTTCGATCTGCCCTTCATGTTCAAAAACATCAATGCCGTGGACGAGTTCCAGAACTCCGAAACCGGTCAGGCGATGAAAGAATCCATGACACGCCGCGGCCTGCTGGGCCTTGCGTTCTGGCACAATGGCATGAAGCAGATGTCGGCCAACAAGCCGCTGAACCTGCCGACAGATGCAGACGGCCTGAAGTTCCGCGTGCAGAACTCTGACGTTCTCAAAGCACAGATGGCGGCGATGGGTGCATCCCCACAGCCAATGGCATTCTCCGAAGTATATGGCGCGCTGCAAACCGGCGTTGTCGACGGGCAAGAGAACACATGGTCCAACATCTACGGCCAGAAGTTCTTTGAAGTGCAGGACGGTATCACCGAAACCAACCACGGTATCATCGACTACATGCTGGTGACATCGACAGACTGGTTCGAGGGTCTGCCAGAAGACGTGCGCACGCAGCTGTCCACCATCGTGGACGAAGTGACTGCAGCACGTAACGCTGAATCCACCAATGTGAACGCAGCCGCCAAGGCCGCGATCCTTGAAGCAGGCGGCGTCGTACGTGAACTGGACGCAGCAGGCCGTGAGGCATGGGTTTCTGCAATGAAACCTGTCTGGGAAGAGTTCAAGGCCGACGTTGGCCAAGAGAACATCGACGCAGCTCAGGCGATCAACGCCAAGCACTAAGACCTAAGGGTCTAACACACCCCGCCTGCACATGACGGGCGGGGTGAAGTTTTGCACGCATCGCGTGCTATCCCCCCATCAGCAGGAGTGTTTCATGGCACATGCTTACGTGGCAAAGACGGCAATAGGCCGCATCGTTAACGAAATCGAAGAGACCGCGATTGCTGTCCTTCTGGGCCTGATGACGATCATTACCTTTATCAATGTTGTGTTGCGCTATGGTTTTAACACTGGCCTGATCTGGGGGCTTGAATCAGTCACCTTCCTTTTTGCGTGGCTTGTTCTTTTTGGTGTTAGCTACACGGTCAAAGTGACAGCACAACTGGGCGTGGATGCGGTGATCAATCTGTTTTCACCGTCCGTACGACGGGTGCTTGCATTGATCGCAGGCGCGATCTGCATCCTCTATGCAGCCTTCCTACTGAAGGGTGCTTGGGACTACTGGGCACCTTTCGCCGGCTTGGATGCAACAACAGGCCGCTGGTTTCCAACAGGATTTGCCAATACGCGCGATCAGGCCTGGTACGAGGTGATCGATATCCCGTTCCCCGAATGGCTCCGCTGGATTGAGCCGATCATGAACGAGGGTGAAGCCTACGAAAAACTGCCGCGCTTCATTCCTTATGCGATGCTGCCGTTTGGGATGGCTTTGCTGTTATTCCGGTTCATTCAGGCCTTCTTCCGCGTCTGGCGCGGCGACGCAACCAGCCTGATCGTGAGCCATGAAGCAGAAGATGACATCAAAGATGTCCAACATATGAACGCGGGGAACTGAGCGGATGGAAGTTGTAGTCCTATTTATGATGGTCATCGGCCTGATGCTGATTGGTGTTCCAATCGCGATCTCGCTGGGGACGTCCTCCATTATCTTCTTGCTGGTGCTGTCCGATACTTCGCTGGCTTCTATTGCGCAGACGCTGTTTCAGGCGATGGCGGGGCACTATACGCTGCTTGCAATCCCGTTCTTCGTGCTTGCGTCGTCGTTTATGTCCACAGGCGGTGTGGCAAGGCGGATCATCCGCTTCTCCATCGCGCTGGTCGGGCATTTGCCTGGCGGTCTGGCGATTGCAGGCGTCTTTGCCTGTATGCTGTTTGCCGCGCTTTCCGGTTCGTCTCCGGCCACTGTGGTGGCGATCGGGTCTATCGTCATCGTGGGTATGCGCGAAGTCGGCTATACAAAGGATTTCGCCGCGGGTGTCATTGCGGTTGCAGGCACCTTGGGCATCCTGATCCCGCCCAGCATTGTGATGGTTGTCTATGCATCGGCAACGGATGTGTCCGTGGGGCGGATGTTCCTTGCGGGCGTCATTCCTGGCCTGTTGGCCGGTACGATGCTGATGGTGACAATCTACATCATTGCGCGGGTCCGTAACCTGCCGAAAGGCGAATGGCGCGGCTGGGGCGAAGTTCGCTCCTCCGGATTTGAAGCTGGTTGGGGCCTTTTCCTGATCGTGATCATTCTGGGCGGCATTTACGGCGGCATCTTTACGCCCACCGAAGCGGCGGCTGTTGCGGCGGTCTATGCCTTCTTTATCGCCAACTTTGTCTACCGTGATATGGGGCCATTGCACGTGGCCGGTGACGGCAACAATCTGGCCCTGTGGCAGAGACCCAAGGCGCTGCTCACAGTGTTCTTCCACCGCGATGTGCGCGACACCTTGTTCGAGGCGGGCAAGCTGACGGTCACGCTGATGTTTATCATCGCCAATGCGCTGATTCTGAAGCACGTGTTGACGGATGAACAGATCCCGCAGCAAATCTCGGCTGCGATGCTGAATGCCGGCTTTGGTCCGGTGATGTTCCTGGTCATCGTGAACGTGATCCTGCTGATTGGTGGCCAGTTTATGGAGCCATCGGGCCTGTTGGTTATCGTGGCACCGCTGGTCTTCCCGATCGCAATCGAGCTTGGAATTGATCCGATCCACCTTGGCATCATCATGGTGGTGAACATGGAAATCGGGATGATCACGCCGCCAGTGGGTCTCAACCTATTCGTGACATCGGGCGTGGCGAACATGCCGATGATGAATGTTGTGCGCGCAGCGCTGCCGTTCCTCGCCGTGCTGTTTGTCTTCCTGATTATGGTGACCTACATCCCGATCATCTCGACGTGGTTGCCAACGCTGATGATGGGTCCAGAGATCATCACCAGATAAAGCAGTTCACTGCACCAGTAAAAAGGGCGCCGGACCAAGCATGGTCCGGCGCCTTTTGCATTTCCAGATATTCGGATATGGCGTTAGCTGTCTGCTAGCGCCTGAATGATCGGCGCGAAATCAACGGCCTTCAACGATGCGCCGCCAACCAGCGCGCCATCGACATTGGCCGCCTGAAAGATGGTCGCGGCATTGTCCGGCTTGACCGATCCGCCATAAAGCAGCGGGACCATATCCGCGATATCCGCACCATAGCGTGTCTCAAGCTTGGCACGGATGAAATCATGCACTTCGACAATCTGTTCCAGTGTCGGCACCTTGCCGGTGCCAATTGCCCAGATCGGTTCATAGGCGATGACGGTGTTGGTGCCTGTCATCTGATCGGGCAGTGAGCCTGCAAGCTGGCCTGCAATGATGTCGAGCGTGTTGTTGGCTTCGTGATCCTCAAGGGTCTCACCGATACAAATGATGGCGGTCAGGCCTGCGGCCCAAGCAGCCTTGGCTTTCTTGCGCACATCTCGATCGCGTTCTTCATGTGCATCGCGGCGCTCTGAATGGCCAACAATGACATAGAGCGCGCCAGTATCCGCGATCAAGGACGCGGAAATATCGCCGGTAAAGGCGCCGCTGGCCTCCATATGGCAATCCTGTGCGCCAATCTCGATTCCGGTGCCGCGTGCGGCCTCATGGGCGCGGAACAGCAGTGGAGCGGGCGGGCAGATCACAACCTCGGGCGGTGCCGTTGGCAGCATTTTGTGCAAGGCACCCAATTCGGCAAGACATGCCGCGGTGCCGTTCATCTTCCAGTTACCTGCTGCCAGTTTGCGTCGCATTTAGTGCCCCTTATTCCGGTTGCCGATCTCTACCACCGGCTGTGGCGCACTTCAACGATAGGGTTGGAATTGCCGTGGTCATCGCGGTAGGAAGAAGCCACATGATAAAGGAGAAGGCGATGATCCCGTCTATCGATCTACAAGCGCTCAGCGCCGAAGACCCTGCCGCACTTGACGCCATGCGCGAAGCGGCCACCGGTGTCGGATTTGCGACCGTTCACAACACGGCGCTGTCTTCGGCCCGCGTGCACGAAGTGATCGAGATGTACCGCGCCTTCTTCAAACTGCCCGAAAGCGCGAAACAGCCATATAGCATGGCGGGAACAGGGACCAATCGTGGCTGGGGGGCTGCGGGGACCGAACAGGTCGATCCCGATGCAAACCCCGATTACAAGCAGTATTTCGACAGTGGTGTTCGGCTGGCTGCAGATGATCCGCGCGCGCAGATGCCGGTTTATGCGCCAAACATCTGGCCTGCACAGCCCGAAGGGTTCGAGCAGGTGATCAGCGCCTATTACGATGACGCGCGTGAGGTTGCGATGGCGGTGCTGCGCGGTGTGGCGCAATCCATTGGTGCGCCGCGCGATGCATTCGATGCAGGCTTCGAGACGCCGATGGCTCTGCTGCGCGGCAATTACTATCCGTCGCGCCCTGCATGGGCCGGTGCCAAGGATTTTGGCATTGCCACCCATACCGATTATGGGTGCCTGACCCTATTGGCCACGGATGGCTCTCCGGGGCTTGAGGTGCGCAAGCGGGGCGGTGGCTGGATACCTATCAGCGCCGAGCCGGGCACCTTCGTGATAAACTTTGGCGAGATGATGGAGGCATGGACCGACGGGCGTGTGCGGGCCACGCCGCACCGCGTCGTCGGCGGCAGCAACGAGCGGATATCTGTGCCGCTGTTCTTCAACCCTTCCCACGATACCAACGTGGCGCCGCTCGGATCGGGCAAGGTTGTGCTGGCAGGAGAGCATTTGGCGGCCCGTTTCGGGGAAACCTATTTGCATCTTAAGAAGTCATGAACGCGGCCTATGAGGCCGAGGTTTTGCGCGTTTGGGGGGCGGCCGTAGACGGGGCGCATGATGTCTGGCACCTGCGCCGTGTCTGGGCGTTGGCGCGCCGGATCGCGGCCATAGAGGGGGGCGACCTTGAGGTTATCGAGGCTGCGTGTTTCCTGCATGACATCGTGAACCCGCCCAAGGATGATCCGGCCCGCGCACAGGCCGCAGCGCTTTCTGCCGCCCATGCCGCCGCTTTTCTTGAGGGGAGAGGGATGGCTGAAGAAAAGATAAACACCGTTGTGCATGCCATTGAAGCGCATAGTTTTTCCGCAGGCTTACGTGCGCAGAGCGTGGAGGCGCAGGTGGTGCAGGATGCGGACCGGCTTGAGGCTTTGGGCGCGTTGGGGATCGCGCGCTGCTTCAATGTGTCTGGCCAGATGGGGGGCGCGTTGTTTCACGGGGCGGACCCGTTGGCGCAATCGCGCGCCTTGGATGACCGCGCTTATGCGCTGGATCATTTCGAGGTAAAGCTGTTGCGTGTGGCAGAGACATTGAACACCGCCACCGCGCGCGAGATGGCGCAGGAGCGCGTCGCGTTCATGAAAAGCTTCCGCGACCAACTGGTATCCGAGATCGCCGTCTAGCCAAGTGCCGCCATGGCCTCTCGCGCCAGCGCGCAGGCTTCTTCGGGATCATCTAGATATGCATCCGGCAGCGTCCAGTAGGGCATGGAGGCGGCGGCCCCGTTCTTGCGGGTATAGGTCCATTCCTCACCGCCCAGCGCTTTCATCCGGTCGGCAAACGGGCCCTTCGCAGCCTTGAGCATCACCCGACCGTCTGACAGTTGCAGCGCAAAGATTTGGGAGCCGCAATAGATTCCCATGCCGCCGAACATACGGCGGGTGGTTAGATCAGGGATGTTTTCAAATAGCTCGCGTGCAAAGGCCATATCGGCCTGTGTCAGGCTCACTTGGCGAAAAGTGCTTCGTCAAACTTAATGGATTCGCCGCAACCGCATGCTTCTGTCACATTGGGGTTCTTGAACTTGAACCCGCTCTCTAACAGCGTTGTTTCATAATCAATCTGCGTGCCGAAGAGGAACATCTGCGCCATGGGAGCGATCATCACACGCGCGCCGTCCTGTTCAACGACTTCGTCGTTGGGATCGGCATCATCCACATATTCCATGGTATATTCCATGCCCGCACAGCCGCCTTTTTTCACGCCGATGCGCAGGCCAGCGTGGCCCTTTGCGGTCATCAGTTTGATAATCTGTGCTGCTGCCTTGTCGGTCATTGTGACCGCCTGCTTGCCTGGAATGCCGAACATATGGGTGCTCCTTCATTTCAATAGATAGGCGCGGGCGGGCACAATCTCAAGAGGTTAGTATCCCAGTGCGCGCATTGTCGCGATGGTGGCGAAACTGGCGGCCAGTGCCCATCCAAATGACGCAAGCGTGCCGATAATCACGTATTCGCTCATCTTCTGGTCCCGTGCGACGGTGTCAAAGCGCAAAATAGACTTGGCCGCGATGAGAAATCCGATCCCCGATGGCTCTCCGATCATGACCATGAGAAAGATAAGACCCCGTTCCATCAATCCGATCATACGGCCCGCATACTCAAGCCCCTCAGGCTGTGCGTCGGACTTATAGCGTGACATCAGATGGCCCACAGCGACACCACCAGCCATGGTGGCGGTGATAAATCCAGCGACCACCAGTGCGATCTGGATCATGTCGGTCGATAGAGGGGGCCACCATGGATCAATCAGCCATGCAGGCAGCCAGACCACGGCCATAAACAGAACCACAAAATGCGCCGCCTGATCCAGCAGATAGGTCCGCAGCGTATCCGGGGCGAATTTGATCTTGATGGTGTCGATGGCGACATGACTAAGCGCGATCCCGAGGCTTAGGAGCATCGCACCGCCTGAAAAAAGAGCTGTCAGCGCAAAGACGTGCAGCCCGTGCATCAGCATGATCCAGGGACGCTGTTTGTTCAGGACCATATAGGTGGTCTGGAACACGAAATCGGCCAACAGGTGGGCGGTGACAAGAGCGATCAGCAGTTCGATCGTCAGAAGCGGGATAACGGGAAGGCTCATGTAAAAATGGTTGCTTTCTTGTATTGCAATATATTTTGGTGGCTATTTTGCGCCCTCATAAGCTTCACAGCTTTCAATTAGTCCGGCAACTCCGGCTGCATTGGCCTGTTTCTGGATCATCTGGCGGCTGCGACCCAGTGCGTGGCCCAATTCGTCCTGCGTTGGTGGTGCGGGGGCCAGCAGGAGTTGCACCACTTGCGCCTGCTTTGCGGTCCATTCTTGCGCAATGATATCGGCCAGTGGCAGGGCGACGCGCAGCACCGCTGGGGCGTCAGGAGCTGACATGTGCGGGCCCCGATTGATCGCGTCCAGCGCGCGTCCGGAGGCAACGAAGGCAGGCCCGTCGGCGGCAGCCAGATCGCCGTCTTTTAGGCTGCCAGCACCGATCCCGATGCCAATCCGCGTGTCACGGCCCTTGCCGGTGCAACGCACGGCGGCGCGCAGGGTCAATGCACCGCGCAAGGCATAATGGACGGGCAGGGCCATCTGCCACCCGTCGCCTCGGAACCGTGAAAAGGCGCTGTATCCTTCAGGCCAGTCGTTCATGCTCTGCGCCGCTGTTTCAAGTGCGTCGAACACCTGCGCCAATGCGTCTGGCTCCAGATCGCCGGAACGAACGATATCACCGGTGAAAACGGCCCAGTTCTGCATTGCTGCCCCTTGCTGTGTCATTGGTCTTTTGCCCAGTTTGACAGGCCGCGCGCACAGGGGCAACAACGCAAACGGACCGCCCTTTATCAAAGAGGGCGGCCCGTTCAATGCATCAGTAGTGAAGCCTACATAAAGCCCAGTTCAAGACGGGCTTCGTCAGACATCATATCCATGCCCCAAGGCGGCTCCCAAACCAGATCGACATCGACCTGTTTGACGCCCGCAATCGGCTCTACCGCATCGGCAACCCAGCCGGGCATCTCACCCGCAACGGGGCACCCCGGTGCGGTCAGCGACATTTTGATCGCGACCTCGTTCGCCTCATTGATATCGATTGTATAGATCAAGCCAAGTTCATAGATATTCACTGGAATTTCAGGGTCATAGACCGATCTACATGCCTCCACGACCTGCTCGTAAAGCGGGTGGTCCGTGCTGGAAGGCGCAATCAGTGGTGTGCCTTCGAGAGGGGGTGTTGAATTGGTCATCTGCGCCTCATTCATAAACTTGACTATTTATATATGGATTGCGGGAGGCGGCGTCCAGAGGGCCTGCCGAAATGATCGACAGGCCCAACGGGAATTTCATTTGATCAAAGCTCGGGCGAGGCGAGAGGTGTTGACGCTTCGATATCCGCAGGTGACGTGCCGGTGATGCGTGCCTGATGCAAAACGCCGCCCAATGCGCCGCCGATCAGCGGCGCAAGGATAAACAGCCACAGTTGCGACAGCGCCGTACCACCGACAAACAGCGCAGGCCCGATTGAGCGGGCAGGGTTTACAGAGGTGCCGGTCACTGTGATGCCAACCAGATGGATCATGGTCAGGGTCAGGCCAATCGCCAGACCTGCCATCGCAGCATTGCCTGTCTCTGACGTGACGGCAAGGATCACAACAAGAAACACCGCAGTGGCAATGACTTCGAACAGGAAGGCCGAAATCATAAAGAATTCGCCGCCATAATCGGGGCCCCAGCCGTTCTGGCCCAATCCGTTGGTGGCGATATCGTATCCGCCTGCAGAATTGGTTGCCATGATATAGATCGTCGCAGCGGCAGCAGTGGCACCCACTATCTGGAATGCAGCGTAACCGCCGAACTCTTTAACCGTCATGCGACCGGCAACAAGCATACCCATTGAAACAGCAGGATTAAGGTGGGCACCGGAAATCTGGCCAATGGAATAGGCCATAGCAACCACCGAGATACCGAAGGCAAAGCTGATGCCGGTGATAGAGATTGAATCCGCGATGCCGATGCCGCCTCCAGCCAGCACGGCAGAGCCTACTCCGAAAAAAACAAGAACGAATGTTCCGATTGCCTCTGCAATATATTTGCGCATGTTAATCTTCCCCAAACAGTAAATTGAGCGCGGCGATTTGCCGCTGCCAATTCTACATTGGCGAACCTGTTTGGTTGTGGATAAGGGAGAAACACGGCATTTCTCCCCCGAAATGGGGTAATCGCCCTGCTTTCACGCATAAATTTCGCTAAATTCAGTTTTCGTTGATATCGCGGGTAACGACCCGTGCACCGCTTGACTGGTTCTTGAACACCCGTTTCAGCACGATCCACGCGAGCAATGACAGCGCCGCGAACAGTGCCAGCAGCGCCGAGGTGTTGGAGAGCAACCCCAAGCCGACCACAACAGTCATCGCAAGAGCGCCCAGCGCAAATCCCAGAAAGATCGAAGAAGGGACCACAAGTTCAACCAAGGCCAGCGCAAGCGCCGCGCAAAGCCAGACCCACCAGATGTGCAGCAAACCGTCCATCACCCGCGACCCTTGAGCAATTTGAAGGCATCACCAAAGGCCGCCAGCGCGTCGGCAGGGACAACAATGGTCTGGTTGCCGCTGCCGCTGCTCATAGAGCCAAGCGCTTCGACCTGTTTCAGGGCAATCTGGTATTGTGCGGCCTCTAGCCCGTTTTCGTTGATCGCGGTTGCAACAACCTGCGTGGCGTAGGCTTCGGCATCTGCCAGCACACGGCGCGCTTTCGCCGTCTGCTCGGAGGCGTAAAGTTCGGCATCAGCGGCAAGTTCGACCGCCCGTTTTGACCCTTCGGCTTCGGTCACCTGTGCGCGGCGTGCGCGTTCGGCATTCAGCTGCTGCATCATCGCGGCGCGGGTGGCGGCATCCAGGTTCACGTCCAGAATTTCGGCGCGGGTGACCTCAATCCCCCAGTTTTCTACTGATTCCACGACGTTTGTCTTTATCGTCGCAATCAGCGCAGATCGGTTGGCCTGCACTTCGTCAAGGTCCATCATCCCGATCTCAGCGCGGACAATGCCGGCCACCGTGGTGGCAATGGCGCTGTCGACATCGCGGATACGGTAAACTGTCTTTTCAGGCTCAATGATGCGGTAGAAAACGGATGTATCCACCTGCACCAGAACGTTGTCACGGGTGATCGCGTCTTGGGACGCGGTAGGCAACTGGCGCTCAAGGATGGAAATCTGGTGGGCGACCTTATCAAAGAACGGGACAATCAGGTTGATCCCTGGCCCCAGAACCGCGCGCAAACGGCCAAAGCGTTCAACCACATGCTGTTCGGACTGAGGCACGATCCGCACGGCTTTGACGACCACGATGACCAGCACCAGCGCAAGCAATAGCCAGCCCAGATTGCTTTGCAAAACGTTCAGCAGAAGTTCTTCGATGGGCACAGTGCCGTTCCTTATGTAAGTTGAACTCAATGTGTGTTGGAAACGCACTGATTGCAAGACGCAAGCCGCTGCGGTAGGGCAGCGCAACAACTCTGCGAGGGCTCTGCAATGACCGGATTTTCTTATCAGATCGATGCCACGGACGGGCGCGCACGGACGGGGCAGATCAACACGCCGCGCGGTGAAATCCGCACGCCTGCGTTTATGCCCGTGGGAACCGCTGCCACGGTCAAGGCGATGATGCCTGAATCGGTCCGTGAAACCGGCGCCGATATCTTGCTGGGCAACACATATCACCTGATGCTGCGCCCCACGGCAGAGCGGATCGACCGTCTGGGTGGCCTGCACAAATTTATGAACTGGGATCGTCCGATCCTGACGGATTCCGGCGGTTTTCAGGTGATGTCACTGGCCAGCCTGCGCAAATTAACCGAACGTGGCGTGACCTTCAAAAGCCACATCGACGGCTCCAAGCACGAGATCACGCCGGAACGCTCGATGGAGATTCAAAAGCTTTTGGGTTCGGACATTGTGATGTGTTTTGACGAATGCCCCGCGCTGCCGGCTGACCGTGATCGCATCGCCTCCAGTATGGAGCTGTCGATGCGGTGGGCAAAACGGTCGCGCGAGGCATTTGGCGACCGGCCCGGTCATGCGCTGTTCGGCATTCAGCAGGGCGGGCTTGAGCAAGACCTGCGCCAGCAAAGCGCCGAGGCGCTGCGCGAGATCGGCTTTGACGGGTATGCCGTTGGTGGCCTTGCCGTAGGTGAGGGGCAGGAAGCAATGTTTGATTGCCTTGACTATGCGCCGGAACAATTGCCACAGGACAAGCCGCGCTATCTGATGGGGGTGGGCAAGCCTGATGACATCGTCGGCGCCGTGGCCCGAGGCATTGATATGATGGACTGCGTGCTGCCGTCACGGTCTGGTCGCACGGGGCAGGTATTTACCCGCAAGGGGGTGCTGAATATCAAAAACGCCCGTCACGCTGATGATCCGCGTCCGCTGGACGAAGACTGCGGTTGTCCGGCCTGCCAGAACTATTCCCGCGCCTATCTGCACCATGTCTTCCGCAGCCAAGAGATGATTTCGTCCATGCTGCTGACATGGCATAACCTGCGGTATTATCAGGACATCATGGCAGGCATGCGCGATGCTATCGGGGCAGGCACCTTTGCTGCGTGGCAGTCGGATTTCCACAGCACCCGCGCGCAAGGCGATATTGATCCGTTGTAATTCAGGTCGGGGGCAGATGCCGCGTAAAAAAAGGGCCTTAGCAAGGATACAGCTTTAGGAAGACCCAAAGCAGCGATGATAACGCGCGGCATGAAGCGGTCTGGATTGTCACCCGAAGGTGTCGCTGTTTTCGGTGTCAAATGCCTGCCTTAAGACAGGCCGCTAACAGTGACGGAATAGCGGAAGGTTGAGACCTCTTTCGGGGCCAATATGATGGCGTTCGGGCGTTGCGAGATTTCGGCACCATCTGCAATATAAGATGCTGTGCCGTGCCAAGGCTCGACACAGATGAACGGCGCGCCGACCGGTTGCCACAGTGCAAGATCAGGAAGGTTTTCGAACTGGAAATCAAGCGCGAGGCCGGATTTCGGCCCGTAACGCAGCGCGTCAGTACTGTTTGGAAACACCAGCGCTCCGTCGTCGAACAGTTCTTTCCGCAACACCAGATCACCGTCAACAAAGGGACCGGCAAGCGGCTCGGGGCGCAGTAAACCGTGCTCGATCGCGCGCTTGTCGGGGGAGCCGCCGCCAGCCAGCGTGATGCGGTGAGGGACGCCAGCGGCATTGGGGAGAGGCCAGCAAAACGCAGGGTGAAATCCGAAGCCGAACGGCATCGGGCGTGTGTCTTCGTTCTGGACCTCAGCGGTGATGTGCAGCGTGGTGCCGATCAGTTCATGGGTCAGACGCAGCGCAAAGGCAAAGGGATAGACCTTGCGGGTTTCTTCGGTGTCGGTAAGCAAATGGCGGCACATCGTGGGGCTGTGCTGTTCCAATGCAAATAGGCTGCGGCGGGCAAACCCGTGTTGCGGCATGTGGGCGCTTTTGCCCTCTACCTCGACCGTATCGTCAACGGCCCGCCCGACGATGGGGAAAAGTACAGGCGCGCGTCCGGTCCAAAAGGCAGCATCCCCGTGCCACAGCAGATTATCCCCGTCTGCCGTGCGCAAGAACTGCATTTCGGCCCCTAAGGCCGCAACCTCGAGGTTCAGCATGTCATTGTGCAAGAATGCCGTTGTCATAAGCCTGTTTCCCGAAATTTCACCCAGCAGCATATACGGCCAAAGAGGCTACGTCATTACTGTCTCGGGTTAATCAGGAATCCACGTAGGTGTTCATGGTGAACAGCTCGTATTCAGCGACTGTTTCATCCTCCTGATTGGTCACGGTTACGTGCCAGCGTACCTGTCCGTAATCAGCCGTCCGCGGGGTCTTTTGTTTGACCGTCAGACGCACTTTGATGCTGTCGTCAGGTGAGACGGGCTTCATGAAGTTGAGATTGGCAAGGCCGGTATTGGCCAGCACAGGGCCGGGGTCCGGTTGCACGAACAGACCCGCCGCAAAGCTGAGCAAGAGATAGCCGTGCGCCACACGACCGGGGAAGAACGGATTTGCTTTCGCCGCGTCTTCATCCATGTGGCCATAGAAGGTATCGCCCGTAAAATGCGCAAAGGTTTCAATATCTTGCAAGGTTACTTTGCGGCTCTTGGTGTAAAGGGTCTCACCCAGTTGCAGCTGGTGGTATGTACGGGTGAATGGGTGCGGGCCGCCTGTGTGCTCGGTTGCGCCCGGCACCCAACGCTGGCCAACAGCAGTCAGAATATCGGGGCTGCCCTGAACGGCCGTGCGCTGCATATAGTGCATGACGCCACGAACTCCGCCTAGCTCTTCTCCGCCGCCTGCACGGCCCGGACCGCCGTGGATCATGTGTGGCATTGGGGCGCCGTGGCCGGTGCTCTCGGACATGGAGTCGCTGTTGTTAAAGTATAGCCGCCCGTGCCACGGACCCGCCCCCAGCACCATCTCGCGTGCGAGATCCCCGTCGCGGGTGATGACCGATGCCACAAGCGAGCCCTTGCCGCGGTTGAGCAGGGCGATTGCGTGGTCTGCATCGCGGTAGGGCATAACGGTGCTGACAGGACCAAAGGCTTCGGTGTCATGCAGACGTTCGGCCGCATCGGGATCGGCGCAGTGAAACAGCATCGGTGGCAGGAACGCGCCCTTGTCACGGTCAGCGCCGACGACGTTAAAATCATCGGGATTCCCAAAGACGCGCTCGGCCTCGGTGCCCAACATCGCTGCCTTAGCCAGAACATCGTCACGTTGAGACGCGCTGACCACTGGCCCCATGCGCGTGGCCGGATCACGCGGATCGCCGATGACCGTTTTGGACAACCGCGCCGAAAGCGCTTCAATCACCGCTTCAACATGGGCAGCAGGGGCCATGATGCGGCGGATGGCGGTACATTTCTGGCCCGCTTTTGTCGTCATCTCGCGGTGGGCTTCTTTGATGAACAGATCGAACTCGGCGCTGCCGGGGGCAGCATCCGGCCCCAGAACCGACGCGTTGAGGCTGTCTTGCTCGGCCACGAAACGCACGGCGTTTTGCAGCAAATGTGGCGTCGCGCGAAGCATCAGCGCAGTGTCGGCAGAGCCGGTAAAGCTGATCACGTCCTGCGCATCCGTGTGTAAAAGCAGATCGCCCACACCACCCGAAATCAGCTGAAGCGCGCCTTCGGGAAGGATGCCACTGTCGAGCATCAGTTTCACACATAGCTGCGTCACGTAGCAGGTGGCGGTGGCCGGTTTGACGATGCTGGGCAAACCGGCAAGGAAGGTGGGCGCGAATTTCTCCAACATGCCCCAGACCGGGAAGTTGAACGCGTTGATGTGGATGCCAACCCCTTGGAGGGGAACACAAACGTGCTGACCCATAAAGCTTCCGTTGCGGCCTAACTGCTCCAGATCTCCGTCAAGATAGACCTGCGCATCAGGCATTTCGCGGCGGCCTTTGGCGGCGAAAACGAACATGGTGCCGATGCCGCCGTCGATGTCGAACGCATGGTCTGACTGGGTCGCGCCTGTATGGAAGGATAGATCGTACAGCGCCTGTTTGTGCTCTGTCAGATGCAGCGCCAGCGCTTTGAGCATGCGGGCGCGGTCATGAAAGGTGAGTGCGCGCAAATTTCGCCCGCCCACATCGCGGGCATAGGCATGCATGCCAGCCACATCGAGGCTGCTGTTGCCGGCTTGTGCGATGGTTTCACCGGTAATGGCGCAGGCGATGGGGCGTGCGCTGCTATCAGGAGCTATCCAGCTACCGGCGGCAAAAGAGGGGATGTCGGAAAGGATCATCAGGCAGTCCTGTCGCTGGGAGCGTTAAGTTTCAGAGCGCCAAGCGCACCGGCTGCGGCCTTGGTCCAAGCCGCGCGGAGATCGTCGTTGCTGCTGCTGCGTAGGCCGAAGTTCAGCAGCCGCGCATCACGGCCCTGATCACCTGTGCCAAAGCTGGCGGCGACACGCGGCCACCAGTAATCGACCGAAGATTGGAGGTCCGCGCCGCTTTCTACCAATGTGTCTAGTCCTTCGCGCGCAAGATCAGTGTGTGCTTGCTCTACGGGCTCAATCTCGCGGAAGGTTTCGGCGAGCGGCTGATAAGACAGGCTGCGGTAATCGTGCAGCAAAACACCTGCCGCCAGACCCATCAGCAGGTTCATGACCACGGCATCGGCCCAACCGTCAAACGGCGCGTTGAACACTGGCAAACGCATGTCTTCATAGCTACGGCGCGCACCGATGGGGGCTTCGCGGGGCAGGCGGTCTTCCCACGGGTGGCTGTTTGCGTAGCGATCCGAGTCAGTGCCGAAATCGGCCATGACGCGCAGGATGCGCTCTGCGTTTTGGGTTTTCTCAAGCACAATACGCGCCGAGGCGATGCGTTCGGTTACGCCGGGCGCACCGTTGATAAGCCCTGCAAAGCCTGCAGCGCCTGCCAGTTCACTATCCACAAAGATAGCCATCAGCCGCATCAGTTCGGCGCGGTAGCGCGGCGGCACATTTTCGGGCGCTGTCAGCTTGCCGCCTTCTGCAAGGTAGTCCTCGATTGGCATGGGGGTGTGATCACTGGTCATAGTCAAAGGCCACCTTTTCACTGAGCGGATAGCATTGGCAGGTCAGCACATATCCCGCCGCAACCTCGTAATCTTCAAGCGCGTGGTTTGTGTGCATCTCGACCTCACCTTCGGTGACGCGCGCGCGGCAGGTGGAACATACGCCAGCCTTACAGGCGTAGGGGGCGTCCAGCGCATTGGCCAAGGCCGCGTCAAGCAGGCTTTGATCGCGCGGCATCACAAAGCTGCGGCTGGCTCCGTCCATTGTAACAGAGGCCTGTGTGGTGTCACCGCTTTGGGCTGCTGTTGTAGACACCGCAGGCTTTTTCGCGCGCCCCGTCTGGGCAGAGGCGAAAAGCTCGAACTTGATCTGCTCATCGCTCAGGCCATGATCGCGTAGCGCTGCAGCAATGCCCAGCATCATCGGTTCCGGCCCGCAGATAAACGCGGTGTCGACTGATCCGATATCAATCCAGCGGCTGAACAGCTGCGCGCATTTCTCGGCGTCCACACGGCCGGTGAACAGGTCGATGTCCTGCGCATCCGCCTCCAATACATGGATCACGTTCACGCGGCCCATATAGGTGTTCTTGAGGTCTTCCAGTTCATCGCGGAACATGATCGTGCTGACTGCGCGGTTGGCGTAGACCAGCGTGAAGCGGGAGTGCGGCTCGCGTGCCAGGACGGTTCGCAATATCGACAGCACGGGCGTCACACCGGACCCACCGGCAAAGCCCAGATAGTGCTTGTGAGCGTCGGCATCCAACGGGGTATGGAACCGGCCCTGTGGCGGCATGGCCTCTAGCGTGTCACCCACTTGCAGGCTCTCGTTCGCCCACGTTGAAAAGGCACCGCCCTCAACCCGTTTGATCCCGACCTGCAAGATACCGTCGTCGACCCCCGCACAGATGGAGTAGCTGCGGCGCAATTCTTCACCGTCGAATTCACGCCGGAAGGTCAGGTATTGGCCTTGAACGAAATCAAACGCCGCCCCCTCCGGCGCGGCAAGGCTGACCACCACGGCATCGCGGATGGTCTTGTGGATATGTGTGACAGTCAGTGGTTGGAAACGGGCCATAAGTCCCTCAGATACATTTGAAATAATCGAAAGGCTCAAGGCAGCTGAGACAGCGCCAGTGGGCCTTGCAGGGGGTTGAGCCGAACTGGCTCACTTTTTCGAGGTCGGTTGATTGGCAGCGCGGGCAGCGGGACGGACCACCAGCGGGTGAGGGCGGGGCGATCCCGTATTCCTCAAGCTTGGCCGCTCCTTTGGCGCTAAGCCAGTCGGTGGTCCACGGTGGTGACAGTTTGGTCTTGAGCCGGATGTTGGTCAGGCCACGGTCACGCAGGGCGGTTTCAACATCCAGATTGATGATCGACGTGGCGGGACAACCGGAATACGTCGGCGTGATGGCCACCTCCAGCACGTCACCGTCCCACGTCACATCGCGGATAATGCCCAGATCGACCACCGAGATGACGGGGATTTCCGGATCAGGCACCTGATCCAGCCAGTTCCAGATGGTTTGGACGTCAGGTTTCACCAGTTCGCACCGGGATAGGCGCGCTGGAGCCACTGCATTTCGGTCAACATATGGCCCAGATGCTCTGTATGGCGGGCCCCTGTACGACCACCTTTATGCGCGAAGTTGTCTTCGGGTATGCGCAAGGTCGCCTCGGTCAGTGTTGCCCGAACCGATGCATCCCAATCAGCGCGCAGGCTGGCGGGATCGGGGGCAATGCCTTGGGCTGCCATCTCTGCGTCCACGCTGTCAGCTTCGAACATCTCACCGGCGTAGGGCCAGAGCAGTTCAAGCGCGGTCTGCATTTTTGCGTGGCTCTCGGGCGTGCCATCGCCCAAAGCGATGACTGTCTCGGCGGACCGTTCAAGATGGTAGGTCGCCTCTTTGACAGACTTCGCCGCTATTTCGGCGATGCGCGGATCGGTGGATTGGGCAAGGGCTGTCAACTGCAGGCGGTGATAGGCATCAAACAGGAACTGGCGCAGGATGGTGTAGCCGAAATCGCCGTTGGGCCGTTCCAGCATCAGGATGTTCCGGAAATCCCAGACATCACGCAGAAACGCCAGATCATCGGCGGAGCGGCCAGCGTCCTCAACCTCGGCAGCATAGCCGAGCCACATCTGTGTCTGCCCGATGAGATCCAGCGCGGTGTTGGCAAGGGCAATGTCCTCTTCCAGCACAGGCGCGCGACCGCACCATTCTGAAACGCGGTGGCCCAGAACCAAGGTGTTATCTCCCAACCGAAGCAGGGTTTGGAACAATGCGTCGTTTGCCATCACATGTGGCCCACTTCGTCAGGCACATCAAAGAAGGTCGGGTGGCGGTAGACCTTGTCATTGGCGGGATCGTACAGCGCCTCTTTGTCACCGGGGGCGGAGGCATGAATGGCCTCGGCCTCAACGACCCAGATGCTCACGCCTTCGTTGCGGCGGGTATAGACATCGCGGGCGTTCTTGATCGCCATTTCCGCATCAGGCGCGTGCAGCGAGCCCACGTGGCGGTGGCTCAGCCCGTGCTGGCCGCGAATAAAGACCTCAAACAGGGGCCATTCGCCCGTTCTTTTGGGTTGGGTCATGTTTTAAACTCCTGAGTGAAAGGGCACCGCGTAGGCGGAGCCGTTATTCAGCTGCCATCTTGGCTGCGCGTTTCTTGGCCGCGTGGGCCAGCATGCCTTCGCGGACCCAAGCACCGTCTTCCCACGCTTTCTTGCGTGTATCGAGGCGGTCGTGGTTGCACGGGCCGTTGCCTGACAGCACGTCAAAGAACTCGTTCCAGTCGGGTTCGGCAAAGTCATAGCCGCCCTTTTCGTCGTTCCATTCCAGCGTCTTGTCCGGCACGGTCAGGCCAAGGTACTCGGCCTGCGGCACGGTCTGATCAACGAACTTCTGGCGCAGCTCGTCATTGGTGTTCATCTTGATCTTCCACGCCATGGATTGGGCGGAATGAACGCTGTCTTTGTCCGACGGACCAAACATCATCAGTGACGGGTACCAGAAGCGGTTCAGCGCATCCTGCGCCATCTTTTTCTGGGCGTCCGTGCCGTTGCACATCTTCATCATGATGTCGAAACCCTGACGCTGGTGAAAGGATTCTTCCTTACAAATCCGTACCATAGCGCGGGCATAAGGGCCATATGATGTTCGCTGAAGGGGCACCTGATTCATGATCGCAGCACCGTCTACCAGCCAGCCCACAGCGCCCATATCGGCCCACGTCAGCGTCGGATAGTTGAAGATCGACGAATATTTCATCCGCCCTTCGTTCAGCGCCTCGAACATCTCGTCGCGAGTAATGCCCAGCGTTTCCGCAGCGCAATAAAGATACAGGCCATGGCCCGCTTCGTCCTGAACTTTCGCCAACAGGATCGCCTTGCGCTCAAGCGTTGGCGCGCGGGTGATCCAGTTGCCCTCAGGCAGCTGGCCCACGATTTCCGAATGTGCGTGCTGGCCGATCTGGCGGATCAGGTTTTTGCGGTAGCCATCTGGCATCCAGTCTTTCGGCTCGATCTTGCCGTTGGCATCAATGCGCTCCTGAAAGGCCCGCTCTTGCGGCTCCATCTCGTCGAGGGTTTTCACCCCCTGACCCGTGGACTTGATCATTTGTGCATACATAGCTCAGACCCTTTCAAGAATAAGTGCAACCCCTTGGCCCACGCCCACACACATGGTGCAAAGCGCATAGCGGCCCCCGGTACGTTGCAGTTGATAGGCGGCTGTCAGCACCAGCCGCGCGCCGGACATGCCCAGCGGGTGGCCGATAGCGATGGCGCCACCATTGGCGTTCACGTGAGGCGCATCATCCGCGACACCCAAGGCACGCAGCGTTGCAATCCCCTGAGAGGCAAATGCCTCGTTCAGTTCAATCACATCCATCTGGTCGATGGTCAGGCCCGCACGGGCAAGAACCTTTTCCGCCGCCGGAATGGGGCCAATGCCCATCACGCGCGGTGCCACCCCTGCGGCAGACATAGCGACCACACGGGCCATCGGTTTGAGCGCTTGCTGGCTGGCCATCGCCTCGGACGCGATCAGCATTGCCGCAGCACCGTCATTCACGCCGGACGCATTGCCCGCTGTCACCGTCTTGTCTGTGCCGTTGATCCCGCGCAGCTTGGCCAAGGCCGCAGCGTCTGTCTGGGGACGGGGATGTTCATCGCGGTCGACCACCAGCGCATCACCTTTGCGCTGTGGAATGGTGACTGGCGTAATCTCTTCTGCGAATACCCCTGCGGCATCCGCTGCTGCCCAGCGTTGCTGGGAGCGTAGGGCAAACGCATCCTGATCGGCGCGGCTAACGCCGTGGTCTTCGGCCACGTTATCCGCTGTCTCGGGCATCGAATCGACGCCAAACATCTCTTTCATTTTCCGGTTGATGAAACGCCAGCCGATGGTTGTGTCATAGACAGCGTTGGCCCGGCCAAAGGCAGTTTCGGACTTTGGCATCACAAAGGGTGCGCGGCTCATGCTTTCCACACCGCCAGCAATGGCCAAATCCATGTCGCCTGCGCGGATCGCGCGTGCCGCTGCCCCCACAGCATCCAGACCCGAGGCACACAGGCGGTTTACTGTAATTCCCGGCACATCTACGGGCAGGCCAGCCAGCAGCGCGGCCATGCGCGCCACATTGCGGTTGTCTTCCCCCGCCTGATTTGCGCAGCCCATTACAACATCATCTACCCGTGCCCAGTCCACGCTTGCGTTGCGCGCCATAAGTGCGGCCAGCGGGGTTGCTGCCAAATCGTCTGCGCGAACAGAGGAAAGTGCGCCACCATAGCGCCCGATTGGTGTGCGGACTGCGTCGCAGATAAAGGCGTCGGCCATTCGTGATCTCCCATCAAGTCTTGTTACATTGCCTACTCTATAACTCATAGGTTTTCAAGATATATGTTACATGTTCTTGCATGATGCGCATCAAAAAGTAACGCAATGGCGGAAAACCGCAGCCAACCACCCAAATTCTCAAAAACTTGTGCCAATCCGCAGTTGCCGAGCATGGGGGATCGCGCCATGTTAGGGAAAACGCCTGCAGAAACGCAGGCCCCCATTGAAACAGGCGGGTAGGGTGCACAAATACCTACCCATACAGGAAACGGCCCAAACGTTGCCTCGAAGAGGGACTAAAGCCGTTTTGCCAAGATAAGGAAATGAGCATGCAAGAGCCTCTGAACGCGAGCTATCCCGTACTTCCGTTGCGCGATATCGTCGTATTCCCTCATATGATTGTCCCATTGTTCGTGGGCCGCGAAAAATCCGTTCGCGCGTTGGAAGAAGTCATGGCCGATGACAAGCAGATTCTGCTGTCCAGCCAGATTGACCCCGGTATCGACGATCCTGACAGCGATGGCATTTTTAAAGCCGGTGTGCTGGCGAATGTCCTGCAACTGTTGAAGTTGCCAGATGGCACCGTGAAGGTGCTGGTTGAAGGTCAGGCGCGTGTGCGCATCACCGAATACCTTGAAAACGATAGCTTCTTTGAAGCACGTGCCGAGTATCTGACAGAGATGCCGGGCGACGAAGACACAACCACAGCCCTGCTGCGGTCGGTCGCGGACGAGTTCACGCGCTATGCAAAAGTCAAAAAGAATGTGCCAGAAGAGGCGCTGACAGCTGTCAGCGAAGCCTCTGATGCTGCACGTCTTGCGGATCTGGTCGCTGGCCATTTGGGCATCGAGGTCGAGCAAAAGCAGGATCTTCTGGAAACGCTCAGCGTATCGGACAGGCTTGAGAAAGTTTACGGCCTGATGCAGGGTGAACTGTCTGTGCTGCAGGTCGAGAAAAAGATCAAAACCCGCGTGAAAACGCAGATGGAGAAAACCCAGCGCGAATACTATTTGAATGAGCAGATGAAGGCCATTCAGAACGAGCTGGGCGATGGCGAAGACGGCAAGAACGAAGTGGCCGAGCTTGAAGCGCGTGTTGCCGAAACCAAGCTGAGCAAGGAAGCCAAGGAAAAGGCCGACGCCGAGATCAAAAAGCTCAAGAACATGAGCCCGATGTCTGCCGAGGCTACTGTTGTGCGCAATTACCTTGACTGGATGCTGTCTATCCCGTGGGGCGTTAAATCACGCGTCAAGAAGGACCTCGGCAAAGCCGAAGCGATTCTGGACGCCGATCACTACGGTCTGGAAAAGGTCAAAGAGCGCATTGTTGAATACCTCGCGGTGCAGCAACGCTCGACCAAGCTTAAAGGCCCGATCATGTGCCTTGTGGGCCCTCCAGGTGTGGGTAAAACGTCGCTTGGTAAGTCCGTAGCCAAGGCAACGGGGCGCGAATTCATTCGCATCTCCCTTGGGGGTGTACGTGACGAGAGTGAAATCCGTGGCCACCGCCGGACCTACATCGGCTCCATGCCCGGTAAGATCATTCAGGCGCTGAAAAAGGCGAAAACCACGAACCCGCTTATCTTGCTCGATGAAATCGACAAGATGGGTCAGGATTTCCGTGGCGACCCTGCATCAGCCATGCTTGAGGTGCTTGATCCGGAACAGAACGGCACGTTTGTCGATCACTACCTCGAGGTCGAATATGACCTGAGCAATGTGATGTTCCTGACCACGTCCAACAGCTACAACATGCCTGGTCCGCTGATGGACCGGATGGAGATCATTCCGCTCTCGGGGTATACCGAGGATGAAAAGCGCGAGATCGCCAAGCAGCATTTGGTTGAAAAGCAGATCAAGAACCACGGCCTGAAAGCCAAAGAGTTCAAGATCGAGGATAGCGCCTTGACGGGCATGATCCGCTATTACACTCGCGAAGCGGGCGTGCGGAACCTTGAGCGTGAGATCGCAAAGGTGGCGCGTAAAGCGCTGACCCAGATCGTGCGCAAAGAGGTCGAGAGCGTCGTTGTGACAGGGGATAACCTGCATGGGTTCCTTGGTGTGCAAAAGCACCGCTATGGCCTGGCCGAGAAAGAGGACCAGATCGGGGTTGTGACAGGCCTTGCCTATACGTCGGTCGGTGGCGAATTGCTGCACATTGAGGCTTTGCGTCTGCCTGGTAAGGGCCGGATGAAGACCACAGGTAAGCTCGGCGATGTGATGAAAGAAAGCATCGACGCGGCAAGCTCTTATGTGCGCTCCATCTCGCCTCAGATCGGGGTGAAGCCGCCGGTGTTCGATACCATCGACATCCACGTGCACGTGCCTGACGGTGCAACGCCAAAGGACGGACCGTCTGCCGGTTTGGCCATGGTCACGTCCATTGTGTCGGTGCTGACCAAGATACCAGTCCGCAAGGATATCGCCATGACAGGTGAGGTAAGCTTGCGCGGGAATGCAATGCCGATCGGTGGCTTGAAAGAAAAGCTGTTGGCGGCACTGCGCGGGGGGATCACTACTGTCCTGATCCCGCAGGAGAATGAAAAAGACCTGCCGGACATCCCCGACAACGTCAAAGAAGGGCTAACCATCATTCCGGTCAGCCATGTGTCCGAAGTGCTGGAGCACGCGCTGGTATCCAAACCACAACCCGTGGAATGGGACGAAGCCGCAGAAGAGGCCGCAGCTGCGGCAGCGCTGGCGGCAAAGCGCGCCGGTGGTGATACTGCCACAGCACACTAACCGGTGAAATCGGAAGCGCCCCGCAGGAATCTGCGGGGCGCTTTGTTTATGTGCGGTGGGTCCGGTTCTGCGATCGACTGTCGATTGGCCCGTCGGATCGTTGTGAGGGTTTGACCGCCGGCAACGCTCAGCGCACCAATCACTCGTACAATTTGCCCAACATAGATAAGGATTGCGTTCTCGCGTTGCAGGGAGTGGCAAACAACAGTGTCACGTGAAATATAGAGCGTCACCCGACCGACTGGATTTTTTACTGCTGTTCTGTTAACCTTCCTATTACATAATAATAAACGAGCAGCAGAGCAGGAAAATCCATGCCAACATCTACAAAGTCAAAGACAGCGGTGAATAAAGCCGCAAGCAAGACCAAGGTGGAGACACCCAAGGCCGCACCAGTGACAGAAATCGATATTTCCAAAACGCCCAAATCCACGATGGCAGAGCCAACCGTGGTCGAAACATTGACCCCCGTTGTTGTCAGCAATGAGCTGCGCAAGAAAGAGCTGTTTGATCTGGTGGTCGAACGCTCCGGGATGAAGAAGAAAGATGTTAAGCCCGTCGTAGAGGCCATGTTGGCTGTCTTGGGGGACGCTTTTGCTGAACAACGTGAGATGGACCTTCAGCCTCTGGGCAAATTGAAGGTACAGCGCGGTAAGGAGCTGTCCGACGGTCGCGCGCTGGTGCTTAAGCTGCGCCAGAAAACAGCCCGGCTTAACGCGGCGCCATCTGCGAGTGATGCGCAATCAGACCCTACGTCGACAACAGCCGCGCAATAACGCCCGTTTCGGCGACTATGCCCCCCTTGTCGCGGGGGGCATAAAAAGTTATCTCCCCGTCAGCGGGTGATTAGCTCAGTGGTAGAGCGCTTCGTTCACATCGAAGATGTCAGGAGTTCAAATCTCTTATCACCCACCACCCTTCTTGAAAAATTCTTGAACTACCGATCTGCGCGGCAAGCGCCGTTTCGAATAACGCATCAAATTCAGGACCTTGCCGGTGACATCTTATCCAGAACTTTATGTGCTCAGGCACGGTGAAACAGAATGGAACGCACAAGGGCGCTTTCAGGGTGCCTACAATTCTCCGCTGAATGCATTGGGCCGCAAGCAAGCCGCGCGGCAGGCCGAGATTCTGGCCGGAATTGATCTCAGGAACTTCCGGATATTCAGCAGCCCTCAGGGCCGCGCCGTAGAGACAGCGGCGATCGCCCTTTCGCGGCAGGTTGAGGAGGTGCACACTGACCCGCGCTTGCGTGAAATCGGCATGGGTGACTGGGCCGGTAGAATGAAATCAGATCTGGCGGCGCAGGGGCTGATCGACCTCGGCACTGCTGACTCGCTGGATTTTTACGAAGACGCCCCCCAAGGGGAGGGATTTGAGGCCCTTGAAACCCGCTGTATGGGCTTTTTATCGTCTCTCACAGGCCCGTCGGTGCTTGTGACCCATGGCATTACGTCACGTATGATACGCGCTGTTGCGACCGGAAAAGGCCGTGCGAACCTTGCAAATATGGGTGGTGGGCAGGGTGTTATCTACCATGTTTTAAATACTGTGCAAAAACGTCTCGATTGAGGCTTGCCATGGCTGATTTGTTTGTCTAAACCCGCGCTCACGGGTCGTTAGCTCAGTTGGTAGAGCGCTTCGTTTACACCGAAGATGTCGGGAGTTCGAGTCTCTCACGACCCACCATATCGCGCGGTTGTAGCTCAGCTGGTTAGAGTACCGGCCTGTCACGCCGGGGGTCGCGGGTTCGAGCCCCGTCAACCGCGCCACTTTCCCAATTCAACTTTGTTTCAACCTGTACGGCTGTTGGCTTAGTACTTGTTCGAGCGTGTGCGTCGGGCCGGGCTTTTCATATGCGTCCTTTCCCGTGGCTGCCTTGGAATCACTTGTAGTTTTGAAATCGCATCAAGGCTGGTGGTGCCGATGGGCGGCACGGAAACCTATGCTGCGAGTGAGACACGTCAGTTTCCCAAACCTTACCAGAGCAGAGGTCGCGAAGGCGTCTGGTTCGGCTATCACGACCACACGGACAAAGCGGGCCCGGACCCGTCTGCAAGCTGATTTGCGGGGGAACACGGATGCACATGTATGGACGCTTCAGTGGCCTGTGATGCCGTTGCCACGCAACTTTCACGACCGCCGATTGATCGGCATTTGACCTGAGAGGCGACCAAGTCTGATCGCGTTTGCAGACAAACTGAAAAGAAATCGCAGAACCTGTCAACTAAGCTCTTGACGCATATCACCCTGTGGCCTATCCCGCTCAAACGCTTCGACGGCAACCGCCGGAGGAGATGCAGCGGGCGGTTGTAGCTCAGATGGTTAGAGTACCGGCCTGTCACGCCGGGGGTCGCGGGTTCGAGCCCCGTCAACCGCGCCACCGCTGCTTTGAAAAAGGTCTCCTTCGGGAGGCCTTTTTTGTTTCCTGTGTGTCAGGCAGCCGGAGAATGGAAGCCCAGAGCCGCTTCAATCCGGGCATCAAGCTGGCTGTGCATCCATGCGGTATCTTTATCATTCCAAACATCTGGCGCTGGTGCGCGATCTTCTACTTCGGGTGTCCAGCGGTTGCCCATGCGCCGCTCTACAGGGCTATAGCCTTGCTTGGTCGGGCTCAGCCCGAAATGTGTGCTCAGATCCTTCAGAAAGCCCTGAGGGTCCGCGTTGAACGCATCAAGCGACACATAGGCAACAGAACCTCCGCGGGCGGGCAGGGACATCAGGGCGCGGTGTTTGAGGTTCCGCATCGCAAAGATGTTTTCGTAGGGTGCGCCGGTGATCGGGTGACGGTCCCATTGGAGCGTGTGGCCGAGGGGCTGCAGGCGCGGGGCGATCCCGTCAAAATGGCCCAGCTTGTCTACGTAGGAATCCCACGGTGCGCGCAGGAAGTCTGCAAAGCTGCGGGATTGAACCTCGGCTGTTGCGTGCCACGGGCGCTTGTACAACGAATGCGCCCATTTGTCCGGCGCACGCACAGCGCAGATGGTCAGAAAGCCAGGGGGCAGGGCGATCATCGCGGGGACGGCGTGCTTCCAACCCAATGCCTCGGTTCGTTTGATTGTCAGCGCGTCCTGAACTGTCTTGCGGATAATGTTTGTGCCGCAGCCACGTTCCCCAAGCACCTGAAAACGGTCAAAGGGGCCATCGCCTGCTTTGTGGAAATACCAACCCGTTGCGCGCATCTCCGGTGCCATTTGCGCACAGAATTCACTAAATCCGGAAGGGTCGGTGGCGTGGGCCATTGTCATTTTTTGTCTCTCGCGGCTTAGTGCTGGTGCAACCCTCAGTGTGTAGGCTCTGGCGGGGAAAGAAAAGAAGGAAGAGGCATGCAAACAGCAGCGGCAGTCACAATGGTGCGCGATGACGCGTTTTTTCTTAAAGCGTGGTTGAAGCACTACGGCGACACATTGGGCCGCCAGAATTGTTATGTCATCAATCACGGCTACGGCACGGAAGTGGCCGAGCTGGCAGCGGGCTGCAACATCATCGGCATCCCCGGTGATCCGCACAAGAATTTCGATGTCAAACGCTGGGGCCTTCTGAACAATCTGGTCGGCGGCCTGCGCAAGTATTACCGCCATGTGGTGGTCGGCGATGTGGATGAACTGGTGGTGGTGGACCCGGACAAGGGTATGACCCTTTTAGAGTATCTTGAGGCTGCACCAGAGAAGCGCGTGCTAACCCCTTTGGGGCTGGAGGTGATCCACCGCATTGATATTGAACCTGATGCCATTGGGGATCACATCATCGGGCCACGTCGCTATGTGCGTCCTGCGCCGCATTACTCGAAACCTTGCGTGGTATCGGCCGCGGCCAAGATTTCGCGGGGCGGGCATTTTTCCCAGTATCCGAAGTTGCACACGCCGGATGAGCTGTATCTGTTTCACCTGAAGTTCTGCGACTTTGACCAGTACAATGGCGCGATGGATCGACGTAATTCGGTGACGCAAGAGATGGGTGATGACATCAAAGGAACGTCAATAGGGCGGCACTGGTTTGCATCGGCACGCGGCGAAGACCGCGCAATCTTTGAAGGCTTCGCAGAGCGCAAACTGGTAGACGGGTTTAATCTGGGTTTTATCCGCAAGCGGATGCACCGTTCGTTCAAAGCGCGCGGTGAAACGGGATATTATGAATTCAACCGGCCCGAGTTTGACACACAGTATCAATTACCGGAACGGTTTATCGGCGCGATCTAGCAATCCGCACTTGGGCCGTTGCCACAGATTGCAGCAACGGCCCGTCTGTCATTTAGCCGCGTTTGTCAGCAACAATCGCCTGCATCTGCTCCAGTGGCAGGTAGCCACGCAGCATTTCATCCTTCATCACGAACGTCGGCGTGCCTGTGATTGCCAGAACACTGGCCAGCGCACGGGTTTGTGAAATCTCGGCAGTGACTTCGTCGCTGTTCATACGTGCTTCGATCGCTTCCATGTCCAGACCGAAGGTCTTGCCCAGACGTTGCAACGAAGGCATCGTGACGTCGCCCTTAAAGCTCATCAGCGCATCGCCGACGGCTTTGTAGCTCTCGTCGCCCGCCACCTGTTTGACCGCCACGGCAAAGCGAGAGGCCAGCACAGACGCATCGCCCAGAATTGGCAGCTCTTTCACGATCAGTTTGATATTGCCGTCTTTTTCAAGCAATTCAGCGACTTCGTCGTGGGCCTTGCGGCAATAGCCACAGCGATAATCCAGGAATTCGACCAACACGATGTCGCCTTCCGGATTGCCGCCAACATAAGAATACCCGTCGTTAAAGATTGCCTCGGCGTTCTCGGTGACCAGATCAAAGTCGGCGCGCAGCTGTTGCTGTTGTTCACGCTGCTGCAAAACTTCGACAGCTTGCATGATGACTTCGGGATTTTCCATCAAATAGGACCGAACTTCGGCGCGGAACAATGCCCGCTCGGCATCTGTCATTTCTTTGAGGTCGGCAGCAAATGCGCCTGTTGCGAGGCTGCCCAGAAGGGCGGTGGTTGCGATAAGGCGTTTCATAGCTTGGTTCACTTTCGTTTTGCGGCACGTTGGGAGGCAATCAACACATCTTGGGCCCGCTGCCAAGGGCCGGAGCCCTCACCCAGCAGGCCAGAGGCGCGTTTGGCATGTATTCCGGCATCTTTCAGCCGTCCGGAAAGCGCATAGCGCTCTGCGGTGACAAGGGCGGCCATGCCGGTTTGTCCGGTCTTGGCATAGGCGGTGGCAAGATCACGCAGCATTGATCCATCGCGGTAATCCTGACGGCGCGATTTCTCGAGCGCAGCAAGTGCCTGCTTTGTCTGACCCGCAGCCAGCAGCGCACGGCCATAGCCCGACAGCACCAGCGGATCATTCGGCGCACGCTGGACCGCGCTGGCGTATGTCTGCGCAGCGGCGGCAAAGTTCCGGGATTCCAACAAGATCTGGCCTTTCTGATCCCGCAGGAACGGGTCTTTCGGGCGCGCCGCGATGCCGCGATCAATGGCTGCCAGTGCTTTTTTGGTACGGGAATTGCGATGCTCTGCAATGGCTTCGCGCAGGGCGCGCACATCCGCATAGCGTTCTGACCCAAGCCTGCGCAGCGTCCAGTTCGGCGCGCGGGTGTAGGCGGTGATCTTGCCTTGCAGGCGTGCGAACCAGTATTCGGCGGTCGGGTTTTCAGGCAGTGTCCCATAGCTTGCGACATATCCCGCTACCGCACGCACGCGGTCACGGCTTAGGGGATGGGACCGCATATACGGGTCCTGCCGACCCACGCTTAATGTTTCCTGACCGGCAAACATGTTCAGCGTGTCCAGCAATCCCTGCGGTGATGCGCCTGCGGACTTCATGTAGCGAATACCGGATTGATCAGCCGAAGCTTCCTCGGCGCGGGTGTGCGACAGAAATGCCCGCTTGGCAGAGGTGGACGAGCCGATGGCGATCCCGGACGCCGCAGCCCCGTTGCCAGAAGCAGCAGCAGCCGCGGCCAGCGCCAGACCCAAGCCTGTAATGGTGCGCGAATTTGCCAGATTACCAAGACGGCGCGCGATGTGGCCGTTAGCGATATGGGCGGCCTCATGGGCGATGATCCCTTGCAGCATTGGCGCATTATCAAGTTTGTTTATCAGACCGTAGTGGATGAAGATCGCGTCGTTGCTGACAACGAAGGCGTTCAGGGTGCTGTCGTTGACCACCAGAATTTTCACCCGCTGCGGGCTTAAACCTGCCGACCTGAGAATGGGGGCGGCAATCTGTTTCAGCGCGTATTCCATATCCGCATCACGCAGCAGACCGATGGCCTGCGCGGGCACAGCGAACAGCGCTACGATGAGCATTGCTGCTATTGACGGGACAAGGTTGTTCAGGGCAAAGCGCATGGACCCACTGTAGGAGAGCTGACATGCGAAATTCAAGCCGATCCGAGGTTGATCCCTTTATTGTGATGGACGTCATGCAGGCCGCCGCCGCGGCCGAAGCTGCGGGCCGTCATATTATCCATATGGAGGTTGGGCAGCCCGGTACAGGTGCGCCGAAAGGGGCTTCGGCGGCACTGAGCCGCGCGATGAATGACGGCCCGTTGGGGTATACCGTTGCATTGGGGCTTCCGGCCCTGCGCGCACGTGTCGCACGCATGTACGGCGACTGGTACAACGTCGATCTTGACCCCAACCGTGTGGTGATCACCTCCGGTTCTTCTGGGGGCTTCATACTTGCGTTTACGGCGCTTTTTGACAGCGGTGACCGCGTTGGTATCGGCGCGCCGGGCTACCCCAGCTATCGCCAGATCCTTGGCGCACTCGGTATGCAGCCGGTTGATCTGCCTGCCGCCCCCGGAAATCGCTATCAGCCGGTACCATCCGATTTTGCCGGTTTGGATTTGCGTGGGCTTCTTGTCGCGTCTCCGGCCAATCCGACGGGCACAATGCTGGATCACGGTGCCATGTCTGCGCTGATCGGTGCGTGCCATGAAAGCGGCGCGTCTTTCATCTCGGACGAGATTTACCACGGCATTGAATACGACAAGAAAGCCGTGAGCGCCCTGCAGGTCACCGACGAAACCTATGTCATCAACAGTTTTTCCAAATATTTCTCGATGACGGGTTGGCGGGTTGGCTGGATGGTGGTGCCCGAAGATCAGGTGAGGGTGGTGGAACGGATCGCCCAGAACATGTTCATTTGTGCGCCGCACGCGTCTCAGGTTGCTGCATTGGCCGCGATGGATTGCGAAGACGAATTGCAAGCAAATATGGACGTTTACCGCGCCAACCGTGCGTTGATGCTGGAGGGACTGCCGCGCGCGGGTTTCGACCGGATTGCTCCGCCAGATGGCGCGTTTTACGTTTACGCCGATGTCAGCGGGATCACCGATGACAGCCGCGCGCTGGCAGCCGAAATTCTGGAAAAGGCGGGCGTTTCCGTCACACCGGGACTGGATTTTGATCCTGTGCGCGGCCACACGACGCTGCGCTTTTCCTACGCGCGCAGCACAGCGGATATCCGCGAGGGTCTGGCGCGGCTTGCGGCGTTCATGCAGTCCCGCTGAGACGCTGGACCAAGCCTTGCATTGAATGATAGGCTCCGGCCAAAGCGCCACATAAAGAAGCAGTGGCCGGAGCGGTGATGAAACGATTTTTGCTAAGTATTTTCTGTGCGTTGTGGGCGTCTTCTCAAGTCGCTGCGCAAGAGTTGAGCGCGCTTGCACGGGTGGATGCATCGGCCAGCAGTATTGCCGATGGCTGGTGGGGGCGCACTGACCTGACGCTTCGGCTGTCACAAGGCGTGCCGTTTCGCGTCTTTACGCTGGATGATCCCGCGCGGCTGGTGGTTGATTTTCGGGAAGTGGATTTTGACGGCCTGCGCAGCGCCAGCCTGTTGGGCACGACCGGTCGCATCAGCGCTGTGCGGTTCGGCGCGTTCCAGCCCGGGTGGTCGCGGTTGGTGGCTGATCTGGCAGAGCCGATGCTGCCACAGGAAATCGGAATGCCGGTTGACCCCAATAGTGGCCGCGCAACCCTTGAAATTTCATTGAAAAAGGTCGCACCAGAGGTATTTGCCGAAAACTCCGGCGCGCCGATTGATCCCAACTGGACACCGGCATTCCTGCGCGCACCGCCACCGCCGCGTCCCGGTGCCGATCGGTTTACCGTTGTGCTTGACCCCGGTCACGGAGGTGTCGATCCAGGGGCCGAACGGAACGGTGTGAGCGAAAAGCAACTCATGCTGAGCTTTGCCCGAACATTGGCTGATTCCCTTCGCCGTGCAGGCGTCGAAGTGGTGCTGACCCGCGAAGAGGATGTGTTCGTCGCCCTTGAGACTCGCGTGGCGATTGCCCACCAGACGCAGGGCGATCTTTTTATCTCTTTGCATGCCGACATTCTTAGCCAAGGCGGCGCGCGCGGGGCGACTGTTTATACCCTATCGGATGACGCCAGCGATACCGCGACAGAACATCTGGCCTCTCGGCACAACCGCTCTGACATCATTGCGGGGGCCGATTTGACCGGATCGGATGATCAGGTGGCGCAGGTCCTACTGGACCTTGCAAGACAGGAAACCGGCCCACGTTCAGCCGCACTTGCCATGACGCTGGCAGAGGGCATGGCGGGGGCGGGCGGCCCGATGAACCGCCATCCGCTGCGCGAAGCAGGATTCTCGGTGCTCAAGTCTGCCGATATCCCTTCGGTTTTGATCGAAATCGGCTTTCTCAGCTCTGACCGTGATCTGGCCAATATCAGCGATCCAGTCTGGCGTCAGACCATGGCGCAAGGCATAGCACAAGCGGTTCTGATCTGGCGTGATGCGGATGCGGCAAGGGCCGCTCTGGTGCGCCAATAACCAGTCGGTAGAGGCTTATACCGCCTATATTTTTTAGGCGATGTTTCGCCCTTATTCCCCGCGCTTGCCTTTTGACCATCCCGCCCTTTGCGCGTATAGGAAGAGGCTAATCAAACAGCCATACAGGAGCTGTCGCGCGTGTTTCGGATGATCCTTTCCTTCTTCGGTGGTATTTTCACCACCCTCACGATGTCCATAGGCATTGTGGCGCTGACGATTGGTGCGGTTTTCTGGATGTACGGGCGCGATTTGCCAAGCCACGAATCCCTTGCGTCCTACACGCCGCCGACCATCAGCCGCATTTATTCAGGGCAGGGCCGGTTGATTGACGAATTTGCGCAAGAGCGGCGTTTGTTTGCGCCCGCCAACACGATCCCCGCGCTGGTGAAGCAGGCGTTTATCTCTGCCGAGGACAAGAACTTTTACGAACATGACGGCTATGACTTGCGCGGTATTGGCGCGGCGGCTGTTGATGCGGTCAAATCGCGCGGGCGCGATGTGCGCGGGGCGTCCACGATTACCCAGCAGGTGATGAAGAACTTCCTGCTGTCAGGGGATCGTCGGGCAGAGCGTAAGATCAAAGAGATCATTCTTGCCGCCCGTCTCGAAGAGACATTGGACAAGGAGAAAATCCTTGAGCTTTACCTCAACGAGATTTTCCTTGGTCAGAATTCTTATGGTGTGGCGGCGGCCTCCCAGACCTATTTCAACAAAACCCTGAGCGAACTTGCCCCACATGAGGCGGCAATGCTGGCCAGTTTGCCGAAAGCCCCGTCTGATTATCATCCGGTGCGCCGCAAGGATCGCCTGCTGTCGCGGCGCAACTTTGTGCTGCGCGAGATGAAAGAGAATGGCTATATCACAGAAGCCGCTTACCTTCAGGAACGCGATATGCCGCTCCGATCGGTCCAGAATGGCGATTTCGAAAGCTTCAAGCAGGACCTGCCGCCGCGCGATTACTTTACCGATGAGATCCGCCGCCAGCTGTCCGAGAACTTTGGCGAGGGTGAGTTCTTTACCGGTGGTTTGACTGTCCGCGCAACCATCGACAACGAAATGCAACCAATTGCGGCCGATGCGTTGCGGCGCCAGCTTGAGCAATATGACCGTGGCATCGGTGTTTGGCGCGGGACGGGCGTGACCCTTCCTTCGGAAGCGTTGGTTGACGAAGAGACGTGGCGCGCGGCCTTGGCCGAGCTGCGCGTGCCGCGCGATATCATGCTTGAGACACAATGGTTCCCTGCTGTCGTGCTGGAGGTGGCAGACAAAGGGGCGCGTCTGGGCATCGAATCCGTGGAAAACGAAGAGGGCGGCAACTGGGTTCCCAAAGAAGACATGAGCTGGGCGCGCAAACGGAACAAGGACGGCAAACTGGGCGCACGTGGTGATCTGGTAGCCGTCGGCGATGTTGTGTTGGTGCGCCGCATGGTCACCGACAATGACGGATCGTTTATCCGCTGGACGCTGCGGCAGGTGCCGGAAGTGCAGGGCGGCTTTGTCGCGATGGACGTGAACACCGGTCGCGTGATCGCCATGCAGGGCGGGTTCAGCTATCAGGCATCTGTGTTCAACCGCGCCACTCAGGCCAAACGTCAGCCCGGCTCCAGTTTTAAGCCGTTTGTTTTCGCCGCAGCGCTCGATAGCGGGTATTCGCCTGCCACGATCGTGGTCGACGCGCCGATCGAGATCAACACGCCGCAGGGTGTGTGGCGTCCGCAGAACTCTTCCAACCGCTACTACGGCCCGACGCCGCTGCGGACCGGGATTGAACAATCGCGCAACCTGATGACCATTCGTCTTGCACAGGAAGTGGGAATGAACGTTGTCGGCGATTATGCCGAACGTTTCGGGGTGTATGAGAACCTGTCGCCAGTTCTGGCCAACGCGCTGGGTTCGCAAGAAACAACGCTGTACCAGATGGTCGCGGCCTATGCGATGTTCGCCAATGGCGGTGAGCGGGTGGAGCCTACGCTGGTCGACCGCGTGCAGGATCGCTATGGCCGGACCGTGTACAAACACGACAAACGTATTTGTGAGGATTGCAGCCTGCCGACACTGGCAGCAGGGGTGTCACCACGGGTGATCTCAAACCGTGAACGAGTGATGGATCCGATCACGGCCTATCAGCTGACGTCAATGATGACGGGCGTGGTTGACCGCGGGACCGCGCGCAAATCCGTGAACCTCGGCGTCCCGACAGCAGGTAAGACAGGGACAACCAACGATTCGAAAGACGTCTGGTTTGTCGGCTTCACTTCCAACATCGTTGCGGGCTGCTACATCGGCTATGATCAGCCGCGCAGCTTGGGGCGCTCTGCCTCGGGTGGCGGAATGTGTGGTCCGGTCTTCCAGCGCTTTATGTCCAAGGCTGTCCAGAAATACGGTGGTGGTAAATTCCGCGTGCCAGAGGGCTGTGAGTTTATCAACATCGACCGTTTCACCGGTGCGCGCCTCAGCTCTGATGCGCGTGGTGACAATGTCGTGTCAGAGTGTTTCCGCGAAGGCGAATTCATCAACTTCGGCATTACCTTCGACGGTGGCTTTGCAATGGGCGCCGATCTGCCTCTGGTCGAAGGTATCGGCGGCAAGAGTGCCAAAGAGGTCACAACCTCGACTGGCAAGAAGGCCATTGTCGGACCAAAGGCCGGTTTCGGCACGCTCAGCACAGGTGGTCTGTACTAGGACGCGCCTAACGCTTGTAGCGGCTGGACCGCTGGTCTATCACATGGGCGGCCCTCGTATCTGCGAGGGCCGCTCTATTATTTCAGGACTGATCATGCGCGCAGAAGTACAAAGCACCGTCGATAAAATCCGCAAGTCGCTCGACCTATTGGCCCAGCGGCTGAACGTGGAGACGGCCCCGTATCGGCTTGAGGAATTCAACGCGCGGGTTGAAGATCCAACCCTCTGGGATGATCCTGAAGCTGCGCAAAAGCTGATGCGCGACCGTCAGGCGCTTGTCGATGCAATGGCGACCTATGAAGGCATCAAAACAGAGCTTCAGGACAACATCGATCTGATCGAACTGGGCGAAATGGAAGATGACGCCGAAGTTGTGGGAGAGGCCGAAGCAGCTTTGACCAAGCTGGCCAAAACAGCCGCCCAGAAAGAGCTGGAAGCGTTGTTGGACGGTGAGGCGGATGCCAATGACACCTTCCTTGAAATCAACTCGGGTGCGGGTGGTACAGAATCGTGTGACTGGGCGTCCATGCTGGCGCGGATGTACGTCCGCTGGGCCGAGAAGAAGGGCTATACCGTAGAGCTGCAATCAGAAAGTGCCGGCGAAGAGGCGGGCATTAAATCCGCCGCGTACAAGATCAGCGGTCACAATGCTTATGGCTGGCTCAAATCGGAATCCGGCGTGCACCGTCTGGTGCGTATTTCGCCCTTCGACAGCGCGGCCAAGCGGCACACCTCCTTTACCTCGGTCAAAGTGTACCCTGTGGTAGATGACAACATCGAGATCGAAGTGAACCCGTCCGATATCCGCATCGACACATACCGCTCCTCTGGCGCGGGCGGTCAGCACGTCAACACCACCGACTCAGCGGTGCGCATCACCCACCACCCCACCGGCATCGTGGTGACCAGCTCCGAGAAATCACAGCACCAGAACCGCGACATCGCGATGAAAGCATTGAAGAGCCGTCTATACCAAATGGAGTTGGACAAGCGGTCCGCGCTGGTCAACGAAGTACACGAGAACGCAGGTGACGCGGGCTGGGGCAACCAGATCCGATCCTATGTTTTGCAGCCCTACCAGATGGTGAAAGACCTGCGCACAAATTACGAGACATCCGACACCAAAGGCGTGCTGGACGGTGACCTTGATGGGCTGATGGGCGCCACGCTGGCGTTGGCCGTATCGGGCAAAAGCCGCGCCCAAGCGCAAGGCGACTGACGCCGACGTGGTTTCGAAATGTCTGGTATGCGGACAAAGCGGACCTTCATACCCATCTTCCCAAGGTCTGTTTTAGGGTTGTCTGCCAACAATAAACTGTGTTGTCTTCTACCAAGTTGGGAGAGGCATCATGGATTTTTCAGCGTTTAGAGAAGGCGAACGCAAGGGATGGTCAGCACGGGCACGGCTGTATGGTGACGCCACTGCACGCGTAACACTTCAGACCATTCCGAAGTTGCTAGACCATGCAAGACTTTTTCCTGGCGCAAAGGTGTTGGACGCAGGCTGCGGCCCCGGCTTTGTCGCTGCTAGCGCCAAACTTCTTGGCGCTGACGCCGAAGGCATCGACTTTTCGGAAGGGATGGTTGAGCAGGCAAGAGCTCAGTTTCCCGACATCAATTTCTCTGTCGCTGACGTTGAAGATTTGCCTGTACCGGACGAAACGTTTGACGCTGTCCTGAGCAATATCGTTCTGTTCCATGTAACCGACCCGGAACAGGCGATGTCCGAGGCCCGCCGTGTTCTCAAGCCGAATGGAAGATTTGTGTTTAGCCAATGGCTCGGACCTGACCGTTCGGAACTCTACCGGCTCTTGTTCGACGTTTTGGGACGGCACGCAGATATGTCGTGTGCGGACCCTGCACCAAATGCATATCTTTTGTCCGATGAAGCCGGCGTTTCTGAAATGATGAGACGCATGGGGTTCGCTGACATCAAGGCGGAGATTGTCGAGAATATTCTGTATGCTCCAGGTCCCAGCTTTTTTGACTTCTTCATGAAATTCGGTGTTCGCGTGCCTCTTATTTTGGAACGTCAAGAACCCGACGTGCAGAACACAATTCGAAGTGAAGTCGATGAGGTGACTGCACCGTATCTCTCGGATGGAGTTTACAAGTTGCGTATGCCGAGTGTCGTGTTTTCAGGTCAGGCAGTTTAATGTGCCGAGTGTCGTACCAAACCTTCGTGCATCGCGCAGCATTCGTTACATCGGGCTCCTCGCTGCCATTCGCTGTGGTTGCACACGAAATCAACGCCAAATCGGAAGGCCAGAGGCGGCAATGCGGACGAAGCCGACTTTACCGACCCAACTATTGCATACTTAGAACGTTCATGCGCACGTAGCGGGGAACTTCCGGCGGTGCCGTGGATTTCTCCGCACCGGAAGGTCAACCGTTTTAAAATTGGGGAAGTTCAAGCAGACCTTTCACTGCAATCTCTTTCAACCATTTAGACGCGGACAAAGTGACATCGGCTCAGTCTTGCCGAAGGTTTGTTTGAACGCCTTTTGTTCATTTTTTTGGCTGGCTGACGAAACGGTGCGGACCGGATTACATTTGATTTCCAAGAAGTTATTGATACGAGATGAAACCCGTATCGTCGCAACTGTCCTGCCAAACCGCATTGCGTGACGCAAACGGGCGATACATCATAAATGATCACTGAATCCAAACGAACTCACGCAGCTAATAGGGCTGCTTTTATTTGAGACTCCCGGGCAATTTCATTGAGGATTATCTGTGTTTCGTAACCTTTGAGGACAGGTCTTGCCGCTGGTCCGTAATTGTCAAAGCCGTCGACCAGGTTCGGGAAAATCGTTAGGATTTTAGCGTGATCATCACGCGTCAATAGAAGTTCACCTTGTTTGCCTGGATGAAAGCTCTCCACGTTAACACCATTACAATTCACAACTTCGTGGTGGTCGAACAAAATGTGGAAGTATTCGACGTAGCCACCGCACCGCTGGACTATTTGCGCATCATCAACGAGGTGTTTGGCAGCAGCGAAACATTCTGAATCGCCAAAGTGCAGGCTGTTTAAATAGGAATGTAGCACTACTCGATGTTTGGGTGAGATTTCGAAAGCTTCGTTGCAGCCGAAAGCGCCCTCAGAGAAGCGGATTGGGGCATTTTTCCCGCGGGCGGCGATTTTTCGCGAACCTATCCATCGAACCGGCTGCGCGCCTCTATCGAGGGTTTCGACCAAATCGCCAACTTTGAGATCTTTCACCGAACACCAGCCAGTGGGAGTTTTAAGCTTACAGCTGGGTGTGAAGCAGACATAGTCTGCATACGTGAAGAATGGGTCACCTGCCACTTGGGCATTGGGTTGATTATCGAAGTTGATGCTTTCGTATTCGCGTCCGGGAACCAAAGGGTACTCTGATAAAGTGTACCTAAAGCTTTGAGAGCCCTGTTTACCATTGAGGATAATGACCTCGAAAGTGACGTCATCGATTGGATCATAAATTGTCCAGCCTGAATCCGCATTGACAGGGATGTCTGTGAACGTTTCGACACCGTTCACTGTTATGGTTGCAGTCGCGGTTTCCTGACTGCCACCAACATTGTCGTCCAGCGTCAACCCATCCACCCCGGTTTCATTGTCGGTGATGACCACTGTGCCAATATCCCCAGCTGGTGGGTTGTAAATGAACAACCCGGGCGGACCTTGGAACCCACTGTCGTAAGGGGAAAAGAGGTAAACATTAAAAGTATAATCAGCCATATTGTATGACCTTCGACAAGAAGGTCTGCAATATGCCGATTGTGCAAGTGATCATGGCAATCACATCGGCACCAACAGCAGATACGTTATATCCACCGCCAAGCGACCTGATCGGCCCTGAGAGCATATCGGTTGGACCGCCCGAAGAAGAGGGCTCGACATGTTTGTTCTTTGAAATAGGCATACATTTACCTGACAAAACTTGAGAACTTTCCTCAAATTAGCGGCTAATTCAGGCACAATTAGAGCGGAAATAGGGTCATTGTCGCCATTTCCAAGGCAGTTGAAGCCAGAGAAATCCAAGGTTGCTGCCTGAATGACCGCGATGGGTTCTGTCATTTGGAGACGATTTTGCGGACAAAAGGGACATTGGCCGTGGTTTTCTAAATGTCGGGTTTCATCTTCATCCGAGCGTGCGCAAGCTGAATATTTACCCACCAACTATACGAAAGTACTGCCAGTTTTTCTTTTGTAACGTTCATCCATGCTTTTGCGCTGTCGCCAAAACAATCGAGGATGTGACATTCTCAAACGATGAAAGATATTTATGAAAACTTCGGACCGGACTTCTTTGTTGTTGGTGCGGCTAAAGCCGGAACTACCGCGCTGTATCATTGGCTCAGTGATCATCCAGACGTCTTTTTGCCAACGGTAAAGGAACCAAGTTTTTTTGCTTACGCGGATGGATTGGTGGCGCCCAGATGTGGTTTGTATGATCCGAATTACTTGAATGAAATCGCTGTGGATAATGTGGCCTATTCGGCCTTGTACGAGGCCGCCGGTCAAAAACTTACCGGAGATGTCTCACCAGTTTACCTGATAGACGAAAATGCTTCGACGCGGATCGCAGCCGCTCGGCCTGACGGGCTGATCATCATCGTATTGCGTGATCCCGTCGAACGGGCATTTTCGCAGTACATGCACCATGTCCGTGACAGTCTTGAAAACTGTAAGACCTTCGATGAAGCGCTTGCAAAGGAAGAGGTTCGATTGGCCGCCGGATGGAGTTGGGGACATGGATATGCGCGCCATGGTCACTATGAAACACAAATCAAACGATACCTGTCGGAATTTCCGCGAGAGCAAGTTCTATTTCTCGACTTCCATGAGATGCAAACTGCTCCAGAAGAATGTTGGTGGCGATTATGTAACCATTTGTCGATAGAGCGACGAGAGCTTGTGAAGAACGAGAGGGTTAACCAGACTGCTAACCTTACTGAAGTATCGGCTCGACCCGGAATGACGCACTGCCTTCGCCACCCGAGCACGGTTCAAAAACTGGTAAAGCGTGTTTTGCCAAAGACCGCGAGGACCACATTACGTCGCATATTGGAAGGGCCAAAACGCCCGGTTCCTGTGTTAAGCAAGGATGCAAGACTCTCCCTTGCCAATCGATATCAAGTTGAACGATCCTCTATCGAGGAATTGACCGGTTTATCGTTGACCCACTGGTTTGAAAACCAACAATCAGACCTTGGTGGATAATGCAGCATCAGATACTTCGGGCTCAAAGCGGGCTTTCGCTGCAGGGGGCAGGTAATAGTTTTTTGAACCCGGTTCTAGCTATTTCAATCTTTGATCCAACCGCGCAACGGTGACTTGATCGATGAAAAAGCGCTACCTGAAAGCAGGGACTATTGCGCACTGACGGTATGCACGGCCATACTGGTTTCATGGAAATATTCAATATGGATGCGCTGGCCCAATCTGCAGCGCTTGAAAAGGGTGATCTGTCCGCGTCAGAGCTGATGGAGGCCACGCTGGACCGCATCGACGCGGTTAATGGTGACGTCAACGCGATCGTCAGCCTGCGTGATCGTGATCGCAACATGGCAGACGCACGCGCCGCCGACAACGCGCCGCGTGCAGGCTGGCTTCACGGCATACCCATCGCGATCAAGGATCTGGCCAATGCGGCAGGTTTGCCTACCTCGATGGGCTCACCATTGTTCGCAGGGCAGGTGGCTGGCAGCGACGATACGATGGTGGCGCGTTTGCGGGCTGCCGGTGCGATCATCATCGGCAAAACGAATACGCCTGAATTCGGGCTTGGGTCACACACTTACAATCCGGTCCATGGCGCTACGCGGAACCCCTATGACCTTGGCCGATCTGCCGGTGGGTCTTCTGGCGGGGCGGCGGCGGCGCTGGCCACGGGGATGCTTAGCGTTGCTGACGGCTCTGATATGATGGGTAGCCTGCGTAATCCGGCGGGGTGGAACAACGTCTACGGGATGCGGCCGACTTGGGGGACCGTTCCGTCGGAACCTGTGGGCGATATGTTTATGCATCAGCTCTCTACCTCTGGTCCGATGGCGCGCAGCCCCGCGGATATGGCGGCGCTGCTGGATGTTATGACAGGGGCTGACCCGCGCCTGCCGCTCAGTACGCAGGCCCCAAAGACATTCGGCGATATCGGGACGCCGCCCAAAGGTCTACGCATCGGTTGGCTTGGTGATTGGGACGGGGCTTTTGCCTATGAGGACGGCATTGCCGACATATCCCAAGCGGCGCTTGGCCAGATGGCAGAGTTCGGCCACCGGATCGATAACCTTCCTGCGCCCTTTGACGCGGACGCCATGTGGCAATCGTGGATTGATCTTAGATCATTTGCCGTCTCGGCGGGGCTGGGGCTTTTCTATGATGACGTGGAAAAGCGGGAATACCTCAAACCTGCCGCCCTGTGGGAGATAGAGCGCGGGCTGGCGTTGAGCGCGCGCGAGATACAGCGTGCAAGCGCGATCCGATCTGACTGGTTCCGCCGCACCACGCGCCTGTTTGAAAATCTTGATGTGCTGGTCCTGCCTTCGGCGCAGCTGTTTCCCTTCGATGTAGAGCTTGCCTATCCGGAAGAAATCGCTGGGCGCAGCATGGATACCTATCACCGCTGGATGCAGGTCGTTGTGCCTGCGGGGCTGATTGGCTTGCCGGTGGTGAATGTGCCAGTTGGCTTCGGCGATGATGGCTTGCCAGCGGGGCTGCAGCTGATCGGGCGGCGCGGCAGCGATGCAGCGCTGCTACAGCTTGCACAGCAATGGCACACGGCAACGGGTTGGCCACAGGCACGGCCACCCGTCCTGCAGGGAGGATGAACGATGGAGACCACAACTACGCGTAAGCACGGTGTCCCGACACTATCAGCACCGACAATTGCGCTATTTCGTGCGGCCCTGCGTTCTGGATGGCAGGACTTTCGGGCTGCTCCGGCCTTCGGTCTGATCGTTGCCTTCCTGTGCCTGTTGGCCGGTTGGGGGCTGGTTGGTCTTACGGCTTGGGCAGGTCACACCTTCTGGTTTGTCTTGGGTGTTTTCGGCTTTCCACTGGTTGCGCCTTTTGCAGCGCTTGGCACCTATGAGGTTTCGCGTCTGCGTGGCATGGGAGAACATCCGTCGGTCGGTCGGGTCCTGCGTGTCTTGTGGGCAGAGCGGGGGCGGCAGTTACCTCTTTTGTGTGCGCTGATGATGGTCATGTTGCTGTTTTGGTTTTTTCTGGGGCACATGATTTTTGCGTTGTTTCTGGGTCTGAAGCCGATGACGAACATCATGTCTTCGGCATCTGTGTTTCTAAGCGCGGATGGTCTGATGATGCTCGGATTGGGGTCCGTCGTGGGCGCGGGGTTCGCGCTGCTGCTCTATTCGATCTGCGTGATCGGGCTGCCTTTGCTGCTGGACCGAGAGGTAGACTACGTGACCGCAATGATCACCAGCATCGGCTTTGTCTTATCGAACTTTATGGTGATGCTGGTCTGGGCTGCATTCATCGCGATTGTCTTGATGATCGCGATGTTGCCGGCATTTTTTGGTTTACTGGTAGTTTTGCCGTGGCTGGGCCACAGTTCATGGCATGTCTACGCCGCGCTTAGGTCCGACTGATCGGGCGTCTCGCGGCCATGGGTGACCAGTTGCGCCCGTAAGGCTTCCGCGCGCGCGTCACCCAGTTCCAGCGCAAAGATGTATGCGTGGGTCAGATAGAAGCAGGTGGCATCCACGCCTTTCACCGATTGTGCCGCCAAACTGTAAAGCTCGACGAGCTTTGGCAGATCATTAGCCTCATGCGCGGCCAGCATCTGGGCGTTGAGGTCGGTCATTCGGCGGCAAGCGGTGTGCGGTGGCGGGTCAGTTGCGTGGCAACCCAAGTGTGAAACATATGCGTGGGGCCATCCATCGCAGGGGAAAAGCGGCCGCCGTCAAACCCCACGGCATGGCGCCCGCGCTGCATCCCTTCGACAACAAAAATATCTTCTTCAAAGACTTCTTTCCACTGTGCTGTGTTGCGGGCGCGCAATTCGGGATCGGTTTGTGGTTGGGAATAATAAAGGTGCACATGCTCTACTGTGCGCCCATGACCTTCTGGTACCAGAATAATCGCAAATGTGTGATCACGGTGAACACCAAGCAAGACGTTGGGGTAGACGGTGATATACTCGGCGGCGGTATCCCACATGTCGCTCAGCCCGTCGAAATCGGGAAAGCTTTTGCCATCTTCGCCTTTCAGCTGGCGATAGACATAGGTGCCTTGACCGGAGAAGTGTCCGGACTTTTCAATGTGGTAATGATCCTCAAGCCGCGAATAGCTGTTCAGGCCCGGATGGACCCACGGCAAATGATAGCTTTCGCAGTAGTTCTCAACGGCCAGCTTCCAGTTGCAATTCACCGCTAACTCAAACCGGCTGTCCGCGCCGCCGTGGTGGAGAGGTTTGTCAAATTCAGCCCACCGTGCCAGCAGCTCGGCATTGGCCTGCTCGAACGGGGCAGCGGTGCCGGATACGTTGATCCACACGACATCCATCCAGATGTGGCTGCGGACCTCGATAAGACCCAGAAGCGCGCGGTCGATCCCGTCGGCGGTGTTGCGGCCTGGACCGCCCACATGGGGCGTGCTGACCAGCTTGCCTTCAGTGCTGTAGCACCACGAATGATAGGGGCAGCGGATCGCCCCTTCGATTTTGCGCGGAGCATCCACAAGGATCATGCCACGGTGGCGGCAGATGTTCTGGAACACACGCACGTTGCCCGCGCGGTCGCGGACCATCAGCAGCGGCATGCCAAGGAACGTGAGCGGTACAGCGTCGCCAATGGTTGGCACATCCGCCGCAACTCCAAGACCGGCCCAGTTATCGAACAGCACGGCCTGCCGTTCTTCGGCAAATACGGCAGGGTCCGTGTAATGACCGTTGGGCAGCCCGTGTGCGGATTCTATGGGGCGGCGCACGGTGTTGAGATCGGATTGGGTCATGGCTGAGCTCTCCTGTGGATGCTCCAGCCATACCACGCGGGCGCAGGCGGTTTATTATCGCCAGCGACCCGCTTTGCTCATGGGCGACATGCCGAGCGGTGTGCGCTTATTCTCCGCGCGACAGGGCCGCGACGCCAGTACGCGCCACATCGGCAAGGCCGAGCGGGCGCATCAGATCGGCAAATGCGTCAATTTTTTCAGGCGCGCCAGTGATTTCGAAGACAAAGCTACCCAGCGTGCTGTCCACAACATTGGCGCGGAAGATATCCGCCAGACGCAGCGCTTCAACGCGTTTGTCACCTGTCCCGACGACCTTGAACATCGCCAGCTCACGCTCAACACTCGCGCCCTCAACCGTGAGGTCGTGGACATTGCGCACTGAAATGATGCGCCCGACCTGCGCCTTGATTTGTTCGATCACCTGCGGGGTGCCGCGCGTCACAATGGTGATGCGGCTCAGGTGGCCTGTGTGGTCTACTTCGGCCACTGTCAGGCTGTCGATGTTGTAGCCGCGGCCGGCAAACAATCCGATAACACGCGCCAGCACGCCCGGTTCGTTTTCGACCAGCATCGCCAGCGTGTGGCGTTCTTCCACGTCCGAGAAATTGGGGCGTAGGTTGTATGCGGAGTGGCTGGTGGCGCCTTTTTTGATTTTTAGCGGTGACATGTTTTTAGTCCTTATGAGTAGGGGGAGTGGTTGGAGCCCGAAAGCTCCGATCCGTTTTCTGAAAAAACGGCTAGACCAACACCTTTCCGTCAGCATCAATCGCGGTTGATGTGTCCACATCGCCCATGATCATCTCGTTGTGCGCCTTGCCTGACGGGATCATCGGGAAGCAGTTTTCGTGCTTTTCCACCAGACAGTCAAAGATCACCGGACCGTCGTGGTTGATCATCTCCATGATCGCATCGTCCAGATCGTCAGGGTCAGAGCACAAGATGCCTTTCGCGCCAAACGCCTCTGCGAGTTTTACGAAATCAGGCAGGCTTTCGGACCAGGATTGTGAATACCGCTCACCGTGCAGCAGTTCCTGCCACTGGCGGACCATACCCAGACGTTCGTTGTTCAGAATGAACTGTTTGACCGGCAGGCCGTATTGCATGGCTGTGCCCATCTCCTGCATGTTCATCAGCCATGACGCTTCACCAGCCACGTTGATCACCAACGCGTCGCGGTGCGCCATCTGAACACCGATAGAGGCGGGGAAACCATAGCCCATTGTGCCAAGGCCACCGGAAGTCATCCAACGGTTCGGGTCTTCAAAGTCCAGATACTGCGCCGCCCACATCTGGTGCTGGCCCACTTCTGTTGTGATGTAGCGGTCATGGCCTTTGGTCAGTGCTTCAAGCCGGGCCAGCGCGTGCTGCGGTTTGATCACTTTGCCCTTCTGCGTGAACTTCAGGCAATCCACCGCGCGCCATGCCTCGATCTGCTTCCACCACTTGGCAACCGCTTCTGAGTTGGTTTTGCGGCCGCGTGATTTCCAGACCTTCAGCAGGTCCTCAAGCACATGGCCCACATCGCCCATGATCGGGATGTCCACGCGGATCACCTTGTTGATCGAGCTTGGATCGATGTCGATATGCGCCTTCTTGGAGTTCGGGCTGAATTTTTCGACCACGCCCGTGATGCGGTCGTCAAAGCGCGCCCCGATGTTGATCATCAGGTCACAGCCGTGCATCGCCATGTTCGCTTCGTACAGTCCGTGCATGCCCAACATGCCCAGCCATTTGTCACCAGAGGCGGGATAGCAGCCCAGACCCATCAGCGTGGAGGTGATCGGGAAGCCTGTCGCCTCTACCAGTTCGCGCAAAAGCTGGCTGGCACCCGGGCCAGAGTTCACCACGCCGCCACCGGTGTAGAATACGGGGCGCTTGGCCTTTTCCATCGCTTCCACCAGCTCGGTGATCGCTTCCATGTCGCCTTTAAGCTGCGGCTGATAATGTGATTTTGACGCAGCTTTGGGCGTGTAGCTGCCAGAGGCGAACTGCACATCCTTGGGAATGTCCACCAGAACCGGACCGGGACGGCCCGAGGTTGCCACGTGGAATGCCTCGTGGATCACGCTTGACAGCTTGTCGGTTTCTTTGACCAGCCAGTTATGCTTGGTGCAGGGGCGGGTGATGCCAACGGTATCGGCCTCTTGAAACGCGTCGGAGCCGATCATGAAGGTCGGCACCTGTCCGGTCAGAACGATGATCGGGATACTGTCCATCAACGCATCTGTCAGGCCGGTCACCGCGTTGGTCGCGCCCGGGCCGGATGTTACCAGCGCCACACCGGGTTTGCCGGTAGAGCGCGCGTAGCCTTCGGCGGCATGAACCGCACCCTGTTCGTGGCGCACAAGGATGTGCTTGATGCTGTTTTGCTGAAAAATCTCGTCGTAGATCGGTAGGACAGCGCCGCCGGGATATCCGAATACGGTGTCCACACCCTGATCAATCAGGGCTTGGACGATCATTTTGGCTCCGGTCATTTGGCGTGTCATTGTCTTGCTCCGTGCGGCGGTTTGCTATGTGTGTTCGGCATAAAAAAGCCCCCGAGGGTGTCGGGGGCGCATGGGGTCGAATGTGGTGTACCGTTACCGGCCCATGCGCTTGTGTCCTACGATGACGACTAGTTCGATCATGCCCAAAGGCTCCTTTATACGTCTGGGGACATTATGAGGGCTTTTCAGGGGCGTCAACCGCGAAAATTATGAAAAAGTGTCGCGCGACGCATGTTTTTTGATATTTTATTTCGTCTGATGGCCTGTTTTGGCTAATTAGTGCGAAATGTGCCCGTGGGGATTGGCGTATCGCGGCCATCTAGCCTGATGCCGCGCTGATTTTGATGCTTATGTCAGGCCATGCGCCGTCGACTATCGGTCCATCTCACTCAAAGACGATCGCACCGTAGTGCTTTGTCTTATGCGGTGGCTCCACGTGGATTGTCACACTGGCATCCTCCAGCAGATCGGTCAGCGCATGTTCAATGCGGTCGCAGATTTCATGCGCTTCATAGACGGTTGTTTCGCTGGGGACGACAAGGTGAAAGTCGATGAAGGTCGCCACGCCCGCGTGGCGCGTGCGCAGATCATGTGCTTCGATGGCGCCCGCAGACTCTGCCGCGATTACTGCGCGAATGTCGCTCAGCATGCCTTCCGACACGGCTTCGTCCATGAGACCGCTGAGGGATTCCTTCACGATCTTGGAACCCGACCAGAGAATGTTAATGGCGACGAGGCTTGCCAGCAGCGGATCAAGTATCCACCAGCCAGTTACAACTGCCAGCACAACCCCGAAGGCCACGCCGACAGAGGTGAAAACGTCTGTAATAAGATGTCTGCCATCAGCCACGAGGGCAGGGGATTTGTGTATGCGACCCCGACTGATCAGCACCCATGCCCAAAAGCCGTTGATAAGTGTGGCGGCCATGTTCACCAAAAGCCCTTCGAAGGGTAGGGCAAGCGGCATCGGGTTCACCAAGCCGTCAAAGGCTTCGCGGAAGATCAACAGCGCTGCGACAATGATCATCACACCTTCGAGCACGGCGCTGAAGAACTCAGCCTTGTGGTGTCCGTAGGGATGATCGGCATCAGCAGGCTTGGCCGCGACCCGTATAGCGATCAGCGCAGCAAATGCGGTGGCGACGTTGACCGTGCTTTCAAGGGCGTCCGACAACAGGGCAACAGACCCTGTCATCCAATAGGCGAGCGTCTTGAGGCCCAGCACAACGAAACCGATAATGATACTGCCAATAGCAAGCTTGATTGTGGTCATTGCAGCGGTCCCTTTGGCTTTGGCCCGTCAGCTAGTCGAGGTGAACTGCGGGTGCAAGCACCCGTATTGGCCCCGCGTTACGTCGTAGTGACAGGTAAGCTAGACGCCGGTTCCTTGTAACACGCCATGCTCCAGCGCGTAGCGGGTGAGCCCCGCTGTGCTGGAGATTCCGAGTTTGCGTTTGATGTTCTTGCGGTGGGTCTCGACCGTTCGGACAGAGATATCCAGCGTTAGGGCCACCTGCTTGTTGGACTGTCCTTGGGCCAGTTGGAGCAGGATCGTCTGTTCGCGGCCTGTCAAAGTCTCGCGGGTCTCGCCGCCTTTGGGCGTAAGGGAGCCTTGCGCGCCTGTGCAAAGATATCTCTCTCCGCGCATCACGGTATCAATGGCAAGCTTGATCTCGTCCGTAGGTACGTCTTTGAGCAGATAGCCCATCGCACCGTGGTTCAACGCAGTAGAGATGTATTCGGGGCTGTCATGCATCGACAGGATCACGATGCGGGTGCCGGGGCGTTGTTCCAGCACAATCTCGGTGGCAGATAGCCCGCCCATGTCCGGCATGTTCAGGTCCATTAGGATGACATCGGGGTCAAGCGTTTCAAGCTGCTCGATCACCGCGCGCCCTCCGGTCAGGGTGCCGACAACCAGCACGTCGTCATAGCTTTCCAGAATGGACTGGATGCCTTCGGCAACCATCGGGTGATCGTCTACAATGGCGATGCGAATACGTTCAGTCATACAGGTGCCTTTCCGGTATCGGGGCGTTTGGTCTCGGCGCTGCCCGGATCGGGCGGCAGCATGTGACTAAGGGGGGCCGTTGCCGAGATCTCGACCCCTTTGTCGGGGGCTGCCCTCAGGTACAGGCGACCACCAAGCTGGTCCATCCGTTCTTGCATGTTGCGCAGGCCCAATCCTTGCGTGCTTGAACGGTGATCAAAGCCGGTGCCGTTGTCGGTGATCCGCAACGTGGCCCCGCGCCGGTGTCCGCGCAAATCAATGTTCACCTCAGTCGCGCCGGAATGCCGTTCAATATTCGTGAGCGCCTCTTGCGCGATGCGGTAGAGCGCGATCTTGGCATCATTGTCGAGCCGGTTGCGGAAGACAACCGTTGAGTAGGTCACCTTGATGCCTGTCCGTGTGCCAAAGTCTTCGGCCAATGTCCGCAGGGCAGGTCCAAGCCCAAGATCATCCAGCACACCGGGGCGCAGATCACGGCTGATCCTGCGGACCTCGGTGATGGCTTCGCCCAGCGATGCAATGCCTTTGGCCAAAGGTGCGCCCGCAGCCGGATCACCGCGGTCGAACCTGCGCCGTGCATTATCTAGGGCATAGCGTACGCCCACCAGCAACTGACTGATCCCGTCATGCAATTCACGCGCCACGCGGCCGCGCTCTTCTTCTTGCGCGTCAAACACGCGTTGCGTCAGCTTTTTCAGCTTGGCATCCGCCAGCCTGCGTTCGCGGAGGTTCAACAACATGCTGCTGGCAAAAACCACAAGCAGCGCTGTCAGAGTGATCGCCCCGATATAGAGGAATGTCCGTTGCACGCGTGCTTCGACGTCTGCCCGCGATGTGGCGACAGTAGCAAGGACATCGTCGATGAAAACGCCCGTTCCCACCGCCCATTGCCAGGAAGGAAAGGAGGTCACGTAGTCAATCTTTCGCGCGGGCACACCGGTTGAGGGTTTTGGCCACAGATAGCTGTGATACCCGTCTCCCTTTCGGGCAATGTCGATCAGGCGGTCTACGACGGGGGTGCCTTCACTGTCTGTCTCACCGCGCAGGTTCTGGCCGATGCGTGCTGTCTCGCGGGGGGAGACGATGGCCGTTCCGTCATAGTCATAGACAAAGAACTGACCTTCCTCACCGTAAATCATCGCGGACAAGATTTGTGCCACGCGGCGCTTTGCGGCTTCGTCGTCGGGGGCCGCAGAGCCATAGATAAAGTAGAACCCGTTGCGGGCTTGTGTGACGTAGTTGCGCAGTTCGGCTTTCTTGGCTTCGATTAACTGGGTCTCCAGCGCGGTGATCTCGCGGTCCGCGAGGGCGCGCGATTGGGCCGCTACCAGCACCGCAATGGCCGCAACCGCAAGGATCAAAGGCACTGATGCCAGCAGCGTCAGCTTCTGGGCGTAGGGAATATGAAAACGGGAGCGGTCAAATTTCATAGCGATTCGATACGACGAATCTGCCCGACGTTCAAAGCCAAAGCGAAAAACGACCCTTTTGGCAGCAATACGAAGATTCGCGGGGGCAAACGCCTTGTTATGATCGGAATGCGGGAAAATTAGTCAGGAATACGTGCCGAAAGATGGTTTCTACGCAGTAGTAGGTATTTCAAATTCCAGAACGGTCGCTAATCTCGGGCCACTTGAAACGACCTGCGCGAAGTTTAACCGTGCGGGCGATATAATCCCGGGAGGATACCTTATGGATCGTCGTTCATTTTTGAAGACATCTGCACTTGGCGGTACAGCCGCCGCTGCGACAACTCTTGCGGCACCTGCCTATGCCCAAGGCAAGCGCACTCTGACAATGGTTACATCATGGCCACGCGGTTTCGCCGTGCTGGACGATGCGGCCACATACCTCAACAACATGGTCAACGAGATGTCTGACGGCACTCTGACCATCGACAAGAAAGCCCCCGGTGAGCTGGTCGGCGCGTTCGAAGTATTCGACGCCGTATCCTCCGGTCAGGCCGACATGTATCACTCTGCCGACTATTACTTCATCGGTCAGCACCCAGCCTATGCGTATTATACTGCCGTTCCTTTCGGCGGCACAGCGCAAGAGCTGACAAACTGGTACCACCACGGTGGCGGCCATGAGCTGCACAACGAACTGGGCGAAATCTTCAACCTGAAATCCTTCCTGGCGGGTAACTCCGGTTCCCAGTCCGGTGGCTGGTTCCGCAACGAGATCAACTCGGCTGCAGATTTCAACGGTCTGAAATTCCGTATGCCAGGTCTGGGCGGCAAAGTTCTGGGTAAACTGGGCGCATCCGTTCAGAACATCCCCGGTGGCGAGCTGTACCAAGCCCTGTCTTCCGGTGCTTTGGACGGTCTTGAGTGGGTTGGTCCATTCGCGGATGAGCGCGCCGGCTTCCAGGAAGTCGCAAAAGTCTACTACACAGCCGGCTTCCACGAGCCAGGCTCGGGCCTTGCAGCTGCTGTTAACCTTGACGTCTTCAACGAGCTGTCCCCAGCACACCAGAAGATCATCGAGTACGCCACAATGGCGACAACGCACGTTCAGCTGGCTGAAACTCTGGCCAACAACGGCGCAGCCCTTTCGCGTCTGCAACAGCAGGGCGTAAAAACCATGCAGTTCTCTGACGATGTCTGGGATGCGTTTGGTCAGGCCTCTGCCGAAGTCATGGACGAAAACATGGGCGACGAGCTGTTTGCACGAACACGTGAAAGCTTTGAAGCATCCCTCACGTCTTCTGCCGAATGGCTGTCCAAGTCGGACGCATTCTACGTTGAGCAGCGTGAGCGTGTTCGCAAAAACATGTAAGCTGATATCAGGGTCAAGGGCCGCGCGGTTTCGCTGCGGCCCTTGGTCTTTCACTAAAATAATAAACGGCAGCGCGCAGGCCGGAAATGGGTGCCGATAACGGCACCGGACGCGCGACCCGGGGAGGGGACACATGGCTGACGATATTGTATGTTCGGGGTTTTTCCGTGCAGCTGAGGGCGCAAAGCTCAGCTGTCTCGATAAGTTCCAAGAGAGCGGCCTTTTCCAGTTTATAACTGGCAACGTTCTGGAAGCGTTTTACAACTTTTTCGCCGCAATCCTGAATCCGGGCATGTGGCTGAACTGGTCAGACAGCCAGTCGCTGATGCGTTTCATCTACTACGGCGGCTCGGTCGAGCTGTTTTTTGTTCTTGCGACTATGCTTGTGATCATCACCGTCATCGGGATGCGCAAGCGTGAGTTCATGTGGGCAATGGTGCGCGGGCTGGAAGGCTTCTCCAACGGGATGGGCCGCTTGTTTGCATGGGCCGGTATCATCATGGTAGTCCAGCAGATCATCATTGTCTTCATGCAGCGCATTTTCACGCGGCCCGATATCTCGATCGGGTTCGGTATTCCGCTTCAGTTCGATATCAGCTGGTTTGCGGAAGAATTGAAGTTTTACAATGCCTTGGTCGTCTGTCTTTGTGTGGGTTACACCTTTGTTCAGGGCGGGCACGTACGGGTTGACCTGTTCTATGCCGGCGCGAAATTCCGCACCAAAAAGATCGTGGATATGTTCGGCGCCGTCTTCTTCATGATCCCGTTCGCCATCGTGACATGGATGTACGGTTGGTATTTCCTGTGGCGCCATCTGGTTACACCGAACCCGTCGGCGTCTGACCGGCTTGAGCTTTTGCTTCGCAAGGCGCGGTTGTTGAAATGGAATGTAGAGACCATCGGTTTCTCACCTAACGGGTTCAACGGTTACTTTTTGTTCAAAATTCTGCTGTGCAGCTTCTGCGTGATGGTGATTTTGCAGGCAATCGCAGTCTTCTACCGCTCGTGGTGCGAACTGCGTGAGGGCGAAGAGAGCGAAGGTAAATATCTCGACAAGGATACTCTTGGCGAGGGCGAAGAAGCCTATGAGGGCACACACTAAATTTAGGGGAAAACAGCAATGTTTTTTGGTCTCGACGGGGTCGAAGTTGGCCTGATCATCGTATTCGTGTGTCTCTTCGGTGGCATTCTGTCCGGCTTTCCGGTGGCTTTTGCCATCGGTGGCGCGGGTATCATTTCTTTCTTCATCATTGCGGCACTGGATAGCGCGGGGTTGCTGATCCATCAGGCGATTGACACCTCATCAGAGGCGTATCGCGCGTTGATAAATTCCGGCATCAGAGAGGATACGGTATCGCTCTTCCGATACCCCGATTTGCCCCGTGTTGCTGAATCCGTTTTCCCCGCCGGTTGGGAAGTGGCGCTGGACCGTAACGTCTCTTTCGTTGTGAACCGTATGAACGAACGTGTTCTGGCGGGCCAGTCAATCGAGACACTTCTGGCGGTGCTGATGTTTGTCCTGATGGGCATCACGCTGGAACGCTCAAAGATCGCAAATGATTTGCTGACAACCATGGCGCGGGTCTTTGGACCGCTGCCCGGTGGCTTGGCCGTGTCCATTGTTGTTGTGGGCGCGTTCCTTGCTGCCTCGACCGGTATCGTTGGCGCAACCGTGGTGACCATGGGCCTGCTCGCCTTGCCCACCATGCTGCGTAACAACTACTCACCCGAGCTTGCGACAGGTGTGATTGCCGCCTCGGGCACATTGGGGCAAATCATTCCGCCGTCGATTGTGATCGTTCTGTTGGGTACTCTGGCAGGGGATCTTTATTCCGCCGCGCAAGAAGCACGCGCTTCGTCGCTGGGCTGTACAGATGCTTTGACCTATCTGGGTGAGCCTGCGGTTGTTTCGGTTGGTACGTTGTTTCAGGCAGCCTTGTTGCCCGGTATTCTGCTGGCATTGCTCTATGCGCTCTACGCCTTCGGCTATGCGCTGGTAAATCCGGACAAAGCACCTGCCGTTCCGATGGGGGCAACCAACGCAGAGCCCGTGACACGTTCCGAAGCGTTCACATGGTTTGTGGGTGCTCCGATCCTGATCATTGTTGGCACAATCGTGCTTGGCAATCTTGGTATCGTCGGCAGCCAGAGCACGCGGATTTCCAGCTTCTCCGACATCGGCGAAAGCGCAACACTGCGCACCAATGTGGGTGATGAATGTAAGGCGGCAATGATCGAACTTCATGGTCAGGAACGCTGGGACCTTGCCCTTGAACAGCAGGCGGCAATCGACGCGTCCGGCGGGCTATCGGCAAGTGAAAAGCTGACCGAGGACGAGTTCGCTGATGCGCAACAGGCCAAGATCGATGGCGCGGCACCCATCGGCACGGGTATCGCGATCATCATGATCTTGCTGGGTCTAATCCTGACCACAGCGCGCGGTGTATCGCCTTCGTCAGATACCAAGCCGTTGATCATCGGTGGGATCGGTGTCGTGCTTTTGCTGCTGGTTGATATCCTGCTGGTGGCTCCAACCACATCGCCCGGCACAATGGTTGTTCTGATGGCGCTGCCCTTTGCTGCGATTATGTACGGGGTGGTTTATGCCACGGGCCTTTGTGCGAAGAACGAACTCATCCGCGTGGTCTTCCCCCCGCTGGTGCTGATTGTTGCCGTGCTTGGCTCCATCCTTGGCGGTATCACTAACCCGACGCCGGCAGCGGCGCTTGGGGCAGGTGGGGCCATCATGCTGGCGGCATACCGCAAGCTAAAGGATATGGACCGTTCGCCCAAGGTGATCATCTGGTCCACACTGGCAATCATCGTCTCGATCCTTGTTGGTGTGAACTTTGACCTGCGGATCAATCAGGACGAGATCGGCTTTGAGAACTGGGTGGCCTTCTTTGTCGCTTACGGCGCCTATCTCTACGCTGTGTTTGGTCTGCTGTTCAGCTGCTACATCCTGTGGACCTCGGGCGTTCTGACGCCGGTCGTGCGTGAGACAGCGAAGGTGACGTCGATGGTCTTTACGATCCTCATCGGCTCACAGTTGCTGAACCTTGTGGTTATCAGCTTTGGTGGCGAACATTATATCCAGCAATTCCTGAAGTCCTTTGACAACGAACTGACGGTCTTCCTGCTGGTCATGCTGGTGTTGTTCGTGTTGGGCTTCGTGCTCGACTTCCTTGAGATCATCTACATCGTGGTCCCGATTGTCGGGCCAGTCATCTATGGCGGTACGTTTGATCCCAAATGGGTGACAATCATGATTGCGGTGAACCTGCAAACCTCGTTCCTGACACCGCCCTTCGGCTTTGCGCTGTTCTATCTGCGCGGTGTCGCTCCGGCGAGCGTGACGACACAGCACATCTATCGCGGGATCATCCCCTTTGTGCTGATCCAGGTCCTTGGGCTTGCCATTCTTTGGTTCTTCCCTGCGATTGTGACAATCGTGCCGGATCTGATCCCGTAACACTGAGCAGCCAGTAAACACACAAAAGGGGCGTCCAATCGGGCGCCCTTTTTTATGGCGCCCCAACGATCTACGCAAACGCAGATAACATCAGGGATGCAGAGAGAATGAGGGTAAAATACTAACGGTCACTACGACCGCGTGACCCGAATCTGCGGCGTTAGACGCGTTTCGGGGTCAAATCGGGAAGCGAGATATTCGCAACCTGTTCAGCAATCGGATCGTTATTGAGCGGATGAGGCGCTTGCTCAAAGTTTTCAGGATCTTTTACCGGCTGCCATTCGCCGCCAATGAAAACTTCAAGACCAGAGAACTTGGCCTTATAGCCCATCTTCTGGCTGCCGGGGACCCAATAGCCAAGATAGACATAGGGCAGACCCGCGCTGCGGGCGATTTCGATATGGTCGAGGATGATGTAATTTCCAAGCCCGTCTCGGGGGCGGTCTGGGGTGTAGAATGAATAGACCATGCTGACCCCATCGCCCAGCACATCTGTCAGGCAAACGCCTGTTAGATCGCCAGTATCGGCATCTACATATTCGATCACGCGGCTGCGGATCGGGGTTTCCTCAATCATCGCGGCGAATTCGAACACATCCATGTCGGCCATCCCACCATCCGCATGCCTGCTTTCAAGGTAGCGGCGGAAGAGATCGTATTGGTCTTCGGTTGCCCAAGGCGACGTGGCGCGCCTCGACAGGCCCGTGTTGCGGTTCAATGTGCGGCGCTGGCTCTTGCTTGGCCGGAAACGGCTGACGTCGATGCGCGCAGACAGGCAGGATGAACATTCGGCGCATGAGGGTCGGTAGAGCACATTCTGGCTGCGCCGGAACCCTTGCGTGGACAGGCTGTTGTTCAGCTTTTCCGCATTCTCGCCCTGCAACGCAGTAAACAGTTTCCGTTCCATCCGGCCGTCCAGATAGGGGCACGGCTGCGGAGCGGTCACATAAAACTGCGGAGCGATAGGAAGCGAGTGACGCATAGGGAAGATCCGGCTGGTTGTTCATGACAAGATAGCGCGCGTATTCCAGCGCGCAAACCCTAAATGCGGGCGATGGCAATACGTTGCGAGCGGTTTGGTCAGATCACCGTGCTGGCGCGGCGGTTCAACGCAACAGTGCCGAGAACCAGATCAGTCAATCCTTGCCGCCGTTCGGTGCTGAGCATCAGCACAACCGAGATCAGCTGCAAAACCGGCATCGCCAGTGAGAATGTATAGCCAAGTGTATGCAGAAACGCGGTTGGCAGGTCGAAAGGATCATCGTCGCGGTCGCGCAGCTCGATCGCCATCAGGCGCATGCCAAGTGTCGCAGAACCGCGTGCCAGCGTCACGACACGGTAGGAAAACCCCAACACCAGATAAAGCATGGGTAGAAAAAACAATCCCACGAATGCGGTAAACGGAATAACCACCAACGTCAGCGCCGTAATCACCAGCGTATCTACGACCCATGCCAGCAAGCGTTTGCTGGGCACACCATCATAGAATTGTGGCTGCATGTCTGGATCTGGGGTCATTGTCGGTCCTGTATTTTGAAAAGAGTGCGCCCGCCCTTATGTGGGCGGGCGCAGAGTAGGTTTCAAGGCGCTTATTCTTCGGCAGCGTCTTCGTTGCGCTTGGCGCGTTCGTCCATAAAGGCATCGAACTCCGATTTGTCCTTTGCGGCGCGCAGGCGCTCCAGGAAGCTTTCAAAGCTGTCTTGCTCTTCTTGCAGGCGGCGCAGTGTGTCGGCCTTATAGGCGTCAAAGGCTGTGTTGCCTGTCGGGCGACCCATGGCCATACTGCGATGCATTTTGCGGCTACAGCCGCGCGAAGATGATGAAAACATACGTTTGCTCCAGATCATATAGGCCAGAAGGGCAAGGCCAACGGGCCAGAAAATGATGAACCCCAGTACCATCGTGGCGATCCATGCGCCCTTTCCGCGCGCATCAAGCCAGTCTTCCGAGCGCTTCAGCCAGCTTTCGCGGGCGGCGCTTCGGGATGGGTAGGAGACAGTGTCGGTCATCGTGGTCATAATAGTCCCTCTAAATTGCGGTGTGCAGCCGCCGGACATGGGGCGCTTCACCGGAGAAAGGACTGGAATGTAAATGCCTTTCACATCACTCAATTTGGGGAGGCTGGAGATTTTTACAAGCCTTTATGTGAATGATGTTTACATTATTTTTGATTGTTTCTTTATATCAGGGCGTTACGGAGTGAAAATATATCGCAGAGGGGCATTGACGGTGACCTGCCCAAAGGCAACTGTGGATGTATGAAAGCCATATCTCTCACCAAACGGTTGACCCGATGCCCGCGCGCCACTGCTGAAGCTGACGCAGATCTTCCGCTTGAGCGGTTCGATACAGACGTGCGTCCTTTATTGGCCGGCACCGCTGCGCTTGCGCCTTATCTGGCAACGCTGATCACCAAAGAAGCCGACTGGTTGGAAGAAGCTCTTGAGGCCCCAGAGGCCGCGCTTGATGCCATTTTAACAGCGCCGACCCTGCTGGATGAAGGATCCGTTAACGCGGGCCTGCGTGAGGGGAAAAGGCGTGTGGCGTTGCTCTCTGCTCTGGCGGACCTTGGCGGCGTCTGGTCGCTGGAACAGGTTACAGGTGCGCTAACCGATTATGCCGATGCGGCGACGCAAGCGGCGCTGCGGGTTGCGGTTGGTGCGCAGATACGGCGCGGCAAGCTGCCGGGCCTGACTGGTGATGATGCAGAAACAGCTGGCGGGATGACAGTGCTGGCGATGGGGAAAATGGGAGCAGGGGAGCTGAACTATTCCTCTGATATTGACCTGATCTGCCTGTTTGACGAAAGCCGCTTTGATGCGGATGATTTTCAGGAAGCCCGCGCAGGGTTGATCAAGGCGACACGCGCCATGTCGGCCAGCCTGAGCGATATCACCGGAGACGGCTATGTTTTCCGCACCGACCTGCGCTTGCGGCCTGATCCGGCGGTTACGCCGGTTTGCGTGGGGCTTTTGGCAGCAGAGCGGTATTATGAAAGCCTTGGCCGCACGTGGGAACGCGCCGCCTACATAAAGGCGCGCCCCTGTGCGGGGGATATCAGCGTGGGGGACGGTTTCTTGCAGACCTTGCGCCCCTTTGTCTGGCGCAAGCATCTGGACTTTGCCGCGATACAAGACGCCCATGATATGCGCCTCGCTATCCGCGAACATAAAGGGCTGGGAGGCCCGATCACCTTGCCCGGACACAACATGAAGCTGGGTCGCGGCGGCATCCGCGAGATCGAGTTTTTTACCCAGACACGGCAGTTGATTGCCGGCGGGCGCGACGAAAGCCTGCGCGTACGCGGGACCAAAGAGGGCCTTGGGCTTTTGGCTGGCAAAGGCTGGGTGCCGCAAGGCGTCGCAGACAGCCTGTCCGATCACTATACGTTCCACCGCACGGTCGAGCACCGCTTGCAGATGGTGCGCGATGCACAGACCCACACGCTGCCGCAGACGCCGGAAGGCATGGCGCGGATCGCAGCAATGATGGACATGGACGTTGCTGCGTTGAAAACTGAACTGCACGATCGGCTGAGTGCAGTACACGATATCACCGAAGGGTTCTTTGCGGAAACGCGCGGCCCCGTGACCAAGGTGGAAACCACCCACAGCTTTGACACAAGCGTGATTGAGGCATGGCATGGCTATCCTGCGCTTCGATCAGAACGCGGCGCAGAGCTGTTCGAGCGCCTGAAGCCCGAGCTGTTGGCGCGGTTGGCGCAAGCTGACAAACCGGACGAAGCAATTCTGGCCTTTGATGGCTTCCTGCGCGGTCTCCCTGCGGGGGTGCAGCTGTTTTCGTTGCTCAAGGCAAATCCGCAACTGGCTGACCTGCTGATCACCATCGTCTCCGTATCTCCGATGTTGGCGGACCATCTGTCGCGCAACGCGGCGGTACTGGATGCGGTCATTGGCGGTGACTTTTTTGCAGACTGGCCGGGACAGGATGCGCTGGCCGACGCGCTTGCTGCACGGTTGGCGACGCTGGACGATTATGAGGCGCAGCTTGACGGAACGCGGGCCTGGGCGCGCGAATGGCATTTTAGGATCGGGGTGCATCATCTACGCGGTCTGACGGACGGTGTCACTGCGGCGGCGCAATATAGCGATCTGGCCCGCGCTGTGTTGCGCGCGCTTTGGCCTGTGGTCATTGACGAGATTTCGCGCCGTCATGGCCCGCCACCGGGCAAGGGGGCTGTGATTGTCGGCATGGGCTCTCTCGGGGCGGGGCAGCTCACGGCGCAATCGGACCTGGATATGATTGTGATTTATGACGCCGACGGGGTCGAGGCATCAGAAGGGCGGCGCCCGTTGCCTGCGCGGCAGTATTACGCGCGGCTTACGCAGGCGATGATCACAGCGATGAGCGCCCCGATGTCGCAAGGGCGGCTTTATGAACTGGACCTGCGTCTGCGGCCGTCAGGGAACAAGGGGCCGGTGGCGACGTCTATCGACTCCTTTGCCAGCTACCAGCGGAACGAGGCATGGGTCTGGGAGCATCTGGCGCTCACCCGTGCGCAGGTGGTGGCCGGACCTGAGGCGCTGGCGGCCGAGGTAGAGGCGTTGCGCAAAGAGATCCTTGGCGGCGCGCGGGACATTGCGGATGTCTGCACCCAGACCGCAGAGATGCGGGCGCGTATTGCAGCGGCGAAATCACCGGAAGGGGTGCTGGATGCCAAGATTGGTGCAGGCCGCTTGCAGGATATCGAACTGTTCGCTCAGGCAGGCGCATTGGTGGGCGGCGCGCTGGAACGTGATATTTCGTCAGGGCTTGCAGCGGCAAGAAAAGCGGGGCTGATCGATGCCGAAGGTGAACAGACGTTAAATGCAGCATACGCGCGGCTGTGGGCGCTGCAATCAGCCACGCGGTTGCTGTCTGCACGCCCTCTCAAGCTTGGCGCGTTGCGCGCAGCCACGTGGCGTTTTTTGATCCACGCAGTAGGCACATCGCCTGAAAGCGACACCAGCGAAGAGTTGGAGGCGCAACTGGAGCATACCTATCATGAGGCCAATACCATTATAACAACAGCATTGGACGCACATGGCAGCGGGACGGCATCATGAAAAAATCCACACCGGATGATCCCAAGGGTCTGATCTATGAAGCCTTCCGAATTGAGGGGATCACCAAGCCCGAGTGCCGGACCATCTTCCTTGACTGGGCGCTAAGTCTTGGACCGGAGTGTGAGACCCGCACAGCGTTGCTCCAACTGATCGAGACTTACGGCAGCGACCCCGCCCATCCGATGTCCGAAGTCATGAACGAGGGTTTGCACAGCATTGCAACACCGCGCCGTCGGGGCGGATGGCGTAGCCGCAAGCGGGACTAAAGTGGTGCGAAACTGACGTAAGGGAGTGCAAGAAATATCCCGATAACCCGCAAAATACACCGATTACCTTCAATTTGTGCCAAGTCTGGCTCAAGTTTGTCGCAAACCTGCCTCATTCAGACGTCAAGCCATAGGAGACAATAGTTTCAAGGCCCCCCCGGTCTGAGGAGTACCAGATGAAGATGATCAAGTTTGCATGTGCCCTGACACTTGGCGCCGCGCTAAGCGCTTGCGCAACCAGTGACATCGTAACAAGGGAGGCGTCCTTTACGACACCGCAAGCAACATCTGATGTGACTTTCAGCACAGGCGACAGCCGCGCGCAGCTGAAAACCGGCACCGAACGCAGTGTGCGCCGCATCACAAACAGCCAGCGCCAGCCGCAGACAATTCTTCCTGATGCGATCCTGCGCCAGATCAATGTCTCACAGATCAATGTCCGCGTTCCGACCAAACTGAAGGTATCCGAAGCCAACCGCTACTATCCAAGTGGTGATATTGTCTGGCGCGAAGATCCGATGGGCAACCGCCATGAGCAGGTTGCACGCATCGTGTATGATGCAATGTCTGCCGGCACATCCACTTTTCAGGGACCGGTTCCTGTGATCCTCGACATCGAAGTCGTCCGATTCCACGCCCTGAGCGAAAAAGCCCGCTATACTGTCGGTGGTGTACACCATGTGGTCTTTAAAATGGTGCTGCGCGATGCCCAGACGGGGGAGTTTCTCTCCGAGCCGCGCCGTGTTGAAACAGATCTAGAAGCTTTTGGCGGACAGCAGGCAATCACCGCCGAAGCGCGCGGCCTGACGCAAAAGGTCCGCATCTCCGGCCACTTGTCCGAAGTGATCCGCCAGCAAATGACAGAGCCGGACGGCTATAAGAACGCTTCCTTCGGATTCTACCAACTGGTTAACAGATTATAAGCTTTCCCTCTGCATGGGAACAGACTAGGGAAGGGCGCTATGACAGCGCCCTTTTCCACATCCGCTCCGCTTCCCGTTGTACGCCTTATGCCAAAGGCAAACGCGCGCGCCATTCGTCATGGTGCGCCTTGGGTTTATGCAAACGAACTGGTCACAGACCGACGGACCAAGGGCCTAGCACCGGGTGCGATGGCGGTCCTGGAGGACAGCCTGCGCCAGCCCTTGGGTGTGGTGACGGTCAACCCGAATTCCAAGATCATGGCGCGGATGATGGATGCCGATCCTGCGGCTGTCATTGACCAAGCGTGGATGGAAACCCATCTGCGCCGCGCGCTGTCCCTGCGGACACGGCTCTATGATGCGCCGTATTACCGCTTGGTCCACGCCGAAGCGGACGGTCTCCCCGGCGTGATTATCGACCGTTTCGGCGATACCTGCGTGATCCAGCCAAATGCCGCATGGTCCGACGCCTTGATTGAGCCGCTGACGGCAGCGCTGATCGAAGTGACTGGCGTGACAAACGTGCTCAAGAACGCATCTGGCCGCACACGTAGCCTTGAGGGGCTCGACGATGTGAGCGGTGTTCTTGCGGGCGCTGCACCTGACCAGGCTGTCCCTGTGCAAATGAACGGCGCTACTTATATGGCCGACCTTACCGGTGGCCAGAAGACTGGTATTTTCTACGACCAACGGCCGAACCACGCCTTTGCGGCCTCTTTGTCGCGCGGCGCGCGGGTATTGGATGTTTTCGCCCATGTTGGCGGGTTTGGTCTGGCGGCGGTGGCCGCTGGTGCAAATTCCGCGCTGTGCGTGGACGGGTCTGCTCCTGCGCTTGCTCTGGCAGAGCAGGGCGCCGCCGCGATGGGTGTTTCCGACCGCGTCAGCACACGTCAGGGTGATGCATTCGACGTTCTGACGGCACTGCGCGCTGAAGGGGCCGAATTTGACGTGGTTATCTGCGATCCACCCGCTTTTGCACCGGCCAAGCCTGCACTTGAAGCGGGTTTGCGGGCGTATGAGCGTATTGCCCGACTGGCAGCCCCATTGGTGGCCGAGGGCGGCATTCTTGGGCTTTGCTCCTGCTCGCACGCGGCGGACCTGACCGCATTTCGCGTGGCATCGGTTCGCGGCATCGGCAGGGCAGGTCGCCGCCCATCGTTGATCCACACTGGCTTTGCAGGCGCGGACCACCCGCAACTGCCACAACTGGCCGAAACCGGATACCTCAAATCGCTGTTCTTCCACCTGTAACACGATGAAAGTTCTTCTCGACGCTTGCGTATTATATCCGACTGTCATGCGGGAGATGCTGTTGGGGGTGGCGCGGTACGACCTATACACGCCGCTATGGTCAGCGCGTATTCTGGAAGAATGGGCAAGGGCCGCCCGCAAGCTGGGTCCAGAGGGGGAGGCAATCGCGCGCGGCGAAGTCGCCATGATCCAATCCGCCTTTCCAAACGCCAGTGTCGCGAGACATGCGGGGCTTGAAGCGCGGCTGTGGCTGCCCGATGAAAACGACATTCACGTATTGGCCGCTGCGGTCAACGGCAACGCCGAGCTTATCGTGACCATGAACGCCAAGGATTTTCCGCGCGGTATTCTGGCTGAAGAAGGCGTGGCGCGTGCTGATCCCGACGCATTCCTGATGGGTCATTTTCAGGCAGCACCAGAAGCCGTGACACAGGTTGCTGAAAAGACTGTGGCCGAAGCACGCAGGCTGTCAGGTGAGGATTGGAATATCCGGTCTTTGCTGAAAAAGGCGCGGTTACCACGACTGGGCAAGGCGCTAACCGCTTAAGTCATCGCTCGAATGTCGGCTGTTAAAGCATTGAATTAGCTATCCCACTTTTGCTGCATATGCGTGAGCGCGGCAATCCGCTCTTCTGTTTTGGGGTGGGTCAGCAGCCAAGCTGGTGCCCGACCACCACCCGATTTGGTCAGCGCGTCAAGCTTCCGGAACAGGGAAATTTGCGGGTCGATTCCGATACCTGCTTTGGTCAGTAACGCAGCGGCATAGGCGTCTGCTTCAAACTCGTCACTGCGCGATAGCTTGGCTGCCAGCAGGGACGTCAACATATTGGCGATCCACATCCCGATGCCGGGGATAAAACGGCTTAGCACCATGCCAAGGGCCGCGCGCATGGCGTTCTGCCCCGAGAAATCAATCATCCGGCGGCGCGAGTGGCCAAGCGCCACGTGGCCCAGCTCATGCGCGATGACGCTTGCCAGCTCCTGTGCCGTGACTTCGCCCGCGCGAAATTTGTTGTAGAACCCGCGGGTGATGAAAATACGCCCGTCAGGGGCAGCAAGCCCGTTCACCGGCTCAATCTCGTAGATGTGGACATTGATGCGTGGCAAATCCAGCGCTTTTGCCATCTGCTTGCTCATCTCTACCAGCTTTGGGTCAGCCAACACCGTAGACTGCTCATCCAGCTCTCGCCCTGTCCGCCAAACGGAAAAGCGGTACATCATAAGACCGTAAAGGACGGCAAGCAGGATGGGGATCACTTTGATCATAGGTTTAATATGGAGGTGTGGCCTGCAGGGGCAAGGGGCGTTGTTCGGATAGGCTCGATAACTTAGAAGATTCTGTTTGCATGAGAAACTAGAAAGGGCAAAGCCGTGCTTTCTGTCGGAAGTCCGCTATGCGGACAAAGTGACCGTTCTCCACCGCTGCAGCAGTCATTCGTTGGAACGTTTTCTTAGCGCCGTAACCTGTGCTTGACGAAGCGCACGCAGTCTTCGCTTTTTCCGCAAAACGTATACCGGCGGCGCAACTAAAGCGCTTAACATCAAAGCAAGAATACCGAATTTCAAAGTGGTATTGGTTATGCCAAACAGGATGACCGGCACCGACAAAATCAAAACAAAATAGTAATATACCAGCGATCGGCCCAACCCAGAAGCTGGCACATGATTTGCCGCGTGCAGATCTATTTCGTTGGTCATCAAACTACCTCCAAGAAAAACAGCTCCAGTAAGAATAGCCATTGCTGCATTTAGCTTTTCATCCCCCCTATCACCATAGTCTGAGCCCACAAGTTGGTCGAGAGCTTCTGGTCAAGAAGGGCTCGAAGAAGACATTCAGTAGATGCCGGCGCCCTTTCGCTATGGAATAATGGTAGGTCCCAAGATCGCTGAGGCAGCTTTGGGTCTTAGATTTACCGGGTAAGCGTCTTCATCCCGCGTGACAGACCTTCGAGTGTCATCGGTACCATTGCCTCTTTGCCGAAAATCTCTTGGATCATGGTGATCGACTGGGTGTAGGACCAGTATTTCTCGGGGATAGGATTGATCCAGAGGTTCGATTTCCACTGCTCGCGCGCGCGGTTCAGCCAGACGGAGCCAGCCTCGGGGTTCCAATGCTCGTTTGCGCCACCGGGGTAGGCGATCTCATACGGGGACATGCTTGCGTCGCCGACAAAGATGCAGCGGTAATCGGGGCCGTAAGTGCGCAGGATTTCATGAGTGGGCGTTTGTGCATCCCAGCGACGGCGGTTGTCGCGCCAGACACCTTCGTACAGACAGTTGTGGAAGTAGAAATATTCCATGTGCTTGAACTCGGACCGCGCGGCAGAGAAGAGCTCCTCAACCACTTTGATATGCGGGTCCATTGAGCCGCCAACATCAAGGAACAGCAGCACTTTGACCGCATTGCGCCGCTCGGGACGGGTTTTCACATCCAGATAGCCTTGCTCGGCGGTGGAGCGGATGGTGCCGTTCAGGTCCAGCTCTTCGTTGGCACCGTCACGGGCCCAGCGGCGCAGGCGTTTCAGCGCGACTTTGATGTTGCGGGTGCCCAGTTCAACACTGTCGTCCAGATTGCGGAATTCGCGTTTGTCCCAGACCTTCACGGCCTTCTGGTGGCGCGATTCCTTCTGCCCGATGCGCACGCCTTCGGGGTTGTAGCCGTAAGCCCCAAAAGGAGAGGTGCCGCCGGTGCCGACCCATTTATTTCCGCCCTCATGGCGCTTCTCTTGTTCCTTGAGGCGCTCTTTGAGCGTTTCCATCAGCTTTTCGAAGCCGCCGAGGGCTTCGATCTCGGCCTTTTCTTCGTCGCTCAGGTGCTTTTCGGACATCTTCGTCAGCCAGTCAGACGGAATATCGACCGCTTCCATCACCTGATCCAGCGTGATGTTCTCAAGACCGGAAAAGGCGGCGGCAAATGCTTGGTCGAATTTGTCGATGTTCCGCTCGTCCTTCACCATCGATACGCGGGCGAGGTAATAGAACGCCTCCACGTCGTAGGTGGCCAGACCGGCGGACATTGCATCCAGAAACGCCAGAAATTCCCGCATGGATACGGGAACTTTATGGGCGCGTAGCTGTTCGAAGAAAGGCAGGAACATCAGCTTGTTAGCCTGTCGATGATAACAGTCAGAAACATACCCACTATCAGGAATGCCATGCCGTAGCCGATTGCGTATTGCGCGATGTCCTTGCGGTTGCCGCGGCGTTTGCGTGCGGTCATTCCGCCAATCAATGCGCCAATTATCGCCAACCCGATTACAATCATTCTCTAGCCCTTTTTGGTTGCGGGCTATCCTTTGAGCGGGTTGAGCGATGCAATCTCGCGCAGCTTGGCCCGCACAGCCCAGTCTGAACCAAATCCGTACCGCGCCCATCCCAGACTGTCCAGACGGACGGCCTCTGCTTCTGAGGGGCGGTTTTCAAGATCCAGCGCTTCGGCACGTAGCAGGAGCAGTGTTGAAAGCAATGCGGCATTTTCGTTCAGGCGTGCGATTTCTATATGTGGCGCAATCATTTGCAGCGCTTCCGATCCCTGACCCTGGCTGATGGCAAAGGCGGCCATCTGCGTGGCAACGTAGGCCTGATGCAGGCGGGTGCCGGGGGTGGCAGCGTAAAAGCGTTTCGCGGCGGCATAGTGTTGCTGTGCTTCATGCGGGCTATCGTGCTGAATAACACGACCCATCGCATAATGGGCAAAGGCGCGGCGCTGGTCCTGCCAGCCCATGGCCCCGGCGATGCGCAGCGCTTCGGCAGCAGCAGAGCGGCGCGCGCTTCGCTGCGTGGCTGGTCCAAGCGCGGTTTCAATTGCGCGCTTCCACTGGATTGGCGTGCGGGTGGCAAAGCTGGCGGCTGCAGTTTCACCGCGCGGGTTAATCTGGCGCAGGATGTGGGGCAGGGTGGCGGCCACCTGACCGCGGCTCATGCCGTTGTGCAGCTGCGGTGCATAATAGGTGCGCAACATCAGCATATCAAAGCCCGTCAGAACGGTGTGCACGTTGTCATCATTGAAGACGGAATCCGGCAGACGGTAGAGATCGTTGAGCGGGCCAAGTGCCTGCGCAAGTTCTTCGTGCAAACAGTCGCGGACTTCTTGCGGGCTGACGTCGTTGGGCAGGAAAATCGCCAGACGTTCACGGGAACGCAGCTGTGACCAGTTGGCCAGTTTGCTTTTTCGTGCCTTGCGGTATTCGTCGAGGGTACTGACATTCGGGGCGACGAAACACGCGGCTTGCGGCAGCAGGCGGCGGATTTCACTGCGCGGAACCGCGTTGATCGTAATGTTGGCACGTGGCGCGCTGATCTGTGAAATGTTGATCCGCGCCTCTGTGCGCAAGCGACCGATCAAGCGGTTCAGGTCGTGCTGCAGTGACGCAGGCTGCTGCCCGGTCACGGTTACCGTGATGGGACCTTCAAACCGCGTGAACACGGGCAGTTCGCGACCGCTCTCAAGCTTGAAAGAGAGCTCGATGAAATCGAGAGCCAGATCGTTATTTGCGCGGACCGGACCTACGTGCCGACCGGTCGCAAAAACTTTCACTGGTGGAAGGTCGCTGTCGGAAATTGTCATGCGGCGGGAAACATCCCCGCCGGATGTGGGGGTGCACGCATTAAGCGCCATAGCGAGAACAAGGGCGATATGTGACTTCATGCCGTCAAGCCTGCGGGGGTTGGGTTTGCGTAAATCTTTGAAAAACGCGCAAAAGTTGCGCGCACAACACGTGCGTTCCGGATACTCATACTCTGCCTGCCTGCCCTTTTGAGCTTCAATTGGAGATCTTTTCGCCTCTCAACCTGTTCACGGTAGGGAGCATTCAAGGCAAAGTAGAGGCAATTTTTAACGATTTGGGCAGGCCTGTGTTCGCGGATGCGAAAAAGTCACAGGTGTTAATTGGCCGGATTAAAGCGATATTGTGACCCGCGCGGCAGCCAAAGGCGGCGTCGCGGACCGTGATCTGCTACTGGGAACAGGGCAGATGACGTCTGCAACGCTGGATTGAAAAGCAGCGGCGTTCGGTCTGGATCATCCGGACCGCCGCCGCTGCGCATGTCTTAACGTCCGCCGCGGGCCATAAAGGCCAGACGCTCGAACAGGTGCACGTCTTGTTCGTTTTTCAAAAGCGCGCCATGCAGTTTCGGCAGCGCCGACGTACCATCCGATTTCAGGTCCTTGGCATCCATATCTTCGGCCAACAGCAGCTTGAGCCAGTCGATGACTTCGGATGTAGAGGGCTTTTTCTTCAGGCCCTGCTGTTCACGGATTTCGTAAAACTGGGTGAGGGCGGTCGTCAGCAACTCTGCTTTGATACCGGGGTGGTGAACTTCGACGATCTTCTTGAGCGTCTCCATATCGGGGAACTGGATGTAGTGGAAAAAGCAGCGGCGCAGGAACGCATCGGGCAGCTCTTTTTCATTGTTGGAAGTGATGATCACAATCGGCCGGATCTTTGCTTTGATCGTCTCACCGGTTTCGTAGACAAAGAACTCCATCTTATCGAGCTCTTGCAAAAGGTCGTTGGGGAATTCGATGTCTGCCTTGTCGATTTCATCAATCAACAGGACGACTTTCTCGTTGGCTTCGAACGCTTCCCAAAGCTTGCCCTTGCGGATGTAGTTGCGCACATCATGAACTTTTTCTTCGCCCAACTGGCTGTCGCGCAAACGGCTGACGGCGTCGTATTCGTAAAGACCCTGTTGCGCACGTGTTGTTGATTTCACGTTCCACTCGATCATCCGGAGGCCCAACGCGGAAGAGACCTGCCGCGCCAGCTCCGTTTTCCCGGTACCGGGTTCGCCTTTAACGAGCAATGGCCGCTCCAGCTGGACGGCAGCATTCACCGCAATCTTCAGATCATCCGTTGCGACGTAGTCGGCGGTACCTTGAAATTTCATGTCGTGATCATCTTTCCGGTTCATTTCAGTCAACTTTTTCGTTGTTTATCATAGCGCATCATTGAGTAGTGACAATCACCTACGTGTCCTGTAGACCCCGCGCCATGGAGTGTCGTGAGGGAGAATTCCACGTGACAATGACGAACTACGTTGATGGGAAAAGCAAAGTGAAAAACGAAAGCTTTTTGCCGGACGACTACACGCCGGCCGAAGACGAGCCTTTCATGAATGATCGGCAAGTCGAATATTTCCGCAGGAAGTTGCACAACTGGAAGGCGGAACTGCTTGCAGGTAGCCGGGACACTATCGAAGCCCTTCAGGATGGCACGCGTAACATTCCGGACGTGAATGACCGCGCCTCTGAAGAGACCGACCGTGCGCTTGAACTGCGCACTCGTGACCGCGCCCGCAAACTTGTTGGCAAGATTGACGCCGCCCTGCGCCGCATTGATGAGGGTGAATTCGGCTACTGTTCCGTGACCGGTGAACCGATCTCGCTCAAGCGTCTGGATGCGCGTCCTATCGCCACCATGAGCCTTGAAGCGCAGGAGAAGCATGAACGCCGCGAGAAAGTTCATCGCGACGATTGATCGCGTCGCGGTTGCGTGTCAGCGAAGAAATATTGTCGGTCTGGTATCGGTGTTGATATAGAGATTTGAAAAGCGCTGCAGCGAAAGCTGTGGCGCTTTTCGCAAAAGGGACATGGCGATGAAAATTAGAAATGTGATCGTTGTCGGTGCGGGCATCGGTGGCCTAACCGCAGCCATCGCTTTTGCCCGTCGCGGTGTGGCCGTCACCGTTCTGGAGCAGGCCCCCGCGATCCGCGAAGTCGGTGCAGGCCTTCAGGTCAGCCCCAATGGCCTGTTTGTCTTGCGCGCTTTGGGGTTGGAAAAGCGCCTTTTAGAGCGTGGCGCGGTGCGCGGCAAAGCTGTTGTGATGCGTGCCCATGACGGGGCGGATGAACTCGTCCGGCTTGACCTGTCATTGCTCCCGTCTAACCAGCGCTATTTGTTCATGCACCGCGCCGATTTGATTGATGTTCTGGCCCGTGCCGCACGCGAGAATAATGTCAGTTTTGAGATGGGGACGCAGGTTCAGGACGTACATGCAGGGGCGACACCCACGCTTACCCTGACGGATGGCAGTACCCGCCGTGCAGAGCTGATCGTGGGTGCGGATGGCCTACAGTCACGCGCTCGGGTTGCGCTCAATGGCGAGGACGATCCCTTCTTCACGGGGCAAGTCGCATGGCGCGCAACTGTTCCGAACACGGTAGATCACGAAGATGTGGCCATGGTGACAATGGGGCCGGGCCGTCATCTGGTCAGCTACCCCTTGCGTAACGGCACATTGGTCAACCTTGTTGCAGTGGAAGAGCGAAAAAGCTGGGCAGCCGAGGGATGGAACCATCCCGATGATCCCGCACATCTAAGAGCCGCTTTTGCCGGATGGGGCGGCATGGCAGGCACGCTGATCAACGCCGTCAAAGCGCCAACCCTTTGGGGGCTGCATCGCCATCCGGTTGCTCCGGTTTGGCACGCGGGTGGTGTTGCTTTGCTGGGGGACGCTGCGCATCCGACGCTGCCGTTTCTGGCTCAGGGCGCCAATATGGCGCTCGAAGATGCGTGGGTATTGGCTGATCATGTACTGCGGGGCGGCACCGGTGCGCTACCTGCCTATCAAAGTGAACGCCGCCCCCGTGTCGCACGTGTCATCAAGGCCGCTGAGGGTAATGCATGGCGGTTCCATTTGCGCCCCGGACCGCTGCGCTTTGCTGCGCATAAAGTGATGGGGCTGGGCAGCCGGTACGCGCCCCGCCGGATGCTGGGCGCGTTTGACTGGTTGTACGGTGTGGATGTGACGGCACGGTCCGGCCGCCCCTAATAGGGCTATTTGGCCCGTGCAACCATGCCGAACAGGTCACGTGGGTCATCAGGGTCTGCCACCATGTCGAGAGGCGTGAAGAATTCGGTGCCCTTGATCGCATCGCGCACATAGCATAGCGCCGAGAAATCCTCGATTGCGAAACCCACACTGTCGAACAGGGTGATCTGCTTGGCATCTTTACGGCCCTGCGCCGCGCCGGTCAAAACTTCCCAGAATTCGGTCACTGGGTGATCTGCGTCAAGCTGCTGGATTTCGCCCTCGATGCGGGTCTGTTCGGGATATTCCACAAAGATTTCAGCACGGTTCAGAATGGCGGGGGCCAGCTCTGTCTTGCCGGGGCAATCGCCGCCAATGGCGTTGATGTGCACACCTGCGCCGACCATATTGTCGGTCAGGATTGTTGCATACTGCTTGTCCGCTGTGCAGGTCGTGATGATCTGTGCGCCCAGTATAGCCTCTTCGGCAGTGCTACAGCTGACAACATTCAGGCCCGAGCCCTCAAGGTTACGGGCGCATTTGGCCGTGGCGGCGGGGTCTATGTCAAACAGGCGGACCTCCTTGATGCCGACGATGGCTTGCATCGCGATGCTCTGGAATTCGGACTGAGCGCCGTTGCCGATCATCGCCATTACGGTTGATCCTTTGGGCGCCAGCACCCGCGCCGCCAGCGCCGACGTGGCTGCCGTGCGCAAGGCGGTCAGGATTGTCATTTCAGAAAACAGCACCGGATAACCCGTTGCCACGTCCGATAGCAAACCGAATGCAGTGACCGTCTGGAGGCCTCCGGCCATGTTGCCCGGATGGCCGTTGACGTATTTGAACCCGTAGACGTCACCGTCAGACGTTGGCATCAATTCAATCACGCCCACATCAGAATGTGATGCCACGCGCGGTGTCTTGTCAAAAAGCGGCCAGCGGCGGAAGTCGGCCTCGATCTGGTCGCAGATGCCTTGCATCATGGCTGCAAGGCCCGTGTGGTTGATGAGTTGCATCATGTGATCGACGCTGACGAATGGCACAAATGCCTTTTCGGATGGGGCTAGCATGAATGTTACCTTCTTATTGACGGTTAGCGGCGCGAAAGGTGCAGCCCTGCAATCATGCAGCGCACCGATCCACCGGCGGTTTCGAGTGTTGGAATGGACAGCGGCAGCAGGTCGGCGTGCTGCCCGATCCGTTTAATCTGGTTTTGTGTCAACGCGTTATGCGCCGTTTTTGACAGCGCCATTATCAAGCCGTCGCTGCCTTCAAGCTCTATCGCGTTGCCGGCAAAGGCGTTGATTTGCGCCTCGCTCAGGGCAATGACTTCGCGGCCCGTTTCTTCCAGACGGGCAATAACGGTGGCGCGGCGTTCTGGATCGGTGATCATATCCAGCCCCACAAGGGCCACGCGGGTGCCTACGGCCATCAGAACGTTGGTGTGGTAAACCGCGCGCCCGGCGCTATCTGCTGCGTCAAATGCAACCGGCTCAAAGTTGAAGTGAGTGCAGAAACGCTCCAACAGAACCGGATCTGCCCGACGGGACCGGACCACATAGGCGACCCGCCCGATATGATCTAGTACCATGGCACCGGTGCCTTCCAAGGCCAGACTGTCTTGCTCCAAGCCGGAGTAATCAATGACATCCTGCACGCGGAACGTGGTTTTCAGGTGCTCTATGATATCGGCACGACGTTCAGTCCGCCGGTTTGGCGCATACATCGGATAGATCGCCACATGGCCCCCCGCATGGGTCGAGAACCAGTTGTTTGGAAACACAGAATCGGGTGTCTGGTCAGAGGTGTCATCAAAGTCATGCACAGCCACACCATGGCTGCGCAATGCGGCGACTACACCATCAAACTCGGCCCGGGCAGTGGCGCTGACATCCGTGTCAGACGCCTTCTGATAGGCGTTGTCACCCTGCGTTTGCGGGTTGGAATGAAAGTGGTGAGGCCGGATCATCACCACATCACAAGGGGCTTGGGGGTACATATCAATAAGCTCGTGTTGGGCGGTCAAACACATTGCGGCCAAGGGCAGAGGCGGCCAGATCGACCATCAGCTGCGCCGTGCGACCGCGTTCGTCCAGAAACGGGTTCAGCTCTACCAGATCAAGCGAGGTCATCAGGTTAGAATCGTTGATCATCTCCATGACCAGATGCCCTTCACGTACGGTCGCGCCACCGGGAACGGTGGTGCCAACCGCCGGTGCTGCCGCCGGATCAAGGAAATCCACGTCAAGTGAGACATGCAACATGCCGCCTGCTGCTTCGACCCGATCCAAGAACGCACCAAGAGGCCGCGCAATGCCGGTTTCGTCAATCTCGCGCATGTCAACGCGGGTGATGTCGGTTTCTTGCAAGGCATCGCGTTCCGCCGGATCGACAGAGCGCAGGCCGATCATTGCGATCTGGTCAAAAGGCTGTGGCGCGGGCAGGGTGGGCCAGCCAGAGAAATCTCCGCGCCCCGTGACATAGGCCACAGGTGTGCCGTGCAGGTTGCCGCTGTCGGTGCTTTCCAGCGTGTGGAAATCACTGTGGGCATCCAGCCAAAGCACAAAGAGAGGCCGGTCTTGCGTGGCTGCATAACGCATCGCACCCAGCACAGTGCCAGCCGCCAGTGCGTGATCGCCACCCATCGTAATGGGCATGCCGCGCGCCAGTGATGCTTCGGTCGTGTCTGCAAGGCTCTGGGTCCATGCGATGGTCTCTGACAGACGGTGCAGCTTTGGGTGCGGTACATCTGTGTAAGGGGCAGGCGCAACGTTACCGATATCTTCGACCGTGTGCCCAAGGCTTTGCAAAGCGGGCCCAAGCCCCGCGGTGCGGTAGGCGTCCGGCCCCATGATGCAGCCACGGCGGATTTTGCCACAGTCAAGCGGGGCGCCCTGAAGAATACAGTGTTGTGGTGTCATGGTGGAGATTCCTTTTTGTTGATTTGATATAGTCGGCCTATCTGTACTATGAATAGCGGTCAAAGTGTCCGATATGGGGCGTGGCTGTGCATAACGGAGGTTAGAATGGACGAAACGGATCATAAGTTGATTGCGGCTTTGCGCCATGATGCGCGGGCGTCCCTTTCTGATCTGGCAGCAAGGCTGAATATGTCACGCACCACTGTGCGCGCACGGATTGCCCGTCTGCAAGAGCGGGGTGAGATTGTCGGATTTTCTGTCATCACCCGCGCGGATGTGGCGCAAGACCCCGTGCGCGGCTTGATGATGATTGAGATTGAGGGCCGCGGTGCAGAGCGCATTAAGCGGCAACTCTCTGCCATGTCGGAACTGCGCGCGGTGCATTCTACCAACGGCCGTTGGGACCTAATCGTCGAGATTGGAACACCGACCTTGGTGGATTTTGACGCAGTGCTTAGCCGCATCAGGCGGCTGGAAGGGGTCAATGCGTCGGAAACCAGCCTGCTTCTGAGCACGCAAAAGTCAGGCTAGGCGCGGCGCGCCACCTGTATCCAAATCGCTGCTAGCGCCAGAGACAAGATCGCGTTCCATCCCGCCATGCTGATCCCTGCCAGTTGCCACGCGATATCATCACAGCGGACAAGCGGCGCGTTGAGGATCTGATCCATAAGCTCTTGCGCGCTCAAATTGGTCACGCCGGAAGACGTGCAACTGGTCGGACCTTCCCACCATCCTTGCTCTACTCCAACGTGATAGGCCCCGATCGCGGCAGTTGTCAGTGCGGCAATAACCCCAAGCCAGGCAAGCTTGACCTTACCGGAGAGCAGGACCATGCAGCCAATCAAGATAGCGGCAGCATGCGGCCAGCGTTGCCACAAGCACATTTTGCATGGCGGCAGACCACCGATGTGCTGAAAGCCATATGCGCCCAGCAACAGGGCGGCAGATCCAAGGGTTGCGATCAGGGACAGACGTTTTAAATCCATTTCAGCACCAGAAAACCACCAATCAGAAGCGCGAGTGCAAGGGTGAACATCAAGGGCAGGCGGCGTTCGATAAAGTCACGAACAGGAGCGCCGAACTTCCACAACAGCAGAGCGACAAGGAAAAACCGCAGGCCGCGGGCCAGAATAGATGTTGTTATAAAGGTCGCAAGCGGCATCCCCGTCCAACCCGACATAATCGTGATAACCTTATAGGGGAAGGGCGTAATACCCGCAGCCAGCACAGCCCAGAAACCCAGATCGTTAAATCGTGTAGCGAACTCATCCATTGAGTGTGCTTTGCCAAGGGCACGCAAGATTGGCTCTCCGAGCGTGTCATAAGCCAGCGCGCCAATGGCATAACCCAGCATACCACCCAGAACAGATGCCACCAAAGCCACCCCTGCAATAACAAACGCGCGGTTCGGACGGGCAAGGATCATCGGAATCATGATGATATCCGGCGGTATCGGAAACATCGAACTCTCTAAAAAAGAGACCAGCGCAAGTACCCAAAGGGCATGGCGATGCTCGGCAAGGCTGAGCGTCCAGTCATATAGGCGTTGGATCATGCGGGTGGCTCCCTGTGTTGGAGCGTCAAAACCACCAAGCGCCGTCTAGGTCAATAGATGGTGCAGCGTACAGAAGTGGTGAGATAGATGCAGTTTTGGCTTGCTCCGCATCTGCGGTCAGGCTAGATGCTGACCCGTGCCCAAGTGGCGGAATGGTAGACGCAGGGGATTCAAAATCCCCCGCCGCGAGGCGTGCCGGTTCGAGTCCGGCCTTGGGTACCAACCTGACCTATGTCAGGTTTTCCGTTAAATCCTAAATCATCATAGTTTTGACACAATGCGCCCGCGAGATTTGCGAAATGTGGCGTGGATTGTGCTGTCTGATCCGATCTTACCAACCGACTTAAGCCAGGTAGGTGCGATATCCGAAGGGGTCCGGGATGTCACCGCATGGGGCGATAGCGGATGTGCCCAAGGCCATTTGTTTGATTCGAAAGATTATGACGATAGATCGCTTAATCGAGCGATAATTCGGCAAAAATCACGACATTGGTTCCAGATTGGCAACTTCTACTTTTGCGCGAACTATTTGGAGGGAAAGCGAAAATTTACTTTTTCGGGTATCCGACCTTTTCGATTTAGGAAACGGCAATCGACGTATTTTTCGCGTTTTCGACGCGTATCTCTCAGTGTTCGTCGTGAATCTGGTGATTCGGACCCCATTGATCGTTTCGCCCCCCTAAACAGTCGCGGTCCTAGCCGTAACGGGAAGTTTTCCCGTCATGATAGAAGCTTGATCACTTTGCCGTAACGTTGACACTTTTAAGACATTTTTCCCTTTGTCGCGCCTGCTCGCACCACTAGATAGGACGCAGCCCAACTGGGGGGTTGACGACTAATAGGTTCGGGGGCGGCCGCACGCATTCTGCATTTATATGTAGGAGAGGTGCAGTGCCGCAGTTTGCGACCGCTGCTATTTTTGATCGAAGGGCATTTTGTGTGTTCTTCGGCAGGGCCACGCTTTGGCCTGTCTCTCCCTACTTTACGGTGCTGTGTGTGCGCGTCGCAAACGAACCTTTTTCGTTGGCTCGCGGGTTAAGAGTATTGACGGAGAAGACCATGAAAAAGCCCTTTGGTGCTAGTGTTTTATCTGGAGACTGCCGATTGGCGGGGCTCCCTCACCACTGTGAAGCAAACGTCAACCTCTCATACATTGCATCTTCCAAATCGGCCGCCTCGCGCGCCGCGCGCATCGCTGCCTAGGAGCATATCACATGATCAGAACAATAGATTTCAACAGCCTCGCAACCGGTGAAACTGTAACAGACCAATACAGCGACATTGGTGTTCGGATCGTGACTGCAGGCACGCCTCCCGGTGAAGATCAGGCGATGATCTTTGACACGAACAACCCGACGGGTGGCGATGACGATCTGGCGACAGACAATCTCGATAATGTTCTGATCATCTCTGAAGACGGAGACGCAACTGATCCCGATGACAATGCGACGGGCGGTGCGATCAATTTCGAATTCGACAGTCCCGTTCTGGTCAAGTCGCTTACTTTCCTTGACCTTGAAACGGAGGCGCGCGTGTTGTTCTTCGGCGAGGACGGAAGCCTCATCAGTGAACAAGTTGTGCCGCCAAACGGGGACAACGGCCAAACGGTTGTTCAATTCAATGTACCGGGTACCGTGCGTTTTGAGGTGGAGCTGCAAGAATCCGGTGCGATCGATAATCTGGTGTTCGACGATAATACCGTTGTTCCAACAGGTGATGGCATCGTCAGCGGTGACGATTCAGACAACCTTATTGATCTGGCCTACACCGGTGACCCTGAAGGTGACCGTATTGATGCCGGTGATGCATTGATCGCAGGCGAAGCTGCGGACGATGACATCGTGGATGCATTGGGCGGGAACGATACAATCGCGTCGCTTGAGGGCAATGATGATGTTTACGCAGGCGCGGGCGACGATGTCGTCTCCGGCGGTGAGGGCGATGACCTGATCTATGGCGACCGTACGCTTGCGGACGACACGGGAACTGGCAGCGGCGAGCGCGAGAGCTTTAACTGGAGCGAAGCAGGGTTCGCACCGGGTGAGACCGTTACGACGTTCACCCAAGACACAGGCACGGTAAACGTAACCTTCACGACAGTATCGGCGACGCCAAAAACAACCACCGCTTTCTCGGACGAAGTACAGCTTACGCTTGGTATCGATGGCGACGGTGAAACAGTTGACACCAACAGCTCGCTGTCCAGCGAAACCCGTCTGGCCGGTCAGGGCGAAGTATATGAGCTGAGCTTTGATGCGCCCGTCACGAATGTTGACTTTAATATTAATGACATCGACGGCGATAGCCTTGTACGCGTCTTGGCGTTTGACGCCGCGGGCAATCCCCTTGAGGTGACGCTGGTAGGCGGTGCCGGCCTGACGCTTTCAGACACGGATGGCGTTCCCGGTGCAGATACAGCAAGCAGCGATGGCGGATATGCCAGTGCTGACAATCCGGTCTATTCCTTGCAGGTAGACATTGCAGGCCCCGTGTCGCGCATTGAAATCCAGCATGACCAAACCGGCGATGGCAACACCAGCGTCAACATTACAGATGTCTTCTTTACAGCCACCAGCGGCTTTGTGGTCGATGAGTTCGGCAACGATGACCTCTCGGGCGATGCGGGCGATGACACGATCTTTGGCGAAGGCGGCGACGATACGATCACGGGCGGTACAGGGGCAGATAGTCTTTCCGGCGGTGACGATGCCGACCTGTTCATCGGTGGTAACGCTGGTGATGTGGTTGAGGGCGGCACAGGCGGTGATGACCGTGATACGCTTGATCTCACCGGCAGCGGTCCTCTGCGTGTTGTGGATGAAATCGTAGACGCCGACGGGGATTCCACCTCCGGCACTGTCGAATTCCTCAATACAGATGGCTCGGTATCTGGCTCCATGACCTTCGCCGAGATTGAAACGCTGATCGTTGACCCAACTGATCCGATCGCCCCCGTTGCGTTTGACGATGTTGCGACGACCGAGGAGGATACCTCTGTCATCGTGGACCTGCGCGGCAATGATTTTGATCCGGACAACACGTTGGAAGAGCTGACGCTGTCGGACATCACTGTACCGGCGGATCAGGGCACCGTGGTTGATAACGGCGACGGCACCGTGACCTTCACGCCCGCGCCGGAGTTCAACGGCGACGCGACGATCACCTACACGATCACCGACCCCGACGGCCAAAGCGACGAGGGCCAGGCGGTTGTGACTGTGACGCCTGTGATTGATCCTCCGGTTGCGGTGGATGACACGGCCACGACGGAGGAAGACACGGCCGTGATCGTTGATCTGCGCGGCAATGACACCGATCCCGATCACGCGGTAGAAGAGCTTGAGATCACAGCCGTTTCTGTGCCTGCAGAGCAGGGCAGCGTTGTGAACAATGGCGACGGCACCGTGACCTTCACACCCGCGCCGGACTTCAACGGCGAGGCCACGATCACCTACACCGTCACCGATCCCGATGGCGCGTCCGACGACGGGCAGGCGGTTGTGACCGTGACGCCGGTGAACGACGCTCCGGTTGCCGTGGATGACGCGGACACGACCGACTTCAATACAGCCGTGACGGTTGATCTGCTGGCCAACGACACCGACGTGGACAACCCCGAAGATCTGGTTGTGACCGACGCAACAGTTCCGGCCGAGCAGGGCACACTGGTCAATAACGGCGACGGCACTGTGACCTTCACACCCGTGGACGGCTTCACCGGCGACGCCACGATCAGCTACACAATCTCCGACGGCGAACTGACAGACGCAGCGATCCACACGATCACCGTGGGCGAAGACCTCAGCCCCGTTGCGTTTGACGATGTTGCGACGACCGAGGAGGATACCTCTGTCATCGTAGACCTGCGCGGCAATGATTTTGATCCGGACAACACGTTGGATGAGCTGACGCTGTCGGACATCACTGTACCGGCGGATCAGGGCACCGTGGTTGATAACGGCGACGGCACCGTGACCTTCACGCCCGCGCCGGAGTTCAACGGCGACGCGACGATCACCTACACGATCACCGACCCCGACGGCCAAAGCGACGAGGGCCAGGCGGTTGTGACTGTGACGCCTGTGATTGATCCTCCGGTTGCGGTGGATGACACGGCCACGACGGAGGAAGACACGGCCGTGATCGTGGATCTGCGCGGCAATGACACCGATCCCGATCACGCGGTAGAAGAGCTTGAGATCACAGCCGTTTCTGTGCCTGCAGAGCAGGGCAGCGTTGTGAACAATGGCGACGGCACCGTGACCTTCACACCCGCGCCGGACTTTAACGGCGAGGCCACGATCACCTACACCGTCACCGATCCCGATGGCGCGTCCGACGACGGGCAGGCGGTTGTAACCGTGACGCCGGTGAACGACGCTCCGGTTGCCGTGGATGACGCGGACACGACCGACTTCAATACAGCCGTGACGGTTGATCTGCTGGCCAACGACACCGATGTCGACAACCCCGAAGATCTGGTGGTGACCGACGCAACAGTTCCGGCCGAGCAGGGCACACTGGTCAATAATGGCGACGGCACTGTGACCTTCACACCAGTTGACGGCTTCACCGGCGACGCCACGATCAGCTACACAATCTCCGACGGCGAACTGACAGACGCAGCAATCCACACGATCACCGTGGGCGAAGACCTCAGCCCCGTTGCGTTTGACGATGTTGCGACGACCGAGGAGGATACCTCTGTCATCGTGGACCTGCGCGGCAATGATTTTGATCCGGACAACACGTTGGAAGAGCTGACGCTGTCGGACATCACTGTACCGGCGGATCAGGGTACCGTGGTTGATAACGGCGACGGCACCGTGACCTTTACGCCCGCGCCGGAGTTCAACGGCGACGCGACGATCACCTACACGATCACCGACCCCGACGGCCAAAGCGACGAGGGCCAGGCGGTTGTGACTGTGACGCCTGTGATTGATCCTCCGGTTGCGGTGGATGACACGGCCACGACGGAGGAAGACACGGCCGTGATCGTTGATCTGCGCGGCAATGACACCGATCCCGATCACGCGGTAGAAGAGCTTGAGATCACAGCCGTTTCTGTGCCTGCAGAGCAGGGCAGCGTTGTGAACAATGGCGACGGCACCGTGACCTTCACACCCGCGCCGGACTTCACCGGCGAGGCCACGATCACCTACACCGTCACCGATCCCGATGGCGCGTCCGACGACGGGCAGGCGGTTGTGACCGTGACGCCGGTGAACGACGCTCCGGTTGCCGTGGATGACGCGGACACGACCGACTTCAATACAGCCGTGACGGTTGATCTGCTGGCCAACGACACCGACGTGGACAACCCCGAAGATCTGGTGGTGACCGACGCAACAGTTCCGGCCGAGCAGGGCACACTGGTCAATAATGGCGACGGCACTGTGACCTTCACACCAGTTGACGGCTTCACCGGCGACGCCACGATCAGCTACACAATCTCCGACGGCGAACTGACAGACGCAGCAATCCACACGATCACCGTGGGCGAAGACCTCAGCCCCGTTGCGTTTGACGATGTTGCGACGACCGAGGAGGATACCTCTGTCATCGTGGACCTGCGCGGCAATGATTTTGATCCGGACAACACGTTGGAAGAGCTGACGCTGTCGGACATCACTGTACCGGCGGATCAGGGCACCGTGGTTGATAACGGCGACGGCACCGTGACCTTTACGCCCGCGCCGGAGTTCAACGGCGACGCGACGATCACCTACACGATCACCGACCCCGACGGCCAAAGCGACGAGGGCCAGGCGGTTGTGACTGTGACGCCTGTGATTGATCCTCCGGTTGCGGTGGATGACACGGCCACGACGGAGGAAGACACGGCCGTGATCGTTGATCTGCGCGGCAATGACACCGATCCCGATCACGCGGTAGAAGAGCTTGAGATCACAGCCGTTTCTGTGCCTGCAGAGCAGGGCAGCGTTGTGAACAATGGCGACGGCACCGTGACCTTCACACCCGCGCCGGACTTCACCGGCGAGGCCACGATCACCTACACCGTCACCGATCCCGATGGCGCGTCCGACGACGGGCAGGCGGTTGTGACCGTGACGCCGGTGAACGACGCTCCGGTTGCCGTGGATGACGCGGACACGACCGACTTCAATACAGCCGTGACGGTTGATCTGCTGGCCAACGACACCGACGTGGACAACCCCGAAGATCTGGTGGTGACCGACGCAACAGTTCCGGCCGAGCAGGGCACACTGGTCAATAATGGCGACGGCACTGTGACCTTCACACCAGTTGACGGCTTCACCGGCGACGCCACGATCAGCTACACAATCTCCGACGGCGAACTGACAGACGCAGCAATCCACACGATCACCGTGGGCGAAGACCTCAGCCCCGTTGCGTTTGACGATGTTGCGACGACCGAGGAGGATACCTCTGTCATCGTGGACCTGCGCGGCAATGATTTTGATCCGGACAACACGTTGGAAGAGCTGACGCTGTCGGACATCACTGTACCGGCGGATCAGGGTACCGTGGTTGATAACGGCGACGGCACCGTGACCTTTACGCCCGCGCCGGAGTTCAACGGCGACGCGACGATCACCTACACGATCACCGACCCCGACGGCCAAAGCGACGAGGGCCAGGCGGTTGTGACTGTGACGCCTGTGATTGATCCTCCGGTTGCGGTGGATGACACGGCCACGACGGAGGAAGACACGGCCGTGATCGTTGATCTGCGCGGCAATGACACCGATCCCGATCACGCGGTAGAAGAGCTTGAGATCACAGCCGTTTCTGTGCCTGCAGAGCAGGGCAGCGTTGTGAACAATGGCGACGGCACCGTGACCTTCACACCCGCGCCGGACTTCACCGGCGAGGCCACGATCACCTACACCGTCACCGATCCCGATGGCGCGTCCGACGACGGGCAGGCGGTTGTGACCGTGACGCCGGTGAACGACGCTCCGGTTGCCGTGGATGACGCGGACACGACCGACTTCAATACAGCCGTGACGGTTGATCTGCTGGCCAACGACACCGACGTGGACAACCCCGAAGATCTGGTGGTGACCGACGCAACAGTTCCGGCCGAGCAGGGCACACTGGTCAATAATGGCGACGGCACTGTGACCTTCACACCAGTTGACGGCTTCACCGGCGACGCCACGATCAGCTACACAATCTCCGACGGCGAACTGACAGACGCAGCAATCCACACGATCACCGTGGGCGAAGTTCCGGCGAACTACGCGCCTGTTGCAACGGATGATTTCGACGAAACGCTGGAAGAAACGGCGGTAACCATCTCGATTCTGGACAATGACAGTGATCCTGAAGGAGATGCGCTGACCATTACCGAAGCTTTGTCGGATGATGGCGCAGTTGTAATCAACGACGATGGCACCATAACGTTCACGCCGAACGATGATTTCTTCGGCGAGGCGGTTATTGATTACACCATCACCGATGGCAACGGTGGCTTCGATGACAGCCGCGTTTTTGTGACGGTGACCAACGTAAACGATGATCCGGTTGCTGTGGATGATCAGGCTTCAACCGATGAAGACACGCCTGTGACAATTGCAGTGCTCGGCAATGATAGCGATCCGGATCAGGACATGCTGACCGTGACCGAAGCAACGTCGGATGATGGTGACGTCGTTATCAACGACGATGGCACAATCACCTTCACACCCGCGCCCGATTTTACCGGCGACGCGGTGATCACCTACACCATCGAGGATGGTAATGGCGGCACAGATGATGCGGTTGTGACTGTGTCGGTAGGTGAGGTTTCCGATCCGCCGGTCGCGGCTGATGACACCGCCGAAACGGATGAAGACACGCCTGTCACCATTCCGGTGCTGGACAACGACACCGATCCAGATGGCGATCCGCTGACAGTCACCGAGGCGACAAGCCCCGACGGCACCGTCACGATCAATGACGACGGCACGCTGGAGTTTACGCCGAACCCCGACTTCAACGGCGAAGCCACAATCACCTACACCATCACCGATGGGAATGGTGGCGAAGACACCGGCGCAGTGCTGGTCACAGTAAACCCGGTCAACGACGGCCCGCTTGCCGAAGATGACATGGCTGAAACTGATATCGGCACATCCGTGACGGTGCCCGTGCTTGAAAATGACAGCGACATCGATGGTGATCCGCTGACAGTTATTTCCGCCTCCAGCCCTAACGGGACGGTTGTGATCAACGACGACGGCACGCTGACGTTCACGCCGAACGATGGTTTCACAGGTGAGGCTGTGGTCAACTACACCATCACCGATGGCGAGCTGACCGATCCTGCGGTTCTGTTTGTGACGGTAACTGATCCGGCTGAAAACCCTGTAGCGGTTGATGATGTGGCTGAAACGCCCGAAGACACGCCAGTGATTATTCCGGTTCTGGCGAATGATACGGATCCAAATCTTGATCCTCTGACGGTAACCGAAGCTACCAGCCCGGACGGAGAGATTGTCATCAACGATGATGGCACCATTACCTTCACACCGGATGAGAACTTCAACGGGCCAACAACAATCACCTATACAGTCACGGATCCGGACGGGAACACAGATACAGCCACTGTCGATGTCACTGTGACGCCTGTGAATGACGTTCCAGTTGCCGTGGATGATACTGCAAGTACCAATCAGGACACGGCAGTGGTCATCGATGTGTTGGCCAATGACAGCGATCCCGATGGTGATCCGCTGACAGTTATCGCGGCGACAAGCCCGAATGGTACAGTTGACATCAATGACGATGGCACAATCACCTTCACTCCGGCGCCGGGCTTTAATGGTCCTGCGGAGATCACCTATACCGTTTCTGACGGTAACGGTGGCGAAGCACCGGGTACCGTGGATGTTATGGTCAGCGATGGTATCGTGACAGGCACAGACGGGGATGATGTGATCGACACTGGTTACACGGATGATCCGGAAGGTGATCTTGTGGATAACGGTGACGGCTTCCTGCCGGGCGAAGGCCCTGAGGATGACATCATCAACGCGGGTGACGGTAATGACACTGTTCTGGCTGGCGAAGGCGACGATGATGTGTCGGGCGGCAACGGCGACGATAGTATCGACGGTGGCGTCGGTAACGATGAACTCGACGGCGATGCCGGCAACGACACCTTGCTCGGTGGCGAAGGCGACGACACGCTGAGCGGTGGCATCGGCGATGACGTTCTGGATGGCGGCGCAGGTAATGACAGCCTGAACGGTGACGAAGGCGCGGACACGCTGAACGGCGGCGACGGCGACGATACGCTGAACGGCGGCATCGGCAATGACGTTCTGGATGGCGGCGCAGGCAATGACAGCCTGAACGGTGATGAAGGCGCGGACACGCTAAACGGCGGTGAAGGCGACGATACGCTGAGCGGCGGCATCGGCGACGATGTGCTAAATGGCGATGCTGGCAATGACAGCCTGAACGGTGATGAAGGCGCGGACACGCTGAACGGTGGCATCGGCAACGATGATCTTGATGGCGGCGAAGGCGACGACAGCCTGAACGGTGAAGCAGGCAGTGATACAATTGTCGGCGGTGACGGCAGTGACACTGTTGACGGAGGCATCGGCGACGATGTGATCGACACCAGCGGCGGCACACCCCTGCCTGATGTTGGCTACCCCGGTGTATTCCCTGCAGATCCCGATCCCGAAGATGACCGCGACAGTGTCATCGGTGGTGACGGCAATGACACCATCAGCACAGGCGACGACAGCGACACCATTGACGGTGGCCGCGGCGATGATGTGATCAATGCGGGCATCGATGATGATGAAATCGACGGTGGCGATGGAGACGACCGTATCGTTGGTTCCGAAGGCAACGACACGATCTTTGGCGGTCTCGGCGACGACACGATCTATGCCAATAACGATCCTGATCTTGGCCTCGACGCGCTGGAAATCGAAGATGACGGGTCCAACCCGCTTGGTCCGGACCTCGCCCCAGACAACGGTGACGACTTTGTTGACGGTGGTACCGGTAACGATGTGATCTTTGGCGGAGACGACAACGATACATTGCTGGGCTCTTCCGGAAATGACCTTCTTGATGGCGGTATTGACGACGACATTCTGCGCGGCGGTACCGGAGATGACACGCTGATTGGCGGTCAGGGCAACGACAGTCTCAATGGCGGTCAGGACAATGACTCCCTTGAAGGTGGGATCGGCAATGACACCCTCCGCGGCAACCGTGACGATGACACGCTGCTGGGCGGTGAAGGTGACGATCTGCTGGACGGCGGCGGTCAAAACGACAGCCTGTCTGGTGAAGCCGGTGATGATACCCTTCTGGGCGGAACCGGTGCCGATACGCTTGATGGCGGGGATGGCAACGACAGTCTTGATGGCGGTCAGGGCGCCGATGTTGTGAACGGCGACGCGGGCGACGACACACTTGCGGGCGCTTTGGGCGACGATACGCTGAACGGTGGCGAAGGTGATGACGTGCTGCTGGGTGGCTCCGGTGATGACATCCTGCTGGGCAATGCGGGCAATGACACCATGACAGGTGGCAATGACCGTGACATCTTCCGCGATGTGAACGCTGGTGATGTGGTTGACGGCTCCGAGGGGGGTGATGACTTTGACTGTCTGGAGCTTGCAGGATCTGCACCGGACGGTGGCCGTCTGGAAGTTGTCTATGCTGAAGATAACCCTGAAAACGGTGTTGTTAACTATTTCAACGCAGACGGAACCGATGCAGGCCAGCTTGTCTTCACCAACATCGAGAAGGTAGTGCCCTGTTTCACGCCCGGCACGCTGATCGCGACCCCGAAAGGCGAGCGCAAGGTAGAAGAGCTTGAAGTAGGCGATCGTATCATCACCCGTGATAACGGGATGCAGGTCATCCGCTGGATCGGCCGTCGTGAGATGTCCGGCGAAGAGCTTGCTGAGAAGGAACATCTGCGTCCGATCCTGATCCGTCAGGGGGCATTGGGCAACGATCTTCCGGAGCGGGACATGATGGTTTCGCCGCAGCACCGCGTGCTGGTAGCCAATGACAAGACGGCCCTTTATTTTGAAGAGCGTGAAGTCCTGGTGGCAGCGAAGCACCTGACGGATATCGATGGGATCGACGTGGTTGAAGTCTCACAGACGTCTTACATCCACATCATGTTCGACCAGCACGAAGTGATCCTGTCTGACGGCATCTGGACCGAAAGCTTCCAGCCAGGTGACCTGTCACTGGCCGGTGTCGGGGATGCGTCCCGCGACGAGATCCTTGAGCTCTTCCCAGAGCTTGCGACACGCGCAGGTATCGAAGCATATGCCGCAGCGCGCAAATCGCTCAAAAAGCACGAGGCAAAGTTGGTCACCAAAAGGAACTGATCATTTGGAAAGACATTCCCCAAGGCGGGCCCGCAAGGGCTGCGCCTTGGGGCCGAATCCTATCCAGCCGTCGTGGTGCCACGAAACGGGGTGGACACATAGCGGGGTCGCGATGCGGCTCGGCTTATGGTTTTTCAGGAAATTGTTGCGAAATGATCGTCAATAGCGGATAATTCTGACTATTGTGCATAAGTTATTGTTTATTAAAGTAAAATTAAGAAAATAGTTAGGCTTTTTCAAGGCGGCTGTTATAGTTGAAATCATTACCTAGACTCCAATAATTTCTCTGAGCCTTGTTAAGGACTTGACCAATGGCTGAAATAATCGGCACCGAATTTGATGATAGTATAGCGGGTACTGACGAAGACGATCTGATCGTCACGGGTGTCGGCAACGATACTCTTGCCGGTCGTGACGGGGATGATGTCCTTCAGGCCGGTGAGGGCAATGATTTTCTATTTGGTGAAGCTGGCAATGATACGCTGCTGGGCGGCGACGGAATTGATGACCTGTTTGGGGGCGATGGCGACGACCTGATCGACGGGGGCACCGGCAACGACCTGATGACGGGTGGTACAGGGAATGACACGCTTATCGGCGACGTGGGAAAAGATATCTTTTACGGCCTCAACCCGGGTGACATCGTAGACGGTGGCGAAGGAGGCAATGTTGACTACGACAGTCTCAACCTTACAGGCTCTGCCACTGACGGCCTGAAGCTTAAGGTTGTGCTGGACGACGACAATCCCGAAAACGGTAAAGTCATCTATACGGATTCCGATGGGAAGGATGCGGGAAAGATCGTCTTTAAGAACATAGAACAGATCATACCCTGTTTCACGCCCGGCACGCGGATTGCCACGCCACGCGGTGAAGTGATGGTTGAAAACCTGTCGGTAGGTGACCGTGTGATTACCCGCGACAACGGCTTGCAAGTGATCCGCTGGATCGGGGCGCGTGAAATAACGGCCAGTCATTTCGCAGCTGCGTCACATCTTTTGCCAATCCGGATCAGCCGTGGTGCGCTTGGCAATGACACGCCAGAGAGCGATCTGATTGTTTCTCCGAACCACAAGATACTGGTGTCTAACGATAAAACTGCGCTCTATTTCGAAGAAAGCGAAGTGTTGGTTGCCGCGAAGCATTTGACCGGATTACCGGGTGTGCAGGTGATGGACGGGGTGGATACGATCTATATCCATCTGCTGTTCGACCATCATGAAGTTATCTTGTCAAACGGCACATGGAGCGAGAGTTTCCAGCCAGGTCTGCAATCTCTGGCCGGTATCGGAAGTGCCCAGCGCCGTGAGCTTCTTGAGATTTTTCCCGAGTTGGCGACATACGAGGGTGTCGAAAATTATGTGTCGGCGCGGCGCAGTATCAAGGCGCATGAGGCGACGTTGCTGGTCAAGTAACGTCGCGCGCGGCACGCCAGGCTGACCACGCCTCCGGTGTGTCCAAGTCTGTACGCGCATGGGCATCAGGCAGGGCAACAAGCTTTGTCCGGTCTTTGTTCTGTTTTACGACCGCTGCTCCGCCGCCGTCACCCGATAGGGCCAAAAGGTCCGGCAAAAGACTGTTGTGAAAGACAATAGGATGACCCGCGTCACCCTTAGCCGTTGTGGCGCGCCAAATTAGATTTTCAGGCGTTGTATCAACTGCTTGCATCACGGTTTTGATGTCATCGGTTGTGATGTCGGGCATATCGGCAAGCAATACCATCACGGCCTCGGCGTTCGGTTTGGCCGCAGCGATACCCGCGTTCAAGCTGGTGTTCATGCCATCTGCCGCATCTGGCACAGGCACCTTCATCACATCCAAATCAGCCAATGCATCATATCGCGGGTGCGGTTCTTCGGGCAATGTGACAAAGACTTTTGCGCCAGTGTTCAACGCGTGTTCCACCTGTCGGCGTAGCAGTGCGACACCGTCAACCAGTTCGAGCAGCTTGTCGCGGCCCCGCATCCGGCTGGATGCCCCCGCTGCAAGGATAACGATCGGGATCATGTTAACTACGCATCCTTGCGCCATCTGCATCAAAAAGCGGCGTGGTGATCAATCGGGCGGGGCGCATCTGGCCCAGTATTTCGATCTCTACTTCCAATCCAGATTGCGCCTTTTCGGTCGGTACAAACCCCTGCGCCACCGATTTTTGCGCAAAATGCGAATACCCGCCCGATGTGCAAAACCCTATCACAGCACCATCCAGCCAGATCGGCTCATATCCCTGCACATCAGCATCCAGCGCATCGACCTCAAACGCGACGAGTTTACGGGTGGGGCCGTTGGCATGTTCGGATTCCGCTGCTGCCCGCCCGATGAAATCAACGTTTTTCTTGAAGCTGATGAACCGGTCAAGACCCGTCTGGGCGGCGGTATAGTCGGGACCGAATTCCAGCAGCCAGGCCCCAAAGAATTTATCCAGCCGCAGAGACATCATCGCGCGCATCCCGAAGGGTGTCATCCCATGGGGTTGTCCGGCCTCCCACAGCGTTGCCCAAAGCTGACGCTGTGCCATGGCATCGCAATAGATCTCATAACCCAGATCGCCCGTGTAGCTGACGCGCTGCACCAGACAATTGGTCATTCCGACGGTCATAGGGGTTACATCCAGAAAGCGCATCGCACCAACATCATCAAGCGTGCAAGCCTGAAGAACCTCACGGGCCAGCGGTCCGGCAATCTGGAAACCGGTACGGCGGTCTGAGATATTCTCGATCCGCACATCGGGGTCGGAATTTTGCTCGAACCAGCGGCTGTGGAAGTCCTGCGCACCGTAAGACGCCGTGAGCTGGAACAGCTCTTCTTCTAGGCACGAAATGGTGAAGTCTCCGATAAGCCTGCCTTTTGGTGACAACATCGGAGTGAGAGACAGGCGCCCCTTTGCAGGGACACGTCCCGCCATGACACGGTCAAGCCACGCGCGCGCACCTGCGCCCGAGATCAGATATTTGCCGAAGTTCTGGACTTCGTTGATTCCCACTGCCGTACGCACCGCGCGGACCTCACGGCCGGTCGCGTCGAACGCATCCGAGCGGCGGAAGGAAGGGGTCTCGTATTGCGGCTCATCGCCTTGCGCAAAGTAGTTGGGGACCTCAAGCCCGAATTGCTGGCCCCAGACGGCACCCATATCGCTAAAGATGTCATACATCGGGGTGGTATGATGGGGGCGCGCGGCAGGTAGCTCCTCGTTCGGATAGCTGACGGAAAAGCGTTTCTGATAGTTTTCTATCACTTTCGGCAGGGTGTAGCCGGGGCTGATCCATTTACCGAACCGCGCCACATCCATGGCAAAGACATCGCGTTCAGGCTCTCCTTCAATCATCCATTGCGCCAGTGTCAGGCCGACGCCGCCACCTTGGCTAAAGCCCGCCATGACACCGCAGGCAGACCAGTAGTTGCGCAGGCCCGGCACCGGGCCAACCAGAGGGTTGCCATCGGGGGCAAAAGTGAAGGGGCCGTGGATCACGTTTTTCACGCCCGCGCGCTCAAGATCAGGGAAGCGGCGATAGGCGAAATTGATGCTGTCTTCGATCTTGTCGAAATCGTCGGGCAACAGATCCTGCCCAAAGCTCCACGGGGTGCCGCCTACGGCCCACGGGCGGCAGGACTGTTCATAGAACCCGATGCACAGCCCCATGCCTTCTTGCCGCAGGTACGACTCGCCTGCTGGGTCCATCACGTGTGGATGTTCGCGCCCTTCGGCCATCATGTCGCGGATCAGCGGGACTTCTTCGGTGACCAGATATTGGTGCTCCATCGGGTGCAGGGGCAGGTAGACACCGGCCATAGCCCCCACTTCGCGCGCCCAGAGGCCGCCAGCGTTTACGATATGCTCTGCGTGGATGGTGCCTTTGTCTGTTACGACATCCCACGTGCCGTCGGCGCGCTGGTTGGTTTCCTGCACCATGCAGTGCGTCTCAATCGTCGCGCCGCCCATACGTGCCGCTTTTGCGTAGGCGTGGGTGGTGCCGGAAGGGTCCAGATGCCCGTCGAGAGGATCATAGAGCCCGCCAATAATCCCGTCGAGATTGGTCACGGGCGCGATCTTGGCGATTTCCTCAGGTCCGACAATCTCGGTCTCCAGACCCATAAACCTGTGCTTCGCCCGTTCGGCCAGCAGCATGTCAAATCGGTCCTGATTGTCTGCCAACGTCACGCCGCCCACATGGTGCAACCCGCAAGACATGCCGGTGATTTCTTCCAACTCTTTGTAAAGCTTGATTGTATAGCCTTGCAGCGCGGCCATGTTGGTGTCGCCGTTCAGCGTGTGAAATCCGCCGGCCGCGTGCCATGTGGAGCCCGAGGTCAGCTCTGACCGCTCCAGCAGCATCACATCGGACCAGCCCAGCTTTGTCAGGTGATACAAAACCGAAGCGCCAACAACGCCGCCCCCGATGATCGCTACGCGGGTTGTGGTTTGCATATGTATTCTCCTGTCTTTTAGGCAGTTTGGGTCGGGTGCCCCCGTGCGGCATGCGCCTTTGCGACAGATTATGTCGATTTTGAACGGGGCGCCACTTCGCTGTCGAAACTGGGGCGTTCCATGCTAATTCAGCGATATGGAAAGAATTCTTGATCTGTTCGATTCGTTGCCGAAGACCGTCCTGCAAAAAGGGCGCTACTATACCCGCAAGCTGTGGGTGCGTGTGACGCTGATGGGATTACTGGCCGTCGCAGCCATTGGCGTGAGCCAATTGGTTGAGCAGCTGATTCCAGATGATCTTGCCAAAAGTCTGGGCGGTGTATCCGCGGATCGATTGCTCAATCTTATCGCAAACGCGATGCTTTCGGTGACGATCTTTTCGATCACTGTCATGGTCTCAGTGTACCAATCTTCCTCCACGCAATGGACACCGCGCATTCATCGCCTGATCATGCAGGATCGGACCACGCAGAACACGCTGGCTGTGTTCATCGGAGCCTACGTTTATTCTCTGCTTGGAATTCTGCTGAGAGAGCTTGGCGTTTATACAGATGAACATGCGTTCGTTCTGTTCTGGATGACCGTTCTCGTGTTGTTGGTGATTGTTGTGTATTTGGTCCGCTGGGTGCTTCATTTGCAGGGATTTGGACAGCTTATCGACATCAGTCGCCAAGTCGAAGAAACCACCCGCGACCGTTTCAAAGAACGCCTGTCCCAGCCATGCTTGGGCGCGCGGCCCTTTGTGAGCGACCAGCCTGACAAAACACGCGCCATAGCTTCCTGGGAAAGTGGATACATCCAACATATCTATCCCGAAGCGATGAATGCGGTGGCCAAAGAACACGAGGTAGATATCTATCTGGATGCCAACATCGGCAGCTTTGTATTTCTCGAAGAGCCGGTGCTGCACGTCCACCAACGCGGCGATGATCTGGACTGGGATGCATTGTGTGAAGATGTGCGCGGCAGCCTGATAATCGGCGATTTGCGCACATATGATCAGGACCCGCGTTTTGGTCTGATTGTCATGGGCGAGGTCGGGTCAAAGGCCATGTCACCTGGTGTGAACGATCCGGGCACGGCTATTGATGTTATCACACGGATTGGCCGAATCCTGTCGGACTACAAAGACGAGACAGAGGCGACGCCGGAAGAAGTTCTCGACTATTTCTATGTGCGCCCCCTTGATCCAACCGATCTGTTGCGCGACGGATTTGGTGCGATATCACGGGACTCTGCGTCGACTTTGGAAGTGCAGCAGCGGTTGCAGCAAACGCTTAGTGGGTTAATGCAGCATCCCGATAAAGGCCTTTCAGCCGCTGCAAAAGAGTTTGCAATCAAGGAGTTGGAGAGAGCAACACAAGCCTTGGTTTTCGAGCCTGATCGCGAAGCCCTGCGGGCATCTGCACACCCTTCGGTAAGCGGAGACTGAAGCCCAAGAAAATTCGGCCTTGTATGCCCGCGACGGGATGTGTCGCGAACGGAATACCGAACGGGGGACTGACGCGTCAGGATCAACGCAGCCCACGTAATTATCAGGACCCACCTCATGCGCACCCATGCCCAAGCCGTCATTATCGGAGGCGGCGTTATTGGCTGCTCCATCCTTTATCACCTGACCAAACTGGGTTGGACGGATGTTGTTCTGCTTGAACGCGACGAGCTGACGTCAGGCTCTACCTGGCATGCAGCCGCCAACATCCATGGGCTGCACGACAATAACAACATTACCCGCATCCAGAACTACACGATGGATTTGTACAATTCGCTTGAGGCCGAGACAGGCCAGAGTTGCGGTGTGTTCCAGCCGGGCAGTCTGTATCTGGCGCAAACCGAAGCGCGCGAACACCAGTTGCGGCTGCAAGCGGCGAAAGCAAAATATTACGGGCTGCCATTCCGTGAAGTGGACCGCGCCGAGGCAGAGGCACTGCATCCCTTAGTCAATTATGACGGCATCCGCTGCATTATGTTTGAAGAAAACGGCGGCAATGTGGACCCCTCGGGTGTCACAAACGCCTACGCTGCCGGTGCGCGGCAGAACGGGGCAGAGATCATCCGCTTTTGTCCGGTCACCGGAACAGAACAGCAGCCTGATGGTTCGTGGATCGTGCGCACCGAAAAGGGGGATATTGCGACCCAGTGGATTGTAAACGCTGCTGGCCTCTGGGGGCGCGAAGTGGCAGCCTTGGCGGGTATTACGCTGCCGTTGCAACCGACAGAACACCAGTATTTTGTGACAGAAACCATCTCCGAAATAGCGGGTCTTGATCGCCGGTTGCCCTCTGTCGCGGACCGCGATGGCGAGTATTATCTACGGCAAGAAGGCAAGGGCCTGTTGGTGGGTGCCTACGAAAAAGACCTGCGGTTCTGGGCAGAAGAAGGCACGCCTCAGGGGTTCGGGCACGAGCTGTTCGCCGATGATCTGGAGCGGATCGAGGACAACATGATGCGTGCCATTGATCGCGTCCCCGCAGTGGGAACTGCCGGTATCAAGCGGGTAATCAACGGCCCGATGATCTGGTCTCCGGACAGCAATGTCTTGTTTGGGCCTGTACCGGAACTGCGCAACTATTTCTGCTGTAATGGCATCATTCCCGGCTTTAGCCAATCGGGCGGCATGGGTCTGCTCGCGGCGGATTGGATCGTCACGGGGGAAAGCCGCTATGAAATGTTCGCGTGGGATGTGGCGCGGTTCGGGGATTGGGCGGACAAGGCCTTTACGAAGGCCCGTGTCGGGGACCAATACGCCAACCGGTTCAAAATCCATTTCCCCAACGAAGAGCGCAGCGCAGGACGCCCCGCACGGGTTAGACCGATTTACGAGACCCAAAAGGAAATGGGCGCAGTCTTTGGTCTCAATTACGGGTGGGAGCATCCGCTCTACTACGGTGATGAGGTTGGCGCAGAGGATCAGACACATGGCTTCACCCGCCAGCCGTGGTGGGATGTTGTGGGCAAAGAGGCCCGGATGCTGCGGGAACATGCAGGTATCATCGACATATCGAATTTCGCCAAATACCTGTGCAAGGGCACGGGGGCCGAGGATTGGCTGAATGCCGTGTTCGCCAACACGATGCCAACGGAGATCGGGCGGTCGTGCCTGACGCCGCTGATCGGCAAACGGGGTGGCATTGCGGGTGACTTTACGGTCACCAAGCTGGGTGAAGACGAGTTCTGGATCATCGGATCGGGTATGGCAGAGCGCTATCACCAGCGGTTCTTCCGCGCGGTTCCTTTGCCCAAGGGAACGACGTTTGAAAGCCGGACAGAAGCCATGTGCGGGTTCAACGTGGCAGGTCCTGAATCCCGCGCGATCTTGCAGCGGTTGACCAATACCTCGCTTTCAACGCCCGATTTTCCCTTCTTGCGCTCAAAGTGGATCGAGCTGGGCGGTGTGCGCTGTCTGGCCCTGCGGGTGTCTTTCACCGGCGATCTGGGGTGGGAGCTGCATTGCGCCGCTGCGGACCAGCCCGCGCTGTTCGCAGCACTTATCGCCGCAGGCGCGCAGGAAGGGGCAGGGCCTGTCGGCAGCCGTGCGCTGATGTCGCTGCGGGTAGAAAAAGGCTATGGATCGTGGGGCAGAGAGTACAGCCCCGAATATTGGCCGCAAGAAGTGGGGCTTGAGCGGCTGTGCAAAACGGCCAAACCATTCCTGAACCGCGATGCCGTCACCGAAACCATGGCCAAACCTGCGCGCGAAAAGCTTGTGCTGCTTGCGCTGGATGCGGCGCAGACCGATGCGTCAAACGCAGATGCCACCGGTGGCGAGCCTGTGTTCAAGGATGGCGTCGGAATTGGCCGTGTGACTTCGGGCGCGTATGGCTATTCGGTGGGCATGTCTCTGGCACTGGCTTTCGTCAAAGGTGTGCAGGCTGGTGAAATCGTGGACGTGATGGTGCTGGGTGTGGCGCATCAGGCGACTGTTCTGGCTGAACCACCTTTCGATCCCAAAGGTGTCCGGCTAAGGGCGTAGGGGCGCTGCCCCGTCCTTGCCTTCAGGCAAGGACTCCCCGGGATATTTCAGGCCAACAGAAATGGGCGGGTTTAGAGAGGACGCATCTTGAGTTTGGTGATCCGGTTGCCTTCGCGGGCCAAGACTTCGAAACGGAATCCGTGGAAGAGGAACACCTGACCGCGCGTCGGAATCATCTGTGCTTCGTGAATCACGAGGCCTGCGACAGTATTGGCTTCATCGTCGGGCAGGTTCCATTCGTTCGCGCGGTTGAGATCGCGAATGGTCATAGCGCCTTCGACGAGAAACTGTCCGTCGGAGTCGGTTTTGATGATATGGTCTGCCAAAGGATCAAATTCGTCTGTGATTTCGCCCACAATTTCTTCTAGGATGTCTTCAAGGGTGATAAGACCTTGAAGTGAGCCATATTCATCCACCACAAGTGCAAAATGGGTGCGGCGGTGCAGGAACTGACGCATTTGTTCGTCCAGCGTAGATGTTTCGGGCACGAAGTAGGGCTCCATCGCGACTTCGGCGATATCGAAGGCCTTAAGCGCTGCGGCATCGCCATCCGGGCCGCCGATCAGTTTGTACATTGCGCGCAGCAGGTCTTTTGCGTGGATCACGCCGATGATGTTTTCAGGATCATCCCGGTAAACGGGCAGGCGGGTATGGTTTGACCGCAGCGCCTGTTCAAGAATATCAGCGGGTGTGTCGGCCGCGTCGATCATTTCGATCCCCGACCGGTGGAGCATGATTTCTTCTACCACACGCTCACGCAGATCCAGCGCGCCGAGGATACGGTCACGGTCTTCCTTCTCGACCACGCCTTCGGAGTGACCCAGTTGCAGCGCGCCTGCGATCTCTTCGCGCACGGCGAGGATGTTGCTATCCGGGTCCACCGCTACGCCCATGATCCGCAACATGCTGCGCACCAAAAGACGGACAATGCTGACCATTGGCGCAAATACCAGCACGACGATGCTGATCGGGCCGGATACAAGCGCTGCGGCGCGCTCCGCATTTGTGATCGCGTAGGTTTTCGGCAGGACTTCGGCGAAGATGAGGACCAGCAGTGTCATGACCAGCGTTGCCAGCGCCACACCGCTTTCGCCAAACAAGCGGGTGAACAGCGCTGTCGCAAGCGACGCAGCAAGGATGTTCACAAGGTTATTGCCCAGCAGAACAGAGCCGATCAACCGCTCGTTATCTTCGGTGATTTTCAGCGCGCGTTGTGCACCGGCAGAGCCTTTATCGGCCTGCGTGCGCAGTTTGCCGCGTGAAGCAGCTGTCAGCGCAGTTTCTGACCCGGAAAAGAAGCCGGAGAGGATTAGCAAAAACAAAATGATCGCAATTGAAATCCAGAACGCTGTATCGGCCGTTGCCTGTGGCAAATCCATGTGGGAAACCTTTCTCGGGTAGTTGAATATGTTATGGGGCGGGGGCGCGTGTCATTCAAGGAGGGCCGCACATGAAACATCTTGATTTAGGGGTGCTGGACGACGATGTGCTGCTATTCGGCGGCCCGTACAGCAATATACAGGCGCTTGAAGCGTTGCTTGCATGGGCAGACGCCGCAGATATTGACCCTGAACGGATGATATGCACTGGAGACATCGTGGCCTATTGCGGGGCGCCATTGGCTTGCGTCGAAGCCGTGCAGGCGTCAGGTGCCGCTGTGTTGGCAGGCAATTGCGAGATACAGTTGGCAGCTGGTGCAGATGATTGCGGGTGCGGGTTTGAAGACGGGACGACATGTGACCGTCTTAGTGCGGCATGGTATGCTTTTGCGCAATCGCAGATGACGGAGGATGCCCGCAATTGGATGGCGGGCCTGCCCGATGTATTGACGTTCAACCACCAGGGTAAGCGTTACGGCGTTCTGCATGGCGGGGTAACGGATGTGTCACGGTTCGTCTTCGATTCAGATGAGGATGCCCTGTTTGCACGCGAATGGGCGGCACTTGAGGCACTGACCGGTCCGGTCGATGCAGTGGTCGCGGGCCATTCCGGTATCCCGTTCTTGCGCCTGACACAGCGGGGGCCATGGGTCAACGCGGGCGTGATTGGTATGCCGCCGCATGATGGCGCACCGCAGACCCGCTTTGCGTTGCTTAGCGGTGGGAAGATGCGGATCGAATTGCTGAGCTATGATGTGGAGGGGGCGATGGCGGATATGCGCACTGCAGGTTTGCCAGCGGATTACCGCGACGCATTGCAATCAGGTTACTGGCCTTCAGAGGATGTTTTGCCGGAAAGTTTGCGCGTCGCTGTTTCCGACAGGGGGTGATGGTCAAGCACAAGCTCGGACAGACGCGCTTCTAGGACATGGGTATAGATTTCGGTGGTGGCGACATCCGCATGACCCAGCATCGTCTGAATGGCGCGTAGGTCAGCCCCGCCAGCCAACAAGTGGGTGGCAAAGGCATGGCGCAGCGTGTGGGGAGTAACCTTTGACGGGTCCACGCCCGCGACAACGGCGATTTCCTTGATCAGCAAATAGAACCGGTGGCGGGTGAGATGGCCTGCCTTTCCGTGCGAGGGAAACAGAAACTTTGAAGGAGGCTGCTTTTTCAAGGCACGTGCCGCTTCAATCTCATCTCTCAGAGTGATCCAAAGCGCCAGTGCCGCGCGGGCATCAGGCGAAAGCGGCACCATCCGTTCCTTTCCGCCTTTCCCGAGGATCAGCAGCAGGCGCGGATCGCCTCTGGTGGCGCTGACCGGCAGGCCCACAAGTTCGCTCACCCGCATGCCTGTGGCATACAGCAGCTCCATCAGGCAGGTGTTCCGGACCCGTTCTGCATCATTTCGGCCCATCGTACGTGCTGCGGCAAGCAGGCTGTCTACTTCTTCTATCGACAGGATCTTTGGCAGGCTTTTGTCCTGTCCCGGTCCACTGATCTGAAGCGCGGGATTGTCGCTGCGCAGTCCTTCTTCAAAGGCAAAACGGTATAGCTGTTTAACGGCTGACAGCCGCCGCGCGCGGGTGGATTTTGCCAAGCCCTGTGCGTCACAATAAACAAGGTAGCTTTCCACATCCGCGCGTAGAACCTGTTCAAATGTCTTGCCCTGACGCGCCAGCCACGCGTCAAAATCCTTTAGGTCGCGACCATAAGCAAGCAGAGTATTGGTGGCTGCGCCCAGTTCTGCCGCCTGCGCCTCCAGAAACATGGAAATCCATGAAGAAGGGGCGCGGCTGGTCATGTGTTGCGATCCAACAGCAGGATTTGCAGCGCGGCGCGTCGCGCCATATCTTCCAGACCAAGCGATCGCAGCGTGCCCAAAGCTTGTCGGAGTGCCAGTGAATCGCCTCTTGCGCCATCATGAAGAGCATCAAGAGTAGCGATCAGCGCCTCGCCAAGTCGTTGATCTTTGGCCATTTGTATCCAGTCCGCATTGGGTTGCGGGGCTGAGAACGCATCATAGATCGCGCGTTGGAGCGGCGCCGTAGGAGCGGTGCCAAAGTTGCCTATGTCAAGGTCACCTTGAGCCACGGCGCGCAGCAGGGGGGCGTCGGCGCCGAGCTGGCGCATAGCATCTTCCCTGAAGGAAACGGATTCATATTCGGGCGACAGAAGGCCAATGCGGGTTTGTATCTGGGCGGCCGTTCCGGTCAGCGGGATTTGGGCCAGCCGTTCCTGAAACGCCGAGGCGAAGCTCACTTCGAGTGCGTTCTGGCGCATTTCACGCCATGCGTCTGGCAGCGTCTTGGTCACGGCATCCGCGCTTCCGGTGCTCAGGGCTGTGTCAAAGCGTTGTACTGCACGCACACGGTCCCAGATCCCGCCAGACGCGGCTGGTTTGCGGTCGGTATAAAGACCCAAAAGGCGGTTGTCGGGCAAAGCGCCCGCGCGGGTCAGCCGCTCTGCCGCTTCAAGCTGGGATTTCCACCCCGCAATGTCGCGCAGATCGGCCACAGCATAAGTGCGCGGCAAAGGGCCTGTTGGCAGCGGCTCTCCGATGGTTTCGAAAAGCCGGAAGGTAAGCGGGTCTATTTTACGTGGTGCGGGCAGAGGGGCGGCGTCCTCGAACAGATCAGGGTTCAGAAACCGGTCCAGCACATCCAACGTTTGGCGGGGGAGTAATGACAGGGCCTTGGCAGAGCCATAGGTGAGCGATGCTGTGTCCCAGTCACCATTGCGTGCAGCACAGAAAATCCGCAGGCCTATGTCCTGGGAAAGATACAGCGCGCGTGACAATGCCCCGCAGGCGGTGTCTTCGGTACCAACCAGCAAGGTCAGCGCGGCCCAAAGATCGAACAGCTCTGCCGAAGTGCTGGCACCCGCCTGTTCGATCAGCGCAAGCGCAGGATCAACTGCGCCCAGCTCCATCAGCTTTTCAACCCGCGCCAGGGTTAGCATGGCTTGTGCGTGGTCTCCGGCGGGTGGCGCTGCGGCCTCTGCCACCATTAGGGTGAACAACAGCGCATTGCCGGCAGGCAGCTCAAGCTCGGGCAGATCGGAAATCCGCCGCGAGAGCACATCGATGTCGCTGCCAGACCAAAGGTCAGGCTGCATGCCGGTCATGGCAACCGGGGCCAGCCCCACATTTTGCCGAGGCGCTGCATTCAGACTTTGAGTTGTGATTTGTGGCGCGGTGCCGGTACTGGCGACGGCGGGTTCGGCATTTGCCTTTGGTTTGGTTTGTTTTCGAGCCGGTGCGCGGGGCAGTTGTGCCAGCGGCGCGGGCTTGTCCAACCACTCAATAACCGACAGCGGCGAGGGAGATTCGGCCTGGGCTATAAGCTGCATCGGCATGAAACTGCCAAGGGCGGCACATATCACCGCCGACCGGACCGTCAGGCGCATGGCTTATTGCCCCTCCAGCGTAACAGGTTGGCGTATCTCTTGCGGTGAGGGCGCAAAATCAACGCCAAGCTCGGGGCCGATATAGGCAAAGCCCACAAGCCCAATAAATCCGATAATCGCAAGGATAAACAGAAGCTTGAAGAGTTTGCCTAACATAGAATTTTGCCCGATCTGCTGATATTTTTCCTAACTTATATATGGCCTTTTCGGCAAGATCACGTCATTCAGGAACAAATGAGTGAAATTGATCCATCCACGGCTGACATCCGCCGACAGACCCGCCGCTTCCGCCTGAAAAAGACGGTGGCGCTGGTGGGGATGATGGGCTCTGGCAAGACGGCGGTAGGGCGTGCCGTCGCGACTAAGCTTGGTGTGCCATTTCTGGACAGCGATCAAGAGATCGAGGCTGCCGCAAACCTTAGCGTACCAGAGATATTCCAGCGCGATGGCGAGGTATTCTTTCGCAAGCGCGAGACCGAAGTCATCAGCCGTCTGCTAGAGACGCAAAAAGGGATACTTTCGACAGGAGGAGGCGCGTTTCTGGCCGAGGTCAACCGTGAGAATATCGCGAAAAAGGGCGTGGCAGTCTGGCTTGATGCTCAGTTGGATCTGTTGTGGAACAGGGTGCGGCACAAAGACACCAGACCTCTGCTGCGGACAGCCAATCCGCGCGCCACGCTGGCCGAGATTTTTGCCGCCCGTACGCCGATTTATAAACAAGCCGATCTGCGGGTAGCCTGCGCCGAGGATCTATCAATCGACGCGATGGCCGAGCGGGTGATCACAACGCTGCTGACGCGGCCAGACGTATTGGAAAAACTTGATGGTTGAGCGTGTCCATGTGGCCCTGCCGGGCCGTGAATATGATGTTCAGATAGGTCCGGGATTGCTGGGGCAGGCGGGTAACTATATTGCGCCTTTGCTGCGCCGCCCGCGGGTCGCCGTCATCAGCGATGAAACCGTTGCAGGTTTGCATCTGGATACCCTGCGCGCGGGTCTTGCCTCTGAAGGCATCAGCATGGAATCGCTAAGCCTGCCGCCGGGAGAAAGCACCAAATGCTGGGCAGAGCTGACGCGTTGTATCGAATGGCTGCTTGATCAACAGGTCGAGCGGGGCGATATTGTGGTCGCTTTTGGCGGCGGTGTTATTGGCGATTTGGTTGGCTTTGCTGCTGCGATCTTGCGGCGCGGGGTGCGCTTTGTGCAAATCCCCACATCTCTGTTGGCGCAGGTCGACAGTTCGGTTGGGGGCAAGACGGGTATCAACACGCACCACGGCAAGAACCTTGTCGGTGCGTTTCACCAGCCCTCGCTTGTACTGGCCGACACGGCGGTTCTTGGCACGCTTGAGCCGCGTGATTTTCTTGCCGGTTATGGCGAAGTCGTCAAATACGGGCTGCTTGGCGATGCTGCGTTTTTTGACTGGCTCGAACAACAGGGGCCTGCGCTGGCGGATGGCGACGGGGCTGCGCGGGTCGAGGCCGTCCGCCATTCGGTCCAGATGAAAGCCGACATTGTCATGCGCGACGAGACAGAGCAGGGCGAGCGTGCGTTGCTAAATCTAGGGCATACCTTTGGTCACGCGTTGGAGGCAGCGACGGGGTATTCCAGCCGACTGCTGCACGGTGAGGGCGTGGCGATTGGCTGTGCGCTCGCATTTGAGCTGTCCGCGCGGATGGGGCTGTGTGCGCAAGAAGCGCCAAGCCGCGTGCGCGCGCATTTGCGCGACATGGGAATGAAAGTTGATCTGTCCGATATCGAGGGCGATCTGCCGGATGCTGACACGTTACTTGCCTTGATGGGGCAGGATAAGAAAGTGGTTGAGGGGCAGTTGCGGTTTATTCTCGCGCGCAGCATCGGAGAATCTTTCGTGACAGGCGATGTCGAAAAAGCGGATGTGTTAGCTGTCTTGTCGGATGCTTTGGCGCGCCGCTAATCCGTCGGGGGCCCAAGGTCGATATCCCAACGCTTACAGAACCAGATGAACAAGGGTGCTTCTACCACCGCTGCACTGAGCAGGGTGAATACCCACCATGGGACCGTTAGTATAAAAAGAGAAAACTCTGTTCCTGTGCCGTAGTAGACGGAACCGACAAGGATGAGCAGCGCAGCTGACAGAAGCAGATCAAGCCACATCAACCGTAACAGTGTCTTTGATCGCAGTCGCGGATATAGGTTCGTGTAGGCAAGGGCCATGAGAGCCCCTGCCAAGAGAAATACTTTGAGCTCGGGGCTCATCAGCATGATTTAAAAAGGGATTTCGTCGTCCAGGTCACGCCCGCCGCCGCCGGATGACTGGCCGCCACCGGAAGACTGTCCGCCGCCATAACCGCCGCCCTGATCATAGCCGCCTCCGCCGCCTTGGTCATAACCGCCACCACCTTGGTCGTAGCCACCGCCGCCGCCACCGCCGCCATCACGACCGTCAAGCATGGTCAGCGTGCCGCCGAACCCTTGCAGAACGACTTCAGTGGAGTAGCGATCAGCACCTGACTGGTCTTGCCATTTGCGGGTCTGCAACTGGCCTTCAATATATACCTTGGACCCCTTTTTCAGATACTGCTCGGCGATGCGGACCAAACCGTCATTAAAGATAGCAACGCTGTGCCATTCGGTCTTTTCGCGGCGTTCGCCTGTGTTCTTGTCTTTCCAGTTCTCGGAGGTCGCGATGCGCAGGTTGCACACTTTGCCGCCATTCTGGAAGCTGCGCACTTCGGGATCGCGCCCCAGATTGCCGATAAGGATGACTTTGTTTACTGAGCCGGCCATGTTGCTCTCCCTCTTGGTAATGCGTTCTTATTTGCGGTCGGTTCTGCCGAATCTGGCATCACCATATCAGGCACCTTTATAACGCGATCACAGGGCAGGGACACGGCCATTATCCTCCTGAAATCCCTTTTAGGGCATCAGCTCTGGTCATGGCGGTGGGGTTTGCTATAGTTGCGCGGCAGACGATACTGAGGGACTCGGGGCAATATGCGCATAGCCGTAGCAGCGATCATGGCAGGGATGCTTACCATAGGTGCGCCTGCATCGGCCGATATTTTCGCGTCCAAGAGCCGGAGCAAGCTTTTCTCAAGCCAGAAGAAGCTGCTCGATACGCGTGCGTCAAAGCAATACAACAACTCTGTTCGTCTTCAGCCGCCAAAGGTTGTCACCCCAACGAAATGGAATGATGGCAGTGGCGAAGCGGTCAAGAAATATCGCGGACGGTACAAGGGGCCATATCTGGCGCTGGCACGGGCCGCAGCGGTCCGGCACGGCATTCCACAAGATTTGTTCTTGCGCCTCGTGCATCAGGAAAGCCGGTGGAACCACAAGGCCGTCTCCCATGCCGGCGCGATTGGTCTGGCGCAGTTGATGCCGGGCACTGCGGCGCTTTTGCGTGTCGATCCGACCGTACCGTCTGAAAACCTTGATGGCGGCGCGCGCTATTTGCGCCAGCAGTATGAGGAATTCGGTTCCTGGCGGTTGGCGTTGGCGGCTTACAACGCGGGGCCGGGGGCTGTGAAAAAATACGGTGGTATTCCACCGTTTCGTGAAACAAAGAACTACGTGCGTATTATCTCCGGCAGCTGAGTCCTGCTGCTCTCAAAGATAACGTAGCGTGACCTAACGTAAGCCATTTTTCAAATGTGGCAGTGGTTAACCACAATCCCATAAAACCAAAGAGATTGTCTGGAATTGATGTCAATTCTCCGCCTTATTTCAGGGCAAGAACTCTCCGTTTCGCCTAATTCTAGCCCCAATACTCCGCGATACATGTCCTCGTAGCCAGTGAACACGAGAGTGAACGACATGAGCCAGGACATCTTTAATCAGCGGATCGCACGCATCAATAACCATCACGGTTATGGTCGCACGCAAATGGCCACTGGTGAAGGTGCCGCGACTTCGATGTTCAGTTCTCCGTCTGTTGGTAGAACCGAGCGCAAGGCAAGCCGCGGCATCAAACCATTGTTAATGGGGGCCGTGCTTGGCATGATCGCCGGTACAATTGCTGCGGGTCTTGAAAATCCCCAGATGCCTTGGGGTCCGGGCTTTGAATATAATGACGCGATCGTGCTTCCGACGCTCCTTGCGCTTTGTGCCGGTCCGGTAATGGCGATCGCAGCAAGCGTGATGCGGTCACGCTTTCCTTCCTTCTTCATGTTCGCGATTGCGTATTTTCCCTGCGTGATCACAGCAGCCATGCTGGACCTGCCACTGTTCTAATCAAGCGGTGCCGTCAGCGAACTTCCCCATCGGGTCGGCAAGGTTGAACAAGATAAGACACTGTCATCGATAGATAACTTGGAAGGCGGGACTGCTCCGTTCGTTCAAGTCGTCACGTAATTGGCTCAAAGTAGTCAATCAATTCCTGTTCCGGGTCACCCTTGTTGCAAAGGGATTTAGGGATTCAATTCAACCGACTGTTACGGTTGCGCTGTGTCAGGGCGCAATTGAACATCTGCCTTTTCTTACCATAATAGCAATCAGGCACAGGCCCACAGTAGACTTTAAGCGCCTATTTGCTCTCCATTTAATGAGGTTGACCGGCAAGTTACCTGCATCTGAGACAATTAATTACGCTCCGCCCATGGCGCACTGCTGCAGCTTTCACCGCCTCCTGATTCCCAGCAATTCACTGTATCGTCCGCTAAACCAGCGACCGCTCATTGCTTTAGACCTGATGGTAGAGCAGGGGCGCGAACGCGCCTATTCCGCCGCGACAGTTCCCATCTCGATTACTGGCTCCATGCCGTCAAACTCTTCCTGACTAAGATGGCATTTGATCTGGTGCGCATCCGCCAGTATCCGCATCGGGGGAATTTCCGTTTCGCACAGGTTGCCAGGCACTTTCGACTTCCACCCGCAGCGGGTCTGGAATGGGCACCCTGAAGGCGGATTCATGGCTGACGGAATATCACCTTCCAGCACGATATGCTTCTTCTTAACCTTGGTGTCGGCAATTGGTACCGCTGAAAGAAGTGCCTCGGTGTAGGGATGATAAGGGGGGGAAAAGACTTGGTCTGTCGTGCCCAATTCAACCACATGGCCAAGATACATCACCATCACACGGTCGCTCAGATAGCGGACAATGCTGAGATCATGAGAGATAAATAGCAGTGTCGTCTTTTGTTCACGCTGGATTTCCATCAGCAAATCGGTGACAGCGGCCTGCACAGACACATCCAGCGCCGAGACAGGCTCATCCGCGACAACAATCCGCGCATCACCGGCAAAGGCGCGCGCGATGCCAACCCGTTGCTTTTGCCCGCCAGAAAGCTGGCGAGGCATCCGCTTGGCGAACTCACGCGGAAGCTTAACCAGATCCAGTAGTTCCAGCATCCGCTGCCAACGCTCTTTCTCATTCTTGCCAATCTTGAAGATTTCAAGCGCCCGCACAATCTGGCGGCCCACCGACATTGAAGGGTTGAGCGTGTCAAACGGGTTCTGGAAGACCATCTGGATGTCCGCCACGTTTTGGGTCGTGCGTTTTTCAATGGGGACATCGCCGATGCTTTGATTATCCAGCATGATTGTCCCGTCAGTCGCCGTTTCCAGCCCCATCAAGACTTTGGCGAAGGTGGATTTACCACACCCTGATTCACCCACAATGGCCAGCGTTTCACTTTCGCGGGCCTCAAAGCTAAGCGTTTCATTGGCCTTCACGACCTTGGTGTTGCCGCCACCAAACATCGCATTTGCAGCGACCTGATAATACTTCTTGAGGTTGTCCATTTTGAGGACCACATCACCGATCTCGCCCTTTTTCTTGACCTCTGCAAGCTCGAGCGGCGCTTGCCAGTCGATTTCGTCATATCGCAAACAGCGCGTCGCGTGGCGCTCGTTTCCGGGCACGTCCTGCATCGGAATGTAGCCCTGATCACAGCGCCCCGCCTCAAAGTAGTCGCAGCGCGGGCCAAAGTTGCAGCCTTCGGGCCGCTCGTGGGGCAGTGGAAAGTTGCCGGGAATTGCAACAAGCGGGCGCGCGTTTTTGTCAGCGCCGGGCAGGGGGATCGAACGGAACAGGGCCTGCGTATAAGGGTGCTGCATTTCGTCGAAGACATCTTCGATTGAGCCCCGCTCGACCGCCTCGCCGGAGTACATCACACAGATACGGTCACAAGTCTCCAGGACCAGCCCGAGATTATGCGAGATGAAAAGCATCGAGGTGCCGTATTTCTTTCCCAGATCCTTGACCAGCTCCACAACTGCCGCTTCGACGGTCACGTCCAGCGCAGTTGTCGGCTCATCCAGGATCAGCAAAGAAGGTTCGCTCATCAGCGCCATGGCAATCACGATCCGCTGCTGTTGGCCACCGGACAGCTGGTGCGGATAGGCCTGTAAAATCCGCTTGGGGTCTGGCAACTTCACATCTGTCACCACCTGCAAGGCGCGGTCATAGGCATCCTTCTCTGACATGCCTGCGTGGATTATCGGGACTTCCATCAACTGCCGACCGATCTTCATCGCAGGGTTCAGCGATGCCATGGGTTCTTGATAGATCATCGCAATCTCAGAGCCGCGAATGTCACGCAACTCGGCATCGGACATTTCGCCCAGATCGCGTCCCTTGAACTTGATAGAGCCGCCGACGATCCGGCCATTCTTGCCCAGATCCTGCATTACCCCAAGTGCCACCGTGGATTTCCCGCAGCCACTTTCTCCCACAAGGCCGACGGCCTCTCCGGGCTTCACCGACACGGAAAAATCCATCACCGCCGGTATTTCGCGCAAACGGGTGAAGAACGAAATCGACAGCTTGTCGATCTCCAGAATGGGTCCATCATAATCAGTCTTTGGCATCTCGTATCTCCTCAATTGGAGGGCCATAAGCAAGGCAATTGCCTCTTTCTTTTGGCCGAAAATATCCCGGGGGTCCGGGGGCAGCGCCCCCGAAACGCTCTGCTCAACTCAGTCGCGCAAGCTTTCTTCGCGCAGCCCATCCGCCAACAGGTTCAGGCCCAGCACCAGTGTCAGCAACGACACAGCCGGGGCAATCGCCGCATGAGGATAGATAGACAACAAGCGTCGGCCCGCATTGATCGTGGTGCCCCAGTCAGGGCTTTCCGAAGCCAGCCCCAATCCGAAGAAACCCAAGGTCCCCAACAGGATGGTGGTATAGCCGATACGCAGGCAGAAATCGACAATCAGTGGCCCGCGTGCGTTCGGCAAGATTTCCCACAGCATGATGTACCACGGTCCTTCGCCACGTGTCTGTGCTGCCGCCACATAGTCGCGTGTTTTGATATCCAGCGCGAGGCCGCGCACGATCCGGAAAACCGTAGGGGCGTTCACAAACACAACGGAAACGAAAACCACCAGCAAGTTCGGATCAATGTCAAATCCGTCCAGAAAACCGGGCAGGCCCGGAATGGAGTAGGTAGGCGTTGCCACAACGGAGCCATCGGTGCTCACCAGTGACAGATACAGCCAAGCACCGAAGCCAAGCACAATAATCAACAGCGGCGTTCGCAGGCTGGGTTGAGTGTAGAAGCGTGAGTTCAGCAAGATTGCGAGGAACACCAACGGAAAGATGAAAAGCACCAGCGCCATGTAATTCGGGATACCCGTCAGAACGATCTCAGGCGTTACCAGTAGATAGAACAGCAAGATTACCGGAAAGGCGAGGATGAGGTTGGCCAGAAAGCTCAGGAAAGTATCAAGGCGGCCGCCGTAATAACCTGCCGGCAGTCCCAAGGTTATGCCGACCATGAAAGCAAAGAGTGTTGCAAACGGGGCGATCTTGACCACCACCCATGCGCCGTCGAACAATCGGCTAAACACATCGCGGGCCAGATTGTCACCGCCCAGCAGGAACCACTGATAATCACCTTCTTCGGCTCCTCTTAGAGGGGTGCCCGGTGCCTTGTTCTTCATACCCGACATCTGGCTAAGCGTGTCATGGGTTGTGACCATGTCCATCACGCCACCGAAGAAGCCGGCATAAACCCAGAACATCACCAGACCGAAGCCGATCATGCCGACCGTACTGTCGAACAATTTGCCGTAAAGGCCAAGCCTGCGTTTGAAGATGATCGAAATCGCGTATGTCGCGACCAGCGCGATCCAGACCGGCAAAAGCTGTTGGGACATACCGCCCACAATCCCTGCCGATGGCCCCATGAAAATGCCCAAGACGATGTATAGCAGCGCGACTGCGATGGTGGCCAGAAGCGCATATTGCACGACCATTCCCACCAGACCGGACAGTCCCTTGTCCGCTGACATTGTCCCGTCCGCATAAACCGCGCGGTTGCCGCCGGACGGCACAAGGCTCATCGCGATTTGAACGACCACTGCGATCACCAGCACCGCCACAGCAAGGGCGAGGAAAAGATTGAGCGGCGAAAGCGCTCCGGTCCAAGTTAGTTGTTCCATATCTTTGCCCTGCCTTATGAAATGCGAATGCGTGGATTGAGGAAGACATAGCCGATATCGGAGATCAGCTGCGTCAGCAGCACCACCACGACCGACACGACCGAGACTGCCAGCAACAGTTCGATGTCATTATTGCCCGCTGCCTGCACCAACACCCAACCGAAGCCCTTGTAGTTAAACAGGGTCTCTACAATCACGACCCCGTTCAAAAGCCAGGGGATTTGAAGCATGATGACGGTGAAGGGCGCGATCAGCGCGTTGCGCAGCGCGTGTTTCATCACAATATTGCGAAAGCTGACGCCCTTGAGACGCGCAGTGCGGATGTATTGTGCGGTCATCACCTCGGTCATCGAAGCCCGCGTCATGCGCGCAATATAGCCCATGCCGTACAGTGAAATCGTCAGGACCGGCAGAAAGAAATTTTCAAAGTTGGCGTTTTCCATCGCTGACGTGGCAGAGCCTTTGAACCACTTCAGCCCGAATGCCGACGAGGCAAAGACCGCGATAAAGATAACCCCTGACACATATTCCGGCGTCGCCGTGCTGATGATCGAGACGGTTGATAGGGAGCGGTCCATTTTGGACCCCTCACGCATTCCTGCCAGCACGCCGACGATCAGGGCCGAAGGCACCATCAGGACCAGCACCCAGAACATCAGCTTGCCGGTCAGGCCCAACCGTGTCGCAACAATGCTGCTCACGTCGTCTTTAAAGACAGTGGATGTTCCCCAATCCCCTTGTATGACCCCGCAAAAACTGCGGCGTTCTTCTTCCGGTGTTCCTTCGGTAAAGCAACGGCCAAAGGTTTTGCCTTCGGGTTTTTCGGTGACCCAACCCGGCGCAACGCCCAACCACTGCGCAAATTTAATCGGCAGAGGTTCCAGATAACCGCGATCGCCGAGATAAGAGCTTACGGCCTCGTCGCTCATGCGGAAGTTGCCTTGGGTTTTGGCAAGTTTTTCGAGGTTTGGATAGAGATTGGTCAGCCAGAACACGATGAACGTCAGGCAAAGCCCTGTCAGTATCATCACGCCCAGACGTCTGAGGATGAATAGTCCCATAAATTGTAGCCCCTGTCGTTGGCTGTAGGCAGGTTGATCCCGCCTGTTCTGTGTGGGCTGCCGCCCTTGGTTTTGGGATCAGGTCCTGAGATCGCACAGACTGCGTGACACAGCTGCGACAGACGTCTTGAACATTCCCCCGATCCGTTTGCCGGACCTTAGTTTTTCTAGAAGCGATACCCATGCGGACGCTCTTGTGGGGGTATGAGGCATTAAATGACTGCGCGCGTCAATGTCATCTAGAGACTAGAAATTAGAAAAATACGACATCGCGTGTCGGTATCGGGCTAGTGGTGGCCATTGAAGGGTCAGGCTTCGGCTTTGGCATTCTGTCTGGAAGGCACGGCCGGGCGTCCGGTTCTCTTTCCCGAATTGCCTGCGCGCAGCTGACTGGGCGAGCTTCCGGTGTGGTGTTGCATGAAGCGCGTAAAGTAGGCGGCACTGCCAAATCCGAGATGATGCGCGATATTGCGTGCGGGGTGCCGCGTGGTCTCCAGCAGGGTGCGGGCGGCGTGGATCACACGTTCTGTCAGCAAATCGGCCGCGGTTTTGCCGGTGGCCGCCTTCACGGTGCGCGTCAGGTGGGTAGGGGTCACGCCAAGCTCGCCCGCGTAGAACGCCATCGGGGCACCCGATGTGTAGTGTTGCGGGATCATCTGTGTGAACCTGCGCGTCAGCCGCTCACCGGCGGTGCTTTGGATCGGGACGTGTTCTTCCTGTGCTATCTGGCGTCGCAACCAGACAGACATCAGCGCCACATGGGCCTCAAGGGCATCTTGGGCCAGAGGCCGACCTTGGGATTGTTCGCGTTGTGCGGCTTCAATGATCGCGGCAAGTTCGGACTGGACGTGAACATCGCGGACCCGCAGGTGGCGCGGCAAATCGGGCAGGCGCAGGGGCGTCCCGTCAGGCACAATGATCGCCTGTCCCAACATCTGGGCACCAAGATCGATGGAGTACACCGACCCCGCCGGTACAAACACCGCGTTGTGCGGTCCGATCCCGCGCCGACGCCCGTCTAGCAGAATGCGCCCTTGGCCGCGTGTCACCCAAATAAGCGTGTGATGTGCCTGATCGTGCGCCAGCCCAAGTCGCCAACTATCTCCCCCAGCAAGCTGGGCAAGAGTGCGAATTTGAAGGCTGGTCTCACTCATTTACGGATCCAATGTTTGAAAACAGGCACTAACGACAACCTTAGCGGGAAATGTCCGCAGGAAAAGCCACAAAACTTCAATGCGCCGATTCTTGCTAAGACGGCAAGTGCAGCTTTTGCCATCCGCTCATTTTGCTACGGATCCACGTTCTTTGACGCTTGGCATATTGTCGCGTGGCGATAATGGCAGCGCTACGGGCCTCTTCCATCGTGCAGCTTCCGCGCAGATATGCGATCAGCTCCGGTACGCCAATAGCTTTGTGCGCGGGGAGGGTGGGATCGTAATGCGGCTCGATGGCGCGTACTTCGTCCAGCGCGCCCCCCGCGAGCATCGTATCGAACCGTTGTTCGATTCGCGCGGCCAGCCAGTCACGGTCCACATCCAGCGCAATGGCACTGCACTGGTCCAGCGGCAAAAGCGGCGCCGGCGTGTCAGCTTGCCACTGCGCCAAGCCGCGGCCTGTCGCCTCAAGCACTTCCCAAGCGCGCTGCACCCGAGCGCGGTTCGCCAGATCCAGCCCTGCCGCCGTGGCCGCATCCAGACCGGCAAGCAAGTCCTCCAGCGGCATTTCATCCGCCCGTGCCCGAACGTCCGTTGGCGTTAATGGGATTTCCGCCAGCCCTTCTGTCAGCGCCTGAAAATAGAGGCCGGTGCCGCCGACAATAATCGGGCGATGTCCTTCGGCAATGACTTCAGCCACTTCGCGTAGCCAATGACCTGTCGAATAGCGCACGGTTTCGGCCAGATGCCCATACAACCGGTGCGGCGCTTGCGCCTCTTCTTCGGGAGAGGGCCGTGCCGAGATCACACGCCAGCAAGCATAAACCTGGCTGGCATCGGCATTTACAACCACGCCACCACGTTTCGCTATGTCGAGGGCAAGCGCGGATTTCCCCGACGCAGTAGGTCCCGCAATAAGGACTGGCCGGTCCTCTGGGATTGACGCCAGCAGCTGCGCACGTGCATTCGATAACATTTCTTTGCTTCTCCTCACCGCGCCGCATTGAACCTTGTGCGTATTTGCGACATTTTACGCATGGGCGAAAGCCCGCTATTCCAACACGCCCTGAAAGGTTCCCCCCATGTCCGATACCTCGCAAGCTTCCTTTCAACGGGTTATGCTCAAAATCTCCGGCGAGGCGCTAATGGGGGATCAGGGCTTTGGCCTGCACCCGCCGACCGTCGAGCGTATCGCGCGTGAAGTGAAATCCGTTCATGATATGGGCGTCGAGATTTGCATGGTCATCGGCGGCGGCAACATTTTCCGTGGCTTGCAGGGCAGCGCACAAGGAATGGAGCGCACCACAGCAGATTATATGGGGATGCTGGCAACAGTGATGAACGCACTGGCGATGCAATCCTCGCTTGAGGGGCTGGGCATCCATACGCGCGTAATCTCTGCGATCACTATGAATGAAGTGGCCGAGCCGTATATCCGCCGCCGCGCCGTGCGCCACCTTGAGAAAAAGCGCGTCTGTATCTTTGCGGCTGGTACCGGCAACCCTTATTTCACAACCGATACCGCCGCGACCCTGCGCGCCAACGAGATGTCGTGCGAAGCGATTTTCAAAGGCACGAAGGTGGATGGTGTCTATGACAAAGACCCGGCCAAGCATGATGACGCCGTACGCTATGACACAGTCAGCTATGATGATGTGCTGCAAAAGCGTCTGGGCGTGATGGACGCCTCTGCCATCGCTCTGGCGCGTGACAACAACCTGCCGATTATCGTCTTCTCACTGGATGAGCCGGGCGGTTTCAAAGGCATCCTTGCGGGCGAGGGAACCTATACACGGGTACAGGGCTGAACCGCCGACGGGTGAAAGCTGTCTTTCCTTGTTACCTCCAATGCTCTAAACCCTGCTCCTAACCAGTGACACAGACGAAGGCCTTAATTCATGTCCGAAGACTTTATGCTAGACACCGACGATCTTGAGCGGCGGATGAAGGGGGCGATCGCGTCCCTGCGTACCGAATTTGCGTCCCTGCGCACAGGCCGTGCTTCGGCCTCCATGTTGGAGCCGGTGATGGTGGATGCATACGGCTCCATGACGCCAATCAACCAGGTTGGTACCGTCAACGTGCCAGAGCCGCGCATGGTCACGATCAATGTCTGGGACAAGGCGCTGGTCGGCAAGGTTGAAAAAGCCATCCGCGAAAGCGGTTTGGGCATCAATCCGCAGTTGAACGGCACCATCATCATGCTGCCGATCCCTGAGCTGAACGAAGAACGCCGTACGCAATTGACCAAAGTGGCTGGTGGTTATGCCGAAAATGCGCGCGTCAGCATCCGGAACATCCGCCGCGACGGGATGGACCAGATCAAGAAGGCCAAAGCGGACGGTATGTCCGAAGATGACCAGAAGATTTGGGAAGACGAAGTTCAGGAGCTGACGAACAAGCAGATCAAAGCGATTGATGACCAGCTTGAAACGAAGCAAGCCGAAATCATGCAGGTTTGATCGGATTTTGCCCCGATATGGGTGCGAAGCCGCTCGGCAGGCTTGCAAGACACATGAGCAGGCCCGACCTATGCGTGAGACACTATGATTAAGCGCAGCAAACCCGAACGCGAAGAACTGCCCGAGCAATCTCCGGGTGGTCCGCGACATGTTGCGATCATTATGGATGGCAACGGGCGGTGGGCCACCCAGCGCGGACGCCCGCGGTTGTTCGGGCATCACGCCGGTGCAAAGCGTGTGCGCGAAGTGGTCGAAGCCTGCACCGAAGTCGGCGTGGAATACCTGACCATTTTTGCCTTCTCGACAGAAAACTGGAAACGGACTCAGGTTGAAGTGGCCGGGCTGATGAGCCTTTTCCGCCGCTACATCAGCAAAGAAACCCGTTCGTTAAGCGAATTTGGCGTGCGCGTGCGCTTTATCGGGGATCGGGTGCGGCTGGACGATAAGCTGATCCGCCTTATGAACGACCTTGAGGAAGCGACCGCGCATAACACCCGCGTGCATCTGACGATTGCGCTGAACTATGGCGGCCGCGATGAGGTGGCGCGCGCCACCAAACGGCTGGCTCAAGACGTCGCCAGCGGTAAGCTTGATCCCGAAGCGATAGATGAAGAAACGCTGCCAAAGTATTTGGATACCTATGTTTTGCCAGATCCTGATCTGGTAATCCGGACCAGTGGCGAAGCACGGATTTCGAACTTTTTGCTGTGGCAATCAGCCTATGCGGAATATGAATTCATCGACACGCTGTGGCCTGATTTCACCCGTATGGAGTTTGCCCGCCTTTGTGCCGCTTACGGCGGACGAGACAGGCGCTTTGGCGGCGTCAAAACCTGAGGTTAACTATGAGCAGCACTGAAAAATGGTCTGATCTGGCAGCGCGCGTGATGTCGGCGGTTGCGATGGCGGTTGTCGCCGTGGCCGGGATATGGACGGGCGGATATGTTTTTCATGTCCTGGTGGCCCTGATCTGCGGCGTTATGGTTTGGGAAATGGTCGGGATGTTGCGTCCCGGTCAATCCCGCGCGCAACTGCTTCTTGGGGGGACCACGGGCGCTGCTGTCCTGCTGTCTGTCTATCTGCCTGTTGGCTTTGCACTGCCTTTGTTGCTTGCGCCCGCGCTTGTCGGTTTCGGTTATCTTGAACGGAACCGCACGATTTACATGACTTTCACGGTCATGATCCTGATGTCCGGCTTTGGTATGATCAAGGTGCGCGATGAAATGGGCGTGAACTGGATGCTCTGGCTGGTGCTGGTCGTGGTTGTCACCGATGTGGTTGGCTATTTCGCGGGCCGCGCATTTGGCGGGCCCAAGTTCTGGCCGGCGGTCAGCCCCAAGAAAACGTGGTCCGGTACGGCGGCCGGATGGATCGGCGCGGCGATTGTCGGACTGGTATTTTCTGCCAACACGGGCGTTGGATATCAGCTTATCGGTATTTCGATCGCGGTCTCCATGGCCTCGCAGATGGGGGACATCGCCGAAAGCGGGATGAAGCGGAAGATGGGCGTGAAAGACAGCTCGAATCTTATACCCGGCCACGGTGGTCTGATGGACCGCTTTGACGGGATGCTTGGCGCATCGGTGTTTTTGCTCATCATCGGGCAGGTTATCGGTTTCCCCCCCGGAGTGGGGTGATCCATGCGAAAAGTCAGTATATTTGGCGCGACCGGTTCCATCGGGCAGAACACAATTGACCTGATCAAACGTGCACCTGAGGAGTATGAGGTCGTTGCCCTGACAGGTGCGCGCAACATCGAACAACTTGCCGCGGACGCGCGGGCGCTAAATGCACAGATCGCGGTAACAGCGGATGACAGTCTGCTGGAAGATTTGCGTGCGGCTCTTAAAGGATCGGGGGTCATCGCCGCTGCTGGTGCAGACGCGATCCTAGAAGCGGCGCACCGGCCTGCGGACTGGATCATGTCTGCAATCGTTGGTGCTGCCGGCCTTGCGCCCGGCATGGCCGCTTTGGGCCAGGGCAGCACTCTCGCGCTGGCAAACAAGGAATCTCTGGTCTGTGCAGGCAAATTGCTGCTTGAAACGGGCAGGGCGCAAGGTGCGCAAATCCTGCCGGTGGATAGCGAACATTCTGCCGTTTTTCAGGCGCTGGTAGGTGAGGATATGAACGCGGTAGAGCGGATCATCATCACGGCCTCCGGCGGGGCATTCCGTGACTGGCCTATCGAAGACTTGTGTGACGCGACACTGGATCAGGCGTCTAGCCATCCGAATTGGGATATGGGCCAGCGGATCACCATAGATTCCGCGTCGATGTTCAATAAGGCGATGGAAGTTATTGAAACAAGAGAGTTCTTTGACGTAGCGCCAGAGCAGATCGAGGTACTTATTCACCCGCAAAGTATGATCCATGCGCTGGTCGGGTTTAATGACGGCGCGCTAATGGCGCATGTAGGGCCGCCCGATATGCGCCACGCCATCGGCTATGCGCTGCACCACCCCCAGCGCCGCCATATACCGGTTGAGCGTCTGGACCTTGCCGCCATTGGCAGTTTCGAATTCCGCGCGCCCGATGACGCGCGTTGGCCCGCGTTGCGCATCGCGCGCGAGGTCATGGCGCGCGGCGGTCTGGCCGGTGCGGTATTTAATGCCGCGAAAGAAACCGCGCTGGACGGATTTATCGCCGGACAGCTGAAATTCACCCAGATGTCGGACGTTGTGTCGCAGGTTTTGGACCGCATGGATGCACAAGGGGGCCACATTGATGCCACCATGACCCTTGATAACGTGCTCGAAACAGACCATCTGGCACGCAAGGCCGCACGGTTGGCTATAGAACAAAGAGCAGGGTAGAGCATTGGATATTACAACACTTGTTCCGCAATTCGGCGGTTTTGTCTGGACGATGGCAGCGTTTATCATCGCACTGTCGGTGATCGTCGCGATCCATGAATACGGCCATTACATCGTCGGGCGCTGGTGCGGGATCAAGGCGGACGTTTTCTCGCTCGGTTTTGGACCGGTGATATACTCTCGCCATGACAAGCATGGCACGCGCTGGCAGATCGCTGCGCTGCCTTTTGGCGGCTATGTTAAATTTGCGGGCGATTCCAACGCGGCATCTGGCAAGGACGAGGACGCAATGAACGAGGCAGCGGCAGATCCTGCTCGCCTGCGTTCCACGATGCACGGCGCGCCTCTCTGGGCGCGCGCGCTGACCGTCGCGGCAGGGCCGGTATTTAACTTTGCCCTGTCTATCATTGTGTTCGCCGGCATTTCTATGGCGCTCGGCAATGTGCGTGAACCACTGACAGTAGATGCCGTAAAACCTCTGCCAAATGCGGTTGAAGGTTTGGAGAAGGGGGATGTTTTGCAGGCCATCGCCGGTCTTGAGATACCTTCCAGCACCCAAACACCTGAATACCGCGCGTACATGGATGCGCTGCCGCTGGAGCCGGTTCTGGACTATACCGTCCTGCGCGACGGCGTCTCATTGACGGTGCCGGGCCCCTATCCACAGCCCGCCCTTGTGGGCAGCGTCGGACCAGAGACAGCAGCCCTTGAAGCAGGGTTGGCCAGCGGGGATGTGATCACCGGTGTAGACGGGGCGCCTGTTTTTGCCTTCCAACAGCTCAAGAATGCTGTTGAAAGCTCGGAAGGGCGTCCGTTGTTGCTGGACGTCTGGCGCGCAGGTGAAATTCTGCAATTCACGCTTGTTCCCAAATCTACTGATGAACCGCAGGACGATGGCGGTTTTGTGAATGTGCTGCGGATCGGGATTTCCAGTGACAGCGCGATTACTGCCGCGACAGAAACGCCGGGTCTGATCGAATCTGTACAAAGCGGTGTGGCGGGGACGTGGCGGATCATCAAAGGTTCGATCTCGGGCCTTTGGCACATGGTGACGGGCGCAATTAGCTCTTGCAACATGTCCGGCCCTGTCGGGATTGCAAAAGTATCTGGCGCGATGGCCAGTCAGGGCGCGATGAGCTTTATCAACTTTATTGCGGTGCTCAGCACAGCTGTTGGTCTGCTCAACCTATTCCCGATCCCCGCATTGGATGGGGGCCACCTGACGTTTTATGCTTATGAGGCTGTTCGCGGCAAACCGCCGAGTGATGGTGCGCTTCGGATCCTGATGAGCATCGGCCTGACAATGGTTCTGGGCCTGATGCTGTTTGCTTTGTTCAACGACATCTTCTGTCCGTAAGGCTCATTAAATATCCAAACAGATGGCGAAGCAGGGCGAATGCCTTGCTTTTGCCACATTTGCCCCCCGTGATCGCCACATTCCAACGCTAATCTCCGTGCATTAGCTGTTAAGCACTTAAGGAGTGATCCATGCAGACGTTGACGAGAGGCTACCGCGGCTTGAGTGTTCTCATGGACCTTAACTGGGATCGTGCCCTGTATTTACTGACGATTGCCGTTGCCTTGGGTGCGGGCGCCTTTGTGGGCAGCTTTCAGTAAAACGACCTAAACACTCCTACAACGGCATGAGGTCTGCGTATTACGCGGGCCTTTTTCGTTTGAAAAACGGTCCCTTGGTTTTGACAAGCTTGGTCCCTACAGGTACTCAAGGTTTAACGGTGTTTATAAAATTGGGTAATAACCATGAGCCTGGGGTCAAAGATACGCGCAAACAGCGCGTTCGAGCAGCAGAATTTTAAGCGGTCCGGCCTGAAAGGTCTGACTTTTTCATTACTTCTTTCAACAGCTTGGATAGCCCAAGCGCCGCAGGCGTTTGCGCAACAGTACCAATTCAATTCGGTCCAGATTAATGGCAACCAGCGAATTGGCGATAGTGCGATCCTGTCTCAGGCCGGAATCGCCCGCGGTCAGGCGGTAAGCGCGGGTGAGCTGAATGATGCCTTCCAGCGGCTGAATAACTCTGGCCTGTTCGAAAGTGTCGCTATTGCGCCGCAGGGCAACACGCTGGTTATCACCGTGGTCGAACTGCCGACGATCAACCGGATTTCCTTTGAAGGGAACCGCCGGATCAAGGATGACGCGCTTGAATCTGTGATCTCGTCCACCTCGCGGCGGGTGTTTAATCCGACCCAAGCCGAAAAAGACGCGAATGCCATTGCCGAGGCTTATTCGAACGATGGGCGCATCGCTGCGCGCGTTCAGGCAAAAGTCATCAAGCGGAACCAAAACCGTGTTGACCTGGTGTTTGAAATTTTTGAAGGCCAGAACGTTGAGATTGAGCGCCTGAGCTTTGTTGGTAACCGCAAATACTCAGACCGCCGCCTGCGCCGCGTGTTGGGAACCAAGCAGGCGGGCCTGTTCCGCCGTCTGGTGCGCCGCGACACATATGTTCAGGACCGCGTTGAATTCGACAAACAGGTTTTGCGCGATTTCTATTTCTCGCGTGGCTATGTTGATATGCGGGTCAACTCCGTAAACGCACAGCTCACCGAAGAGCGGGACGGCTATTTCCTTGGGTTTAACATTCAGGAAGGCCAGCAGTTTCAGTTTGGTCAGGTTTCGGTGACATCCGAACTCGCGAATGTAGATAGCGACGTTTATTCCGATCTGATTAAGATCAAGCCGGGCGTTATCTATTCTCCGACACTTGTTGAGGCTGACATCGCGCGACTGGAACGTCAGGCGATCCGCGACGGCGTAGACTTTATGCGCGTTGAGCCGCGCGTCAGCCGCAATGACCGCGATCTGACGCTGGATGTGGACTTTGTCCTGTCACGCGGGCCGCGTATCTTTGTCGAACGCATTGATATTGAGGGCAACACCACGACGCTTGACCGTGTTGTGCGCCGCCAGTTTGACAGCGTTGAAGGCGACCCGTTCAATCCTCGCGAAATCCGTCAGGCAGCCGAACGCATTCGTGCGCTAGGCTATTTCGAGACAGCCGAAGTGAATGCCCGTGAGGGGACTTCGCCAGAGCAGGTTGTGATCGACGTGAACGTCGAAGAAAAACCTACAGGGTCTTTGAACTTTGGTGCGTCTTTCTCGAACACCGATGGTCCTGGTATTGCGATCAGCTTTGCCGAACAGAACTTTTTGGGCCGTGGTCAAAAGCTCAACCTCATTGTCTCAACTGCCTCTGACGCGCGTCGCTATGGCCTGACCTTTGTGGAACCGGCCTTGCTGGGCCGTGACGTGAGCTTTGGTTTGAATCTGGACTATTCCGAAGAGAATTCCTCTTTCTCGACCTACGACAGCACGCGGTTGCTGTTCCGTCCCAGCCTGACGTTCCCCGTGTCTGAAAACGGGCGTTTGCAACTGCGCTATACTGCAGAGCAGTCCGAAGTGACCGAAAATGACGATGCCGAACAGGGCGCAATCATTCAGAATGACATCGATGCAGGATCGCTTCTGACCTCGTCTGTCGGGTACGAATATAGCTACGACACCCGTCGCACCGGATTGGACCCGAACGCAGGTGTTCTTTTCCGCTTTAGCCAGGACTTTGCAGGTCTGGGCGGTGATCAGAAATATGTGCGTACGGTCGCCAAGGTCATTGCAGAGAAGAAGTTCCTGAACGAAGAATTGACCATTCGCGGCACATTGGAAGGTGGCGCAATCGCTTGGAGCAGTGGTACGAACCGTGCGATTGACCGTTTCATCCTGACGCCAACGCAGCTGCGCGGGTTTGAACCGGGTGGTATTGGTCCGCGCGACGCGGCCTCTGACCAGAACGACACGCTGGGCGGCAACATGTATCTGGTTGGTCGGGTCGAGGCGGAATTCCCGCTGGGCCTGCCGGAAGAATACGGTATCCGTGGGGGTGTCTTCTATGATGTCGGCAACCTGTGGGATTTGTCTGATGTAAACCTTGGCGGTAACGCCGTGGACGGCGAAAGCGGATCGTTCCGTCATGTCATCGGGGTTTCCATCTACTGGGACACACCTGTGGGTCCGCTCCAGTTCAATATCTCCGATGCGATCCGCAAAGAAGATTACGACCGCGAGCAGAAGTTCGAAGTGACCCTCCAGACGCAATTCTGATCGGTGCGCCGCGCGCTACATTGTCTGGTGTTCGGGCTGGGGCTGCTGTTTGCAGTGCCGGCCTCCGCGCAGGTTTTGTCGATTGCCGAGACACCTGTTCTCACGATCGACAGTGAGCGGTTGTTCTTGAACAGTGATTTCGGAAAGCGCGTTGCGCGAGAAATCGAAGAGCAGGGCAATCAGCTTGCAACAGAGAACCGCCAGATCGAAGCAGAACTGGCGGAAGCCGAACAGGACCTCACGAACAAACGCAAGACGATGACGCCCGAAGCCTTCCGGCCCTTGGCCGATGCATTCGACACCCGCGTCCAGACCACCCGTCAGGCACAAGCGGCAAAGTCCCGCGCGCTGAACTCTCTTCTTGAGCAAGAGCGCGAAGTATTCCTGAACGCCGCCGGTCCGGTTTTGGAGGCCTTGATGCAAGAAGTGGGTGCCAGCGTTGTGCTGGAACGGCGCACCGTTTTTATCAGCGCCAACAGCACCGATATCACCGCCGCCGCGATTGCCCGTCTGAACGAGACATTGGGCGAAGGCGATACCAATACACCTGAACCCAAAGACTGAAACACCGCGCAGTCTTGCTCCGCGCTGGTGCAATTGCTAGCTGTGGGGCAAGAGACCCCGGAAGGAATACCCATGACCCAAGAACTTAAGCGTGCAGATATCCAGATCATCCAGCGCATCCTGCCGCACCGCTATCCCTTCCTGTTGGTGGATAAAGTCGAAGAAATCGACGACACGCAGTCGTCGGTTGGCTATAAGAATGTGACCATGAACGAGCCACATTTTCAGGGCCACTTCCCCGGAACACCGATTATGCCGGGCGTTACGATTGTAGAAGCCATGGCTCAGACGGCCGGCGTGATGATCGGTGTCGCACTGGACCAGTTGGACCGCGACATGCTGATTTACTTCATGTCCATTGATAACTGTAAATTCCGCCGCAAGGTCGTCCCCGGTGATGTTCTGCGCATGGACGTCAAGACGGTACGCGGCAAGCCCGGCGGCAAAATCTGGAAGTTCTCCGGTGTGGCCACCGTCGAGGGTGAAATGGCGGCTGAGGCCGAGTTTATGGCGATGCTGGATCTGCCCAAGGACGGTGCATAATGGCCATCCATCCCAGCGCCGTCATTGAAGAGGGCGCAAAGATTGATCCAAGCGCCACGGTCGGCCCGTTTTGTGTGGTCGGCCCTGAGGTAACGCTTGGCGCGGATGTGGTGCTGAAATCCCATGTCGTGATTAGCGGTCAAACCACTGTCGGCGAGGGAACTGTGATCTTCTCTTTCGCCGTGATTGGTGAAATCCCGCAGGACCTTAAATTCAAGGGTGAAACAACGCGGCTTGAGATTGGTGCGCGCAATCGTATCCGTGAGCATGTGACAATGAACTGTGGCACAGAAGGCGGGGGCGGTGTGACTGTGGTGGGCGATGACAACCTGTTCATGGCCGGCTGCCATATCGCGCATGACGCTATTGTGGGTAATAACGTTGTTGTCGTGAACAATGCGGCTGTCGCTGGCCACTGCGTGATTGAAGACAACGTGATCATCGGGGGGCTGTCAGGCATCCATCAATGGGTCCGGATCGGGCGCGGCGCGATCATTGGCGCTGTAACGATGGTGACGAATGATGTGATCCCGTATGGCTTGGTTCAGGCGCCGCGCGGCCATTTGGACGGGCTCAACCTTGTCGGGTTGAAACGCCGCGGCGTTGACCGGAGTGATATCACCGCCCTGCGTGCAGCCTTTCAGATGTTGGCACAGGGGGAGGGCACCTTCCATGATCGTGCAGAACGCTTGGGCGCCGAGACCAGCAGCGACTATGTCCGCGAGATTGTCGATTTCGTTCTGGCCGACAGCGGCCGCCATTTCCTGACACCAAAATGACGCTGGCGCTGGTTGCAGGACGCGGCGATTTGCCGGCATTGGTTGCGGCGGGGGCGCAGACCCCACCGCTGGTGTGCGGATATGAAGGCGTTCCCCTGAGCGGTTTGGAGGCAGAGCTGACGTTCCGCCTTGAGACGCTCGGCACGCTGCTGTTGGAGCTTGGCAACCGTGGCATCACCCAGGTTTGCTTTGCCGGCGCACTTGAGCGGCCCGCGCTTGATCCATCCAAGCTTGACGCTGAAACAGCGCCGCTGGTGCCCTTGTTCATGGAAGCGTTGAAATCCGGTGATGACGGCGCGCTGCGTGTGCTATTGGAGCTGTTCGAGAAGACCGGTTTCGAAGTGATCGGCGCACATGAGATTGCCCCTGATCTGTTGGCTCAAGGCGGCGTCTTTGGCAGTTACTGGCCCGATGCGCAGATGCGCAAGGACGCTGCGGTTGCCGCGGCGCACATCCTTGAGATGTCGCCACAGGACAAGGGGCAGGCCTGTGTTGCTGCCAACGGGCACATTGTCGCGATGGAAGATGCACGCGGGACTGATGCGATGCTTGGTGATGTAAATGACGCCAACGGGGGCATCCTGTTCAAAGGCCCCAAAGCAGGCCAGACTCGCAAGATTGATCTGCCAACCGTCGGGCCAGAGACGCTGCAAGCAGCCTCTGATGCCGGTCTGCGGGGCGTCATCGTGGACGCGGGCGATGTGATTGTTCTGCATCCAAGCGAATGTAAGACGCTGGCAGATTCCCTTGGCCTCGTGTTTTGGGCACGCACGGGCGAATGAGCGCTTTGCGCGTTTTCATCCTTGCTGGGGAGCCTTCGGGTGACAAACTGGGCGGCGCTTTGATGGCTGGCCTAAAGGAGCTGCGCCCCGATGTCGTGTTTGAAGGTATCGGCGGTGTTCAGATGCAGGCCGAAGGTCTGACCAGCCGTTTTGACATGAATGAATTGAGCGTGATGGGGCTGGCAGAGATCCTGCCCAAATACCTCCACCTCAAGAGACGCATTGCCCAAACCGCAGAAGCTGTGGTGGCGATGCAGCCGGACGTCCTGATTACGATCGACAGCCCTGATTTTTCATTGCGCGTTGCAAAGCTGGTTAAGGCGCGCAGTAATATTCGCACGGTCCATTATGTCGCTCCGACGGTTTGGGCATGGCGACCGGGCCGCGCCGCCAAAATGGCACGCCACATCGATCAGGTGCTTGCCCTGCTGCCGTTCGAGCCACCCTATATGGAAGCCGCAGGTATGCGGTGTGATTTTGTGGGGCATCCTGTGGTGGCCGAACCTGTCGCTGACACGGCAGATGCCGAATCCTTCCGCGCTGATAATGGATTGGGACAAGCGCCTGTTCTTCTGGTCTTGCCGGGATCACGACGATCCGAAGTTGCACGTCTTGGGGAACGTTTTTCAGATGCGGTGCAGCGGCTCAAGGCGCGGCATCCCGATCTGAAGATCGTTGTGCCAGCCGCAGCACCTGTGGCAGAGGCCGTGCTGGCGCTGACGGCTGATTGGCCCGATACGCTGGTGCTTGACCCGCGTGAGGGGGAGTATTCCGCCGCAATGGCCCAGAAACGCGCCGCTTTTCGCGCGGCCGATGTAGCGTTAGCTGCTTCTGGCACTGTCTCGCTTGAGCTTGCAGCGGCGGATACGCCCATGGTCATCGCCTATGACATGAGCCCGCTCAGCCGACTGATCATTGGTCGGATGTTATTGGTCGACACAGTTACATTGGTCAATCTGGTGTCTGACACGCGCGTGGTACCCGAATTTATCGGAAAATCATGCACACCAAAGGCGATTGCTGACGGGGTCAGCGCGGTGCTGGATGCGCCCGACGCGCAACGCAGTGCGATGGCGATCACGATGCAACGGTTGGGCAAAGGGGGCGAGGCCCCCGGTTTGAGGGCCGCGCGCGCTGTCCTGGACGGGATCTCGCGGGATTAGCCGCGGTGAATCCAGCCGCCGCCAAAGATGCGGCTACTGTCGGGATCGTAGAAAACACACGCCTGACCGGGGCTGATGCCTTCTTCCGCTGTGACCAGTTCAACTTCGGCAGTCGTATCTGACAAGGGCCGCAAAATCGCTTCGGTCGGCGGACGGGTGGAGCGGACCCGAACAGCCACATGCCATTCCTCGCGGGATGAGAATGGCTCATCCCCTAGCCAGTTGATCTCTTTCACAGGTACGGTGCGGGTCGCCAGCATGTGTTTCGGGCCCACCACAACCTCTTTGCGGTCCGGATCAAGGCGAACAACATAAAGCGGATCAGCAAGCCCACCGATGCCAAGGCCGCGACGCTGGCCGATCGTGTAATTGATCACGCCATCATGGTGTGCCAGCACAGTCCCTTCGGTGTCTACGATGTCGCCCGGTGCAGCAGCTTCGGGCCGCAACTTTCTGATAACAGATGCATAATCCCCATCGGGGACAAAGCAGATGTCCATGCTGTCAGGCTTGTTCGCCACCCGTAGGCCGTATTTTTCCGCAAGCTGGCGGGTCGCGTCCTTGGACGGCAAATGGCCCAACGGAAAGCGCAAGTAATCCAGCTGCTCGGGCGTGGTCGAGAACAAGAAATAGCTTTGATCGCGGTTTGCATCAGCCGCCGCATGAAGCTCTGGCCCATTCTCACCAACCATCCGCTGAATATAGTGACCTGTGGCCATGCAATCGGCCTCCAGATCCTTGGCGGTCTCAAGCAGGTCTTTGAACTTCACCCGTTCATTGCACCGGATGCAGGGTACCGGCGTTGCACCACCCAGATAGCTGTCCGCAAATTCATCTATCACGGCGTCTTTGAACACGTTTTCATAATCCAGCACATAATGCGGAAAGCCCATGTCTTCGGCCACGCGCCGCGCATCGTGGATATCAATCCCCGCACAGCAGGCGCCCTTTTTCGCCAGTGCAGCGCCGTGGTCATAAAGCTGGAGCGTTACGCCGACAACGTCATAGCCTTCTTCGGCCAGCATCGCCGCAACAACAGAGCTGTCCACACCACCAGACATGGCGACCACGACACGTGTGTCGGCAGGGGCTTTGGCAAAACCAAGCGAATTCAGCGGCGGGGTGCGGTCAAGTGGCATAGGGCCTCGGCAATTTGGGGTGGCTTTGATGTGGAATATAGGAAAATGCGAACTACTCACAAGGGGCGGCTTCATATGTCCTTAAGAACGCCACGCCAAAAATAGGCAGGTAATCAGGACGGTGTTGAGTGATGTATCTTAAAAAAGTCGACGGCCCGCGCGCCGTAACCCTCGCGAACGGGGCAACAATGACCCATGCAGACCTGCCTCCGGCCAATACCCGGCGGTGGGTTGCTTCACGCAAAGCCGCCGTTGTGCGCGGTGTTGTGTACGGTTTGATCAGCAAAGACGACGCGCTGTCTCGCTATCGGTTGAGTGATGATGAGTTTATCGAGTGGGTGCGTGCTGTGTCGGCCCACGGTGAAGTCGGTCTCAAAACTACTATGCTTCAAAAATATAGACAACCCTAAGTTGTTCATGCATTAATGATTCCAACGTTTACGAGTAGTTAACCTTTTTTGTTCACGATTAAGTGTAGAAGTTGACCTTAAATTGTCGGAGAAAATTAAATGCGCGTGCTGCTTGTCGAAGATGATCCTACGACCTCAAAAAGTATCGAGTTGATGCTGACCCATGCAAATCTGAACGTCTATGCGACGGACTTGGGAGAAGAAGGGATCGATCTGGCTAAGCTGTATGATTATGACATCATTCTTCTGGATCTTGATCTGCCGGATATGAACGGGCACGAGGTTCTGCGCCAGCTTCGACTGAGCCGAATTGAGACACCTATTCTAATTCTGTCTGGTGCCGATGATACCGAAAGCAAAATTCGCGGTTTCGGTTTTGGTGCTGACGATTATCTGACCAAACCGTTCCACCGCGAAGAGCTGGTGGCGCGTATTCATGCCATCATCCGCCGCTCCAAAGGGCATTCGCAATCCGTGATTGATACGGGCCTTGTTTCAGTCAATCTGGATGCCAAAACGGTCAGCGTTGAAAGCAAACCGGTCCATCTGACGGGCAAAGAATACCAGATGCTTGAACTTTTGAGCCTACGTAAAGGGACGACCCTCACCAAGGAGATGTTTCTGAACCACCTGTACGGCGGTATGGACGAGCCTGAGCTCAAGATTATCGATGTGTTCATTTGCAAGTTACGCAAGAAACTGAGCACGGCAACTGGTGGGTCCAACTATATCGAAACAGTCTGGGGACGCGGGTATGTCCTGCGTGATCCGGATCCTGTTGAGTTGGATCTTGCTGCGAGTGCCTGAAACAGCAGCACGCGGATGTGAAAGATGCTAGACCTGCCTTTGGTCGCGGCCTATCTAAATGCGGGTAGGCGGCAATCCGAAGGCAGGTTTTTTAGTGACTTCCGAAAATAAGACAACAGATCTGGACATCAGTACGCTGACCGAAGAGCAGGCAAAGGCGGAACTGGCAGCGCTCGCTGTGAAACTGGCGGATGCGGACAGCGCATACCATACAGAAGATGCACCGGTTATTTCCGATGCCGAATATGATTCACTAAAGCGCCGTAACGCGGCGATAGAAGAACGGTTCCCCACGTTAAAGCGCGCTGACAGCCCGAGCGATCAAGTGGGCGCAGCAGTTGCCGCAGGATTCGGTAAAATCACCCACAGCGTCGCCATGCTGTCTTTGGCCAATGCCTTTAGCGACGAAGATGTGCAAGAATTTGACACCTCTGTTCGAAAATATCTCGGTTTACCCTCTCAGGCGCCGCTTACCTTTACGGCAGAGCCTAAAATTGACGGTTTATCGCTTTCCCTGCGCTATGAAGGCGGGACGCTGATACAGGCAGCCACGCGTGGCGACGGCGCGGTTGGGGAAAATGTCACGGCAAATGCGTTGACCATCGCGGATATCCCGCAGCAGCTGGATGGCGCGCCAGAGGTGCTTGAAGTGCGCGGTGAGGTCTACATGAGCCACGCTGACTTTGCAGCCCTGAACCTGCGTCAGGAAGAACGCGGTGGGAAGAGTTTTGCCAATCCCCGCAACGCTGCTGCCGGTTCCATGCGGCAGCTCGATGCAGAGATCACCCGTTCGCGACCGTTGCGCTTTTTCGCCTACGCATGGGGCAGTGTGTCAGCGCCTCTTGGTCAGACCCAGTGGGAAGCCATAGAAAAGCTGGGTAGTTTGGGTTTTTCGATCAATCCGCTGACCCGCCGCTGTCAAAGCCCGGCTGAAATGATTGAGCATTACGCTGATATCGAAGCACAGCGCGCGGCGTTGGGCTATGACATCGACGGTGTTGTTTACAAAGTAGATGATCTTTCCCTGCAAGAGCGGCTCGGCTTCCGTTCTACCACACCCCGCTGGGCTATCGCGCATAAGTTTCCAGCCGAACTGGCGTGGACCACACTGGAAGGCATCGACATTCAAGTGGGCCGAACCGGCGCTCTTAGTCCGGTTGCGCGGTTGGCGCCTGTTACCGTGGGGGGCGTGGTTGTGTCGAACGCAACGCTGCACAACGAGGATTACATCAAGGGTCTTGATAGCAAGGGGCAGGAGATCAGAGGCGGCAAGGATATTCGTGTCGGCGATCTTGTGCAGGTTTACCGCGCCGGAGACGTGATTCCGAAAGTAGCCGACGTTGATATATCCAACCGGCCCGCTGGTGCTGAGCCGTTCGATTTTCCGCAGGTCTGTCCCGAGTGTGGAAGCGACGCCGTGCGTGAACCGGGCGATGCAGTGCGGCGCTGTACGGGGGGGCTGATTTGTCCAGCGCAGGCAGTGGAAAAGCTCAAGCATTTCGTGTCGCGCGCGGCCTTTGACATTGACGGTTTAGGGGCGAAGCAGGTTGAGCAGTTCTACGGGGATGGCTGGATCGCAGAGCCTGCCGATATCTTCACGCTTCAAGACCGCTTTGGCAGCGGCGTGCAGCAATTGAAAAACCGTGAAGGCTGGGGCGATAAATCTGCCACTGCGCTTTTTGCGGCGATTGATGACAAGCGAAAGATACCGCTGTCGCGGCTGTTGTTCGGACTGGGTATTCGGCATGTGGGTGAAGCAGCATCGAATATGATCGCACTGCACTATGGTACATGGGATGCTTTGGCCAAGGGCGTGGATGAGGCACGGGACCGGACCGGCCCTGCCTGGGACGATCTGATCGGAATTGATGGCATGGGGACTGTCATGGCCGGATCACTTGTTGGCGCCTTCGCACAAGAGGCCGAGCGTGCATCGATAGACCGCCTCATCGAACAACTGGACGTTCAAGAGGCCAAGCGAGCCGATACGACAGGATCGCCCGTGGCCGGAAAGACCGTTGTGTTCACCGGCACACTTGAAAAGATGACCCGTGCAGAAGCCAAAGCGCGCGCAGAGCGATTGGGCGCCAAGGTTTCCGGTTCGGTCAGTGCCAAGACCGATCTTCTGGTGGCGGGGCCGGGTGCGGGGTCAAAGGCCAAGAAAGCAGCAGAGCTGGGCATCGAAACGCTGGACGAAGACGGTTGGCTCGAATTGATTGCAGGCTTGTGAGCACGCGTCCCGAACCTCTCTTTCCGCTTTTTGCGGGGCTCGACAGTTTGCCGGGCATCGGCCCCAAGACAGCGCAGCATTTCGCAGGGCTCGGGGTGCAGGCCCCGCGTGATTTGTTGTTTACACTGCCGCAGTCGGGCATTGACCGGCGATTGGTGCCAACGGTGCAAGGCGCGCCTTTTCCGACAACACTGACTGTTGCTGTCACCATCGGCAAACATGCGCCCCCGCGAAACAAAGGCGGCGCTTACCGTATTCATGTGGAAGATTCGCAAACGTCGTTTCAACTGGTTTTCTTCCATGCGCGCGGTGATTACTGGCAGCGCGCGCTACCAGAAGGGAGCCGCCGTATTGTTTCTGGGCGGGTTGAACTGTTTGATAGCATTCCGCAGATGGTCCATCCCGATTTCACGGTGGCAGAGGACGAGGCCGATAGCATTCCGCAGTTCGAGCCGGTGTACCCGCTGACCCACGGGGTTACACAAAAGCTGATGTATAAGGCTACGCGCGGCGCGGTCGCTTTGATCCCGCCGATGGGGGAATGGATTGATCCGGGCCAACTGGCGAAAGCAGGCTGGCCGGATTTCACCACTGCGGTCACTGACGCACATGATCCTGAGGCGCTTTCTGATATCAGCGCCACTGCGCCGGCGCGTGAGAGGCTCGCTTATGATGAGCTTTTTGCCCATCAGATCACACTGGCCTTGGCCCGTCAGGTCGAGCGGCGCAAAAAGGGTCGAGCGGCAAAAGCGACTGGTGTGTTGCAGGCCAAGGTTCTGAAAAGTTTGCCATACTCGCCCACAGGCGCACAAACCCGCGCGATAGCCGAGATTATTGCCGATATGGGCAGTGACCAGCGGATGAACAGGTTGTTGCAAGGGGATGTCGGCGCCGGCAAGACGCTGGTCGCGTTCATGGCGCTGCTGGCGGCTGTGGAGGCTGGCGGGCAGGGGGTGTTGATGGCGCCCACTGAAATTCTTGCGCGGCAGCATTTGCAGGGGCTGCAACCGTTGGCGGAAAGCGCGGGCGTGGTATTGGAAATTTTGACGGGGCGCGACAAGACGGCCGAACGTGCTGCGAAGCTTGCGGCTCTTGAGCGGGGTGATATTCAAGTTCTGGTTGGCACCCATGCTGTTTTTCAGGAAACGGTGGTGTTCAATGACCTGCGCCTTGCTGTCGTGGATGAACAGCATCGGTTCGGTGTACGCCAACGCTTGGAACTGGGGCGTAAGGGACGTCAGGCTGATGTACTGGTGATGACTGCCACACCGATCCCGCGCAGTCTTGCATTGGCGCAGTACGGCGATATGGACGTCAGCGTGCTGGATGAAAAGCCCCCCGGGCGCAAACCCATCCAAACCGTGCTGATCAGCACTGACCGCTATGATCAGGTGATTGACCGATTGCGCGCGGCAATCGCGGATGGACGGCAGTGTTACTGGGTATGCCCGCTGGTCGAAGAAAGTGAGGTGAGCGACCTCACCTCCGCCGAAGAACGGTTCAAGCGGTTGCGCGCGGCTTTGGGAGAAGGCGTCGTCGGGCTTGTCCACGGTCAGATGCCGCCCGCCGACAAGGACGCCGCGATGGCGGCCTTCCAGCGTGGTGATACAAAGCTATTGGTGGCGACGACAGTGATTGAAGTTGGCGTCGATGTGCCGAATGCGTCGATTATGGTGATTGAACGGGCAGAGAGCTTTGGTCTGGCACAATTACACCAATTGCGCGGACGGGTCGGGCGCGGATCGGCTGCGTCAAGCTGCCTGTTGATGTTTCAAAACCCGCTAAGCGAGACAGGCCGCCAGCGCCTTGAGGTGCTGCGTGAAACCGAGGACGGGTTCGTCATTGCAGAAACCGATTTGAAGATGCGTGGCACTGGTGATTTGATTGGTACTGCCCAGTCCGGCGTCCCTAGGTTCAAAGTCGCCGATCTTGAAAAACAGGCGGCACTCATGGCGGTCGCCCAGTCAGATGCGCGCAAGTTGCTGAATGATGATCCGACGCTTGAGGGGGAACGGGGGCGGGCGGCACGCCTGCTTTTGTGGCTAATGCGACAGGATGAGGCGATCCGTTTGATTTCAGTGGGTTAGACGAAATGTTCCGATAAGTTCACAAATGTTCTCAAAAAGTTCTTTACGAGGCGTTAATAATATGAGAACAAAGAGGCAACAAGAACGGAGAGACACATGACCTTCTACCAGACACTCAAAGCTATCGCCTCACGGTCGCAAGACACATTGGTACAAGACGCAGCTGGTGCTGCAGCGTTGATTGTTATGCTGGTTGTTGGTCTGCATCTTCCCGGACTTGTCTGATTTTCTGCCTGCGCTCTCATGCCAGGGCCGGTTTACTGGCGCATTTGTCCCAAACTGATGTGCCTTAGATGTTACGTTCTGCCTGTCTGTAACATGTCTCGGGAATGCCTTCCCTGAACCGTGCTTCTGGGTCCCACATGGGAAACGCTTTTCTTACGCCGCCATCCCTTTGGATGTGCGGCGTTTTTTTTGGTCTGGTGGGGATCAGGCGTCTTGTTGGGCTGCTGCCATCGCTTCGGCCAAAGCTTCGATGCTCAGCATGATCGATGCATGGCGGTTTTTGTATTCTACGGCAGGGGTCAGGACCTCAAATCCGTCAAAAGGTGCATCCGGCACGCCACCTTTGCCTTTCAGCATGGCTTTTAGCTGGTCACGGCCCCGCTGTATCGTCTCTAACGAAGCCCCCTCTGAGGCGCCCCCTGTGACAGCGGCGGCTGCCTGACCTAACGCGCAGGCCTTAACATCCTGACCCAATGCCGCAAGCCGTCCATCGGCCACCTTCACATCCACCGTTACACTAGACCCGCACAGTGGTGAGCGCCGCGTGACGCTTGCATCCGGCGCATCAAGACGGCCCAGATGCGGGATATCAGCCGCAAGCGCGAGAATGCGGGATGAATAAAGCTTGATCAGATCGGTGTCGTTGGACATGGCATTTCCTTTATCTGACCTCTACATAAGATGTTAGAGACCGGATGCAAAAAAAATCTATAGAAGGTGCGCAAGCATGTCCTTTGACCCCACGACCCTGACCTACAATGCAGCTGGCTTGATTCCGGCAATCGCCCAAGACCATGCCAGCGGCGAAGTGTTGATGATGGCGTGGATGAACGCCGAAAGCATCATGCGAACGCTAGAAACCGGTCAGGTCACGTATTGGAGCCGCTCGCGGCAGGAATTCTGGGCCAAGGGTGCCACATCAGGGCATGTGCAGACACTTAAAGAGATGCGTATAGACTGTGATCGTGACTGTCTGCTGATGCAGGTGGAGCAGGTTGGCGCTGCGTGTCACACTGGTCGGCGTAGCTGTTTCTACACTGCTGTGACAACCGAGGGTGAAACCGAAGTGATCAGCGTCGATAGCTAAAGACCAATAAGGCCGCGGATATCTGCAGGCGTAGCGCCTTGCGCGCGGTACAGCGATATCGCCCGCGCATCATCACGCTTGGCCAGTCGTTTACCTTTGTCGTCACGGATCAGAGCGTGGTGATGATAGGCGGGTGTGGGGAGGCCCAAAAGTTCCTGAAGGAGCACATGGATCACCGTTGCCTCGAACAAATCTGCGCCGCGCACAACATCTGTGATGCCCTGTGCAGCATCATCCAGCACGACCGACAAGTGGTATGATGTGCCCATATCACGGCGCGCCAGCACAATATCTCCGACGGAGTGAAGAATTTCGGCACTGGAGACTTCAACGATGCCGCGCTTTGAGGGCAGGCAAGCTTCTTCAAACGTGACGGGCAGGGTACTGCTGTCGGAATGTTCGGTCAGGCGCAAAGCTTTCGTCATGTTCAGACGAAGCGGGGCGTTATCGGGACGTGGATCGCCTTTAATGTGGGGGCGTTTGTCGCGGCAGGTGCCGGGATAGACAACACCATCAGGGCCTAGCAGCGGCGCTCCTTCTTGCGGCGCGCTTGCGGCAGCGGCAATATCGGCCCGCGAACAGCTGCAGGAATACAGCAGCCCACGCTCCAACAGATCGTCTAATGCTGTCTGATACGTCGGAAGCCTGTCTGACTGGCGCATCACAGGGGTTTCCCACCGCAGACCCAACCAAGCGAGATCATCATAAATCTGCGCTTCCCATTCCGGGCGCGCACGCGATCTGTCAATGTCTTCGATCCGGAGCAGGAACCGCCCATCTCTGGCCCGAGCCATGTCATGCGCAAGGATTGCCGAATACGCATGGCCCAGATGAAGAGGGCCTGTCGGCGATGGTGCGAAACGGGTGGTGAAGCTCAAGCTTTTTCAATCACATAGACAGTCGCGCCCATGTCTTTTCCGGGCAGATGCGGTCCATGCTCCATGAATAATAGCCGCGCGGCACCGCAATCAAGCCATTCGTTCAAGCGACCTGTGTTCGAGTGGTCCGCTAAAGCATGATCGTTAAAGGAGAAAACCAGCTTACCCTGAGATGGCAGCGCATGAAGCAACGTATCTAGGATAGAGATAGGAGCAGCGCCCGCACCGATCACACCCACCGCACTGATAAGGGAGTAGCCGCCCTTTGGCGATGTGTCAGGTTCGATCTGAGTGAGATTCCGGTACACGTCCTTCGCACGGGCCTGCGCCAGCATTTCAGGCGAGATATCTACGCCATCAATGACTTCGAAGCCCGCCAAGCGCAGCGCCAGACCCGCCAGACCGGTCCCGCATCCGAAATCCAGCAAGGGCGTGGTTTTATCTGCGACGTGGGCGGCCAGTGCCTCTGCGCAGCGCGCTGGTGTTGCATAGCCTTGCGCGCCGACTTCGGCCTCGTAGGTGGCTGACCAGTCATTGTAGAGATCGCGGGTGCTGTCTGTGTCCCGCGAGGTGTAAGCTTTGTCCAGAAAATTTGTACTCATCGCCACAGTTTAAGCGTGCCTGCTTTATTGTCCAGAGCCAAGCCAGACTTGCCAGTCTTGCTTGGCGCGATCTGTGTAGGCTTTGTAGCGGTCTTTGCGCCCCCGACGGCCGCTTTTCAGACCCTCCACCGCGGGGAAGAGGCCGAAATTCACGTTCATCGGTTGAAATGTCTTAGCTTCGGCTCCGCCTGAGATATGGGTAATCAGCGCGCCGGTAGCAGTGGTTGGCGGCGGTGTATCAAGGGTCGTGCCGTTGATCTGCGCTGCCGCCAAGCGACCCGCAAGCAAGCCCATCGCAGCGCTTTCAACATAGCCTTCGACTCCGGTGATCTGGCCCGCAAAGCGGACATTGGGCCGGGATTTCAGGCGCATCTGACCATCCAGTAAGGTGGGCGAATTCAGGAATGTGTTCCGGTGGATGCCACCCAATCGCGCAAAGCTGGCATTTTCAAGTCCCGGAATGCTTTTGAAAACATCCGTTTGCGCGCCGTACTTCATCTTTGTTTGAAAGCCGACGATATTGTAGAGAGTGCCAAGTTTGTTGTCGCGGCGCAGCTGTACCACTGCGTATGGCTTCACGTCGGGCTGATGCGGATTGGTCAGGCCGACAGGCTTCATCGGACCGAAACGCAAAGTTTCGCGACCACGCTCTGCCATGACCTCGATCGGCAGGCAGCCATCAAAGTAGCCTGCGGTCTCACCCTCATGAAACTCGGTCTTGTCTGCGGCCATGAGTGCGTCGATGAAGGCCTCGTACTGGTCTTTGTCCATCGGGCAGTTGAGGTAGGCTGTCCGTTCCTCTTCGGTTTCGCCCTTGTCATAGCGTGATTGCATCCACGCTTTGCTCATGTCGATGCTCTCGTGATAAACGATGGGTGCGATCGCGTCGAAGAACGCTAGCGCCTCGGCACCGGTTTCGGCCGCAATGGCTGTGCCCAAAGCTGAGGATGTCAGCGGACCAGTTGCAATGATCCAGTGGCCGCTGTCGGGAAGAGAGGTGATCTCTCCGTATTCTACGGAAACATTAGGGTGCGCCATCAGCGCGTCGGTCACGGATTGTGCAAACGGATCACGGTCCACTGCCAATGCTCCACCGGCCGGCAGGCGGTGTTTCTCTGCGGTTTGCATGATCAACCCGTTGGCCTGGCGCATTTCCCAGTGCAGCAGCCCGACGGCGTTCTGTTCACTGTCGTCAGAGCGGAATGAATTGGAACAAACCATCTCACCAAGCAGTCCTGTTTGGTGGGCGAAAGTTTCCACCTTGGGACGCATTTCGTGAATGACTACCTTGATGCCAAGGTTTGCAGCCTGCCAAGCGGCCTCTGATCCGGCCATACCGCCGCCGATGATGTGTAATGTGTTATCCATGCTCCGCAGATAATCCAGCAGACGCAGCGGTGCAACAGGGCGTAGGCAACGGACCTGCGACAAGACGACTGGTGCCGTTGAGATCGTGCAGAAAGGATGGGATTTTGGGGTCGCCGCTGCGGGAAAGAGGGGATCAGATGAGAGTCCGATCTGGAGGGATCTTCCGCCTACGGCGACCCAAAATGGGGCAGCACATCGTGCTATGACGTATTCGTGCCTTAATCGTGCCAGATTTGCCAGACGTAGTTTGGCAACACTGAGGTGCCAAATCCGCAACAGTGTGAATAAGACGCAGAAATTCCCCGTAAGAGTATGTGTTCGGGGCCTTGGTCTGTTGGTGCTAAGTGGTCAGGAGGGAGGGGCGAGCTGATCCAGTTGCAGCCCCGAAGGTACTGACGCGGGCACGCCAAGTCCGCGTTTTCCCGCTGTTGGGTCCGTAAGAGCGCCGAGAAACGCCATGATCTTATCAATCTCGACCTGATCCAGCGCCACATCCGAAATCTCGATGGCTTCGGCTATGCGCATGACTTCGTCGAAATTGTCCATCGCTGACCAGTCATATGCTTCAAGATCGCCTGACAGCCGTGCTTTGCTGCGGTCATATTTGGCTAGACCTTTAACCGCATCCAGATGATGTATGACGACATCTTCAAGATTGGAGTAGGCGCCATTATGCCCGTAGGGCGCTGTTTCGGTCACATTGCGTAAAGATGGCGTGCGAAACCGGTACATATCGTCAGCCACACCTGTGACCATGCCGTGGCCAGTATCGGCATAGCCGTCTTTCCCTGGTCCCAGCTGCGGCAGACCAATGGCATGAAAATTGTGATCGGTCTGGAAAGACCCGGAGTGGCAGGTCGAACAGCGCGCTTTGCCATAGAACAGGTCCATGCCTTCTAACTGCACTTCGGTCATCGCGTCTTCGCCGCGAAGGAATTTGTCAAAGGGGCTTTCGTCGGCGCGAAATTCCGACCCGATGAAGGCTGCAAGCGCAGTACCGATGTCATTGATGTGGATGCCGGTGATGCCTAGCTGACCAAATCGCTGCCGGTATTCAGGGATCGCATCGATGCGGTGCGCAAGGATGTCCCATGCGCCATTTGGGCCAAGGATACGCTCTGCTGCCACGGCATCAGCCACGTCGTTTTCGCCGGGGTCGCCGGCCATTTCGGCAGGCGAAAGGACGGGCAGGATGTTCTGGGCCGCCAAGGCAGACGGCATTGGCCGTTCAAGCGTGCGTCCTTGGGGCATACGGATGCCAAACATCGCATGGCGGTCTTTCGCCGTGCGTCCGTCATGGAACATCACCGTGAATTCCTTGGCGCCCAGATTGAACAGGGCAGGTGCGTTACGCGGGATTCGGGTCTTTGGTTTGTTGGCGGCGTCAATGCTGCGCGATTCCCCAAGGCCGATGCCCCCTTCACCAAGAGACAGGGACATGGCGTCCGAGGTTCCCAGCGTTGGGTGATGACAGGTGGCGCAGGCGATGTTGCGATTGCCGGACAGGATGGGATCAAAGAACAGATCGCGCCCCAGAGCAATCAGTTCGGCGGGGGAGCTGTGGAAGTTATCATCGCTTACCGGTGCCGGTAGAGGTCCCGCAAAAGCGGCGACGCTACCAAACAAAACTACACACACCGCGCCAAGCGATCGTTTCAACATCACACTGCTCCTCAAGAGAATGTGACGAGGGTTACCCAAATTTTGACACAAAAACGACAAAGACTTTGGAAAAACACCGTGCAGTTTTGGGAAACAGTTATTGTTTCCAGTCTGGTGGTCGCTTTTCAATAAAGGCCTGCATGCCTTCGTTTGTATCTTGATAGCTTAGGTTTTCGACCATGACCACGCCTGTGTGCGCATAGGCCGCTGCTGTATCCATGGCCAATTGTTCATAAAAGGCGCGTTTTCCGATCTTTACGGCAGACCCCAATTTGGCAGCAATCTGCTCTGCGAGTGCCGCTGTCTCTTCCGCCAGCGCGTCTGGTGCAACAACGCGGTTGATCAGGCCTAATTCTTCTGCCCGCTCGGCGGAAATGAAATCTCCGGTGGTCAGCATCTCGAACGCCTTTTTGGGCGCGATATTGCGGCTGAGCGCGACCATCGGGGTAGAGCAGAACAACCCGATGTTCACGCCGTTGACGCCAAAGCGTGTTCCTTCTCCGGCAATGGCCATATCGCAGGTTGCGACCAACTGGCAGCCCGCGGCGGTGGCAATGCCGTGGACCTGTGCAATGACCGGTTGCGGCATGCTCTGGATGCGCATCATCACATCCGTACAGCGAGAGAAAAGATCGGCAAACGCAGCGGCGCCGTTGTCTTCGGTCTTTCGCATGGCTTGCATCTGCCGCAGATCGTGGCCTGCACAAAACGCTTTGCCCGCGCCGGCAATGATTATGACGCGGCAAGTTGGATCATCGGCCAGCTGGTCAAGCGTTTCTTGCAAGGCGGCCAGCATCTCGTCGCTGAGCGCATTAAGCTTCTCGGGGCTGTTCAAAGTGAGCAGGGTCACCGCGTCCCGTTGCGTTACTTCCAAAATTGCCATCTTGCGCGCTCCTTATGTTGCGGCAAGTCTAGCGGCAATAATAGGAGGAGGACAAGTATGGCCGGTAGCGGTGAAGTGATGATGGATGCGCCACAATTGATGGCATTCATGCGCGAAGTATTCCAGCAGGTGGCAGATGATTTCACCGTTGAAGAGGTCAAGCCTAACGAGGTGACCATGCGGTTGAATATTTCGGAAAAGCATCTGCGCCCCGGGGGGACGGTTTCGGGGCCATCAATGTTCGCGCTTGCCGATGTGGCGGCCTACATCGCTACGCTTGCCATGATCGGTCCTAAGGCGCTGGCTGTTACGACAAACTGTTCAATGGATTTTATGCGCAAGCCCGTCGCGGGGGTTGATCTGATTGCGACCGCAAAACTGTTAAAGCTGGGGCGGCAATTGTCAGTATCACACGTGCTGATCTTTTCCGAAGGGATGGATCAGCCGGTCGCTCAGGCGACGATGACCTATGCCATTCCGCCGATTAAATCGCTTTAGGGTACAATCTGGTCTAACTTAGAAATTGTATCAAAAAAGGGCAGGGGTGAACCCTGCCCAAGTGAAGAGGTCTGGCTTAGCGCCACGGGGTGTCACGCTTTCCAGAACACCTTGCGCGCCTCAATCAGAGCCGCGTCAGATGTAATCCCCACATCCGCAAGCTGCCATGCCTCAAGCGTACGCAGGGCTTGGCGGGTGCGATTGCGGGCAACCCATTTCGTGACGAGCGCCGCAAATTTTACGCTGATGACCGCCAGCAGCGGCAAGCTGCGTGTGGTGTTGAGAACCGCAAGGGCATCAGTGTTCATGGTCGCTGTCTGTGTCATGGGTAAATCTCCTTGAATAATTGTATTGACACAATTAGGCAGTATCGCCATGAGTATTGGTACAATGCAATTTCGCGCAGTTCTATGGAAACATTGTAATGGATACAATTTGGACCCCCGAGGTCGATCCCGCTGTCAAACCGAAATACCGCGCCGTGGTGCGTGCAATCAGATCTGCGATCACGTCAGGCGCGCTATCGGTTGGGGATAAGCTTCCTCCGGTGCGCGATCTGGGATGGAAATTGGAAATGACGCCGGGCACGGTGGCGCGGGCCTATACTGTTCTGACGGATGAGGGAGTGCTGACCGCAGAGGTCGGGCGCGGGACCTTCGTTGCAGCGCCCAAGACAGAACCGCCTTTGAACCTGTTGGAAATGGATGTGATCGAGCATCGGACCGGTGGGAACAATTATGACGTTAATCTATTCTCGCCCCATCTGCCTAACGGCGGGCAATCGGCGCTGATCCGCAAGCTTATGGCGCAAATTGCCCAAGACCCGCCATCGGGCCTGATGCACTATCCGTCCCGACGTGGCGCCCAACCCGCGCGCGAGGCGATGTTGCACTGGTTGCGTGACGTCACATTGGGGCCTTTGAATGAATCGGACATCGTGCTTTCCCATGGCGGGCAGAACGCGATAATGCTGATTTTCCAGACGATCCTATCGGGTCGCAGGCCTGTCGTGTTTCTTGAAGAGCTTTGCTATCCCGGCTTTCGTCGTGTGGCTGCGGCATTGCGCGCCGAGGTTGTGCCGGTTGCGATGGATGAGCATGGCGTCTGCCCTATTGCCCTCACGGCAGCGGCTGAAAGATACCCCGAAGCGCAGATTCTATGTACATCTCCCGAAGTTCACAGCCCCACGTGTGGATTTACCCCCTTGGCGCGCCGGGAAGAGATTGTTGCGGTGGCCCGCCGCTATCACCTGCAAATCGTTGAAGATGACTGTTATCGGATCGGACCTGCACAGGCTCCCGGATATCGCCAGCTTGCGCCTGAGCGGGGCTGGTACATTACGTCGGTCAGTAAAACCATTTCGCCGGCCTTGCGATTGGGGTGTGCGATCGGTCCACGCAAGCAGGCCGCGGCTCTTCACCGCAGCGCCGAGCACGGCTTCTTTGGTCTGGCCACCCCGATGACCGATCTGGCATCGCTGCTTCTTTCACATCCCCAGCTAGAAGAGATCACTGCCCGAACACGGGATGGTATTGGTTCTTATGTAAAAACGGCGGTGAACATTCTTGGCGGGTACGAGCTGTGCTGGCGGCCCGATGTGCCGTTTTTCTGGTTGACACTACCGTCCGGCTGGCGTGCGAACGCATTTTGTCGCGCCGCCGAGACGGTTGGCGTGCGGGTACGGGCAGCAGAAGAGTTTGCCGCGCGCAATGCGCAAACTCCCCATGCGGTGCGTATGGCCGTTAATGCAGGCGTGAGCCTTGCAAGCTTCGAGGCCGCGATGGTGCGCTTGCGAGAATTGCTGGATAATCCCACCGAAGAGATCGGCGTTTAGGCGGGAATGATCCGTCGAATGCGGACTCTGCCGGCGGGGGTGGGCCGAAAACAGACGGATGCGGCGTTCTTCGGGTCTCCAAGGTGCCAATTTATGGGGTAAAATAATACCTTAATTGTAACTCTCTGTATTTGCTTGATTTATTAGGTTTTGTCCCGCTTGACGTGGCCCGCGGCATGGTTATAACCCGCCCATCACATCGGGCTATCGCCCCTGTCACCACACAAACGGGATTACCGTATATGAAAACCTTTTCTGCAACACCGGCAGACATCGACAAGAAATGGATCATCATTGATGCCGAAGGCATCGTGCTGGGCCGTCTTGCTTCGGTTATTGCCATGCGTCTGCGCGGCAAGCACAAGCCGTCCTTCACACCTCACATGGATTGCGGCGACAACGTCATCGTAATCAACGCCGAGAAAATCCAGATGACCGGCAAGAAGCGTGAAGAGATGTTCTATTGGCACACGGGTCACCCCGGTGGCATCAAAGAGCGCTCAAAAGCTGACATTCTCGAGGGCAAGCACCCCGAGCGTATCGTGACCCAAGCGGTCAAGCGCATGCTGCCTGGCAACCGCCTGAGCCGCCAGATCATGACAAACCTGCGTGTATACGCCGGTGGTGAGCATCCTCATGAGGCTCAAGAGCCTACAGTTCTGGATGTTGCATCCATGAACAAGAAAAACACACGGAGCGCATGAGCATGGCTGACGAAATCAACACACTCGAAGATCTCGCATCTGTAGCCGGCATTGAAGCCACTCCAGAAGTAGAGCTGACCCCACGCGAGCCCGTTCGTGACGAATTCGGCCGCGCCTATGCAACCGGCAAGCGTAAAGATGCGGTTGCCCGCGTCTGGATCAAGCCAGGTTCCGGTAAGGTTGTCGTAAACGGCAAGCCGCAGAACGAATATTTTGCGCGCCCCGTTCTTCAGATGATCCTTCAGCAGCCTTTCAGCATCACAGGCACAGACGGTCAGTTTGACGTTTATGCCACAGTGAAGGGCGGCGGTTTGTCCGGTCAGGCCGGTGCGGTTAAGCACGGCGTGTCCAAAGCACTGCAGCTGTACGATCCCTCCCTGCGCGGCGCGCTGAAAGCGGCAGGTTTCCTGACCCGTGACAGCCGTGTGGTTGAGCGTAAGAAATACGGTAAGGCCAAAGCGCGTAAGAGCTTCCAGTTCTCCAAGCGTTAAGCTTTCTACCAGACAAAAAGAAAGGCCGCCTCTCAGAGGCGGCCTTTTTTGTTGTTAAGTGTAAGTGTGTAAGAGCGGGTTGTTTTACCGTCCTTGGGAACGCATGGCGTGACTGCCATCGCCCCTGACAACGAGCTTGACGAGTACGATAGCAAGGATAGCCAACAGGTTCTGGCCAAGCGGCATCAAGATACTATCGACAGTACAAAAGCTGCCACAAGGCGCGTGCGTTTGCCCAAGGTGATGACAAGGCCAGCGGATACAAAATGAACACGCACCAGCACCTAATGATGCGCAATGGCGGTTGTTTGGAGAAAATGCGGGAAGAACGTTGTGCCAAGAGAGCCCTCCCATACTGTTGAAGGGTTGCGTGCCAGCCAGGATCAACGATCTCCCCGAAACGATATGCATAGTCCAAGGGATATACTCTGTTCCCTTGTTTAACTTTGCCTCTATCTGGTGCGCAATACCTCTTGGGTCATGGTAGCTTGCAACGTTTTACGGCATCAGCGATAGACAGAAATGCAAAGCAACACTTGCGATTTTGTGCGGTTTCCTCGTTTATGTCAGTCCGATTGGGGCAACGTTCTTCCCGCAGTTTCGGAATAGACGGCATGTCAAATCCGTAAACTTTTGGTTGAATGGAAATGCCGTCATAATCAATCTCTACCAAATCGTTCGGCAAGCTATCGCTGTGGGCAGAGGCATAGAGGTAGATAGACAGGTTGGAGGCTTGGGCGCAGATATGGTTCCCGTGGTCTGGCATTTTGCAGCAAATCGTGGCCGTCCAACGCAAGACAGTGCTTTAAATCATCCCAATTCAGCACAAGGGGCCTCTGCTCGGTGGCTCGAGACGAGGTTTATTATCAAAACCGCTGACTGCAAAATCCAAAAAACTGACCCAAAATTTGCAAAAAGCGCGATGTATTCGCTGTGATGCTAAAGGGGTTTCGTAATGACCAAAATAGTGGCGCGCGTATTACCTTACTGAAGAATAAGAACCACAATTTACAGGTCTACGCTGAGGCTTTGACGGCTAGGACATTGATCGGACTTTTGATTTTCCGAGCATTTGATATTATAGATCATCTCTCTGGTTTGGGTGAAACAGGTTCGACCTGTTTGAGACTGCCCGCATCATCGGGCGTTCGATCTTGCCTAAAATGTCGGTGGATCAGTTTGGGCATGTGGTTTTTGCCACCTGCGTCATTCCCAAACGCGGCTGTTGGGCGCATACTTGATTCAGGTAGGATCGGTTCTGCCAAATCAGACAGTGCGATGAATCCAGATGCCTTGGCGTGGATTTGTTTAATGATGGGGGATGGTGAATTGAATCTATGCACACGAAGTATCACTATGTTGAGAAGAGTTTGCCTCATAGCTATCGCAGGGCTTCTGGTGGGCTGTGGTACGCCTGAGTACAGGGCTGAGCGTAATGTTTGCGTCGCCGAGTGGTTCACGAAGATTCCACCGCGTTATGAACAAGAATTCTATTATGTGACAGAATCCAGACGGGTTCCGACCGGCCGAACAACCTGTAAGGAAAAAGGTCAGAAGATCATCTGTACACCGGTGATGCGGACTGAATACCTTAGATATCCGGCGATCCGGACTGTGGACCGGAATAAGCCGCAGCGTGATGCGCAGATCACCGTATGCACGCAAAAGGCCTGTCTAGCCAAGTTCGGAAATCCGGAATGCAAAATCTAACGACAGCGGCGGAATCTTCACTATCTTTCGACTAGACGCCCCTTTCGAGGACCCTTTCGCATGCCTATGTAGAGGGGTAAGTAATTAGGAATGCCCATGAAATACTCTATCCTCGATCTGTGCCCCGTGCCCGAGGGGCATAGTGCGGCTGATGCCATGCAAAACACTGCCGATCTGGCCCAGCATGCCGAGGCTTTGGGCTATCACCGCTATTGGATGGCAGAACATCACAACATGCCGGGTATTGCCTCTGCGGCGACGGCCGTGCTGTTGGGTCATGTGGCAGGCAAGACAAAGACCATTCGCGTGGGGGCAGGCGGTGTGATGCTGCCGAACCACGCGCCACTAACGATTGCAGAGCAATTCGGCACGCTTGCCACGCTGTACGGTGACCGGATCGATCTGGGGCTGGGCCGCGCGCCGGGGGGTGATCAAGCTGTCTGGCACGCATTGCGGCGGGGCCGTACCGGCGAGGACAACTTTCCCGCCGAAGTGGCCGAGCTGATGGGATATCTCGATGATGCCGACCCGCGCGCAGCTGTTCAGGCGCATCCGGGGCAGGGCACTCATGTGCCGTTATGGATTCTGGGCTCTTCGCTGTATGGTGCGCAACTGGCGGCGCATTTTGGCCTGCCTTACGCGTTTGCGTCTCATTTCGCGCCGGACGCGCTGGAAGATGCGGCCTATATCTATCGCCGTGATTTCAAACCCTCAGAAAGTCTTGATGCGCCCAAATTCATGCTGGCGGTGAACGTCATCGGTGCAGATAGCGACGCCGAGGCGGCCTATCTGCGGACTTCTGTACAGCAGGCCTTCGCGCGCCTGCGTAGTGGAATGCCCGGGAAGTTGCCGCGTCCCGTGGACGATATCGATGCTGAAATCGGCCCCGCCCTGCGACGGGGTGTGGATCAAGCGCTGAGGATCACCGCAACCGGCGCGCCCGAGACTGTGCGGCGGCAGCTGGCAGAGCTGGTGACGAAATACCAGCCGGACGAGCTGATCCTGACGGGCCAAATTCACGATCACGCGGCGCGCAAACGCTCCTTTACCATTGCTGCTGAGGCGATGGGTGATCTTGTTCAGGGTAAACAGTTGTCAGGGGCTACGAGTTTATAGAACACGCGCCCGCTTTCGCGTATTCGCTCCTCGACACAGGTATCTTTGAGGAACCACTGCGCCGCAGCAAAGCTGCTGGTGGAGACCTTCGTTTGAGTGCCGTCGGGCAACCTGACAACCGCGTGAAATGTAAATCCGCTGTCGCTGGAAGTGTCAAACATCGACACAGTCTGCACCGAGACAAAGCGCAGATGCGTGTGCCTGTCGGGCTTGGCAAGGATAAAGAAGGTCAGGGTAGCAACCGCGAAAATACCCCCCGCAAGTACAAGTACGCCATATTCCTGCGCCATGAACCGCCATGTCAGCGGCAGCCGCTCCCAAAGCCTAATCATCGGGTGCGATCAGCCCCAGGCCGCGCAAATAGATCCCGATGCCCGTCTCCAACAAGTCTTCGGGCGGGAAAGGGGAGGCACGACCGGGCGAGTTTCGGGCAAATAATTCCACTACACCATGGCTCAGCGCCCAGATATGAGCCGAGAACATAGAGGCAGGGGGGCGTTTATCTTCTGGAATATGCTGGCTTAGATCGGTGGCCGCCTGTTCCAGCACGGCATTCGCGCGGTTGGCCACTGCCGCCAAGGCCGCAGACCGGTTGATCTGCACACCACTTTCAAACATCGCAATGTAATGGCCCGGGTATTTGCGCGCAAAAGCGAGGTAGGCACGGCCTGTCGCCTCGAACGCTTGCAGCGCAGACGGCTGGCCGCTTTCATAGGTGTATTGCATCAGGTCGCCGAAAATCTCGTACCCCTGCAGGGCCGCTTCGGCAATCAGGTCCTCGCGCCCTTCGAAATGTCGGTAGACGGCAGCGGGTGTGACACCCGCCTGTTTTGCGGCCTCTGACAGGGTAAAGCCGGTCGGGCCGCGCAGCTCAATCAGCTTTAGCGCAGCATCAACCAAGGCCTGCCTTAGATTGCCGTGATGATAGCCACGCTTAGACATCCCAAATCTCTGGCCCACCGCAAACGGTGCTGTCGATCGGCCCGATCGCGTCTACGTCCTTACGCGTGTAATCGAACTGGTGCAAAACGGTCCGAATGGCGTTCAGGCGTGCACGGCGTTTGTCGTCAGACCGCACAACCGTCCATGGAGCAAGAAGTGTGTGACTGCGCGCCAGCGTGTCCTGAATGGCAGCGGTGTATTCATTCCAAAGGCTCAAGCCTTTGACATCAATGCCCGACAGCTTCCATTGCTTAAGCGGATCACTCTCGCGCGCGAGCATCCGGCGCAATTGTTCGGCACGACCTACGTTCAGCCAGAACTTGAACAGGTGAACACCGTCTTCGACCAACATCTGCTCGAACGGTTGAACCTGTTGGAAAAACTGCGTGTTTTCATCCGGCGTGCAAAAGCCAAAGACAGGCTCGACAACGCCCCGATTGTACCATGAGCGGTCAAAGAACGCGATTTCACCGGCCGAGGGGAGGTGTTTGATATACCGCTGGAAATACCATTGGCTGCGTTCTTCATCGGTAGGCTTTGCAAGGGCGATCACATGCGCATCACGCGGGTTGAGATTCATACGGAAGCGCCCGATGGTGCCGCCTTTTCCTGCAGCGTCACGCCCTTCGAACAAGATCGCGATCCGCGTTCCGCTGTCGCGGACCCAAGATTGCAATTTCACCAGTTCAATTTGAAGGGCGTCCATTTGGCGGTCATAGGATTTTCTGCCCATCCTGCTGTCGTGCGGATAGCTTTCGGTCAGAATGTCATCCTTTTCGGCCTTTTTCACGGCCTCACGAATATCTTTTGGGGCATCGTTTTCGTAGTAGGCGCTGATCGCACCATCAAAGGGCAGCTCCATCACGGGCCTCCTGTGTGAAATTTCTTTCAATATGCGATGTTAACGGGATTAACGCAAACCCGCACGGGATGCGGCGCGGTCAATTGCGGCCTCCACTTCGTCCGGGGCGGCATGATGTGGCATATGGCCCACACCGGACAGTACTGTAAGCCGCGCACCTGCCACCTGTTTGGACAAAGGTTCGGAGTGGACTGACAGGGGGACGATCGTATCGGCGTCGCCGTGCACGATCTCCATCGGCATGTCCAAGCTATTATACCGTTGAGACATTTTCACGATATGAGGGCGTAGATAATTGACCTGCTGCGCATTGGCGCGCAGGCTTTCGCGGCGCAGAACCAAACCGGCACCAACGTGGTGGGCATAGTCTGGCGGCGCTTGCTGGGGTGTGAAGATGCTCTCGACGCTGCTGTCCACATAGCTTTGTGGAAGGAAGGCGGAAATGAAGGGGACCAACAGCCCGCCACCTAACGCAGTCCCGACAACGGTATATGTCCAACCGAGCTCTCCCGGCCAAGGGTTGGAAACAGCCCCAAGCATGACAACAGCGGCAGTTTCATTGGGCCTGTTCAATGCCCAAGCCATCGCGACCGCACCCCCAAAGGAATGGCCGACCACGATGGGGCGGTCCACGCCCACAATGTCAGCGGCCTTTTGCAACAGGGCTGCTTGCTCCATCGGGGTTTCATTCGCTGTATTCCATGCACCGCCCTTGCCAGGCAGCCGACCTGTCCAGCCAAGACCCGGACGATCTAGCATAATCACGCGGTAGCGGTCAGACACACGGTCAGCGAAATCAAAAGTCCAGTCGCGGACATTGCCGCTGGCACCGTGGATCAATATCAGGTCCGGACCGCTGCCCTCGATCAAGACGTGAACGGGAGTGCCATCGACATCAACCACCCGACCTTGGGGGGGATAGTTTTTGGTCGCTGACGCCTCGCGTGCGCTGGCACGCCATTGTACGGCGACCACCAAGGTCACAGCGACTGACACGAACAGCAACATTTTAAAGGCCGATTTTTTCAATATCATAGGGCGTTGACTGATAGATTTCCTGTATCCAGTTGCCGAAAAGCAAATGCGCATGGCTGCGCCAGCGGTTGACCGGGGGCAAACTGGGGTCATCGTTGGTGTAGTAATTGACGGGCACATTGATGGGCGTGCCTGCTTCGATATCGCGGTCGTACTCTTGCTTTAGTGTGTCACGGTCGTATTCAAAGTGATTGAAGATGTAGATAGCGCGGTGTTCGGGGTCTTCCACCAATGCGGGGCCAACTTCGTCACTGCCCAAAAGCGTCTTCAACGATGGGTGGCTGTCCACCTCGTTCTGGCGGATCTCGGTCCAGCGTGAGACAGGGATCACACAATCGTCGGAAAACCCGTTGAGATAGGGCGAGGCCGGCGCAAGGTTCTGGTGCCGAAAGCAGCCAAACGCTTTTGCATCAAGGATGTGTTTTTTCACGCCGTGAAAGTGATTGATCATCGCCATCGCACCCCAGCAGACGCCGAAGGTGGACTGAACATTGGTCTGGGTCCAATCCATTACGCGCTCAAGCTCTGAGTAGTAATCCACGTCCTGAAATTCTAGATGCTCGATCGGGGCGCCTGTGATGATCAGGCCGTCGAACTTTTCATCCCAGACTTCGGAGACAGGGCGATAAAAGCTCTCCATATGTTCGGCGGCTGTGTTGCGCGTCTGGTGATCGGTCATGCGCAGCAGCGACAGCTCAATCTGGAGCGGCGTCGCACCGATCAGTCGCGCAAACTGGTTCTCTGTCTGGATTTTCTTGGGCATCAGGTTCAACAACGCGATGCGCAGAGGCCGAATGTCCTGCAGTGCAGCTTGATCTTCGTCCATGACACTTACGCCCTCACGGGTCAAAACTTCGTAGGCGGGCAGGGCAGCAGGAATTTTGATGGGCATGTGTCAGTACTTTTTATCAGTCGGGCATTACAAGTAGAGCCGGAGGCCCACAGTCTCAAGGGGCCGCACGGGATCGTGTCTAAAGCTTGGAGGCGATCAGCGCATCAAAGTCATCAGAATTTGTGACCGCGTGCATTTCCTCGGCCGTGACGGTGATGCCGTGACGCGCCATCGCTTCATAGCGCGGCTGGCGGTGCGCCAGAGCCTGCGCGTAGGTCCATCGAATGAAGGCGTCCGGATCAACATCTTCTTCTTTAATATTGTTTTTGCTTAGATATTCGTCCCAAACCCGCGCAAGGAAGTCAGGATGATACGCCATAGGTTTCGGCGCACGGTCAAACCGCCGGATCAGTTCTTGGGAATGGGCGTCATCGCCCTTGATCCAGATGAGCAGACATATTTCCGAAAGCTTGTCCAAAAGTGGGTCTGCGTCATTTTCCGGATCAATCCATTCGCAGATAGAGCCTCCGGTGTCGCAGATAAAGTTTGGGTAGCCATATAGGTTCTGCGCGCGGGCCATGAAGGCCTCGGTGTCCATCAGTGCCGCGATTTCCGCCTCGCGAAACTGGCTTTGGCGTGTGGTATATTCGGCCATTGGCAATCCGCCTTTTGCCGGATTACCCGGCTTGCCCAAATAAGCCGACACAGCGCTCAGGTCATGGTCATGTATATTGGGTTCCAGATACATAGCATCCGCACGCAGCATTTCCGCCAGAAACGGCTCTCGCATGGCGTGCGCAATCAGATTATCCTTGATGTGCCGGTGCATACCGGAGGTGCCGATACGGTAATCAATTGAATAATGGAACCAGCCACCTTGTTGTACCAGTGTCTTGGAAACGTGGGTTTTGCCCAAGCCGGACATGCCGAAAAACAGGACGGATTTATGCGCAGCTGTGCGCCAGCTTTTTGCATCGGGATAGAGCATGGGTGCCTCCGGGCTGGTATTGCCCTTTCCCTAGCGTGCGCGGTGCAGCCGGTCAATCAGGCGACCGTCGATGATCACCAGACCAAGCGCCAGCAAAGCAAAGCCCTTATAGGCATTGGGGGATAAGGTTTCGCCCAGAACCAGCGCACCAAGAAGGATCGCGACGGGCGCAACCAACAATGTGACCAGCATCAGGTTGCCGCTTCCAGCGAGAGACAGGACCTTATAATATAACAGATAGGCCAATGCCGTAGCGCAGATCGCATAATAGGCGATGGCAGCTATGGTGCGCGGTTGAAGGTCCAACCGGATTGGACCGTCCACAATCCATGCGAGTGGAATCATCATGAGGGCTGACGCCGTGAGCATGCCGGCGGCGGCCACCTGTGGCTCCAGCCCGGACAAGCGCTTGCGCGCCCAAACGCCTGCAAGGGCATAGGATAGTGTACCCGCAAGTACCGCCAGCTGTGCCAGAGACGTGATATCAAAATCTCGCAGGTTTTGCAGGCCGATGGCTGTGGTCACACCGGCAAAGCCAACAGCAATCCCCACGGCTTTACGGGGTGAGAGCCGTTCATCACTCAGGAATATCGCAGCGACCAGCACGCCGAACACGGCAGTCGTGGCATTGAAGATCGAGGTGAGGCCAGAGGGGATATATAGCTGCCCCCATGCCATAAGGCTGAAGGGTATGACGTTGTTCAACAACCCCATGCCCAAAAATCCGATCCAGATGTGGGGCCCGCGTGGCAAGGGCAGTTTTCGGACCAGCACGTAGACCCATAGGACAAGCGTCGCCCAGCCCACGCGGTGTGCCACGGCCGTTAACGGCGGGACTTCGTCCAAGGCGATGCGGATCGACAGGAAAGAAGCGCCCCAAATCAGGGCAAGGAGGGTCAGAAGCCCCCAGCTTTGTGTAGATATTGTGCGTTCATTCATCGCTATGACCTAGCCCATCGGGCGCAACGTGACGATCCGGATGATGCGCAATAGCTCAAGAGGTCTTGCGGGTCTCGTTCCAGATGTTGAGGTAATTGGCGGCGAAGATCAAACCGGCCCCTACAAATACCCACAGCTCCAGTGGCTCTGAATAAAGGATCATTGCAACGATCGCGATCACTGGCAGGCGCGCAAAATCGATGGGCACGACAACCGTGGCCGGCGCAATCGAAAGGGCCGTGGTCAGGCAAAAGTGCGCCAACAGGCCCGCACATCCGACGAGAAACAGATAGGGTAGGGTTTGTGCGGTCGGTAGCGCGATATCCCCGTCAAACCCTGCTGTGATCAGGCCAAAGAGCAACTGGATCGTTGTGAGGAAAAACAGGATCGAGGTGATCGAATTGCTTCGCGTTAGACGTTTTGTCAGCAGAATGGTTAAAGCGAAGAACACCGCCGCTGCGGCTGCATAAAACAGGGCAAACTGGAACGTATCGGGATTGGGCCGCGTCACAATGAGAATGCCGATAAAGCCCAACACTGCCGAAATGCTGCGGATGCGCGTCAGCTTTTCACCAAGAATCAACGGCGCAAGGATGACCACCCAAAGCGGGGAAGTGAACTCCAACGCAAAAACCTGCGCCAACGGGACAACCGCGACCGCGTAGAACCACAGGTTCTGGCCGGTAAAGTGAAACAGGTTGCGCAGAAAATGCTGTTTGTAATGGTCAAAGCGGATTTCGTGCCAGCGGTTGCCCCAAGCAGTCAGCGCCAGAACAATAATCGTGCCAACAAGGCTCCGGTAGAGCATGATTTCGAAGGTATCGTAGTCGCTGGAAAGTTCACGGCCCGCCACCGCCATAAAGGAGAAAGAGCCGATGGCACCCGTCATCCAAAGCGCAGCTTTGAGCACCACGTTCACCTACATACCCTCGATCTTATAGGCGCGGGCAATGCCCTTTGTTCGGGCGGCCCAGTCTGAACCTGCCGTGCGGGCCTGATGCTCCTCGAAAGCGGCTGCATCGACAAACCGCTCTGACACGGACCAAACCATCGGATCATCAGTCGACAAGACATCGAAAGAAATGCAGCCCGCTTCGGCACGGGTCAGGGCAATATGTTCAGGCAAAGACGCCCGTACCTGCACTGCTTCTTCTTCGCAGGTGCAGGTAAGCGTTCCAGTCAAAGTGACTTCGCCACTCATTCCCATTCAATGGTGCCTGGAGGCTTTGATGTGATGTCATATGTGACACGGTTGATACCGGGTACTTCGTTGATGATACGGGTTGCCGTTTCACCAAGGAATTCATGGCTGAAGGGATAGTAGTCCGCTGTCATGCCATCTACGGAAGTAACGGCACGAAGCGCGCAGGCAAAATCATAGGTACGACCGTCACCCATAACACCGACCGTACGGACGGGCAGAATGGCGCAAAAAGCCTGCCAGATGTCATCATAAAGCCCGTGCTTGCGAATCTGGTCGATATAAACGGCGTCGGCTTCGCGCAGGATATCCAGCTTTTCGCGGGTGATTTCACCGGGGCAGCGGATCGCAAGGCCAGGACCAGGGAAGGGATGGCGCCCGATAAAGCTGACGGGGAGGCCCAGCTCTCGGCCCAGGACACGGACTTCATCCTTGAAAAGTTCGCGCAGCGGCTCGACCAGCTTCAACCCCATCTTTTCGGGCAAGCCGCCAACATTGTGGTGGCTTTTGATCGTGACAGAAGGCCCGCCAGAAAACGAAACCGATTCGATTACGTCTGGATAGAGTGTGCCCTGTGCCAGAAACTTTGCGCCATCAATTTCATTGGCGTATTTCTGGAAGACATCAATAAACAGACGACCGATAATCTTGCGCTTGGTTTCAGGGTCGGACTGGCCCTCAAGCTCTCCCAAGAACAGTTCGCGTTCATCGGCGTAGATGACTTTGAGGTTCATGTTGTCGCGGAACATGGTCACGACTTCTTCGGCCTCGTTCTTGCGCAGCAGGCCATGGTCGACAAAAACACACGTCAGCTGGTCGCCGACAGCTTCGTGGATCAAGGCCGCGGCCACAGACGAATCAACGCCGCCGGAAAGGCCGCAAATCACATGGCTGTCGCCAATTTGTTCGCGCAGCTTGGCGATAGCTTCTTCGCGGTAGGCACCCATTGTCCAGTCACCGGTGAACCCTGCGATGCGCACAAAATTCTCATAGAATTTCAGGCCGTTGGGCGTGTGGTGGACTTCTGGGTGGAACTGAACAGCATAGAATTTGCGGCTGGTGTCAGCGGTGATCGCAAACGGTGCGTTGGGCGAGGTTCCGAATACCTCAAAGCCCGGCGCGATGCGGCTGACGTGATCGCCATGGCTCATCCAGACTTGTTCGCGATCGGTCAGGAACCACCCTTCAAGAAGCTCCGTGCTGGCATCCGTAGGCTTGACATATGCGCGGCCGAATTCTTTGGTGCCGTGGCCTGTTTCGACCTTGCCACCAAGCATCTCCATCATGACCTGCTGGCCGTAACAAATACCCAGAATTGGCACGTCCATTTCGAACACGGTCGAAGGTGGGCGGGGTGAGTTTTCATCTATCACCGAGGCCGGACCGCCAGACAGGATAATGGCCTTTGGCGCAAAGGCCTCCAGGAAGGCATCATCAACCGTATTGAACGGGTGGATTTCGCAATAGACGTTCAGTTCGCGCAAGCGGCGGGCAATCAGCTGGGTCACCTGGCTGCCGAAGTCTATGATAAGGAGGCGGTCGTGGGAATGTTGTGTCATGCGCCCTGATTAGGCGCGCAGGCGGATGCTGGCAAGGTGATTTGAACCGCATTGCGCCCCACATATCCCGCGGCACGTCTGTCGGCACGGATATTTGGCATTTCTGAGGGGCTATATGTCGCTTTTCTACCAACACCGCCGCAATCTGCTTTGGAATTGGCGAAGATTGGGAGTATTCCGAGGCCAACATTCAGATATGGGGACTAAACATGGCAGAAGCAGCACGGCGCACGCGTGGCGGTGGAGGGGCAGCGCGACGCGCAGAACGCTCGGCCGTTTCATTCGAGACCGCAAAATATATTGAGCGCAACATCCCCAACTTCGAAATCCTGAACGAGGAAGCGCTGGAAATCATCGAGCGCAACGCGGAAACGATTCTCGAAGAGATCGGCGTGAACTTTCCAGACAACCCGCGCGCATTGGATCGCTGGCGCAATGCCGGTGCCGACGTGCAAGGAGACCGCGTCCGGATTCCGCGCGGTCTGGCACGCGAGCTGATCAAGACGGCGCCATCCTCCTACACACAGCACGCCCGGAACCCCGAGCGCAATGTCGTCGTGGGCGGCAAGAACCTTGTTCTCGCCCCGGTCTACGGCCCTCCATTCGTCCGCGATGCCGTAGGCGGGCGCCGCTATGCGACGATGGATGACTTTCGCAAATTCGTGAAGCTTGGATATATGTCCAAATGGCTGCACCATTCTGGCGGCACTGTATGCGAGCCTACCGATGTGCCCGTTAACAAGCGCCACCTTGATATGCTGCACGCCCACATGACGTTGAGCGATAAGCCGTTTATGGGATCGGTCACAGAGCCAAGCCGCGCGCAGGATTCTGTCGACATGTGCGGCGTTTTGTTTGGTAAGGATTTTGTTCAACAGAACACAGTCATGACGTCGCTGATCAACATCAACTCTCCTATGACGTTTGATGACGTTATGATGGGCGCGCTTGAAGTTTATGCGCAGAACAATCAGGCTTGCATTATCTCTCCGTTTATTGTTGGCGGCGCTATGGCACCTGTGTCTGTTGCAGGCACGCTGACGCAGGTTCTGGCCGAGAGTCTGGCTGGGCTGGCCTATAGCCAGTTGATCAAACCGGGTGCGCCGGTGATCATGGGGGCGTTTGTTACCTCGATCGACATGAACTCAGGCGCGCCAACATTCGGTACCCCCGAAGCGGCACATATCACCTATGGCGCGGGTCAGCTGGCACGCCGTCTGAATCTGCCGTACCGATCCGCAGGATCTTTCTGCGGCTCGAAGCTGCCGGATGCGCAGGCAGCCTATGAGACGTCAAACAGCCTGAACATGGGCTTGTTGGCAGGTGTGAACTTTATGTTGCATGCCTGCGGCTGGCTTGAAGGCGGACTGGTGTCCTCCTTTGAGAAATTCGTGATGGACGCCGATCAACTGGGAACGCTGCATCATCTGGCGCAGGGAATCTCAATGGACGAGAACGCCCAAGCTATGGACGCGATCCGCGAAGTAGGTCCGGGTGGTCACTATCTTGGGTGTGAGCACACACAATCGAACTTCAAGAAAGCGTTCTGGAAGTCCGATCTGCTTGATTACAAACCCTTCGAGACATGGGAAGACGAGGGCGGCCGCGACACGCAGGCGCTCGCGAGCCTTCGTGTCGAAAAGATGCTGAACGACTATCAGCAGCCAGCCCTTGATCCGGCTATTGCAGAGGCATTGGACGCCTTTGTGGCCGACCGCAAAGCGGCCGAGCCTGACAGCTTTATGTGATCAAACCATCTGCGGGCCTGCTTGGACGGCCCGCAGATCTTGCGCCTCTCCGACGATGGCGATCAGAACATCCACATGACGTGTGAGGCTGTAACCGGTGTCCTGAACAATGCGCTGTGTCTCAAGCTCTGCCTCGATGCCGACCAGCCGCATCAATGCGTCCCCGTGACGGGGCAGTATACCGTATCCCAACAGACGCGGCAGGTGCCCTTCGCGGCGATATTGCTGGGCACCGATACGCGCTGCACGCATCAGCAGACGTGGCCGGTGAAGGGACGCGAGCAGGTTGTGGATATCTTTCATTGTTTCTGTCTCCTCAGGTGAATGAGCATGGAATATTCCGGCTCAGCTGGGGACAGTATCCACTACCTATGCGGGTGTTGCGGTCAGGATCGTAACAGCGTTCGCTCACTTTATGATTGTTTATGATTTGTAAACAATGCTGTTTCACACAGGCTTTTTTAACCAATAGGTAACCAAATCATCCATAGGTTGTATTTACCTGTTGTTAATAACGCTGAGAGGGGACACTCAGACATGGGGCACATGGTATTGGAAATTGAACAAATCGAACATCAGGCAAAGCTCGTTGGGGGCAAGGTACCCGGTTGGGTTCCGCGTTCTGTACAAAACTATATCGATCATACAGAGATGGGCGTACCTATCCGTGCGTTGGCGCGCCAACAGGGGTGTCATGCTTCAACAATCCTGCGTCAGATCAGACGGGTAGAGACGTTACGTGACGATCCGTTGGTGGACGGCGTGCTGAAAACGCTCGGCGGAACCGCAGAGGCAAAGCCGCCTACGCCTGCGCGACCACACCGGGATTTGCGCATGGTCGAAACGACCGAGAACCCCGGTTCTGGCTTGCCGGATGTCGCCGAGCTTTGTGCGCATGGATTACGGGTGCTGCGTCGGCTGTGTGAAACCGGGGCCGTTCTGGCGGTTGCGGCTGATATGGAAAAAGCTGTCATCGTCAGAGACGGCGAAAGCGGCGAAAATACACGTACTGGCGTTGTGGACCGCACGATCGCGGAAGCGATGGCGCTGAAAGGCTGGATTTCCACAAATAATAATGGCCGGATCACCCGCTATCACATAACGGCATCGGGGCGCAGTGCGTTGGCAGATCTGATGGCCCGCGACGAAAGTGCGCAAGCGGCGGGCACAGCAGCAAACATCGACGCGGATACTTCTGGCAAGTCTCCGCAGCGTATGCGTTATGGTTTGGCGGAAAGTCCACTGTCGGCGCTGGCGCGTCGTCGGGACCGTGAAGGAACGCGGTTTCTGAGCTCTGACCTGGTCCACGCAGGTGAACGCCTGCGCGAAGATTTCGAACTGGCGCAAATGGGGGCAGAGCTGACCCGCAATTGGGAGGGGTTTCTGACGTCCTTGCGTAGTGATCCTCCGCCAGCGCCGAAGCGGGGCGGGCGGGGCAGCCAACAGGCCCATGCCCGGGTGATTGCAGCGCTTAGGGATCTGGGGCCGGGCCTGTCAGATATAACGCTGCGCTGCTGTTGTTTCCTTGAAGGGCTTGAAACCGCAGAGAAAGTTTTAGGATGGTCTGCGCGTTCAGGCAAGATTGTGCTGCGCATTGCCCTGATGCGTCTGAAACAACACTACGCCGAAACCGCGGGCGGCGGCGCACCGCTGATCGGGTAGACGGAGTCAAAAAGGCAGCCGCCGACAATACGTTGGCATCTGCCTTTTCTTGGCTCGCATATCGGCAATGCGTCTGGACAGGGTTTTGTTTTACTTGCGATGTGCTAGATAACACCTAGCCATCACACGAGGTTTCTATGCGTGATCTGAAGATTCCCGAAGTGCGTCACCCTGAAAAGGCACGCCGCCCAGACAATCCCCAGCCCAAAAAGCCCGACTGGATTCGCGTGCGCGCGCCCGGCGGCAAAGGCTATCAGGATACCGCCCGTATCATGCGGGAGAATAAGCTTGTGACAGTCTGCGAAGAAGCGGGCTGTCCCAATGTCGGTGAATGTTGGTCTCAGGGCCATGCGACAATGATGATCATGGGCGAAGTCTGTACGCGCGCCTGTACCTTCTGCAACATTGCCACCGGTAAACCGCCAGAGGCACTGGATGCGTTCGAGCCGGGTCGTGTGGCTGATGCGGTTGCAAAACTGGGGTTGAACCACGTGGTCATCACGTCTGTTGACCGTGATGATGTCGAAGATGGCGGGGCTGAGCATTTTGCCCAGACCATTCGTGCCGTCCGCCACCGTGCGCCGAATACGACAATCGAAATCCTGACACCCGACTTTATCAAATGCGGCCCAGAAGCCCTTGAAAAAGTTGTGGAAGCGCGCCCTGACGTGTTCAATCATAATCTTGAAACCGTACCCGGACTTTATCCCGAAGTACGCCCCGGCGCGCGCTATTTCCATTCGCTGCGCCTGCTACAACGGGTTAAGGAATTGGACCCGTCCATGTTCACCAAATCGGGGATCATGGTTGGTTTGGGGGAAGACCGTCAGGCTGTCATGCAGGTGATGGAGGACATGCGTGCTGCCGACATCGATTTCCTGACAATCGGCCAGTACTTGCAACCAACACCCAAGCACCACCGCGTTGATCGCTTTGTGCACCCTGATGAATTCGCAGCCTATGAAAAAGCAGCCTACGGCAAGGGTTTCCTGATGGTCTCCGCGACACCGCTGACACGGTCCAGCTATCACGCCGGTGACGATTTTGCGCGCCTGCGCGCGGCACGCAACAAAAAGCTGGGCATCGCCTGAATATTAGGGTCACGGTGAACAGGATCGGTTCTGTTCACCGTTGGCTTTGGCATCGTCAACCAACAGGTCAGAACCGTCGGGGTATGCGTTCCGCCTTGGCCCAGTCCGGCCAAAGGCCGAAATGCTCCAAACCCACAATGATCAGCGCCAGCGCCACAGCAGCAAAAACGAGTTTCACGCGCTTTAGCGAAGGGGGGTTTTGCGCCCAACGTTTGGCGCGCATTAATTGGCGGGGATCAAGCATCAGGTCTCATCAGTAAACCGGACCTTGCCGATAAAGGGCAGGTTTCGGTTACGTTGGGCAAAGTCGATGCCATATCCAACGACAAATTCGTCCGGAATCTCGAAGCCGGTGTAATCGGCCCGCAGATCCACCTCGCGGCGGGAGGGCTTATCCAGTAGCGCGACTGTTTTCAGCTTTGCGGGTTTGCGGGCCCGCAACATGCCCGTGACATGAAATAGGGTATGGCCCGTGTCGACGATATCTTCGACCAACAGCACATCGCGTCCTTCAATCCCGCCACGCAAGTCCTTGAGAATGCGAACTTCTCGTGTGCTTTCCATGCCGTTCCCATAGCTTGATGCTTCGAGGAAATCGACCTCGATCGGCAAATCCAGTTCGCGGACCAGATCGGCGATGAAGACAAAGGAGCCGCGCAGGAGACCAACCACAACCAGTTTGTCAGTGTCGGCGAATTCTTCCTGGATTTCTCGGCACAGCTCCTCGATCCGCGCAGCAATGGATTTGGCCGAGATCATCTCGTCTATGACATAAGGACGCGTTGGCATGACCACCTCTTGATTGTGTCGCCGCATGGGCTTTGATAGAGCGCTACGCAAACAGACGCAGGAAATCAATGCCCACCCACGCCGAGACCCGAATACTGCCCTACAGTGCCCAGCAGATGTATGATCTTGTGGCCGACGTGGCGAATTACCCCAAGTTCCTGCCTTGGACCGCCGCTGCGCGGATCAAATCGGTAGAGGATAAGGGCGATCACAGCGTCATGGACGCCGATCTGGTAATTTCGTTCAAGGTTTTCCGCGAGCGGTTTACCAGCCGCGTCGTCTTGTGGCCCGAGCGTAAACATATCGACACTGAATACCTTGATGGCCCCTTCAAATATATGAAATCCAACTGGTCCTTCTCTGACGTAGAGGGGGGATGCGAGGTGTCATTCTTTGTAGATTTCGAATTTCGCAATGCAATCTTGCAAAAGATTATCGGCGTTGTTTTCAACGAAGCGATGCAACGGGTGGTCAAAGCGTTTGAGAAGCGCGCTGAAGCGCTTTATGGCTGATCCCGTCAGGGGAGGACGCCATGGGTATTACTGAACTACTTGTCAAATTTGCGGGGGCAGACGTGGCCGAAGAGGCTGCCGCAATGATGCGTCTGTCGCTGTTTGACTGGGCCGCTTGTGGAATCGCCGGAGCGCGCGAGCAGGAGTTCGCGGGGTTCCGTCGTGCGCAAATGACGGAAGAAGGCCCCGCGCATATCTTTGGCGGAGACGGAGCGGGCGCGGCGACAGCGGCTCTTGTGAACGGCACGCTCAGCCATGCGCTGGATTACGACGACACCCATTTCGCCCACATCGGCCACCCGTCTGTGGCGGTGCTGCCTGCGGTCATGGCGCTGGCAGAAACGCTGGATATTTCGCTAACCGATGCGGTGGATGCTGCGACAATCGGGGTGGAGGCATCTGTGCTGACCGGTATCTGGCTTGGCCGCAGTCATTATCAGATAGGGTATCACCAGACGGCCACAGCAGGTGCGTTTGGGGCCACACTGGCGGCGGCGCGGCTGCTGGGTCTCGATAAACAACAGACACGTCATGCACTGGGGCTATGTTCCAGCATGGCGTCGGGGATCAAGGCGCAATTCGGAACGATGGCCAAACCGCTTAATGCAGGGCTGGCAGCACGTACTGGTGTTGAGGCCGCGCTGTGGGCGCAGGCGGGGATGACGGCGGCGCAGGACGGTCTTGCCGGCCCTCTGGGTTTCACAGAGACGCACCACGGTGAGGGTGTCGACGTCAAGCTGCCCCGCAAGGAGTGGCAAATCAGCACAATCAGTCACAAGTTCCATGCATGCTGTCACGGGCTGCACGCCATGCTTGAGGCCCTGAGTGGCGCGAATGTCGAGGCGGAGCGCATTGCCGGAATTAAGATACGCACCCACCCGCGCTGGATGAGCGTGTGCAACATCGCCCAGCCCAAGACGGGTCTCGAAGTGAAATTCAGCTACGCCCACACTGCCGCGATGACATTGCTGGGTCATGCCACAGGCTCTATTGCGAATTTCAATGATGAAACAGCACGCGACGCGGGTATCTGCGCGCTGCGCGACAGGATTGAAGTGTCTGAAGATGACGCACTGACCGAGACTCAGTCCCAAGTGACACTGACACTTGTATCAGGCGAAGTGCGTCGCTTGCGTCACGATCTAATGGCTCCCATGACGTTGGAAGAGCGTAGCGTGAAACTGCGCACAAAGGTCGATGCATTGCTCGGAGAGCCCGCCAGCGAAACGTTGTGGCAAGCTGTTATCGGATCGGATCTGGATGCCGTCACGGCCTGCTTTGAGGGCGTTCCGGTTTAAAAAGAGCGCAGCGTTCTGGGCCGCATGTCTCGGAAACAGGTGGAAACCAGAAAGGGCGGCCCAGTGGGACCGCCCTTTCGTTTTTAGGCAAACTTGAGATCAGCTGGTGATGTCGTAGGCACGCTCACCGTGGACAGCCAGATCAAGGCCGTTCACCTCTGTCTCGGCATCGACCCGCAGCGGTGTAATCGCGCGGCAGACAAGGATCAGCCCAACGGTCACAACAGTTGTGTAGATGCCGACAATGGCAAGCGATCCAAGCTGTGCCAGCCAAGTGCCCTGACCAAGTGCCGCGATCATGATTGTGCCAAAGATGCCGCCAATGCCGTGTACCGCCATGACATCAAGCGTGTCGTCGATCTTGGCCTTGTTACGGATCAGAACGACTGCTTCCTGACACAGGATACCTGCGATTGACCCGATCAGCAGGGCCGCCCAGGGACCCACAAAGCCGGAGGCCGGCGTGATGGAGGCAAGGCCCGCAATCGTGCCAGTGACGATTCCAACCAGTGATGCTTTTCCGAATTTGATCCGTTCCCACAAGGCCCAGCTCAGTGAGGCAGCTGCAGCAGAGATATGGGTGACAGTGATCGCCATTGCAGCCCCGCCATCGGCCGCCAGCTGTGATCCGCCGTTGAAGCCGAACCAGCCAACCCACAACATTGCGGCGCCGATCATGACCAAGCCGGGGCTGTGGGGCGGTGTGTGCTGGTTTTTGCGCGCACCGAGGAAAACAGCAAGGATCAGCGCCGCCAGACCGGCTGTTTCATGCACCACAATACCGCCCGCGAAATCACGCACACCGGTTTCGCCAAAGATGCCACCATCGGCCAGCATGCCGCCGCCCCAAACCCAATGCACAACAGGCGCATAGCACAGCAGCATCCAAAGCCCCGAGAACAGCATCACAAAACCAAAGCCGATCCGCTCAACATAGGCACCCACGATCAAAGCAGGTGTGATGATTGCGAAAGTCATCTGGAAAGCAAAGAAAAGAACCTCGGGCAGGGTGCCTGACAGGCTCTCTGCGGTGACGCCGTTCAGACCGATCTTGCCCAAGCCGCCCCAGAGCCCTGTGCCACCTTCGCCAAACGCGATCGAATATCCGAAGAGAAACCACAACACGCTCATCAAACAGGCAATGGCATAGCAGTGCATGAATACACTGAGTACATTTCGGGCGCGGACCAGGCCGCCGTAAAACAGGGCAAGCCCCGGTAGTGTCATCAACAGCACCAGGGCTGTTGCAGTCATAATCCATGCGGTATCTGCGGCGTTCATTTGGTCAGTGTCCCCCTGAAAGAATTGCTTTGCAGGGGACAAAGCCGAAGCGCCCTGTAAGGAGAAGCTAAAATGCAGGCGCAAGCGGTGATAAAACGGGCAATTGTGAATATGCCCGATCTTTAATCACTTCTGGCGGGCGGATGCTTAATTACAGATCACTTTGAAACCTGCTCCAAAAGCAGGTTCAGGGCATGGTCCCGCGCAGCAAGCCGAACATTCTCGCGGCCCAATGCACCGAATTCAACGGTCATCGGTTTGACCTTTCCTGCGTTGGCAATGGCAAAGCATACGCGCCCTTCAGGCTTATGCTCTGACCCGCCGGGGCCTGCGATACCGGTGATGGAAACTGCGACCTGTGCCTGCGAATGATCAAGTGCGCCAAGAGCCATTTCGCACGCGACCTCTTCAGACACCGCCCCAAATTGGTCCAAACTGTCCTGACGGACGCCAAGCATCTCTGCCTTTGCGGCGTTGGAATAGGTGACAAAACCACGTTCGAAGACTGTGGATGATCCCGCGACATCGGTCAGGGCTGCGGCGACCATACCGCCCGTGCAGCTTTCGGCGGTTGCGATTTTAACGCCTTGGATATCCGCAGCGGCAAGGATTTGTGCCGCAAGTTCAGAAGGCATGATAAACACCCGCTAACAGCACTACACAGATCGCCGCAAAAATACCGGCAAAGACATCGTCCAGCATCACACCCAATGCGTCACCGCGCCGGTCTGCCCATCCAATGATCCACGGTTTCCAGATGTCGAACAGTCTGAAAAACGCAAAGGCAGCTATCCAGCCCGGCCACATCACTGTGATATCAATCCCCATGCGCCAGCTGGCAATCGACAGTGGCAAAAGGGCAATCCACTGGCCGACGAGTTCGTCTATGACAATCTCTGACGGATCGTGATCCTCTGATCCGTCGGTCATTTTTGCCGTCGCCCACCACCCTTTGAGAAATGCCACGACGATCCCGATGGCCAATAGCGGAAAGCCACCGATTACGTGCACCAGCCACGCCCAAGGCAACGCGACAAGTGATCCCCATGTCCCCGGCGCAGGGCGCAGATATCCCACACCCAAGACGGTCCCGATCATCCGCGCAATCATGATTTCACCAACGTGGCTGTGGCGAGACAGGCAATACCTTCGCCGCGACCTGTAAAGCCCAACCGCTCTGACGTTGTCGCCTTTATTGACACCCGCGTGACATCAATCCCCAACATCTCAGCGACGGCAGGGCGCATCGCGGCTGCGTGGGGGCCAACTTTCGGGAATTCGCAAACCAAGGTGCAATCGACATGGGTCAACGAAAAGCCCTGACTGCGGGCCAGTTCGGCCGCATGGCGCAAAAAGATATGGCTCTGCGCGCCTTTCCACTGCGGATCAGAGGGCGGGAAATGGGTGCCGATATCGCCCGCTGCCAGCGCGCCATAGATCGCGTCCGTGATGGTGTGCAGTCCCACATCCGCGTCAGAGTGGCCCACAAGCCCCTGATCATGCGGAATTTTCACACCGCAAAGCATCACATGGTCTCCGGGGCCGAAGGCGTGCACGTCAAAGCCGTTACCGGTGCGTATGTCCATTGTATTCTCCAGTATCCGCGCAGCACGGGCGAAATCGTCCGGAGCGGTGATCTTGATGTTATCAGGGTCACCCGTCGTAATGGCAACCGTCAAGCCTGCGGCACGTGCGACAGCGACATCATCGGCCGCCGCCCCGACATAGTGTTCATAAGCTGACAGGATGGCGTCGCGCCGGAAACCTTGGGGTGTTTGGGCTGCAAACAGCCCGCTGCGGTCCTGCGTGCCCGTCACTTCATTATCCACAGCTGTCCAAAGAGCATCTGTTACGGGTAGGCCCGGTGCTGCGCCTTCATGATCCACCAGTGCCGCGATTACCCCGTTAATGACCGCTCCGCTGACGCAAGGACGTGCCGCATCATGGATAAGGACCGCATCGCAATCCGGCAGGGCAGCAAGACCCGCGCGCACGGAATCGCTACGTTCGGCCCCACCAATTGCTACGGGGATGCCGCGCGCCTCAAACGCTGATGCCTCATGCATATCATCTGGGTGCAGAACCAGTGCGACGGAGGCAACATCAACGTGTCGATCAAACGCAGCTATCGTGTGGTCGATCACCCGTTGAGCGCCAAGCACTTGCCATTGCTTGGGGCGCGGCCCGCCAGCCCGCATGCCACGGCCGGCAGCAACAATCAGGGCACAAACGCGCATAGGATCACTTTCTTCAAGTTATGGAGAGGTATTAGGAAATCCGGCGACCGTGCGCAATGCGACAGCATCATTCGCCATCAGGACTGCTGCCTAATTTTTAATCACTGGGGTGCAGAGAATAGCCCATTTTCAGTGCCCATTCATTGTCTATTCAATTGCTTTAGGCTAATTCCTGTTCAGCCGCCCAAGGATTAAGCACTCTTTTCATGACATTCCCTCTGGATATCACACCACCTGTTTTTCTGGCCCCTATGGCTGGTATAACTGACTTGCCCACCCGCACGCTGGTGGCGCAGTTTGGTGCTGGTCTGGTTGTATCGGAAATGATCGCGTCGGGCGAATGGCTGACCTCACGCCCCGGAACGCGCGAAAAGGCAGAGCTGGGACTTGGCGTTGAGGGGACCTCCGTTCAGATTGCCGGCCGCGAAGCAGGCCCGATGGCTGAGGCTGCGCGGATGATTGCAGGGCAGGGTGCGCGGATCATCGATATAAACATGGGCTGTCCGGCCAAAAAGGTGACGCAAGGTGCCTCCGGCTCTGCTTTGATGAAGACACCGGACCACGCCTTACGCCTCATCGAGGCTGTCGTTGAGGCCGTTGATGTGCCTGTCACGCTCAAGACCCGTCTGGGCTGGGATGATGATATGCGCAATGCGCCGCATATCGCCAGCCGCGCAGAGGCGGCGGGCATTACCATGATTACCATTCATGGCCGGACCCGTTGCCAGTTCTACAAGGGCTGCGCTGACTGGGCCGCTATTCGCGATGTGGTGGATGCGGTTGATATCCCTGTTGTTGCAAATGGCGACATCACAGATACCAGCACATCCCGTCAGGCGCTGGCGCAATCGGGCGCACAAGGGGTGATGATCGGGCGCGGTATACAGGGTCGGCCTTGGCTGTTGGCCCAGATTGCCCATGATATCTATGGCACGCCGGCACCCGTTGTGCCGCAAGGACGTGATTTTTTAGAGATGGCGCTGGGCCACTATGATGCGATGTTGCAGTTCTACGGAACCAAGCTTGGCCTGCGCGTGGCCCGAAAGCATCTAGGCTGGTACATGGATCACGCTGGCGCCACTGATGCCGCACGCCGCGCGGTGCTGACTGCGCGCTCTCCTGAAGAAACAATGATCCTCCTGCCGAATGCACTTGATCCCGACCAACAGGATGCAGCGGCATGAGCGGCAGTGTGAAAATAGGTATTACCCCGGACGAGCGCCCCTTGTGGGCTTCTCTTCCTGTGCCCGCCGTTCTTGTTGGCCCTGACGATCTGATCCTTGACATCAACGCCGCAGCCGAGGGGTTTTTCAATGCCTCCGCCAAGGCGGTGATCGGGGCGCCGGTCTGGGACATGATTGCGGTGGATTCGCCGCTGGAAGAAGCCTTCGGTCGCGCACGTGATACGGAAACGACGCTGTTCGTGAATGATGTCGATGTGGGGAGCGGTCAGCGGGCACCGCTTCAGTCCCAGCTGCAAATCGCGCCGTTGTCCGGCGCCGATGGCGTGATGATTCTGATGATCTCTCCGCGCGAACTGGCTGGACGGATGACGCAAAACCATTCGGTAAAGTCCTCGGCAAAATCCGCAATTGGTATGGCTGAAATGCTGGCGCATGAGATCAAGAATCCGCTGGCGGGGATAACCGGTGCTGCCCAGTTGCTGAGCATGAATTTATCGAGCGATGATCTGGAGCTCACAGATCTGATCGTTGCCGAAAGCCGCCGGATTGTGAAGCTGCTCGAACAGGTGGAGCAATTCGGCAACCTGACCCAACCAGAGCGGGGACCGGTCAACCTGCATGACGTGCTGGACCGCGCGCGCCGGTCGGCCTTGTTGGGTTTCGGCGCGCAAATGAAGATCGTCGAAGACTATGACCCTTCTCTGCCACTGGCGTGGGGGGACAAGGATCAATTGCTGCAAGTGGTGCTTAATCTGGTCAAAAACGCGTCAGAGGCTGCGGGCAGGGACGGCGGCACGATTCGTCTGCACAGTTATTATGAACACTCTTTCCGGCTGCGTCGTGCAGACGGGCGTGGGATGGCATTGCCGTTGCAGATCGAAATCATTGATGATGGCCCCGGTCTGCCGGAAAACATTGCAGGCGATATTTTTGATCCCTTTGTATCGGGCCGTGAAAACGGCACGGGTCTGGGATTGGCGTTGGTGAGCAAGATCATATCCGAGCATGACGGGTGGATTTCGGTGACCTCTGCACCCGGACGAACCGTGTTTCGGATTTCCCTGCCGCGGGCAGACTCCCACGAAGACCCTAAATCGAATGCCGCGGACAAAGCGTCCGAAAAGGAGACTTAAGAGATGGATGGCACAGTTCTGGTAGCAGATGACGACCGCACCATTCGCACGGTGCTGACACAGGCGCTGACCCGTGCGGGCTGTAAGGTTCACGCAACGTCCAGCCTGACAACGCTGATGCGTTGGGTATCCGAAGGCAAGGGCGATGTTGTGATCTCCGATGTGGTCATGCCGGATGGCAACGGGCTTGAGATGCTGCCGAAGATTGCGCAGGATCGCCCTGATCTGCCGGTGATCGTCATCTCGGCGCAGAATACGATCATGACCGCAATCAAGGCCGCCGAAGCACAGGCCTATGACTACCTGCCGAAGCCATTCGACCTGCCTGATTTGATGAAGCGGACCGCCCGCGCGCTTGAGCGGTCTGGGACCCCGCGCCGTGCGCCAGTCATCGATCATGAAAAGGACGAGGACGATCTGCCTATGGTGGGTAAAACCGCCGTGATGCAATCGCTGTACCGTGTCATCGCACGGGTCATGAATACCGATTTGCCTGTCCTTATCTGGGGGGAAAGCGGCACGGGCAAGTCGCTGATTGCACGGGCGATCCACGATCTCTCGGACCGCCGGTCCATGCCATTTGTTACAGTGACAGAAGCCGACCTGCGTGACCTTGAAGGACCTGCGCGCGTGCTGGCTCGGGTCCGCGGCGGGACACTGCTCATTGATGAGATCGGCGACATCTCGGAAGAAGTGCAGGCCCGGATCGCAAGGATGATGGACGCGGAAAGCGACAACCAGCCGCGCTTTATCGCGACCATGCAGAACAATCCGTCCAACGATTCATCGCAGGACACGTTGCGCCGTGATCTATATTACCGTTTGTCCGGTGCCACTTTGCACGTTCCGGCGCTGCGCGATCGTGTCGAAGACATCCCATTGCTTGCCGCGCATTTCCTCGAGAAAGCGGATGCAGGGAATGGCGCACCCCATGCTTTGTCCGAAGGTGCGGCAAAAGTATTTGCAAATTACACATGGCCCGGCAATGTCCGCCAGTTGGAGCACGCGATGCGTCAACTGGCTCTTACCAGCCGCGCGGTAGAGATTTCGACTGCCGAAGCAGAGCAAATCGCCGGTGCCGAGCCCGGACCAGAGCCGTCTCACGTCGCGCCCAGCGGGGAAAAACTCGGCGCGAGCGTCGAAAGGCACATCCGGCGATATTTCGAGCTGCACGGTAATATGTTGCCGCCACCCGGCCTGTATCAGCGTATTTTAAGGGAAGTTGAGGCACCACTGCTTGAGGTGGCGCTTGCAGCGACATCCGGCAATCAGGCAAAATGCGCCGAATTGTTGGGTATCAACCGGAATACATTGCGAAAGAAAATCACGGACCTTGAAATAGAGGTTACACGTGGCCGAAAGATGATGTAAAAGTATCACATAACCGTGGCCATCAAGGGACATCCTTGGTCAGGACCACATAATATGGCGGTACGGTGCAATTGCACCACATCAGGTGAGGATCCCTTCGTGGCATCCCGAACACGTAGTTCATGGCTCGTTCAGCTGTCGCGTTTGCGACGGCTAAAGCGTGTGCGCACGCTGATGACCTTTGGATTGGTCGTCTTGGGGCCGGTATTGGCATTGGCCACGTATCTGGCGCTTGGCCCGCTGGATAAGGGCAGCACGGATGTGCTGCGTTTGATTCTGCTATTGGATCTTATTTATATTCTGCTGGTTGCAGCGCTTGTGCTGTCACAGGTAGCGCGGCTGATTGCAGCCAGGCGGGCAAAGTCCGCAGGATCGCGTCTGCATCTACGCCTGACAGGTGTGTTCGCCCTGATGGCTCTGATTCCCACGGTTTCCGTGGCGGTTTTCGCCGTGCTGACGATCAACGTCGGCATCGAGGGCTGGTTCTCTGAACGGGTGCGGGTTGTGGTCGGTAATTCGCTGCTGGCAGCCGAAGCCTATGCCAACGAAGAACGCGAAGCCCTCCGTGATGATGCCCTTAGCCTTGCGCGTAGCATTGACCGCGCCCGCCGTGGGGGGATCGAGCTGAGCGATAGCGAGCTACTGGGCGAAGGCCAACGCCAAATCCAGCGCGGGTTGCGCGAAGCTTATATGATTGATGCCACAGCCGAAATTCGTGCGCGTGGTGATCGGTCATATCTGTTCAACTTCGAGGCCCCCACAGCCGAGCAGATTGCCATTGCAGACCGCTCGGACGTTCATTTGATCGAGGATTGGGCCAACAACGAATTCCGCGCGCTGGTCCGATTGAATTCCTTTGTAGACAGGTTTCTTTATGTCAGCCGTGAAGTTGATGGCGAAATCCTGAGCCTGCTGGACGAGACGCAAGAGACGATCCGCCTGTATCAGCAACTTGAAAGCGAACGTGGCCGAATGCTGTTCGAGTTCGGGCTGCTTTATCTAGCTTTTGCCGTGATCATTATTCTGGCGGCTGTATGGCTGGGGCTGTGGTTTGCCGAACGTTTGTCGGGGCCTGTCGGCCGTTTGACGGGGGCAGCCCAACAGGTCGGGGCAGGGGATCTGGACGTTCAGGTGCGCGAAGACGATGGCGATGATGAAATTGCGATGTTGGGTCGTTACTTCAACCAGATGACCAAGCAGTTGAAGGGGCAGCGGAACACGCTGCTGGACAACACCCGCCAGATTGAACGCCGCCGCCGCCTGTTTGATTCTGTCCTTAGCTCGGTCACCTCTGGCGTTGTGGGGCTGGACCCCGAGGGGCGCGTGACCTTTGTGAATCGATCTGCCATGCGTTTGCTGGATTGGGAAGAAGACCAGCAATCCCTGGCGCTTACCGTGGCTGTGCCGGAATTCGGTCCGCTTTATGAGACGCTGACAACCACCCAAACCGAAGCCACCCAGCAAGAGATAAAGGTTTCGCGCCAAGGCCGGATGGAGAACCTGCTGGTCCGCATGTCAACGCGGCGAACAGATGACGGGCGACTAGAGGGTTATGTGGTCGCGTTCGATGACGTAACCGATCTGGTCAGTGCGCAACGCATGGCCGCATGGGGCGACGTGGCGCGGCGCATCGCCCACGAGATCAAAAACCCGCTGACCCCGATTCAGCTTTCGGCTGAGCGGATCAAACGGAAATTCGGTCCGAAATTGGGGGCGGACAGCGATAGTCTGGACCAGATGACAGGTGTCATCATCCGTCAGACCGGCGATCTACGGCGCATCGTCGATGAATTTTCGAAGTTCGCCCGCATGCCTGAGCCCGAGCGGCGGGCACAGGATCTGAGCCAGCTGGTGCGCGATGCCGTATTGCTACAAAAAACCGGTAGGCCGGACATAACGCTGGTTTCAGATATCCCCAAGACGCCGCTACCTGCCATGATAGACGGCACCATGATCACACAGGCTTTGACCAACCTGATCAAGAACGCAGGCGAAGCGATTGATACGCTTAAGGAAAAAGGCGCGCCCGATGATCTGAAGCCGCAAGTTCACGTGCGTATGCATAGTGATGGCACATCGGCACATATCACAATTTCAGACAACGGCGTTGGCCTACCTGAAGACCGCGCACGCCTGTTTGAACCATACGTGACAACGCGCAGTGAAGGCACCGGCCTTGGCCTGCCGATCGTCAAGAAAATTATCGAGGAGCATGGCGGAAGCCTGATCCTTTCGGATGCCCCCGTCTTTGAGGGGCAACACCACTTTGGCGCCATGGCTGAGATCACTCTGCCTTTGGGGCTCGACCTGAATGACGGCTTTGAGGAGCATAAAATATGAGCGATATTCTTATTGTAGATGACGAGCGCGATATCCGTGAGCTGATCTCGGATATTCTCGAAGACGAAGGCTATGCCACGCGGCTTGCCGGCAATTCCGATGATGCCATGGCAGCCGTGAACACAGAGCCGCCCGCGTTGATGATCCTCGATATCTGGCTCAAAGACAGCAAGATGGACGGGATCGACATCCTCAAATCCGTCAAGCGCGACAATCCTGATGTGCCTGTGGTAATTATCTCGGGCCATGGCAATGTCGAAATCGCTGTCGCCGCGATCAAACAGGGTGCCTATGATTTCATAGAAAAACCCTTCAATATTGATCAGTTGATGGTGGTGATCCGCCGCGCAATGGAGACGTCTCGCCTGCGCCGCGAAAACATCAGCCTAAAGCGCAAAGACAGCAACGGTTCCGAAATGATCGGCAACTCCGGCTCTTTCCGCACGTTGGTGGGGCAGCTTGATAAGGTGACCAAATCTAACGGGCGTGTCATGCTGTCAGGGCCTGCGGGCGCGGGTAAAGAGGTGGCCGCGCGCTACATCCACGCCAACTCCAACCGTGCCTCTGCGCCGTTTATCACCGTCAACTGCGCCGGCGTGGCGCCTGAGCGGATGGAAGAAGTCCTTTTCGGCCGCGAAACCGCGGACCGCGGTGTTGAGCCGGGCCTGTTAGAGCAGGCGCATGGCGGTGTGGTCTACTTTGATGAAGTCGCCGACATGCCCCTTGGGACCCAATCCAAAATCCTGCGCGTGCTGGTAGACCAGCAATTTACCCGTGTTGGTGGCAACGATAAAGTGCGTGTAGACTTGCGTGTAATTTCCAGCACGAACAAAGACTTGTCAGCCGAAATTGAAGCGGGTCAGTTTCGCGAAGAACTCTATCACCGCCTGAATGTTGTGCCGATCATAGTCCCGTCACTTGCTGAACGGCGCGAGGATATCCCATTGCTTGCCGCCCACTTCATCGGGGAATTTAACGCCTCCCAAGGGCTGCCGCTGCGCGATATAACCGATGATGCGCAGGCTTTGATGCAGACAATGCTGTGGCCCGGCAACGTTCGCCAGCTCAAAAATATGGTCGAACGCGTTCTCATTCTCGGCGAAGGCACTGCGCCGATTGATGCCCGTGAACTGCCGGGCGAAGAAGACCATAGCGAAGAAGATGGCCGCGTTGTCCTTTCTGGCGCGATGGCAACCCTGCCACTGCGAGAGGCCCGTGAAGCATTCGAACGGGAATATCTGCTCACCCAGATCAACCGCTTTGGCGGTAACATCAGCCGCACAGCCAATTTCGTTGGCATGGAACGGTCAGCACTGCACCGGAAACTCAAAAGCCTCGGCGTCGTCACATCCGCCAAATCCGGCACCCGCGTGGCTCATGTGGACGAAGAATAATCCCCACACTTCGTCGCCCATTTCTTTTGGCCGAAAATATCCCGGGGAGTTCATCCCGATAGGGATGAACGGGGCAGAGCCCCTCAACCATCCTGGCACGCTCCGTCCTCATTGACGGGGCGCAGACCCTTATTCTTGAGACCGGACAATTGAATTGACCACGCGCGCACGTTCTGACATTTGTTGGCGCATTCAGGCACAGGCGTGTCGGCGGCGTCTTATGTGCCGCCTGACCCAGCAGGGGATCTCCAAACCATGAAAGTCATCATTTGCGGCGCAGGCCAGGTCGGCTGGCAGATTGCCCGTCATTTGTCAGGTGAGCGGAACGATGTCACTGTGGTGGACAGCAACGCCGATCTGGTTCGTCGGGCAACTGATACACTTGACGTACAAGGCGTTGCTGGCTTTGCAAGCTATCCGGATGTGCTTGATCGTGCGGGCGCACGTGATGCGGATATGATCATTGCTGCGACCCATTCTGATGAGGTCAATATGGTGACCTGTCAGGTCGCCCATTCGGTTTTTGGCATCAACCGCAAGATCGCACGCCTGCGATCACAGTCATATCTTGATGCGATCTACTCTGATCTGTATCGCCGCGACCACCTGCCGATTGATGTGGTCATCAGCCCTGAACGCGAAGTAGCGGCTGCTGCCCTCCAGCGACTTGCCGCACCTGCGGCGTTTGACACCGAAGTTTTCATGGACGGAGAAGCCCAACTTTTGGGGATCACCCTGGACGAAGACTGTCCGGTTCTTAACACGCCGTTGCGCCAGTTGACTGATCTTTTTTCGACTCTGCGTGCTGTAGTGGTCGGTATCCGGCGCGAGGGGACGCTTTTCGCACCAGAACCCAAAGACCAGCTTTTTGCCGGTGACGATGCCTATTTGTTTGTGCATCGCGATGATATTTCCCGTGCGATGGAAATTTTTGGCAAGAAATCCACCTCGCAAGAACGGGTGGTGCTTGTCGGCGGGGGGAACGTGGGGCTCTCCGTTGCCCTGACACTTGAACGGCGTGCAAAACGTGTGCGCGCAAAAGTGATCGAAAAAAACCGGAGTTGCGCCGAACGCGCCGCTGAGGCGCTGGAGCGCACGATTGTCTTGAACGGCGACGGATTGGACGCCGCCTTGCTGGCAGAAGCGGGCATAGACCGCGCCGATGCGATGCTTGCCGTCACGGATGATGACAAAACGAATATGCTTGCCTGTGTGCGCGCCAAGGCCGAGGGATGCCCCTATGTCATTGCCCTTATCAACGATCCGACGCTTGTACCACTGATGCAGCCACTCGGCATTGACGCCTATATCAACCCGCGCGCAACGACGGTCAGTTCCATCCTGCGCCACATTCGCCACGGCCGTGTGCGATCGGTCTATTCCATTGGCGATGCAGAGGCCGAAGTGATCGAAGCCGAAGTGCTTTCGACCTCTCCGATCGCTGGCAAGAAAATTCACGAAATCGATTTCCCGGAAGGAGCGCTTTTGGGGGCCGTCCGTAAGGGTGATAAAATCATCCGTCCAATGGGCGATACCCGCATTGAAGAGGGCGATGTGATCGCTGTTTTCGTTTTGGCGAAGGACGTTGCACAGCTCGAACAGCTGATGCAGGTCTCTATCGACTTTTTCTAGGCAGATCGCGTGAAACGCAAAAGCAGCATACGCAAGGATCTGAGACAGCTACCGCTGTTTTTGCTGATGTTCGGGGCCGGCGTTTTTTCCATGTTTTTGCCAGCGGCCTATGCGCTTGTTGCGGATCGGCATGAAACCAGTCAGGCGTTTTTTTATGCCGCTCTGCTTGGCACGGCCACATTCCTGCTCATCGGGGTGGCCCATGCGGGCCGCGCACCGCGTCACGGCGCGCTGGGGCCGCTGCTTTCACTGTTCTCGGCCTTTGTATTTTTGCCTGTCATTTTCGCCATTCCTTTTGTGGAGGCATTGCCGACCACGCGTTTCTATAATGCCTACTTCGAGATGCTCAGCGCTTTTACCACGACAGGGGCCACGCTGTTTGACGATCCGACACGGCTTGGGCCCGCTTTGCATCTGTGGCGTGCGCAGGTCGCCTGGATGGGCGGGCTGTTGATGTGGGTTGCGGCAGTGGCCATTCTTGCACCGCGTAATCTGGGCGGTTTTGAAGTGACTGCGCAAGCTGAACCAGGCCGCCGTGAGACCGGCTTGCATAACACCACGCCGATCAGTGCGCGCGCCAAGATCGGTCGCGCTGTACAGACGCTCGGACCGCTTTATGTCGGATTGACGGTGGTCCTTTGGGTGTTGCTGGCAATCACCGGTCAAAGTGGATTGAATGCACTTTGCTATGCGATGTCTGTGATGGCAACATCCGGCATCTCCGCCACCGGTTCCGCGCCTGCGGGCGGGCTGGTAGCAGAGATCATCATGTCAATGTTCATGCTTTTTGCGCTGTCGCGCCTGACATTCACTTCGGACACGATGACGGCGACTCAGGGCGGGCTGCGCACCGATCCGGAATTCCGCATTGGCCTTGGCATTGTAATTTTGGTACCGTTGGTCTTGTTCGCGCGTCATTTTGTTGGCGCCTTTGATCTCGACAGTGCCAATACATTTGGATCGGCATTTAGCGCGCTTTGGGGTTCGCTGTTTACGGTGGTTTCTTTCCTTTCCACAACGGGCTTTGTTTCGGCTTACTGGAGCGAGACGCAAAGCTGGTCGGGGCTCGGGACTCCGGGACTGATATTGATGGGGCTGGCCTTGGTCGGGGGCGGGGTTGCCACAACCGCTGGTGGCGTGAAGCTTTTGCGCGTTTATGCGCTTTATCGCAACGCCCTGCGGGAGATGGAGCGCCTGGTGCATCCGCATTCCGTTTCGGGGGCTGGCGTGGCGGGGCGGCGTTTGCAGTCCGGAGGGGCCTTTATTGCATGGATATTCTTCATGCTTTTCGCCCTTTCATTTGCAGGCGTCACCATGGCGCTGACCCTTGAGGGAGTGTCGTTTGATGATGCTCTGGTGCTGTCCATTGCGATGTTGTCAACGACCGGTCCGCTGACCGAAGTAGGGGGAGAAGCGCCCATTGCGCTGCTTTCTCTGAGTGATTCAGCAAAAGCGATACTGGCCGGCGCGATGGTTTTGGGACGGCTTGAAACATTGGCAATTATCGCTTTGCTTACCCCTGATCTGTGGCGTAGCTGACACGGCGTCAAAGGACGCGATGCCGTTGCCAACTTTTGGGGGTGGAAACTTCTAAACAGGCACTTCATAGTCCGTCGGGACTAGCCGATTGCGGCAAAAGACAAGAAAAAATGAAAGATCAAACTATGGCGTCTGATAGACAGAACCTTCAGGATGCGTTCCTGAACCACGTACGCAAGACCAAAGTACCGGTAACAATCTTCCTGATCAACGGTGTGAAACTGCAGGGCGTCATTACATGGTTTGACAACTTCTGCGTTCTGCTGCGCCGCGATGGCCAATCGCAACTGGTCTACAAACATGCCATTTCTACGATCATGCCAAGCCAGCCGATCAGCTTGTATGAGGGCGAAGACGCTTCTTGAGCAAAGAACAATTCCAGATTGACGAGACAGACGGCCCCGCAAAAACACGCGCATGGGTCCTGCATCCTGACATCAAAAATGACAATGACCGGCGCAACGCCGTTCCTGCGTTAGAAGAAGCCGTCGCTTTGGCGGAGGCTTTGCCGAACCTTGAGGTAATCGGCTCTGACGTCGTGCCGCTGCGGACGGTGAATGCAGGCCATTTGTTTGGCTCCGGCAAAATCAACGAACTGCGCGAAATTCTGCACGACAATGAGATCGAGCTTGTATTGGTTGACGGTCCTGTCAGTCCGGTACAGCAACGAAATCTTGAAAAAGCGTGGAAGGTCAAACTGCTCGACCGGACAGGTCTGATTCTGGAAATCTTCAGTGACCGTGCCGCCACCCGTGAAGGCGTGCTTCAGGTTGAGATGGCAGCCCTTAACTATCAACGTACCCGATTGGTGCGCGCATGGACCCACCTTGAGCGGCAGCGCGGCGGCCTTGGTTTTGTGGGTGGCCCTGGTGAGACACAGATCGAGGCTGACCGCCGTGCAATTGACGAACAGCTTGTCCGGTTACGTCGGCAGCTTGAAAAGGTTGTTAAAACCCGTGCGCTGCACCGCGCGGCCCGCGCAAAGGTGCCGTATCCGATTGTTGCCTTGGTGGGCTACACCAACGCCGGTAAATCGACGCTTTTCAACAGATTGACCGGTGCGGACGTTCTGGTCAAAGATATGCTCTTTGCCACTTTGGACCCTACGATGCGCAGTCTTGAGCTGCTTGACGGGCCGGAAATCATTCTAAGCGATACAGTTGGGTTTATTTCCGATCTGCCCACAGAACTTGTGGCCGCGTTCCGTGCGACCCTAGAAGAAGTGTTGGCCGCCGACATCATTCTGCATGTCCGCGATGTCTCGCATGCCGAGACAGAGGAACAGGCGCATGACGTGCGCGAAATTCTCAAATCTCTTGGGGTGCCGCAAGAAACGCGCACCTTCGAGGTTTGGAATAAGCTCGATCTGCTGCCCGATGACAGAGCCGATGCCATGCGGGAGCGTGCCGCACGCGACGAAAACGTGCTGGCTATCTCTGCGATCACGGGTGAGGGGCTTGATGCCTTGCAAACCGCAGTCGCGGAGGCGTTGCAAGGCGCCCTGCGCACAGCAGAGCTGTCACTGACCTTTGCCGAAGGCCGTAAGCGGGCGTGGCTTTTTGCGCAAGACGTGGTGATGTCAGAAACCCAGACTGAAGACGGCTTTGATCTGACAGTGCGATGGTCCGCTGATGTAGAAGCCGCATACCAGCGTCTGTAAAAATTTCTTCGCATTCCGGTTCAGTCGCTACATATCACTTTAGTAAGTGTTCCAGCGGAGACCCCCGATGTCCTATACCCTTGCCTATGTTGTGACCTTCCTTGTCTTTCTAGCCGTAGACTTTGTCGGTCTAAGCTATCTCATCAAACCTTTGTTTGAGCGTGCAATTGGCCCCCTGATGCTAGAGAACTTCCGCGTGGTGCCCGCGTTCCTGTTCTATGCGTTTCTGGTTTTTGTGGTGATGTGGTTCGTATCCTGGCCCGCGTTGTCCGCCGACAAATCCCTGCTGTGGGTGTTCGGGTCAGCAGCGTTGATCGGGGCGGCCGCCTATGGCACCTACGAATTCACCAACTACGCCATACTGAAGGATTGGACCACGACGTTGGTCATGGCCGATTTGGCGTGGGGCACGTTCCTTACCGGATTTTCCGCAACCGCCGGTGTGGCGCTTGCGCGGCTATTTACCAGCTAGTTCTCAAGCACCTGTAGCCGAGGCAAAGCGCCACGCACCGGGGCGCAGCTGGTTCAGCTCCCAGTTGCCGACCTGTAGACGGATCAGGCGCAGGGTCGGCATCCCGACATGCGCGGTCATCCGGCGCACCTGACGATTGCGACCCTCTGATATTGTGATCTGTAGCCACGCATCAGGAACAGATTTTCGAAATCGCACTGGTGGGTCACGCTGCCAAAGATTATCTGGTGGGGTAGTGACTTCAACGCGGGCAGGGCGGGTCATCCCATCCTTCAGCGCCACACCGCGGCGTAATGCCTCCAACGCTTTTTCGTCTGGTGTGCCTTCGACTTGCACCAGATAGGTTTTTTCCAGCTTGTATTTCGGATTTGAAATCCGCGCCTGCAAAGGGCCGTGATCTGTCAGAACCATCAGGCCTTCGCTATCACGGTCCAGACGGCCAGCAGGGTAAAACCCCGGCTCATCAATGAAGCCGGAGAGGGTCGGCCGGGGCGAACCTTCGGTGCCTTTGTCCGTGAATTGCGACAGCACACCATAGGGCTTGTTGAACAGGATGACACGGTTGCTCATGGGGCAAGCGGGATCAGCAGGGTCACGCCGACAGATGCTGCGCGAGCAAGCTCCTGGTCCAGTGACATCGGGATATATTCGCCACGCCGCCACATCTGCGCCAGATCATCGTAATGGCGGGACAGGAAATGTCCTGACTGGCCGGTCGAGGACACAAACACCGAACTATCCGGATCAGCAAAATCGTAAACCCCGCGATACCCCGCGCCATGAACGTTGAGAAACGGATCGGGGTCTGTTCCTTTGGTGCGACCGCGCATCAGCGTGTGGTCGCCGCCAGATGTGCTTTGCCGGATGTTGACGAAATACCGCAGCAAGGGAACTTCACCCAGAACCGGATGGTCATGGGTCGCCTGATGGGCGTCACCCCATCGCAGGGATTCCAATGCCGTGCCGTATTCCTGAGATATTTGCAAAAGAGCGTCATCCAACGCAAGCCTCGCCATGTCTGCGCAGGTTTCTACCGGCGCGGACTGGAACACATCGCACCACGCATTTGCGCCTTCCACGTTGCGGAAGACACGCTCGATGAACAGGGGCTCTACGTGGGTAAATTCGGCTGTGAGCGGGCCAAGTTCGTCGCGGATCAGGCGATCTTGTAGCGCCCGCAGCCACGTCGCGTAGATCAACGGCTCTGGCATGTGTTCATTCATCTCACCCGACCAGCCGGCAAGCAGGCTTAGCGCACGCTGGCGCAACGCTTCGGATGTGCCTTCTGGCGCAGCCTCTCCGGTGAACCAAAGCTCGGCACCGATCAATGGCAACAAGGAGCGCGCGGTAAAGCTGACAGTATCAAGCTGGGCTTCGATGAAGCTGTCGCGCGTGTGGACCTGACGGCCCTGCATCAACCGCTGCCAGCGCTGCACACGCTGCGTGTCGCCCCACTCATAAGACACATGGTTAGGGAAAGGGCGATCGACCATCTTGTTATTCGTATTGCCCAAAATCCCGCCCGCAGGCGCAACAAAACCGGGATTGGCGCTGAAAGGCAGGGTCCCTTGCCAGCGGTTTGTCGCGATCCAACCGGGGCTTGGTAGCCGACCTTTGCTCTGGTGTTTCGGATCACGCTTGGGGGCAGCGCCAATAGTCTTCATCGCAATGTTTTCGTGATCTACCAGCGTCAGGTTCTGGGAGGGCGCGATAAAGCCTTTGGCAGCGGCGATCCCGTCTGCAACTGTCTTGGCCCCCATCAGCTCCATCGCGGCTTGCATGGTGGTGTCGTTGGGGCTCAATACCGTCCAGTTGACAGAGGCGACGTGCCCCGGCGGCGTGACCGACGCAAGGTTGTAGTGCGTTCCGGGCAGGACAGGGCCGTTATCCGTCCAGCGCAGCGTCAGGGTCACCGGATCAAGGTCTTTGACCGTGATGATCGAAGCCCGTTTGACAAATTTCTTGAACCCGTCCGGCGTTCGGTATTCTTCGCGGTTCGCCGGGTTCAGCTCTTCTATGTAGACATCCTGATCATCCAGATAAGAGGATGTTATCCCCCACCCCAGATCCGCAGAGCGACCACTAAGAACGACGGGAATGCCGGGGATCGTCGCGCCGATTACGCCACCTGTCTCAAGCTCGAGACGAGCGAGATACCAGATGGCAGGGGCGGTGAAACCAAGGTGGGGATCATTGGCAAGCAAAGTGCCCCCCGAAGCGGAACGCGATGGCGCAGCGGCCCACGCGTTTGAGGCCCCCGCAAAGGCGGTCCGCTTGAACGGCGACAGCGGATGGGCGCTATAAGGCTGCGTCTGGGCAAAGCGGGGCACATCGGGAAAAAGGGTCGCATATTGGGGCAGGGAAGCCACGCCAGTACCGGGGGCGTCTGGCAGTATATCGCGCAAACGTGCGGCGTCTGGCAGCGCCAAAGACACGCGTGCCCGCATCACTTCCGCGTCCAGATGACCGGACAGCTGCAAACCCATAAGTTTGACGATCGCGATGCTGTCGGCCGGCCGCCATGGTGCCATCGGTGCGTTGAAAAGGAACATCTCCGGTGCGCCGCGTCCCAACGCATCAGAGTTGATTTGGTCCAGCCGCGCATTCACGCCGTCCGCATAGGCGCGCAAGGCGTTCTGGGTCCGTTCGTCCAACGCCTCCATCGAGGCAACGGAGAGTGCGTAGATGTCGAGACGCCGCAACAGTTTGTCTGTATCAAGCGTCGCTGCGCCAAAAACCTCTGACAGGCGACCCTGCGCAGTGCGGCGCATTGTAGTCATCTGCCACAGACGGTCCTGTGCATGGGCAAACCCAAGACCAAAGAAGACATCTTCGTCCTGGGGGGCAAAGATATGGGGTACGTTGGCATTGTCGCGCACGATCTCGACCGTACGTTCAAGATTTGGCACCTCTATTTCCGCGTTGTAGTCAGGCAATGACCGCGAGGCGAGCCAGTACACAGCGGTCACTACCAGCACGCTTAACACCAGCAACCCCGCTGCAAGCCGAATAAGCCAGCGAAAAACCAAAGCCATAGAACCCTCCGAAACCGCCCCGTGCCGTGTTTGACCCTGCGGTCCACGGTGATAGGTATATGCGCAGCAATAGCGCAACATCATAGTAAGGAAAAGCACATGGCGAAGCTGGCGTTTTTAGGTTTGGGCGTGATGGGGGCTCCTATGGCGGGGCACCTGCAGAAAGCAGGTCATGAGGTGACGGTGTATAACCGTACGACGGCCAAGGCCGAAGACTGGACAAAAACCTATGGCGGTGCCTTCGCCGCGACACCGCGCGAAGCTGCCGAGGGGGCTGATTTCGTGATGTCTTGCGTTGGCAACGACGACGACCTGCGGTCTGTCTGTCTAGGCGATGATGGGGCCTTTGCGGGCATGCAGGCAGGGGCGGTGTTTGTGGATCACACCACCGTTTCCGCTGCTGTTACACGCGAACTCTATGCCGCAGCCACAGACGCGAAGATCAGCTTTGTTGACGCGCCGATTTCCGGCGGTCAGGCCGGCGCGGAGAATGCGCAGCTTTCGATCATGTGCGGTGGGGACGAAGCCGCGTTCAATGCAGCGTTGCCGGTGATGGAGGTCTATTCCAAAATTTGTCGCCGCATCGGAGACAGCGGTGCGGGCCAGATGACCAAGATGTGCAACCAGATCGCCATCGCAGGCGTGGTTCAGGGGCTGTCTGAGGCTTTGCATTTCGCCGAGAAAGCAGGATTGGACGGGCGCGCTGTGGTAGAGGTGATCAGTCAGGGCGCTGCGGGTAGTTGGCAGATGGCCAACCGCTATGAGACAATGCTTGATGATGAGTTTGATCACGGCTTTGCCGTCGACTGGATGCGCAAAGATCTGGGAATTTGTCTGGACACGGCAGATGAGACGGGCGCGAGTTTGCCGATCACGGCACTGGTAGATCAATTCTACAAGGATGTGCAGAAACTGGGCGGTGGCCGCTGGGACACCTCAAGCCTGATCAAGCGCCTCAGAAAAATGGGCTGAAGAAAACCCGTTTAAAAACAGGAATATGTGGCACCACATTAAGGTGGTGCCACAAATCGTTTAGGGGATGATCCGCGTATACTTGCTGCCTTCAAGCGTCGCACCGATCCGAAGACCCGCGCGGCCAAAAACAACAGCCAATACAGGGGACAGCACAGTATTTGTGTCTGCACTTACGCTGTCGCCGCGATCAGAAATGACATATTCGATGTTGGCGCCTGCGGCCCAACCTGGCGCACGACGGAAGCTCGTCAACGCATCATCTGTCATAAAGAACAACACGTGCGCATATTGCTGTGCACCGATCTGCAAACCGCCCGTGGCCTTTGTCACCGAATAGTAGTCCACGGAAATGTTGTTCACCCGCAAAGCGCCGCGCCCGTAAGCGCCGCCCAGACCAAGGCCAGCCTCGGTCACCAGCGGCATCACAAGCATGCCGTTTGATTTATCCGCGAGGGTGCGGGTGTTGGGGAAGGTGCGGTACATTTCTTCGAGCGTCCTGTCGACGCGCGCATCAATTGTGCCGGCCCCGCCGGAGCCGATGCCGTTCCCGCAAGCGGCCAAAGTGCTGGTGCCAGCAACCGCGCCCAACGCAAATGCGCGGCGCGTAAGAATAGAATGGGTCATGTGATTTGCCTGTCTCGTTACACTGCTCGAATTGCCGGTATTGTCCGACTTGAACATACTATAGGCGGATTTTTGCGGGATGTCATCGCCTTTGACCGATTGGGCGGAAAGATGCTGTATCCTCCGCCGCCACGTCGGGAAAATAGGGCTGTAATTCAACAGCCAGCAGGCCGGAAGAGGCCCGCATTCCGCCCCAAGCACGCCATAAATAGGCATTAGGAATGCACGCGGGCCCGTATTTGTCTGAGGAGATCGGGATTATAAAAGACTTTGCGATTATTGCATTTTATCTGATGGCGCTGCCCGCGCAGGATGTTGCGCCAGTGAAGGGAAGTGCGTTTCATCAATCGCTGCGGGAGGCGGGGGTTTCAACTGGAATTGCTCAGCTTGGAACAGCAAGCGGCCCCCGGATTCAAATTTGATAAGAACAAAGTAACCGAGAACTACAAAAAACAGCAGACTGTCTTGCTTGACGCATGGACCAATTTCAAAGAAAAGCGCCCGCTCAATGATGCGTACCGCACGCAGCTGCAGCACACGTACGAGGCTGCAGAAGCGGCCTATCCGGAGTTCAAAAGCGCGTCTGTCCGAGGATGTGCTGATCCGGAACGGCAAATCACGGTCAACTATATGGAGCAGGATGGAAACGTGCAGTTTGCAACAGCCTATGTGCCGTTGTGGGATTTCAAGGCAACGGACCGCGACAAATCAATGGAAACTCTGCTGACGGACGCGGCCAAAGCATTTGAGAACATGACCGGAGAGACGCTGGATATATCCATTCAGGACGCGATGGCGATCATATACCGTATGGCAAGTGAGCAAAGTCCGGAACAGGGTAACCCCTTGCTTTTGGCCGATACAAACGGGCGCGTCATGCTGACAACAGTTCCGCTGGATGGTCTCACCCTGATCTATCTTCCGCGCCAAGACGTGGAAGGAATTGCGGCCCTGAGAGACTGGTTTGGGGGCTACAGTTTTATGCCATTTTGAGCTACAGCTTTACCCGCGAAGCAGTTTTGCCGCGGCTGGCGCAAAATATGTCAGGATACCGTCGCAGCCGGCACGCTTGAACGCCATAAGGCTTTCCATCATCACGCGTTCTTCGTCGATCATGCCCGCCGCTGCGGCGGCTTTGATCATGCTGTATTCGCCTGACACCTGATAGGCGAAGGTCGGCGCGCCGAACGCGTCTTTTACGCGGCGGCAGATGTCGAGATAGGGCAGGCCCGGTTTCACCATCACCATATCAGCGCCCTCAGACAGGTCACGGGCCACAAGGCGCAATGCCTCATCACTGTTGGCGGGGTCCATCTGATAGGTCTTCTTGTCGCCCGTCAGCGCACCGGAGGCACCGACCGCATCGCGGAACGGGCCGTAAAAGGCGCTGGCGTATTTCGCAGCGTAGCTCAGGATCATCACATTCTGATGGCCTTCCGCCTCAAGTCCTGCGCGGATCGCACCAATGCGCCCGTCCATCATATCCGACGGTCCAATGATATCCGCGCCGGCGCGTGCCTGTTCGACGGACATTTTCACCAACGCCTGCACAGTGGTGTCATTGATGATCTCGCCATCCACCACAAAACCGTCGTGACCGTTGATGTTGTAGGTATCCAGCGCCACATCGGTCATGATGACAAGATCGGGCAGCACGGCCTTGATTGCACGAATTGCACGGTTCACGTGGTTGTCAGGATCCCACGCACCGGCGCAATCTTCTGTACGTTCTTCAAGACCGGTGTAGGGAAACAGACACAGGGCGCCGATGCCCAGATCCCAAGCTTCCTGAGCCACTTCTACGATCTTGTCGACGGACCGGCGGGAAACCCCGGGCATGGAGGGAATATCCTCAACAATACCTTCACCGGAGCGCACAAAAACAGGCCAAATAAAATCTGCCGCCGACAGGTAATTCTCGCGAACCAGACCGCGAATACCTTCGTTCTGGCGTACCCGACGCAGGCGTGTGGCAGGAAAGGGGGCTTGGATCGGCTGCATGGTGGGGTCCTTTTGGTTGGTCGCGCAAAGCTGTCATGTATTTTTGCCATGCTCAAGAGGTCTCGAGGGGTAGGAATCTGCTGCAAGGCTCGCTATGACACATAATAAGTGAATAACGAGCATTGCTTTGGACTGGTACGAAACCCTATTTGAATTGATCGACATGCGCTCTTTCTCGAACCTTTGGTTCTGGATTGCGATGGCTGTCGTTTGGTCAACAACCAGCCATTACGGGCTTGGCGTGCCTTTTGATATGGTGCTGCGCGCCAAGCGTCACGGCGGCCAGACCGAGATTGATCTCGAAGACCTCGTGCGCATCAACACCAACCGGATATTATTCATCGCGCAAATGTCGGGTTTGTGGATCGCCGGATTTGCCTGCTTTTTCCTGACGATGCTGGCGATGCTTGGCTTCGTATACGGCAATGAATTTTCCCAAGCGGTGATCCTGCTCGCGTTTCCGTTGTCTTTGGTGGGTTTGCTAAGCATTTCAACAGCGCGTCTAATTCAGGAAGAAGACGCGCGCGGAGAAAAGCTGCGTCGCCGGTTGATGCGTCACCGCCTGTACACCCAGATTATCGGGATGATTGCGATTTTCGTGACCGCCCTTTGGGGGATGTACCAGAACCTAAATGTCGGCCCTTTTGGCGGTTGACACCAGCGCGCCAAGCGCCACATCACACTCCACATGAAATCACCAACACATATCACGCTGTCCGGCGCTCCCGAAGGGTTTGACGCCAAACTTCTCTTGGCCGAAGTTGCTAAATCTTCTGGTCCGGTTTTGCACATTGCCCGTGACGACAAGCGTATGGTCGCTATGCAAGAAGCGCTGCGCTTTTTCGCACCGGATATGCCAGTCGTGGTGTTTCCCGGCTGGGATTGTCTGCCGTATGACCGTGTGTCGCCAAACGCTGACATTTCTGCCCAACGGATGGCCACGTTGGCAGGGCTGGTGCACGGAATGCCAAGCCAGTTCATCCTGCTCACAACCTTGGGTGCCGCGACACAGCGCGTGCCTGCGCGTGACGTTCTGCGCGATGCAGCATGGAGCGCTCGGGTAGGGGCACGTGTCGATGAAAAAGGGCTGCGGGAGTTTCTGGTGCGCATGGGCTTTGTTCAAAGCCCCACGGTGATGGAACCGGGCGATTACGCGGTGCGCGGCGGGATTATTGATATCTATCCCCCCGGTGATATGGGCCCCGTCCGTCTTGATCTGTTCGGCGATGTTCTGGACGGTGCTCGACGCTTTGATCCGGCCACCCAGCGAACTACCGAAAAACTGGATATTGTTGAGCTGGCTCCGGTGTCCGAAGTTATTCTGGATGACGCGGCGATCACCCGCTTTCGACAGAATTACCGGATCGAATTCGGTGCCGCTGGTACAGATGACCCATTGTATGAAGCCATCAGCGCAGGCCGCAAGCATCAGGGCGCAGAGCATTGGCTGGCCTTCTACTACGAGTCTCTTGAGACGCTTTTTGATTACCTACCAGAAGCGACGATCACGCTGGATGATCAGTTAACAGCGATGCGTCTGGCGCGTTGGGACAGCGTTGCGGATCAATACGAGACCCGCAAGATTGCCATGGCCACCCGTTCCAAAATGGACAGCGTGTACAAGCCTGCTCCGGCCGACGGGCTGTATCTGGATGATGCAGCATGGGAGACCGCTGTTGCAGATCGCCGTGTGCTGCAACTGGCACCCTTGCCGCAGCCCACAGGTCTTGGGGTGGTCGATGCCGGCGGGCGCATCGGGCGAAATTTCTCGCCGGAGCGGCAACAGGAATCGATCAGCCTTTTCGGCGCCTTGGCATCCCACATTAAATCAAAGCTCGAAATTGGGCCTGTGCTGATTGCCAGCTATTCCGAAGGTGCGCGAGAGCGGCTGACAGGTTTGATTGAGGAAGAAGGGCTTGCCGAAGCAATCCCCGTTGCCAATGCCACACGCATCGGCAAACGCGGTCTTCATCTGGCCGTCTGGGCGCTGGAGCATGGCTTCGAGACGCCGGATCTTACCGTCATCTCAGAGCAGGATGTGCTGGGCGACCGCCTGATCCGGCGCCCTAAACGCAAACGCCGTGCCGAGAACTTCCTGTCGGAAGTCCAAAGCCTGACGCCCAATGATCTGGTGGTCCACGTGGACCACGGTATTGGCCGCTATCTGGGGATGGAAGTCATCACCGCCATTGGTGCGGCCCATGAATGTCTGGTGCTTGAATACGCAGAGCAATCAAAGCTTTACCTACCTGTCGAGAATATCGAGCTGCTCAGCAAATATGGCCATGAAGAGGGCCTGCTGGATAAATTGGGCGGCGGTGCCTGGCAATCCAAGAAGGCCAAGCTCAAAGAGCGTATCCGCGAGATGGCGGACAAGCTTATCCGCATCGCGGCTGAGCGTGCCTTGCGCCGTGCGCCCGTGCTTGAGCCGCCTCCGGGCATGTGGGACGCCTTTGCCGCGCGTTTTCCCTATCAGGAAACCGACGACCAGCTGTCGGCCATTGGCGATGTGATTGATGATCTGACATCGGGCAGTCCGATGGACCGTCTGGTGGTAGGGGATGTGGGCTTTGGCAAAACCGAGGTCGCGATGCGGGCGGCTTTTGTCGCGGCGATGTCCGGTGTTCAGGTGGCCGTAATCGCGCCCACGACATTGCTCGCGCGGCAGCATTATAAGTCTTTTGCAGAGCGGTTTCGAGGTTTCCCGATCGAGGTGCGCCAGCTGAGCCGTTTTGTAAGCACAAAGGATGCCAATCTTACCCGTGACGGGATCACCAAAGGCACCGTTGATATTGTAATCGGCACGCATGCGCTGCTCGCCAAAACCATCAAGTTCAAGGATCTTGGCCTATTGGTCATCGACGAAGAACAGCATTTTGGCGTGAACCACAAAGAGCGGCTGAAGGCGATGCGCACGGATGTGCATGTGCTAACCCTTACGGCAACTCCAATCCCGCGGACCTTGCAGCTGAGCCTGACAGGCGTGCGTGATCTGAGCATCATCGGAACGCCTCCAGTGGATCGCCTGAGCATCCGGACCTATGTGTCCGAATTCGACACCATCACCCTGCGCGAGGCGCTGCTGCGAGAACATTATCGCGGCGGGCAGTCTTTCTATGTGGTGCCGCGTATCAGTGACCTGCCAGAGATCGAAGCCTTTTTGAAAGAACAGCTGCCCGAACTGACCTATGTCGTCGCCCATGGCCAGATGGCTGCGGGTGAACTGGATGACCGCATGAATGCCTTCTATGATGGCAGCTATGACATCCTGCTGGCGACCACGATTGTGGAAAGTGGTCTGGACATCCCGACCGCCAATACGATGATCATCCACCGTGCGGATATGTTCGGGCTTGCGCAGCTTTATCAGATCAGGGGCCGTGTCGGCCGCTCCAAAACGCGGGCGTATGCCTATCTCACGACAAAGCCGCGTGCGAAACTGACCCCGCTAGCTGAGAAACGTCTGCGTGTGTTGGGCAGCCTTGATACGTTGGGGGCTGGTTTCACGTTGGCTTCTCAAGACCTTGATATTCGTGGGGCAGGGAACCTGTTGGGCGAAGAGCAATCGGGACAAATGCGCGATGTTGGGTTCGAACTGTATCAATCCATGCTGGAAGACGCGATTGCCAAAATCCGGTCGGGTGAGCTGGAAGGTGTCGTCGATGATGACGGCCAGTGGGCACCACAGATCAACCTTGGTGTCCCCGTTCTGATCCCGGAGGCTTTCGTTCCCGATCTTGATGTCCGCCTTGGCCTGTACCGCCGCCTGTCTGAACTGACCACCAAGGTTGAGCTGGAAGGCTTCGCAGCCGAGCTGATCGACCGTTTCGGCACGCTACCGCGTGAGGTAAACACGCTGATGTTGGTCGTGCGTATCAAGGCCATGTGTAAACGCGCAGGGATCGCGAAGTTGGATGGCGGGCCAAAGGGCGCGACGATCCAGTTCCACAATGACAAATTCGCGTCACCCGAAGGGCTGGTTAAGTTCATTCAGGACCAGCGTGGCCTGGCCAAGGTCAAAGATAACAAGATCGTCGTGCGCCGTGATTGGAAAACCGACGCGGATAAAATCAAGGGTGCGTTTGCGATTGCCCGCGATCTGGCAGAACACGTGATCGCCAAGCAGAAGGCGGCGAAAAAGGCAAAAGATTCCTAAGCGGGGGCGCGTCTGCGCGCCACGCGGCGCATCGCCAGCATGCACGCCACGCTGATAACAGCGAGCACGAGCACCGAAGATGTCAGCAGGCGCACGTCGCCTTGAAAGACTGTCCCGATAGGACCGGAAATCAGGACCGCTCCGATGGTTGAGATGGCCCCAATGACTGACGCTGCCATGCCGGCAATATGGCCCATCGGTTCCATCGCCAGGGCATTCAGGTTGCCAATTGTTAGCCCCGCTTGAAAAAAGATGGTGGTTTGCCAGAATAGGAAAAAGTAGAAACCGTACGCGCCGCTTGTCAGGTTTAGCACTAGAAAACAGCCCGAAATCACGATCTGCGCTGTCAGTGCCAGCGTCACCAGTCGCTGCATCCCGAAGCGGAAAACAACCAGCGCATTCAGCAAACTTGCCGAGCCCGCGATGATCGCGATGCCAAAGAACCAGAACGGAAATTCGTCGCCGCGCGCGTAAACGACATCATATATTGGCTGCACCAGCATAAGCGTCAAAAACAGCATCGCGGAGACCAACATTTGAACAAAGATGGACAAACGCACAACCGGATGCGCCACCATTTCCGCCACCGCGCTGAACATCAGACCCAAACGCATGAGGCGACGGTTTTCCCTTGGGAGCGTCTCAGGCAGGCGGACCATCATCCATGTCGAATAGATCAGCGCAAAGCAAATATAAGCGATGAAAATGCCTCGCCAATTGCTCCAGCCGATGATGAACGAACCCAAAAGCGGCGCAACCGCTGGAACAAGAACGAAGATCATCATCACAACCGACATGACCTGCGCCATCTGGCGGCCGGAATAGCGGTCGCGCGCGATAGCGTTTGCAACGACGCGTGGTCCCGCAGCACCCAATCCCTGTAGTATCCGGCCCACCAATACCACCTCAAGCGTCTGGCTGGCCCATGCGATGCCTGCGCCAACGATGAACAATATGCTTGCCCCGATTATGACCGGTTTTCGCCCGAAGGCATCTGAAAGCGGACCGGTAAAAAACGTGCCAATCCCCATGCCCAATAGAAACATGCTTAGAATAAGTGGCGCGCGATGCGGCGCGTCAGGCGTAAGTTCTTCTGCGATCTGCGGGAGCGCCGGCAGCATGGCATCAATGGAAAAGGCGACACAAGCGATCATCATGGCAAGCAGCGCCACAAATTCTGTCCGGCTCATCGGAAAGGGGGTCGTCGATAACGGCAAGGGGGCTCCGATGCACGCAAGGTCGGTCACAAACTATTGCTGCTTGGTTAACCCACGGTTGCAGATCTGGCAATGCCGGAAGATTTTTTTGTTCAGTATCAACCGGCTGCGACGGCTCTCATCTGGTTGTGCTGAACGGCATGGAATGGTTTGCGCGTACCAATGATCTCTGCGCGGGGAAGGTAGACGACCTGTGTGATGTCCTCGAACTGGTCAAACTGGCCAGTCCAGTCTTCACCCATCGCGAAGACAGAGACATTGTAGTTGATGATGTCGGTATATTTCTGATCCCAGTCCTGCTCTGCGATGACACGGCTGACAAACCGGCAGCTTTCCAGCATCAGACGGCGTTGCGCATAGGATGTGACAGCAGGCACCCCCATCTTTTCGTTGTAGGCATCGGTAGAGCAGCCAACGATCAATTCAGTGCCCATCATGGACAATCGCTGCAACAGGCGCGCATGGCCCTGATGGAACAGATCGAATGATCCATAGGTGAGGACAATACGAGACGTGAGGGGAGTAATCATTAGGCTGCCTTTCTCAATACACCGAAACCCGCGCAACCGCGCGATATGAGCCGTGTAACGACAAAGCTGTCGCCTTCTGTATATGGAAAAGGGGATCGCCCGTTGGGGACGTCTGCCTGTTCTCTGCCTGCACACCTGCTCAAAGGTATTCTTATTTTAGTTGAGGCTTTTTGCCCCTTAAGGTCGAATCCTAGGCCACAGCCATACCGCCGCCTAGTGTTTTATTACCCTTGCCAGAGATTGCTGCCCATTTGCAACAGGCTTATTGGGCCATAACTTCGGCGATCACCTTTGCCCAAAGCTCTGGTGGCTGGGCACCGGGAACCGCGTGCTTACCGCCAATGATAAACGTCGGGACAGAACTGATTCCCATTTGACGGCTATGGGCATCACGCGCGCGGATATCGTCAATATCGGCATCGCTTTCCAACAGGCGCGCCACAACAGAGGCGTCCATCTCGATACCGTCTGCGATATCTGACAGCACCTCGACATCGCCGATATCGCGGGCATCCACGAAATACGCTTTGAACAGTGCGGAAACAGCGGCGGTCTGGCGCCCCTCGATACCGGCCCAATGGATCAGGCGGTGGGCGTTCATGGTGTTCGGGGTACGCTGCATGCCTTCGAAATTGATATTCAGCCCTGCATTTTTCGCATGTTCCACAACCGGTGCATATGCTTTGACAGCCCCTTCCTTGCCCCCGAATTTACCTTCGAGATAGGCGCGGCGGTCCATGCCTTCAGGTGGCATGTCGGGGTTAAGCTGGAAAGGGTGCCATTCAATCACAAACGGATGATCGGGGTGTGCTGAAAGGGCGCGGTCCAAATGGGCCTTACCGATGTAGCACCACGGGCAGATTGGGTCGGACATAATGTCGAGCTTGACTGTATCGGTCATCGGGAAGCCTCGAATTGCTGGCGCAGAGCACGGCGCAGGAGCTTGCCATTGGCGCCCATAGGCAGTGCCGGCAAATGAATATAAAGGCGTGGTTGCTTGTACCGCGCCAGATTTGCCTCGGCATAACGGCGCAACGCCTCTTCGTCCAGAGGGGCCGCAGCGGTATAGAAGGCGGCAATCACGGACACATCCTGCTTTACGGATACTTCTGCTGCGCCGACGGAGGTGATGCCATCAAAGCGGGCAAGACAGGATTCGACCTCTAACGGAGAGACCCGAAAACCACCCGCATTCATCATATCGTCGTTTCTGCCCAGATAGGTGATCTGTTGATCGGCATCCATGCTGCCCTGATCGCCGGTCAGGAACCAGTCACCCTGCATCTTCGCGGCGGTTTCCTCTGGCGCATCAAGATAGCCAAGCATCAAGCCCGGATCACTGCGATGCACCGCAATATTGCCTTCTTCCCCCAGCGGGACAGGTCCGTTTTCGCCCAACAGCGCGATCCGGCGGCCTTGTTGCGGGCGGCCTAGAACATCCGGAGTCGCCGGATGGTCGGGGCTGGCAGAGATGAAAGTAGAGCATTCCGACATGCCGTAAGCTTCGTAGACGGTTGTGCCGGTCGCGGCCTCCCAACGGGCGCGCACCGCAGGGGGCAGTTTTTCGCCAGCGCTCAGGCCGTGCCTGAGGGTTGGCATCGCAGCTATTTCAGGCTGGGACAGCAACTGTCGGTACACACCGGGGGCTGCTGCAAAAATTGTCGCTTCATGCCGCGCAATAAGCGCGGGCAGATCGGTCGCAGCGGTTCCAGCGGCGGGGATAAGTGCCGTAGCGCCCCTCGTCCACGGATCCATCAGGCCGGTGCCAAGGGTATAGGTCCAGTTGAACGCACCGGCATGCAACACCCGATCGTCAGGGCGAAGACCGTACCAGCCGTCAAACATCATCTGGCGCGCCCAGATGGCGCGATGGGCATGCACCACCGCGCGGGGGCTACCAGCGGTGCCGGAGGTATAGATGATATAGCCAGCACGCTCAGGATCGCCCATATGGAAGTCCGCCGCCGGTAGAGACCGCATCGCGCGCAGGGCTTCAAGCGGCACAATACGTGGATCATCCGGGCAAGCCACATCCGGATCATGCAGGATAAGAACGGGATCAAGGGTTGCGATCATCGGTGCAACTTCGCGCGATGTGAGCGCAGAGGCGGTTGGAACCGGCACCAATCCGGCTGCCAATGCGCCTAGATAGGCCAGGGGGAAGTCTACTGTGTTTCCCAACCGCATCAAAACGCGGTCGCCTGGTGCCGCGCCTGTTTCCAGCAGTCCCGTTGCAGTTCCAAGCACGGCAGCTTTGAGAGCGGCATATGTCCAATCCTCTTCTCCCAAGACAGAAAGCGCGATTTTGCAGGACATATTGTCTGCCTGTGCAAGCACATGCGCGGCCATGTTGAAGGGGGTTGGGCAGGGCGGCGGTGGCCCTTGATCATAAACGGATATCATAGGTTCTTCGCTACCGCTTGCGTGGGTCCGTTGCAAGGTTCTCGGGGACTCTCTATAGAGTTTGACATGACAGAGGACGCCGCAAAATCCATGATCCAGATTGCCCGTGAAGACGGGGCTGCCCATACGGTTCCGCCCGTTGATCTGGGCGCGCGCGTGCGCGAATTGCGCAAGGCGCGCGGTTGGACATTGGAGCAAGCTGCATCGCAAGCCGGACTGGCCCGATCTACTCTGTCAAAAATCGAAAACGCTCAGATGTCACCCACCTATGATGCGCTTAAAAAGCTGGCCGTCGGGTTGGAAATTTCCGTACCGCAGCTGTTCACGCCTCCAGCGGCAGAACAGATCAACGGGCGCATGGCGGTCACCAAATCAGGTGAGGGAACCGCGCAAGCCACCGCGACCTATGAACACGAGCTGCTCGCAGACACCCTGCGCAAAAAGAATATGCTGCCTTACCGTGCCCGCATCCGTGCCCGCCAGATGGAAGAATTCGAAGGATGGGTTCGCCATGACGGAGAAGAGTTCCTGTTCGTCCTGACTGGCGTGATCAAGTTGTTCACCGAATTCTATGAACCGATCGAGATGCGCCGCGGCGACAGCGCCTATTATGACGCCGCCATGGGACATAATGTGATCTCGGTTTCGGATGAAGATGCGACCATTCTTTGGGTCACATCGCTCGTTTAATCGCGACGGCGACGGTTTAGTTGTTTTCGTCCCACCACCATACTTCTGGCATCCACTGCGCACCGTCGCCGTAAATCGGCAGGTATGCAGGGTATTTCATCTCGTGGACGTGGGCGATGCGCCCTTCGGTATAGGACCAAAACGGGATGACATAGCGGCCCGCTGTCAGGACACGGTCCAGCGCACGGGTTGCGGCAACAAAATCCGCACTGTCGCGCGCGCCCAGCATTTCGTTGATCATGGCATCAATCGCGTGGTTGCGTGCGCCCATCAGATTGCGCGACCCTTTCTGTTCGGCCGCTTCTGTCCCCCAATAGAACTTTTGTTCGTTTCCGGGGCTCAGTGACAGGGCGCGGCGGAATGTCGTGATATCAAAATCAAAATCACCGGTCCGCGCAAAATATTGGGCGTCATCCACAGTTTCGATGCTGGCAGAAATCCCCAACCGCTCCAACGCGCGCAGGTACAGCTCGGCTATGGCGATCTCTTCGGTGCTGCCTTTGGCAATGAGGATGGTGAATGAAACAGCCGTACCGTCACCACGGCGCAGGATACCGTCTTTGACCATATAACCGGCTGCCTCGAATTGCTCCATCGCGGCGCGAATACCGGCGCGGTTTCGGGCAGAGCCATCCGAAACGGGCAGGGAGTATCCCTCAAGGGTGCCATTTGGTAGCGTATCCTGATAGGGCAGCAAAAGCTCGGCCACGCGGCCCTGAGCCGGACCTTCCTGATACCCCAGAACGGAGTTTGAGAAATAGGATGTGATGCGCGGCTGCGCGTTTCCGGTCAGTGTGTCGTTGATGTATTCGAAATTGAACGCTTTGATCAGGGCATCGCGGACGCGCCAGTCATCAAAAGGCGCGCGCCGGGTGTTCATGACAAACCCCGTCATGCCGGATGGTTTGCTGTGCGGGATTTCCGATTTGACGATATCACCACGTGTGATCGCGGGGAAATCATACTGGGTTTGCCAGCTTTCGGCGTTGAATTCGCGAACAGCCGAGATTTCACCCGCCTTGAACCCTTCAAATAGAACCTTTGAGTCGCCGTAAAAGTCCAGTTTGACGCGATCGAAATTGTTGGTGCCTTTCCGATATGGAATGTCGGCGCCCCAGTAATCGGGGTTTCGGGTCAGTTCGACATAGCGGCCGGTCTCATAACCGGTGATGGTGTAGGGACCAGATCCAATCGGGATGTCCTGAACGGGGGCATCGGCGAATTCGCGGCCTTCCCACTGTGCTTTGGACAGGATAGGGCGCATGCCGGCCAGCAGGGCCAGTTCACGGTTTGCCTCGTTGAAGGTTATCCGCAGGCTGCGTGGTCCGGTCTGCGTCAGACTTTCGATCTGCTGATACAGACTGATATAGCGTGGATGCCCTTCCGTACCCAGCAGCTCAAAGCTGAAGATCACATCATCTACTGTCAGCGGGCTACCGTCCGAAAATGTCGTGCCTTCGCGAAGGGTGAATTCGACCCAAGTCCGGTCCTCATCCGTCTCTACCGATTCGGCCAAAAGGCCGTACAGCGTGAAAGGTTCGTCCCAGGACCGGCCCATCAGGGTTTCATGGGTGAAAAACGGCAGCTGCCACGGCGATGTGCCTTTGCGGACAAACGGATTAAGACTGTCAAAACCGCCGGTATTGCCCAAAGTAATGGTACCGCCCTTAGGCGCCTCAGCATTGACATAGGGTAAGCTGGTAAAGTCGGCAGGCAAGGCTGGAACGCCGTACATTGCAATGGCATGGGCTGGATCAGCCTGTGCATCGATTCCCCAGAGAATCAGTGAAGAGGTGGCCACAAAGCACCGTAGCCTCGGGAAAAAATCTAAAGCCATTTTCGAAACAATCCTGCGCTGCCCTTTTTTTATTACCTAAACCTCTAACGGGGTCTACCAGCAGGCGCAAACTTTTAGCTTGGCGTTTAGGACGTAATTCCTTATAAAGGCCTTACTGCTCGATAGGTTTCTTGCCTGTATGAAACCTGCCTCAATAACTTGACGCCCGCCTTGCGCGGGCGTTTTTTTTGGCCAATCGCCGGTTGGCTGAGCTTTTGGTGCAAGTTTTCCCCGCCCTTTGTGGAACCACTGCACGTCATCTTGCATTTTCATTCCAGTAGTCCCGCGCCATACATGGGGCATCACTTTTTCACAGGAGACATCACATGGCCCTTTCCTACGATCTGTCCGGCAAAACCGCCGTCATCACTGGCTCAAACTCCGGTATCGGGCTGGGGATTGCGCAGCAGCTGGCGCAGGCGGGTGCCAATGTCGTGCTCAACTCCTTCACAGACCGCGATGAAGATCACGCGCTGGCCGAAGAAATCGCACGCGTGACCGGCGTAACAGCGCGCTACATCAAGGCCGATATGTCCAAAGGGGATGAATGTCGCAAGTTGATCGAGGAATCGGGCGTTTGCGATATCCTGATCAACAACGCTGGCATCCAGCACGTTGCAGCGATCCCTGACTTCCCCTCGGAAAAATGGGATGCCATTATTGCGATTAACCTAAGCTCGGCGTTTCATACCACTGCAGCCGCGTTGCCAATGATGCGCAAGGCGGGATGGGGCAGGGTCATCAACATCTCCTCCGCCCACGGTCTGACGGCATCTCCGTACAAGTCGGCCTACATCGCGGCAAAGCACGGTATCATCGGGCTGACCAAAACCACCGCGCTGGAAACTGCGCAGGAACCTATCACGGCCAATGCGATCTGCCCGGGCTATGTTCTGACACCGTTGGTTGAAAGCCAGATTCCCGATACGATGAAAGAATATGACATGAGCCGCGAAGACGTGATCAAGAACGTCATGCTTAAACGTCAGCCAAGCAAAGAGTTCGCAACAGTCGAACAAATGGGCGGCACGGCAGCTTTCCTTTGTTCGTCTGCCGCAGATCAGATCACAGGAACCAGCATCAGCGTCGACGGTGGCTGGACCGCGCTGTAACTGAACAGCTCACGAACCACGACTGACAATAACAGACTGACCGGAAAGCATATTCACATGGCACAAACCAAAAAGATCAACCTTGCGCTGCAAGGGGGTGGTGCCCATGGGGCGTTCACTTGGGGCGTGCTGGACAGGCTGTTGGAAGAAGACGAACTGGAGGTCGAAGGGATCTCCGGCACGTCCGCAGGTGCCTTAAATGGTGCGGCGTTCAAGGCAGGTTTGATTGACGGGGGGCGTGAAGGCGCGCGCGAAAATCTGGAATGGCTTTGGATGCAGGTAGCAGGCGTCACCGATCTGAGATTGGGGGCGTGGATGGCGCCTTTTGGGTTGGATATCCTAAGCCGTCAGATCGAAAGCAGCTTTCCTTACACTGTAGGTGATGCCGTCTCCCGGATGTTTTCGCCCTATACGTATGGGCCGTTCTACAAGAACCCCCTTGCTGACATTGTCGAGAAATTCGATTACGGCCGCGTTTGCCGAAAACAGGGCCCGGAGTTCTTTGTGGGGGCTACCCGCGTCCGTAACGGCAAAATCAGGATTTTCGAAGGCGATGAGATCGGTCCGGACGCCTTGATGGCGTCTGCCTGCTTGCCCACCGTTTTTCAGGCGGTAGAGATGTTTGACAAAACCACGGGCCGCGATGAGGCGTTTTGGGACGGTGGATTTACCGGCAACCCTGCTTTGTTCCCACTATTTCACCATGCGCTACCGGCTGACATTGTTGTCATTAACATCAATCCGTTGGAACGTGATACGATCCCGACCTCACCCCAAGAGATTCAGAACCGGGTCAACGAAATCAGCTTTAACTCAAGCCTGCTGCGGGAACTGCGCGCGATCGAGTTTGTGCAACGCCTGATTGAGGAAGGGACGGTGTCTTCGGACAGAATGAGCCGTGTGCGAATTCACATGATTGCCGATGACGCGATGATGTCCCAGCTTTCAGCCGCGACCAAAGTGGTGCCAAACCCGAAGGTGATTGCGGACCTGAAAGCAGCCGGACGTACTGCCGCAGAGACCTTTCTGCGCGACGGAATTGATCACATCGGGAAACGAAGCGGCGTCGATCTAGCTGAAATGTTTAGCTAGGGGCTGGATTACCGCCTGTCGGGAAGCTCGGCAATCGGGGGGGCACCGTTTTCCAGCGCCTTTGCGTTCGGGTAAACAAGGCCGGCAGAAATCACCAGTTTTGCGGCATCTTCAACCGTCATATCCAGAACAATCACATCGCGTTTCGGCACAAACAGCAAAAAACCCGACGTGGGGTTCGGCGTGGTTGGCAGGAAGATAGACATCATACCGCCGGTGGAATCGGACCTGACGGCGATCTCTCCCTTGGCTTCGGTCGAAATAAACCCGATCGCCCATATGCCTTTACGCGGATACTCAATTAGGCAAGCGGTTTCAAAACTACTTTCTGATTGGGCGAAAATAGTCTCCGAAATCTGTTTGATACCGGAATAGATCGAGCGAACCACAGGTGTACGTTCAACAAGGCTTTCCGCAAAGCGGATGAACGAGCGGCCTATAATGCCCTTTGCAATCCAGCCCACGATAACAGTGAACAGCAGAAAAATGATCACACCGATACCGCGGACGTTAATCTGGACTGTTGGATCAAGGCCAAGCAGATCCTGAATCAACCGGTCGGGATGATATTTTACCGGCACCAGCGGCAGCACAAAGCCGTCAATCCAGCCAACCACGCTCCAGATCAGCCAGATCGTCAGGCCCACAGGGGCAATGACAACCAGACCCGTCAGGAAATTCCCGCGAAAACGGCCCAGCAGGCCGCGTTTAGGTGGTGCTATGGGCTCTGGATCAAAAGGCGTGTTCATCGGTCGGTCTGGGTCCAAATGCTGTGTGGCATGACTGTACAGTTAAGTCGTTGGCAGGACAGTACAATGGGCCATGGAAGCTGAATTTTATGCCAACTTGCGCAATTCGAGGGCTATTTGTGCTGCGAGTTGTGCATTGTTTCGGACCAAGGCGATGTTGGCCTCCAGTGATCGTCCCTTAGTCAGCTCGAATATGCGCTGCAAAAGATAAGGGGTAACCGCCTTGCCGGTGATGCCCGCGCGCAAGGCGTCTGCCTGTGCGGTGGCAATGATCGGTGCCATTTCCTCTGCCGGAATTTCGGCTGCGACGGGAATCGGGTTTGCCACCAATTGTCCGCCGGGCAGACCCAATGCCACCCGCATGGCGTGGCCGGAAGCGATGGCGGCAGGATCGTTCATACGCAAGGGCGCTTTAAGCTTCGATCCGCGGGACCAGAACGCTGGAAAGGCCTCCTGCCCATAGGCTATGACGGGCACCCCTTGGGTTTCCAACACTTCGAGCGTCTTATCCACGTCAAGGATGGCCTTTGCGCCGGCTGCGACCACGGTCACGGCTGTTTGTGCCAGTTCCATTAGATCGGCAGAGATATCAAAGCTATCCTCGGCCCCTTTGTGCACACCGCCGATGCCACCCGTGGCGAAGACAGATATCCCCGCAAGCCGCGCAGCAATCATTGTCGCAGCAACTGTTGTGGCACCGGTGCCGCCGGTCGCCATACAGGCCGCCATGTCGGCGCGGCTTAGCTTGGCCACACCTTTGGTTTGTGCAAGCGAGGTCAGTTGGTCATCCTCAAGACCGACATGCAGCGTGCCGTTGATCACGGCCATTGTCGCAGGCACCGCGCCGGCGGCACGAATGTCCTGTTCGACCTGACGCGCAACTTCGACGTTTTGAGGGTAGGGCATCCCGTGAGTGATAATGGTACTTTCAAGCGCCACAATGGCGGCACCATCTGCACGGGCTTGCGCGACTTCGGCGCTATACATGAGGGGAATCATATTTTGGTCTCTCCGGAAACATAGAGGGCTGCAGCGGACAAAGCGGCATCCAGCGCGTCATCCGCCCCAAGCCCGCGCAATTCTGCGGCCACATGGGCGGCCATGAAGGTATCTCCTGCTCCGGTGATCCGCGTCACCGCAACCGGAGGAGGTGTCTGGGTTGTCATGATCTGGCCCTGTGCCACCGTGGTCGGCTTGCCGCCATCTGTGACCACAGCCCGTGCGGCACCGCGCGCCAGAAGCGCCGCCGCCGCCTCTTCAGAGCCGCTGAATTCGGTCTGGCAAAGCAGTCCGGCCTCTTCCAGATTGACATAAAGCGTGCCACGGCCAGCCTGCAAAAAAGGCGCAAGCCGCAGCGCTTTGCCGGGGGATGCCGGTGCCACGCGCAGATCGGCCTGCGCCAAAAGCGGACTGCGGGCAATCTGCGATAGCAAATCAACCGTCAGGTTGCCGTCCAGGGCCACCGCGCCGGTAAAGGGTTGGGGCAGTGCGCTGTCACGAAGCGGCAACAGAATTTTGTCACCGGCTGCCTCAAGAGAATGGGCATCCGCAATTGCAGCAATCAGCCCGTTCGTGGCCTCAACGGCCATGTATTGATCAGTGGGCAAATCATCGGACCGGTAGATCAGATGCGTCATCAATCCGCGCGCTTCGCAAGCGGCAATTAACGTATCACCCTGCGTGTCGCGCCCCACCGCGCTGAGTAAGGCGGGGTTCAAACCAAACCGGCGCAACGCCATCGCGATGTTCAGCGCCACGCCGCCCGGTAGCCGCGTTATCCGCCCCGGCATGTCCGAGCCTTGCCGCATGGGGGTGTCACAACGCCCGATAACGTCCCAAAGGACCGAGCCAATGCACAAAATATCAGGTGTATCAGTCATATCCGTGCTTTTGACCGGATGTGGATGTTCGCGCAAGCAGGTATCAGATCATTTTGCAGGTACAGCAAAGGTCATCGACGCCCATAGTGTCTCCCACACGGGTCCCGCTTCAACAGTTGTAGCACCTTCGACAGGGCGCAGAACCACTGCATCAATCATGTATTCCATCCCTTTCTTGACCGGAATTTCAGCATTGCCCTGCACATCTGTTCGAATAATCGAGACTGTCACCTGATCCATTGCGTCCCGCTCATAGACCTCGATCTGCGCATCCGCGCGCGGGACATCATTATAGAAAAGAGAAACATCCAGCGTGCCGTCAAAATCTTCTGCATAAGGATTATCGAGCGCGACAAATTCTGTCACCAGACCCAGCTTGCGATCAGAACCTGCACCGTCACCAACAGCGATCAAAGATTTGGAATGTCGGGTATAGATTTCCTTGAACCCTTCTTTGACCCAGCCCCGCGCCTCATGAATGGTCTCGGCGTCCCTGAAATCCTTGTGCTCTACGAACCTCATAAACTTGGGCCAGTCTTTATAGGTGAGGGTGGAGGGAGCAGCCTCATGCGCCAGTATCATCAGCCCGTCGCGTCCCGGTGCCGGAAGCTGAATTGCAGGACGGTCGCCCATGCGGCCCGTGATGGCGGTCGTGTCTTCGCCCATGACCGCCTCGAAACGGCTGTTGCGATCCTCAAAAAATGACTGGCTCGTCCCCTTGAATAATTCACCATTACGCAAATCCGCTACAAAGGGCTGGTCGATTTGCACTTGAAACTCAGGAGGTTCGATCCAAAACTCATGTGCAATGGCCATGGGTGCACAGACGAGCACCGCCGCGCCGAACGTAAACAGATGGGTGAGTTTCATGAGACGTTTTTCCTTATTGCTGCTGGGTAAGCTGACGCTGATACTGGCGTTGTCAAGCACAGCGGCCCGGGCACACGAAGTTGTGCCCACAATCGCCGATCTTACAGTTTCGGAAGGCAACGCGGAACTAAGTCTCCAGATCAATCTTGAGGCATTTCTGGCAGGTGTCGACCTTGATACCGTAGAAGACACGAACGAGGCACCTCAGGCGGCAGATTATGACGCTCTGCGTGCGTTGCCTGAAGATGCTTTGGCTGCGCGTGCCGTTGAACTGCTGGATGGCTGGAACGCCTTGCCGGTGCTCAGTATCGACGGAACGCCGCTGGTGCTAGAGAGCCTTAGCGTCACCGTGCCAGAGGGCGTTGACCCCGAACTGCCGCGTATTGCAGATTGGACTTTGGTGGCCGAAGCAGCCGACGGCAACACGCTGACAGTGGCATGGCCTGATGGCGGTGGCGATCTGGTAGTACGCCAACAAGGTGTGGAAGAACCATTCACAGGCCTGATCAGTGGCGGCACGAGCAGCCCCGAATTTGCCGTAAGCGGCGGGAATGCGCAAACCGGTTGGCAGGCCTTTGCGAGCTATATTCCCGTGGGTTTTGACCACATCCTGCCACAAGGTCTGGATCACATCCTGTTTGTATTGGGCCTGTTCTTTCTATCGACCCGCCTGCGTCCGCTGATCTGGCAGGTGTCGGCATTCACGCTGGCGCATACCCTGACGCTGGCGCTTGGGGCGCTTGGTTTGGTGAACTTGCCCGGTTCCATCGTCGAGCCGCTGATCGCAGCCTCTATCGTGTATGTCGCCATCGAGAATATCTTTTTCCACAAGCTCAATACATGGAGACCGATCGTCGTGTTCGGTTTCGGGCTGCTGCACGGGTTGGGCTTTGCTTCTGTCTTGGGCGAATTCGGGCTGCCGGAAGATCAGTTTATCCCCGCGCTGCTAGGCTTTAATGTCGGGGTTGAGGTCGGTCAGATCACCGTGATTGCAATGGCTTTTGTGCTGATCTGGATTGCCGTATTCGGCGCACGTCGTGCACGCCTGGAAGGGGCCGAGGATATGGTGTCAGAGTATCCGGTGATGTTCCGTGCGGTTTCCATCACCGGGTCGGTACTGATTGCAATCATTGCCACATATTGGGTGATCGAGCGCACGCTTCTGTAAGTGCGCCGCAGGTCCGCTATCAGGAGATGGCGGACCAAAGGGAGGCGAGCGCAGCAGCGGGATCTTCCGCGCCCCAAATCTCGTCTCCGATGCCGAAGAAGTCGGTAAATGGCGCCAGCTGCGCAATCATTTCCTGATCCAGCTGGCCTTCTGCGACGCAAGGCACTTCGATGACTTCCGACCACCACTGGAACATCTCTGCTTCCGCGATCTCGCCGTCATACAGGGCAGTCGCCTGAACAGGGCCAAACGCGACATAGTCGGCACCGGCTTCGCCTGCGCTCATGCCGTCATGGCGCGATCCGCCGCAAAAGCTGCCGACGATCGCATCAGGTCCCAGCACCTTGCGGGCATGGCGGACAGAGCGCGCAGCATCTGACAAATGCACGCCGTCCAGACCCAACCGTTCAGCCAGCAGGGTATGATCAGCAATCACCAGCGCGACTTCGCGTGCATCGGTCACTGTCCGGAGTGTATCGGCGGCGCGCGAAAGCTTGTCCTCGTCCTTGGTCGACAGGGCAAGACGGACACATGCGGTTTCATGCGCGTCCAGCACCCGTGCTAGGGTGTCCGCGAAACTGGCAAGCTCCAGCTCGGGCGGCGTGATGAGATAAAGTTGCGGCTGTTCTGGTGCATCTGACATGGGATCGTTCCTTTGGTGCGTGAGGTGCTGATTAGCTCAATCCGGCGCCGGATGGAAACTGTAATCCATTCTGACAGCTTATATTGGCAAGGGCAGGCGTGCGGGGTAATAGGGCGCATGACAGTAGAACACCCCTCCGCCCCCAGCTTTGTCCTTGTCCGCCCGCAAATGGGCGAAAACATAGGCGCTGCCGCCCGTGCCATGCTGAATTTCGGTCTGGACCACATGCGCATCGTCGCGCCGCGTGATGGCTGGCCCAATCCTGCGGCTGTGGCCATGGCCTCAGGAGCAGGGCGCGTGCTTGATGCCGCTTTGCTGTCGCCTGATCTGCCAACAGCGCTGGCCGATTGCAGCTTTGTTTTCGCCACCACCGCGCGCGACCGCGACCTTACGAAACCCGTCTACACCCCGGAGGCCGCCATGCAGTTGGCGGCGCAGAAAATCGCGGCAGGTGAACGGGTTGCGGTGCTTTTCGGACCTGAACGGGCAGGGCTTGAGAACGATGACATCAGCCGCGCCAACGCGATAATCTCCGTGCCGGTGAACCCAGAATTTGCCTCGCTCAATCTGGCGCAATGCGTCTTGCTGACTGGCTATGAATGGATGCGCCAGCAAAGTGTTGCCGCGCCTGTCACCTATGAAATGGCCGGCACAGACTGGGCACAGCATTCAGAGATCGAACATCTTGCCAAGCATTATGAAGACCGGATGGAAGAAGCGGGTTTCTTCTTTCCCGAACACAAGGCCGTGTCGATGAAGACCAATTTGCGCAACATGTGGAGCCGTCTGCCGCTGACCCGTGCAGATGTGCAAATGCTGCATGGCACATTGCGGCAGATGGTCCGATGGAAGGAACGCGGCTAGACGCTGCTGCGCCAAGGCATTACGTCTCGGGATAACGAAAAGACGGAGGATACAATGGCGACAAACCGTAAGCTTTTTGAAGAGGTCGGGGCAGACACCGCAAAGCCGGTCGCCACGACTGGCGTTATTGATGCTGGACGCGGAGGCGCCCGCGGCGCGATCCGCAAATGGCTGTTTGTGCTCTTTGGTCTGGTGTTCTTGATGATCCTTGTCGGCGGGGCCACACGCTTGACGGACAGTGGGCTCAGCATTACCGAATGGCGCCCGCTGACCGGTGCGATGCCACCGTTAAATGCGGCTGACTGGGAATCCGAATTCGCCAAATATCAGGAAATTGACGAATTTCGCCTGCAAAACAGCTGGATGACGTTAGCGGACTTCAAAGTGATCTACTGGTGGGAATGGGGTCACAGGCAGCTTGGCCGTGTGATCGGTCTTGTCTGGGCTATTGGTTTTTTCTGGTTCTTGCTGCGTCGCCAAATCCCCACAGGATGGACACCACGCCTGCTGCTGCTTGGCGGGTTGGGCGGCCTTCAGGGGGCGATCGGCTGGTGGATGGTATCATCCGGCGTGACATCGGGCACCGCCACCACAGACGTGCACAGCGCGCGCCTTGCCACACACCTTGGGCTGGCCTTTGTGATCATGGGCTTTATCACGTGGTACGCTCTGGGCCTTGGCCGGACAGAACGGGATTTGATGCAGGCCCGCCGCGCCAAAGAAGGCAAGCTGTATGGCCTTAGCACCGGCTTGCTGCATTTCGCGTTTCTCCAGATCATCATCGGTGCGTTGGTGGCAGGCATTGATGCCGGCCGGACCTACACGGATTGGCCTTTGATGGCAGGACAGTTTTTCCCGCCCCAGTCCTTTGTGCTTGAGCCGGTTTGGAAGAACTTCATCGAAAACCCCGGCCTTGTTCAGTTTATCCACCGCATGACAGGCTATGCGCTGTTTGCTTTTGCCGTAGTCGTCTGGCTGCGCGGGCGCAAATCTGCGCATCCAAAAACGCGGTTTGCATTAAACGCAGCGTTTGCCGCAATCACCTTGCAGGTGGTGCTTGGCATTACCACTGTACTTTATGAAGCGATCCTGCCGGTTGCACTGATGCATCAGGGGCTTGCCGTTTTGTGTTGGGTTCTGATCCTGCGCGCACGGCATCTGTCGCTTTACCCAATCGCTACATCGCTCAGAGGAGCCAAAGCATGACCGCCTACGATGACCTCATGGAATTCACCCGTCACACCCAAGCACTGGGAGAAGTGGCCGGGCGCCTTGGGTGGGATCAAGAGACGATGATGCCGCGCGGCGCTGCCACCCAACGTGCAGAAGAAATGGCGGCGATGGAAACCGTACTGCACGCGCGCCGGATTGATCCGCAGGTCAAAGACTGGCTGGGCGAGATTGACGACAGCGCCCTTGATCCTGTGGCAAAGGCGCAGATGCGCCACATTCGCCGCAGTTTTGACCGGACCAGCAAAGTACCTGCTGCGCTGGCCACACGTTTGGCCAAGCTTACGTCGGCAGCACAAGGTATCTGGGCCGAGGCCCGCGCAGACAATGATTTCAAAGCTTTTGCACCAACGCTTTCCGAAGTTATCATGCTCAAGCGCGAAGAAGGGCAGGCTCTGGCTTCGGGCGGGGATGTCTATGACGCCATGCTAGAGGATTATGAGCCGGGCACCTCCGGTGAGGAGCTGAAAGCGATGTTCGGTGCCATGCGCCCCGTCTTGTCCGATCTGCGGGCTGCTGTGCGCGAGGCCCAAGGGCCGGAACCACTGAGCGGTACCTTTGATGAGGGCGCGCAGATGAAGCTGACGCGTGTATTGGCGAAGGCATTCGGCTACGACATGGCCCGCGGCCGTGTCGATAAGGCGGTACACCCTTTCTCCTCCGGTTCGGGGTTGGATGTACGCATCACCACCCGCACCAATCCGGCTGATCCGTTCAACTGCTTTTATTCAACCATTCACGAAGTCGGCCATGCTGCGTATGAACAAAATATCGACCAGGCCTATCTGCTGACCCCTTTGGGCCGCGGCGTGAGCATGGGCGTTCACGAAAGCCAAAGCCGGATTTATGAAAACCAGATCGGTCGCAGCCGTGCCTTTACCGGCTGGCTCTTTGGTCAGATGAAAGACGCCTTTGGTGACTTCGGGATCAAGGACGAAGACACCTTCTATGCTACAGTGAACCGTGTGGGCGATGGGTATATCCGGACCGAAGCTGACGAGCTGCAATATAACCTGCACGTCCTTCTTCGTTTTGATCTTGAGCGTGCGTTGATGAGCGGCGATCTGATGGTCAGTGATCTTGAAAGCGCATGGAACGACCGCTTTGAAGCTGATTTCGGGTATGCCGTAGATAAACCGTCTCATGGTGTGTTGCAGGATGTACATTGGTCCGTGGGGCTTTTCGGTTACTTCCCGACATACAGTTTGGGCAATGTCTACGCCGGTTGCCTGAACGAGGCGATGCGCGCCGCCCTGCCGGATTTGGACAGTGATCTTGCAAAGGGTGATACATCTGCCGCCACCAGCTGGCTGGGCGCGCATGTGCAATCCAATGGCGGGCTGTATGAACCCCGCGAGGTTATCGAACGCGCGGCGGGGCAGGCACCAAGCGAGGGGCCGCTGTTGAGCTATCTCACGGAAAAGTTCAGCGGTATCTACAACCTTTGATATTCGCCACTGCGATGCGCCGCCTCGATCAAAGGCGGCGCACTGCGGGTCGCGCCGTGGTGCAAGCGGCGTGTGTTTCATTGCAGCAATCACAGGTGCGGCAAAATACATGCTGGTAGGGCCATTCTACGAAAAAGGCACTCAGGCCTTCGGGTAACGTTTTCCTGAGTGACCCGCGTGCGGTGCGACGGGACGGGGTCGCGCATTTTACTAATGTTTCGGATCTATGGTGAAACCTTCGGCTTCAACGCATGGGGAGCCGCTTGTTTGAGGTGAATATCACCAGTCTCTGAATGGCGAAGAGCCGCCCCTGACAGAAGCGGCTCTTTGTAGTCTTAGGAATACGCACCGTTCGAATATGTCAGTTCATAGCTGTGGCTATAAAGCTCAAACACAATGCCGAACGGGTCTTCGACGTAGACCATGCGGTAAGGTTTTTCATCCGGAAAATATTCGCGAACCGGCATCCGCTGTTTGCCACCGGCGGCAATGATTTTTTCTAGGAGGTCTTCGAGGTTGGGGTCCTGAATTGCGAAATGGAACGTGCCGTGCTGCCTGAAATTCAGATTATCCCGAGGCGCTTCGTGGCCGTCAAATTCGAATAATTCAAACCCGATGCGGTCTGCCGTGGCCAGGTGTGCAATCCGCAAGCGGCCCCAGCCCTGACCAAAAACGTCAGAGCACATCTGCCCAATGTCGCTGTCGTCTTCAATGATTTCAGTAGGTTCCATGATGACGTAGAACCCAAGAATGTCGCTGTAAAATTTGATCGCCTTTTCCAGATCTGGAACAGACAGACCAATGTGAGAAAATGTGCGTGGTGTCGGTGTCATTGTGATCTCCTTCAAAGTTGTTGCATGAGATATAGCTAGACCAACCGGTGAATAAAAATTATCATCAATCATGATTTCAATAAATATATGTGATGTATAATGCTGAACGCTACTTGGCTGGAGACCTTCACAACTCTCTGCGAAACGGGTCATTTTACGCGGTCGGCGGACGTGCTGGGGATGACCCAGCCGGGCGTATCCCAGCATGTGCAAAAGCTGGAGGCTCAGGTCGGAAAGTCGCTGATCGCGAGAGAAGGAAAATCCTTCACGCTGACCCCGGCAGGAGAAGCGGTTTTCGCCATTGGCAAGGCGCGGCGGACGCAGGAACGCGACCTGAAAGAGACAATTCAGGTTGATGACCCAATTGTGGGTGAGATCAGCATTGGCTGTTCTGGCAGCTTTGCCATGTGGCTCTATCCCCATCTTCTTGATCGCATGCAGAGCGCGCCAGAGCTTGTCATACGGTTGGCGGCTACCCCGCACAGCGGTATTGTGACCGCTGTTCTGGAAGGAGAGTTTGATCTTGGTGTGGTGACGGAACAGATTGAACATCCAAGATTGGACAACCTGAAATTCGGACGTGAGGAGCTGTGTTTGGTGGCCCCGCGATCGTTCGCCGGAGAAGCAGTCGAATTTCAACGTTTGGACGCCCTGGGGTTTGTTGCCCATCCAGATGGCTACGCCTATGCAGACGATCTGTTTTCACTGAATTTTCCAACTGAGTATAAAGGCGCGGATCGCTTGAACATTCGCACCTTCGTCAACCAGATCGGCCAGATACCCATCCCCGTTGCGCAGGGGCTTGGTTATACTATTTTGCCAAGATCCGGCATCGATGCGTTTACCGATAAGGAAAATTTGATGATCATTCCGCTTCCCGAACAGCGGCATCACGATCTCTGGCTTATCTCCCGTCGGGGTCGGACCGGCTTTGCGCGTGTTGCGGCAATGAGTGACTTGATCAAGCAGGTAACCAAAACCCTCGGATCGACTGTACCATCTGGAAACCCAGCTACATGAGCGAACCTTTTTGATGAACGAAAAGAGCCGCCTCAAAATGAAGCGGCTCTTATTAATTCTGCGCAAAAGTACGTTTTACTCTTCGGTATCGCCCTCGATGTCTTCTTCCTCGCCCTGATCGGCGATCCATGCCACTGAAACGACTTCCTCGTTTTTGCCAGTGTTGAACACTTTCACACCGCCGGCGCTGCGCGACCGGAAAGAGATTCCCTCAACCGGTACGCGGATCGACTGGCCCTTGGACGTGGCAAGCATGATCTGGTCGTCCATCTCTACAGGGAAGGATGCGACGATCTCGCCGTAGGGGAGCCCCTTGGTCCAAGCTGTGACACCCATGCCGCCGCGACCCCGCAGCGGATAATCATGGCTTGAGCTCAGCTTGCCCGCGCCGCCCGCTGTGATGGTCAGGATCAGGTTTTCTGAAGCCGACATTTCAGCGTAACGCTCTTGCGGCAACGGCATGTTTGCGTTGCCTTCTTCTTCGTCTACTGTCTCAGCGTCATCAGCAATGCCAGCCATGGCGCGGCGCATCTTGAGGTAGGCGGCGCGTTCATCGCTGCCCGCATCAAAGTGACGGATGATCGACATCGAAACGACCTTGTCATCGCCCAATAGCTTGATCCCACGGACACCGACGGAATTGCGGCTGTTGAACACCCGCACGTCAGTGGCACGGAAGCGGATCGCACGGCCAGAATTTGTGACCAGCATCACATCGTCATCATGGCTCGCGATGCGGGCGTTGATCAGTGTGGTGCCTTCGTGCTCATCCTCGAACTTCATCGCGATCTTGCCGTTCCGCATGACGTTGGTGAAATCAGACAGCTTGTTGCGGCGCACGGTACCGGCAGATGTGGCGAAGACAACTTGCAGGTCGTCCCATTCTTTTTCGTCACGGTCCACCGGCATAATGGCCGCAATAGATACACCTGTCGGAATCGGCAGGATGTTCACAATCGCCTTGCCTTTGGACGTGCGGCCACCTTGTGGCAGACGCCATGTCTTTAGTTTGTAGACCATGCCATCGGTTGTGAAGAATAATAGTTGCGTATGGGTATTGGCGACGAAGAGCGTGGTAACCACATCTTCTTCCTTGGTCGCCATGCCGGACACCCCTTTGCCGCCCCGACGCTGGCTGCGGAAATCGGCCAGTGGTGTCCGTTTGATGTAGCCACCGGACGTGACGGTCACGACCATGTCCTCACGCTCGATCAGGTCTTCGTCGTCCATGTCTCCGGACCAGTCGACAATCTCGGTGCGGCGCGGCACGGCAAAAAGTTCTTTAACCTCGGCCAGCTCATCACGGATGATGGCCATGATCCGGTCGCGGCTGCCCAAAATCTCAAGGTATTCCTTGATTTTGGAGGCCAGTTCTTCCAGCTCGTCGGTGACTTCTTTCACACCGATCTGGGTCAGGCGCTGCAAACGCAACTCAAGAATGGCGCGGGCTTGGGTTTCCGACAGGTTATACGTGCCGTCGTCATTGGCAGTATGGGTCGGGTCATCAATCAGCGCGATATATTCAAGGATGCCTGCTGCTGGCCAGCGGCGTGTCATCAGCTTTTCACGGGCTTCCGCCGCATCGGCAGAGGCACGGATGGTCGCGACGATTTCATCAATGTTGGTAACCGCTACGGCCAAGCCACACAGGATGTGGCTCCGCTCACGCGCTTTGCGCAGCATATAAGCGGTACGGCGCGCCACAACTTCTTCGCGGAAATCGATAAAGCAGGTCAGGAAGCGGCGCAGTGTCAGCGTTTCTGGACGGCCACCGTTCAGGGCCAACATGTTACAGCCGAAATACGTCTGCATTGGCGTGAACCGGAACAGCTGGTTCATAACAACTTCGGCAGTTGCATCGCGCTTTAGCTCGACCACGACGCGCACGCCGTTACGGTCGGATTCGTCCTGGACGTGGGCGATGCCCTCGATCTTCTTGTCGCGAGCAGCTTCCGCGATCCGCTCGATCATGGTGGCCTTGTTCACCTGATAGGGGATCTCGTCGATAACAATGGCCCAGCGATCCTTGCGGATCTCTTCGATGCGGGTTTTGGAGCGCACAATGACGGAACCGCGCCCTTCAAGATAGGCTTTGCGCGCACCGGAACGGCCCAGCATGATACCACCCGTCGGAAAGTCTGGACCCGGCACATAATCGATCAACTGCTCGGACGTCAGGTCCGGCTCTTCGATCAACGCAAGGCAGGCATCAATCACTTCGCCAAGGTTGTGTGGCGGGATGTTGGTCGCCATACCCACGGCAATACCGCCGGCACCATTGACCAGCATGTTTGGGAAACGCGCGGGCAATACTGTCGGCTCGCGATCCTTGCCGTCATAGTTGTCTTGAAAATCAACGGTTTCCTTGTCGATATCAGTCAGCAAGTAGGCCGCAGGTTTATCCATACGCACTTCTGTATAGCGCATGGCAGCCGCGTTATCGCCGTCCATCGAGCCAAAGTTGCCCTGACCGTCCAGCAGCGGCAGCGACATGGAAAAATCCTGCGCCATACGCACCAGCGCGTCATAGATCGCACTATCGCCGTGCGGGTGGTATTTACCCATCACATCGCCCACGGCGCGGGCCGATTTGCGGTAGGGCTTGTCGTGTGTGTTACCCGCCTCATGCATGGCATAGAGGATACGCCGGTGCACGGGTTTCAGGCCGTCCCGCAGATCAGGGATGGCGCGACTGACGATAACCGACATCGCATAGTCGAGATAGCTTGTGCGCATCTCATGCTCGATCGTCACCGAAGGCCCATCATACACGGGCCGCTCGGGGCGGTTTTCGTCTTCGTTTTCAGGGGTTTCCGGCGTATCGGTCAAAGTCTGTCCCAGCTTGGCTGATGTGTTCTATATATTGCGTTTTAGTATAACGCGAAGCCCATATAAGGTGCAATCCCATTGCGCCCAAAGCTTTAGCACATCATCGCGGCCCCTCTCAACCTACTGATTTATATTGAAACTTAACTCGGCCATATCACCGGCTTCTGGCGCGGCAAACCGCGATAGATCAGGAACGCGAAATGTCCCTGACGCCACGTTAAATGCCCAGCGGCAAAAACCATGACTAAGGTGGCTGAAAACCGAGGAGGAAAACCCATGCAACGCCTGTTGACCGATCACAAAACCATCACCAAGACCCGTCTTGATACCGTGCCGCAAGCGCCGCTCACATCCGGTCAGGCGCGCCTCAAGCTCGACAGTTTTGCACTGACGTCGAACAATGTGACCTATGCTGCGTCGGGCTTTGCAATCGGGTATTGGCATTTCTTCCCGACAGGGATCGAAGGGCAGGGACTGGTGCCGGTTTGGGGGACGGCAGAGGTGGTCGAAAGTGACAGCGCCGATCTGCCCGTTGGTACGCGACTTTACGGTTTTTATCCGCTTGCAGAAGAGCTTGTGATGCTGCCGCAACCGGATGGGCACGGCGGTTTTATTGATGCGGCGGCACACCGCGCAGAGCTACCCGCAGTTTATAACCGCTATACGCCTGTGCGCAGCGGCGATCCGGCTGATGATCACATGCGCGCGCTTTTGCAGCCATTGCTGGCAACGTCTTATCTTCTGTTCGATTGGCTGATGGACAACAATTGCTTTGGTGCAGAGCAAATCATCATTGGCAGCGCTTCCTCCAAAACCGGTCTGGGCTTATGCAAATACCTCGCCGAACCGACCGAGCGCAGCTACAAGATCATTGGACTGACGTCCGAGGGCAACCGGAGCTTCGTCGAAGGTATTGGGGCATGTGATCAGGTCCTTACCTATGACCAAATTGCCCAGCTTTCCGCATTGCCGAGTGTCTATGTTGATATGTCGGGGAATGCGCAGGTGAAGAGGCAGGTTCACAGCACCCTTGGTCCGCATCTCAAGCACTCATCTGCTGTCGGGATCAGCCACTGGGACCAGTTCCAACCTGAAAACAAGGTGGAAGGGGTTAAGCCGCAATTCTTCTTTGCCCCCGCGCAGATCGCAAAGCGGCGCGAAGAATGGGGTCCGGGAGTGATGGAAAAGCAAATCACAGCCGCCTGGAAACGCCTGGCCGCTGACGCGTCAAGCTGGCTGGATGTGCAAGTCCACCAAGGGATCAGCGCTGCGGCAGACGTTTACGGCGCGCTTGCCGAAGGCACGGCTGATCCACGGCACGGCCATATCATCACGCTATAGCAGGTCAACTCAGGCGGAGCAGCTTGCTCCGCCCAAAACGCAGAACTTGGCACAGTGCGGGTGGTTCAATGAGACATCGCGTTCTGCCTCCTCCAACGTCTCGCCCAATTCGAATTCAGGGGCGTAGGGCAACAGCGTGCATGCTAGAACCGCAGGCTTCTCAGCGCCGCGTCGCTTTACCACCATGCGTGAAGAGGCGCACATGACCGCATCGGGGGACTTATCCAATATGCCCCAGCAGGCTGTGGTGATCTCAGGGACTTCGACACTTTCGTCCATTTCCGGAAAAAGAACCGTTACTGCAGGGTCTTGCGCATCTATATTAAAGCCGTGTTCGGCAAAAAAATCTGCGTAGCCGGCCCGCGAATCCACATCACTGTCGCCAAAGACGGATCGTCCGGCAACGGCCATTCTAAAGCCGTTCTCGGAAAGCCATTTCATGCCGGTAAGGGTCTTGTCAAACGCCCCTTCACCACGTTCCGCATCATGCAGATCTGCGCGGTAATGATCGACCGATATCCGCAAGGTCAGCTTTGTCGGATAGGCGGCCTGTAGGCGCAGCAGACCTGCACGCATCGACTTGCGCATCATCGGCAGCATCGCATTTGTCAGGATCAGCACTTCATACCCACGCTCCAGCGCCGCCTCGGTCATCTCGATCATTTGGGAGTTCATGAAAGGCTCGCCTCCCGTGAAGGCGATCTCGCGCACATTCCACTTGCGGGTCTCTAACTGGTCAAGATAACTCCGGACTTCTTCAGCCGTGATATAAACCAGCGCATCGTTGGTCGGGCTGGACAGGATATAGCAATTGGCGCATTCGATATTACACAAGGTTCCGGTGTTGAACCAAAGGGTCTGCGGATCACTCAGGGCAACGGTCGCGCGTGCCTCACCCTTGGCAGTCAGCTGTGGGTCCGCAAATTTTCCATGATTGGCCAATACGTTGTCTTTCATGGGGGTATCCTTTTGCGCGTCTGTGTTGTTGTGAAGATGAGGTAAGGGAAACCCAAAGGCAAGAAAAGAGGCCGCACAGATATGCACGCTCTTGTGAAGAGAGGTGATTTGTGTATGTTTGCGCTAACATTTCAGCTCTCCAAGTGGATGGCAAATCCAAAACAACGACGTTGCCTTAGAATATTGGCAATATAGACTGACACGGGTTGCGCCCCGGTTGCGACAGACAAAAAGGACGGTCTCTCATGGTTTCACGCGTCATACCGGTTGATCTATTTGATCTGGTGATTTTCGGCGGCACAGGCGATCTGGCCCGTCGTAAAATTCTACCGGGCCTGTTCCGCCGCCTTTGTGCCGGTCAGATACCGCCAGAGGCCCGTATCATCGGCGCTGCCCGCAGCGAGATGGACACAGCGGGCTACCGCGACATGATCCGCGAGGCCATCGAGGAATTTGGCGGTGACCACGCCCTTGAACCAGAACTACTTGAGGCGTTCCTGACCCAGCTGGAATACGTCACGATCGATGCGCGTGGCGAAGATGGTTGGAAAGAGCTTCAGGCGCTTATGGCAGGCACCGAACGGGTAGAGGCCTATTACTTTTCAGTTGCCCCCAGCCTGTTTGGCGACATTGCAGAACGGTTGCAAAAATGGGGCATGGCGGACGCTGATGCACGGATCGTGGTCGAAAAGCCCTTTGGCCGTGATCTTGAAACAGCGCGCGCTCTGAACCGCACGCTCGCCGCTTTCTTCAACGAAGATCAGATCTATCGCATCGATCACTACCTTGGCAAAGAAACCGTGCAAAACCTGATGGCGGTCCGGTTCGGCAATATGTTGTTCGAACCCTTGTGGAACAGTCAATACGTCGATCACATCCAGATCACCGTGGCCGAAACGGTTGGTGTTGGCGGGCGTGGCGAATATTATGACAAATCAGGTGCCATGCGCGACATGGTGCAGAACCATCTAATGCAGCTTTTGTGTCTGATCGCGATGGAACCGCCTGCGCGCTTTGATCCCGATGCGGTGCGCGATGAAAAGCTGAAAGTGATCCGCGCGTTGGACCCTGTACCGGCCTATCATATTGTGCGCGGTCAGTATCAGGCAGAACCCTGCAATGAGGCCGAAAACCCCGGCTACCGCACAGCGGTGGACAACCCACGCTCCCGGACTGAAAGCTTTATCGCGTTGCGGACCCAGATCAGCAACTGGCGGTGGGCAGGGACGCCCTTTTATTTGCGCACAGGCAAACGCATGGCCGCACGGTCGTCCGAGATCACAGTGGTCTTCAAAGACACGCCACACAGTATATTTGCCGAAGATGCAGGCCGCCACCGGAACGTGCTGTCGATCCGGCTGCAACCAAACGAGGGGATCACGCTGGGCGTCACCATCAAGGAGCCGGGACCGGGTGGTATGCGACTGATCGATGTTCCTTTGGACATGTCCTTTGCCGAAACCCTTGACCCTGATGATGTCGAACATGTCGATGCCTACGAACGGCTTATCATGGATGTGATCCGCGGCAACCAGACCCTGTTCATGCGCGGTGACGAAGTAGAAGCCGCTTGGGCATGGACCGATCCGATTATTCAGGGCTGGGAGGCGCGTAATGATGTGCCAAAGCCCTATGATCACGGCAGCGCAGGCCCCACGGATGCACTTGAATTGATGCGCCGCGAAGGCCGCGAATGGCGAAAGTTTTCCGAATGAAACTGATAGAATACCCAACCCGCGACGGCATGATGGCGAAAGTTGCCGAAACACTGGCAGACGCCTTGCGCGCGGCTCTCGCTCAGCGCGACAAGGTCAGCCTTGCCGTGCCTGGCGGAACCACACCCGGACCTGTGTTTGACGCGCTTTGCGAAGCACCGCTTGATTGGTCCCGTGTTCACGTGCTGCTCTCGGACGAACGCTGGGTGCCGGAGACAGACGCGCAATCCAACGCGGCGCTTATTCGCGCCCGCTTGATGACAGGCCCTGCCGCCGCCGCCAGTTTCACACCGTATTTCACCGCTGATAGTGATATCGAAACAGCTGCGCGCGACTTGTCCGGCCAGCTTTCGCCCTTGCTGCCACTGGATGTCCTTTTGCTGGGGATGGGCGCCGATATGCACACAGCTTCCCTTTTTCCAAGTGCCGATGGCCTTGAAGCCGCGATGTCCGATGATGCGCAGATGTTCCTTCCCATAACAGTTCCGAACCAAGAAACGCGGCGGTTTACCCTGACCGCACCGGCCTTGCGCAATGCAAAGGCGACGCATCTGTTGATCACCGGCGATGACAAACGTGCCGCACTTGATCGGGCCCGAATGCTGCCTGCCCATCAAGCCCCCGTTCAAACCGTGCTGGACAATGCCACTATCCATTGGAGCGCGATATGACGCACTGGCAAACTCTGAGCGATCAACACGCCGCCGTCACCGAACGCAAGATCACCGATCTTTTCAAAGCGTCCGACCGGGAGAGCGATTTCACGGCTCAGGCCGGTGACATGTACTTTGACTACTCCAAAACCAACATCGATGCGGCAACCCGCGAAACACTGCTCGCGCTGGCTCGCGATGCACAAGTGGAAGCGCGCCGTGAAGAAATGTTCAGTGGCGTCCACATAAACGAGACAGAAGACCGCGCTGTGCTGCACACGGCGCTGCGCAATCTTGATGGTGACGCGGTGATGGTCGACGGTGAAAACGTCATGCCCGCCATTCATGATACGCTTGCTGCCATGCGCAGCTTTGCAACGGAAGTGCGCAGTGGCAGCTACACTGATGTGATCAACATTGGCATTGGCGGCTCTGATCTGGGGCCAGCCATGGCCGTGCGTGCCCTTGCGCCATACCACGACGGGCCGCGCTGCCACTTTGTGTCAAACGTAGACGGCGCAGACATTGCTGACACCCTGCGCGGGCTGAACGCAAAGACAACGCTGGTGATCGTCGCGTCAAAGACATTTACCACCATCGAAACCATGACAAATGCGCGCACAGCCCGCGCATGGATGACCGATCACGGCGGTGATCCGCAAAAGCAGTTCGCAGCCCTGAGTACGGCGCAGGACAAGACGGCAGACTTCGGCATTGATCCGTCCCGCGTTTTCGGATTCGAGGATTGGGTTGGCGGTCGTTACTCTGTCTGGGGACCAATCGGGCTGTCACTGATGATAGCTATCGGGCCGAAAGCCTTTGACGCCTTTCTGCGCGGTGCGCAGGCGATGGATGTCCACTTCCGCGCTGCAGACCTGCAAGAGAACTTGCCAGTTCTGCTGGCGCTCGTCGGGATATGGCACAATCAAATCGGTGGACATGCCACCCGTGCGGTGTTGCCCTACGACGAACGTCTTGGCCTGCTCCCCAACTACCTGCAACAGCTTGAAATGGAGTCAAACGGAAAAGGCGTTTTGCGGAGCGGCGCAGATAGCCCGCGCCACACCGGTCCCGTTGTCTGGGGCGCTGCGGGCACCAACGGCCAACACGCTTTTTACCAGCTCATCCATCAAGGCACTCGTGTGATCCCTTGCGAATTCTTACTCGCAGCCGAAGGACACGAACCGGAGCTGGCCCACCACCACCAATTGCTCGTCGCAAACTGCTTGGCGCAGTCCAAAGCTCTCATGCAGGGTCGATCACTGGAAGAAGCCACAAAAATCGCCGCGACTAAAGGTTTCACAGGTCCCGATCTTGACCGTCAGGCGCGCCACCGTGTTTTTCCCGGCAATCGCCCTTCTACCACCTTGCTTTATCCAAAGCTGGACCCTTTCACTCTGGGCCAGATCATCGCGCTCTATGAGCACCGCGTCTTTGTCGAAGGGATTATTCTCGATATTATCTCGTTCGACCAATGGGGTGTGGAATTGGGAAAAGAGCTGGCAACATCGCTACAGCCCGTCGTCGAAGGGACAAAAGACGCCTCAGAAGAAGATGGGTCAACAGCCGCGCTGATTGACTATATTCGGCGCCACGGTACCTGAGTCCATATTTCTTTTGGTTAAAAAATATCCCGGGGGAATTGGCGCCCGCGCCAATGGGGGCTGGCCCCCAATACTCCGGCTGTAACAGGCTTCAGACCATGTCGGGCGCGCGCCCGACGCGGTTGGCCAGCTTTGCCACCGTCAGCCCCTGAACAATGATGGAGAAGACGACGATCACATAGGTGCAAGTCAGAATCAGCGGCTTCCATTCGCTTTCCGGCAGGGACAGCGCCAAAGCAACGGAAATGCCGCCCTTCAATCCGCCCCACGTCATGATCGGTACCACGCCTGCGTTGAAGCTTCGGAAGGGGCGCAGCAGCATTACGGGCACTGCCACCGCCACCAAACGGGCCACAAGTGCCAGCGCAATGGCGGCAGCGGCTGTGAAAAGAATATTATCAGCAAAAACGATCGCAAAAACCTCAAAGCCGATCAGCAGGAACAAGACCGCATTAAGAATTTCGTCAATCAATTCCCAAAATCCCGCGACGTAGGTGCGCGTCTGTTCGGACATTCCCTTCGCCGTTCCCACATCTCCGATCAATAGTCCCGCACAGACAGCCATAATCGGGGCCGAGACGTGTAGCCAAACGGCAAGTTCATATCCCCCGAACGCCAAGCCAAGCGTCAAGAGCACTTCAAGAGCATAATCATCAATCCGGCGCATCACGCGGAACGTCAGCCACCCAAGCACGAGCCCGAGCACAGCGCCGCCCACGGCTTCCTGAAAGAACAGCAGCGCGGCATTGGCCAGCGGGCTGCCAGCTGCGCCATGGGACTCACCATGCGGGAAGGCCAGTCCGACAAGCACCAGAAACACCACGTAGCCGACACCATCGTTAAACAGACTTTCGCCGGCAATCTTCGTCTCCAGCGCTTTGGGCAGCTCGGCTTCGCGCAATACTCCAAGTACCGCCACCGGATCGGTAGGAGAGATCAGCGCCCCGAACACCAGCGCCATCATCAAGGGCATGCCCGTCAACCAGGAAAAGCCGAAGCCAACAATCAAGGTAGACAGCGCAATGCCCAGAGTAGCCATCAGAAAGACGACCCGCCACTGCTGTCTCAGATCTCCTATTTTGACATGAAGCGCGCCCGCAAAAAGCAGCAGTCCCAGCATGCCTTCCAGCAAGGCTTCGGAAAAATCGATCCCGGTGACAATGCCGCGGACTGTGTCAGCGATGTTCAGCTCGGGCATCACACGATCAATTCCAAGCAGAACAAAGGATGCCAGCAACGACACCACCAGAATACCGATCGCAGAGGGCAGGCGGAGATAGAGGTAGTTGATGGTTCCGAACGCGCCGGCAAGCACGATAAGAAGTGAGGTGATTTGCAAGAAGGTCATAGTCGTTACTCCGGCAGCATTTCCATCCTGCGTCGCATGTCAGGGGCTTGCACGCAACGATTGATCCCTGTTGTGCCCAACAAGGGCAACGCAAACGAGACTTGAAGGTCGTAGCGGCCAACGCATAAAAAAACGCCCCGATGGGGCGCTTCTTTTGTATTTACATGTGTTCAGGTCTTAGCCGCCCCATGTGCGTACTGTGCCGCAATCCATATGAACAAAGTTCGAGCCGGAATAACGACCAACGCCGCCACCACGACATACAGCGGCCGCTTTGGCCATTTGTCCAACACTTCGAGAGCTGAGACGCAGGTCGGCTGCCTGACCACGCATGTGCAGCGAATTCTTGGCAACACCTCTTGAACGCGAACGCAGCATGGCGTTGGTTTTCGGGCTGCGGTATCCGGACAACAGCATATAGGGCTCGTTCACATCCAAAAGGTTGTGGGCCGCTGCCATGATGTCAACGGTACGCAGATCCATTTTGATCGCGTCGTTGGTGCGCCAGTCGCGCATGAAATAATTCACTTCCTTGACAGCATCGGCGATGTAATCGCCTTCGATCCAGTAGATCATATCGATGCGTTCGCCCGTGCGGCCGGAATACATCTTGATCCGGCGGATATCGCCTGCGCCACGCAGAAAACCTGCTGCGTTCGCGAATGTCGGAGCTGCCGTAACTGCCGTTGCCGCGAATGCACCAAGAAGGCCGCGGCGGGTCATACCCGTTGAACTGTTAAGTGCCATAAGTGTCTGTCCCGTTTCTTGCCAAAGTGAGGCGTGCCTGAAGATTCTGCCAATTTGCCCGTGATGTTACACGCGCCTTATTATCATCTCCCCAGATGCCCTATCTCTATTACATAGTGGAAATTAGGAACCAAGAGGTGAATCGATTCCCCGGATGTAATGGGGAATTTTCGGCAATATTTTGCGCATTTTTGGAACTCCGGCGCAAGTTGTGCGTTAGCTGTTGCTCTTTACGCACCATCCTTTCCGGTATTTATCAATCTATCCAAAATGTGAATGGACTTACCTTAGACCCCTCGGGCATGGTTTTTCCAATTTAAAATGAATGAGTAAGGGGACCTTACATGCTGCCGACGATGCGATTCCCGATTGCACCAAGACCCGTCCTTTTCGCATTGGCGCTCGGCGCAATTTTCCTGGCTCCCCAGCAGCAGGCACAAGCACAGGTCACAGCCTTCAAACAGGCGGTGGCAGAGACAGGCGCACGCGATGATGCCATTGCCGAATTCTATCGCGCACAGGATTTTGAGGGCGTCTGGACTGGTACCGATCAGGTGCATGCAGCGCGGCGTTCTGCCTTGCTGAACGCGCTGCGCCGCGCCGGTGATCATGGTTTGCCGGTGGCACGCTATGACGCAGACGCGCTTGAGCGCCAGATGCGCAATGCGCGGTCAGTTCGTGATCTGGGCATTATCGAAGTCGAGATGACACGGATGTTCCTGCAGTATGCCCGCGATATCCAAAGTGGCGCGCTGGTTCCCCAGAACGTCGTAAGCGCGATCAAACGCGAAGTTGAGTACACGGATCGGGCTGAGCTGATCTCGGGGTTGCTGGCGGCGCAGCCTGCGGCTTATCTCCGCGGCCTCGCGCCGCGCACCGTGGAATACGGTTCCTTAATGAAGCAAAAGATGCTGCTGCAGGAAAAATCCCGTACCGGCGGATGGGGACCGACTGTGAACGTGTCATCGCTCAAGCCCGGCGATTCCGGTCCGGCAGTTCTGGCACTGCGCAACCGGCTTATGACCATGGGCTATCTGGGGCGCACCAACGCGCGCGCCTATGACACGGCAATGACCGCCGCAGTCCAAAGCTTTCAGAAAGCCCATGGACTTGAGCAAGACGGCGTCGCCGGCGCAGGCACCATCAAAGAGCTGAACGAGAGTATCGACACGCGGCTCAAATCCGTGCTGGTTGCCATGGAGCGCGAGCGTTGGTTGCACCGCGAACGGGGCAAGCGGCATATCCTCGTCAACATTCCCGACTTCACCGCCAAAATCATCGACGACGGGCGCATCACCTTTGAAACCCGTTCCGTGGTGGGCGCCAACAAGGAAGACCGTCCCACACCCGAATTTTCGGACGAGATGGACCACATGGTCATTAACCCAAGCTGGTATGTCCCGCGTTCAATTGTGGTAAACGAATATCTTCCGGCGTTACGAAACAACCCCAATGCCGTGCGCCACATCGAGATCACCGACCGACGTGGCCGTGTGATCAACCGGTCGTCGGCAAATTTCGCCAAATATAGCGCGCGGAACTTCCCGTATTCCATGCGCCAGCCTCCTAGCCGGTCAAACGCATTGGGTCTGGTGAAGTTCATGTTCCCGAACAAATACAACATCTATCTGCATGACACGCCTGCAAAATCCTTGTTCAGCCGCGAAGTGCGGGCCTACAGCCATGGCTGTATTCGTTTAAACGACCCGTTTGATTTCGGTTATGCGTTGCTGGCAAAACAGGAAGCCGACCCAAAAGGCTATTTCCAGTCCCAACTGCGCACAGGTCGCGAAGCCCGTGTTAACCTGAAAGAACCGGTACCGGTCCACATCATCTACCGCACAGCCTTCACTGATGCGCGCGGCAACCTGAATTTCCGCCGGGATATTTACGGGCGGGATGCGCGGATCTGGGATGCGCTGCAAAAGGCGGGGGTGGAACTCAACCTCGTTCAGGGTTAAATCTGCGCGCAACTCGAGCGGAGCGCATTATGACCCACACCATCAAAGATATTGCACTGGCGTTGGGGGCTGAAGCCCTCGGCGCCACTGACATTGTGATCACGCGTGCCGCCGAACCTGGCATGGCGGGGCCGGATGATCTGGCGCTTGCGATGAATCCCAAATTTGCGGAAACCCTGACCCAAGGCCGCGCCCGTGCCGCCATGGTTTGGCAAGGCGCGGATTGGGAAGCCTTGGGGCTTGAGGCCGTTATCATCGCGCCGCGCCCGCGCTTTGCGATGTCCGGCCTGACAAAGCTGCTTGATAACGGACAGGGCTTTGACGTTGGCATCCATCAAACCGCATTTGTCGATCCTGAGGCCGAGCTTGGCGACGGCGTAAGCGTTGGCCCTTTGGCCGTCATTTCCAAAGGTGCGAAGATCGGGGCCGGATCGGTAATCGGTCCACAGTGTTTTGTCGGCTGGAACGCCACGCTGGGCGAAGAAGCATATTTGCGCGAAGCCGTTAGCATCGGCGCACGCGTCACCATCGGTGACCGCTTCATCGCGCAACCGGGTGCGCGCATTGGCGGCGACGGTTTTTCTTTTGTGACCGCAGAACCCAGCAACGTTGAATCTGTCCGCAAAACTCTGGGCGATCAGGGTGAGGCAAAAGCGCAGGACTGGACGCGCATCAATTCGCTCGGATCGGTCACCATTGGAAGCGATGTGGAGATCGGCATGGGGGCCACCATCGATTGCGGAACCATCCGCGATACGATCATTGGCGACGGAACCAAGCTCGATAACCAAGTGCATTTGGGCCATAATGTTGTGGTCGGGCGCAACTGCCTGATCTGCGGGCAGGTGGGTGTTGCAGGATCGGCTACAATCGGGGACAACGTGGTGCTGGCCGGACAATGTGGGGTAAGCGACAACATTTTTGTGGGCGACGGGGTGATTGCCGGCGGCGGGACCAAGTTAATGTCAAATGTTCCTGCGGGCCGAACCATGCTGGGCTATCCGGCCACCCAAATGGACAAACAGGTCGAAGGCTACAAGGCGCTACGCCGCTTGCCACGCCTGATGCGCGATGTGGCCGAATTGAAGAAATCTATTTTCAAAGACCCATCTGATACCTAAATCCGGCTCAGGGGCCGCGAAAAGGAACGAAAGCAATGAACGTCAAAGATCAGGTCATCACCATCATCGCCGAACAGGCCGTGCTGGAGCCCGAAGACGTCACGCTCGACAGCACTTTGGAGAGCCTTGGCATCGACAGTCTGGGGTTGGTTGAAAGCATTTTTGCGATTGAGGAAGCTTTCGACATCACGGTGCCGTTCAATGCCAACAATCCGTCCGAGTCTGATTTCGACATCAGCACTGTGGCCAGCATCATCGCAGGCATAGAACGCCTGCGCGCCGAGCAGTCTGCCGTATGAAGCGGGTCGTCATCACCGGCGCAGGTACCATTAACGCGCTGGGTCAATCCGTTGCCGAAACCTATGCAGCGATGCGTGAGGGTGTCTGCGGGATTGGCGCGCTGGAATTCCGGGACGTGGAACGCCTGCAAATCCGCATCGGCGGTCAGGTCAAAGGCTTTGAGGCAGAGGGCCGCTATAACCGCCAGCAGATGTCGCTTTATGACCGCTTCACCCAATTTACCCTTGCCGCTGCCCGTGAGGCGATTGAGCAGTCGGGCCTGACCTTTACCGGAGAAACCGCCGCGCGTTCTGGCGTGGTTCTGGGCACGGCAGGTGGCGGTGTCAGCACGTGGGATGACAATTACCGCGCTGTCTATGAAGAAGGCAAAAACCGCGTACACCCCTTTGTGGTGCCAAAGCTGATGAACAATGCAGCGGCGTCGCATGTCAGCATGGAATGGAACCTCAAGGGGCCGTCGTTCACGGTTTCCACGGCCTGTGCCTCGTCCAATCACGCGATGGCGCAAGCGTTCATGATGATCCGCTCGGGCATGGCGCCTGCGATGGTTACTGGCGGCTCTGAATCAATGCTCTGCTTTGGTGGTGTAAAGGCATGGGAAGGCTTGCGCGTCATGTCCCGCGATGCCTGCCGTCCGTTTTCGGCCAATCGCAACGGGATGGTACAGGGCGAAGGGGCCGGTATCTTTGTTTTTGAAGAATACGAGCACGCGCGCGCCCGCGGTGCAGACATCCTGTGCGAAGTCGCGGGCTTTGCCATGTCTTCGGACGCGGCTGATATTGTCATGCCCTCGAAAAATGGCGCGGCACGGGCCATGGCGGGGGCGCTTGCGGATGCGGGCCTGAATCCCTCGGACGTAGGCTATATCAATGCCCACGGCACCGGCACAGCCGCCAATGACAAGACTGAATGCGCCGCCGTGGCTGATGTCTTTGGCCCCCATGCAGACCAGTTGATGATCAGCTCGACCAAATCCATGCACGGCCACCTGATCGGGGGTACCGGCGCTGTCGAGCTTTTGGCCTGTATTATGGCGCTGCGGGACGGGGTCATTGCCCCGACCATCGGTTATGAAGAACCAGACCCGGAATGTGCGCTGGACGTTGTCCCGAATGAGGCCCGTGATGCAGACGTCAGCGTCGCGCTAAGCAATGCCTTCGCCTTCGGCGGCATGAATGCTGTTATCGCCCTTCGAAAGATCTAGAATGGTTCAGTCTATCGCCCATATCGCACTGGTTGTCCGGGATTACGACGAAGCCATTGCGTATTACTGTGATGTTCTGGATTTTGATCTATTGGCAGATGAATACCAGCCTGAACAAGACAAGCGGTGGGTGTTGGTGCGTCCGAAAGGCGGGGCAGGGACATCTTTGCTGCTGGCCCGTGCCGACGGTCCCGATCAAGAGCCATTTGTCGGAGCCCAGTCAGGTGGCCGGGTTTTTCTTTTTCTGGAAACAGATGATTTTGAACGCGACTACGCCGCATATTGCGCGAAGGGTGTCACGTTCACGCGGCCGCCGGTCATCCAACCCTATGGCCGCGTGGCTGTCTTTTCCGATCTTTACGGCAATCTCTGGGATTTGATCCAGTTCACCGCAAAATAAAAAAGCCGCACCCGAAGGCGCGGCTTTTCTTAAATCTGTCTTGTTCTTTTACTGGTCCAGAACGGAAACTTTATCATAAGACGCTGTGAAGCCTTCAAGTGACAAGGTCAGTTCCACTTTCTGATCAGGTGCCAACGCGGGAACGATGGTCATCTTCGCCTCATTGCCACGCTTGAACGCCGCGATGTCAGCAGCCGTCAGGCCCAGACGTACGTAGCAACCAACAGGATTACAAAACGCATAGGGGTAGCGGCGCGCTTTGTCGCCATCTACAGCCATTGTGAACTGCTGTGGCAGGGCGGTTTCGAGTGGGACGATAACCGTGGCGCCGGCGATTGCTTTGCCACCATCGGGCAGGCGGAACAGCGACACTTCAGCAACGGGAACACCTTCGCCATCGTCAAGCAGCTGGTACATCTGGCAAGGCTCTTCGCCTTCTTCAACCTTGATGCAGCGCATTTCCCACGCTCCGATTGTTTCGCGTGTGTAAGGTTTCCCGATCTCGGTTGCCCCGCTTGCATCCTCACCGAGGCTCAGCAGATCCTGAACGTCAGATGTGGCAGGCGCTGTTTCTGCTTCTGCGGCAGGTTCGGTTGTCTGTGCAAGAACAGCAGCCGGTGCGAATACAGCAAGAGCGGCGCAAAGCGTCATGGCTGTCGAAAACTTGGTCATTTGAAATCCGTCGGTTGTTTGCATTTCTTCCGCTTTATCACCCCAGATACCGGATGTCAGGGGGCATGCGCATAACATGATACGTCATAGAGCGATTTTCTGCTTGTGGGATGATCAACCGTCACAAAAACCCTGAGTTGCAGGCAAAAAAAAGAGGGCAAAGAATGCCCTCTCTTTCGATTTTTTGTAACTCCCTGTCGGACTGAGCCGACTTATTGGCTGTACGTTAGTCAAGCAGGCGCAATCGGTCAACCGGAAAAACCGCATAAGTTTGAGCAGCCATTTCAACCATTTGGTAAAAAAAAGCCGTACCCGAAGGCACGGCCAGTCTGACAGGGAGGAAGTGTCCGCGGTCAAAGGACATTAGAACCGCCGACAACTTCACTATGGCGCCCAAAAGTTAAGGTAGTATGTTCGTCCGGTGCGTTACCGGTGTCCTGTCTGGAACGCGGAAAGCAACAGGAGAATGATATAGTGAGCTCGGATCTTTTTATCGGCGGCGGCGGGCCGGACTATGGCACGCAACAGTTTTTATCGCTCAAATACGCAAACCGGCATGGTCTGGTGGCGGGTGCGACCGGGACAGGTAAAACGGTCACCTTGCAAATCATGGCAGAAGGCTTTGCCAACGCAGGCGTGCCCGTGTTTCTGTCAGACGTCAAAGGCGACCTGAGCGGGTTGGCGATGGCCGGTGATCCGACGCATAAGCTGCATGGCCCCTTCACCGAACGCGCAGAAAAAATCGGATTCGGCGACTTCAAATACGAAGCCTTCCCCGTCACCTTCTGGGACCTCTTCGGAGAGCAGGGGCATCCCGTCCGCACGACGGTATCCGAAATGGGGCCGCTGCTGTTGGGCCAACTCTTGGGCTTGAGCGAAGCGCAGGAAGGTATCCTCAACATTGCATTCCGTGTCGCAGACGAAGACGGCATGGCGCTGCTCGATCTGAAGGATTTGCAGGCTTTGCTGGTCTGGATTGGTGAGAACGCCAAAGATCTTTCGCTGCGCTATGGCAACGTGTCGACCTCATCTGTGGGGGCCATCCAGCGCCGTTTGCTGGTACTGGAAAACCAGGGCGGCACCAAGCTGTTTGGTGAACCTGCGCTGGCGTTATCTGATCTGATGCGCACAGATGCGGACGGCCGAGGCATGATCAACATTCTCGCGTCTGATCAACTGATGGGCGCCCCAAAGCTTTATGCGACCTTCCTGCTTTGGCTGCTTTCCGAGCTGTTCGAGGAATTGCCCGAGGTGGGCGACGCAGACAAACCCAAACTGGTCTTCTTTTTTGACGAAGCGCATCTTTTGTTTGATGACGCGCCCAAGGCTTTGGTCGACAAGGTGGAGCAGGTTGCCCGCCTGATCCGCTCAAAGGGCGTCGGGGTTTATTTCATCACGCAAAATCCGGCGGATGTGCCGGAAGATATCCTTGGTCAGCTTGGAAACCGTGTCCAGCACGCCCTGCGCGCCTTTACGGCCAAGGACCAGAAAGAACTGCGCATGGCGGCGCAAACCTACCGCGACAACCCGGCCTTCAGTACCGAAGAAGCCATTCGAGAGGTCGGCGTTGGCGAAGCTGTCACTTCCATGCTGCAACCAAAGGGCGTGCCGGGCATTGTGGAGCGGACCTTGATCCGCCCGCCTTCATCTCAGCTTGGCCCGATCACGGACGCGCAACGCAAAGCATTCATGGCATCCTCTGTCATGGCCGGAAAATACGACACGCCGATCGACCGCGACAGCGCCTTTGAGATGCTGCGCGAACGGGCTGCAACGGCTGCCGCTGAGGCAGAAGCCGCCGAAGCAGCCATTGCAAAAGCCGAAGAAGACGCGAAGGCGGCAAAAGAAGCCAAGGAAAACACGCCGTCACTGCGTGAGTTCAAGGCTGCGCGCCGCTACGCAAGTAAGGATGCCGAGCCACGCCGGACATCCAGCCGCAAATCCTCCTCTAACGAAGGCATTGGTGGCGCAATTGCCAATGTGGTGATCAAGGAGCTGAAAGGCACGACCGGCCGCCGCATTGTGCGTGGCATACTAGGCGGACTGTTCAGGGGGCGCTAGGCCCAAAAAGAACCGCGCGCTGTGCATGATGCAAAGCGCGCGGTCTATTTCAGAACAATCATAGCCGGCCGGTTTCATCCGGCGGGCTTTTCATTTCACTTCTCGGGGATCAAGCCTCGCGGGCTGAACCGCAACACGACGATCATTATAACACCCATCGTCATCAGACGCATCTGCGCGGCACTGTCGATTAGATGCGCGCGCAGCCAGCTGTCCTCGGCCATGCCCGACGTGATGATATCCATCAGGAAAAGGCCAATCGGCTCAACCTGCACCCAAAGGAACCAGATCAGGAAACCACCAAGGATCGCACCCAGATTGCTGCCAGAGCCACCGACAATTACCATGACCCAGATCAGGAAGGTAAAGCGCAGGGGCTGGTAGGTGCCCGGCGTCAACTGGCCATCCAGCGTGGTCATCATCGCGCCCGCAATGCCGCACACGGCCGACCCCAGAATGAACACCTGCAAATGGCGCGCGGTCACGTCCTTGCCCATCGCCTCGGCGGCGACTTCGTTGTCGCGGATTGCGCGCAGCATACGTCCCCAAGGAGAGTTCAGGGCGCGCTGGCTCAGCCAGAAGATGATACCCAGAACCGCCGCAAACAGGGCCGCATACAACAGCTTCACAAAGATCGTAGAACCTTCGACCGGATCGAACCCAAGAGATGCGGCACGTTCCACAAAGGCTGCGGAGTTTTGCAGGTCGAGCTCATAAGGAACAGGTCGGGGCACGCCAACAACGTTCTTCACACCGCGCGTCAGCCAGTCTTCGTTCTTGAGCATCGCAATGATGATCTCGGCAATGCCCAGTGTTGCAATGGCAAGATAGTCGGAACGCAGTCCAAGGGCAGCTTTACCGATCAGCCAAGCTGCACCGGCAGCAAAAAGCCCGCCAACAGGCCAGGCGATCAACATGATCCATCCGTTGTCACGGTAGGTTTCTTCGGTGCCTGGGTTCAGGCCACCAAGATACCCTGTTGCCGCTGGATTTACAGCTTCGATCAGGGCGACATTCGGGTCCAAAAACCCGCGGAACACAAAGAAACCAAAAATCAGGATGGCCGTGATGGCCAGGTTCCGGTTACGGCCCGCTGACATGCGCCGGTATGCAAAGACGGCTGCCACAATCGCGGCAGCGCCAAGCAACAGCGCGAGGATAACCCCCGGACCGCCGGCACTGAACGCGCCCGGTGTGGCGGGCATCCCGATCAGCACAGCCGCAAGCCCCCCCAAGGCCACGAAGCCCATGACGCCCACATTAAACAGCCCCGCAAAGCCCCATTGAAGGTTCACCCCCAGCGCCATGATCGCCGAAATGATGCCCATGTTCAGGATGAACATCGCGTTGTTCCATCCCTGAAAGAAGCCAGAGATAAGGATGAGCGTGAAAACCAGTGCAAACAGCAACGTATTTTTGACGGTATCGGTCATGTTGTGGACTGCCCTTTGAAGAGGCCCGTAGGCTTGAACAGCAACACGATCAGCAAGATCACGAAGCTTACGGCGAATTTGTAGTCAGTGGACATCAGCTGCACGAGACCCGAAGGCTCCAAGCTTTCCGGCATCAGATAGACCAGCACCTTCTTCCATGCGTAGGTGATGGTAACTTCGGAGAATGCAATCACGAACCCTCCTGCAATCGCGCCCAGAGGGCTGCCGATGCCGCCCACAACCGCTGATGCAAAGATCGGCAATAGCAGCTGGAAGTAGGTGAATGGTTTGAACGATTTATCCAACCCGTACAGCGTGCCGGCAATCGTTGCGAGGGCTGCAACGATGATCCACGTCAGCATCACAACCCGCTCCGGGTTAATGCCGGACAGTAGCGCAAGGTCTTCGTTGTCCGAATAGGCCCGCATGGATTTGCCAGCGCGCGTTTTGTTCAGGAACCAGAACAGCAGCGCCACAACGATGATCGCTGTAACAACAGTGATAAGCTGCGTTGTGCGGATACCCAGACCTTCGTCCAGACCTGTCATCGTCTTGAAATCACGGGCGGAAATGATGAATCGCGGCCCGTCGGCAAAGCTTTGGTCATCAGGGCCAATGATAAAGCGCACAATACCGTTCATGATGAACATCACCCCCATGGAGACGATCACGAGGATCACCGGCTTAGCCTTTTGTTCCCGGTAGAAGCGATACACCAGACGGTCCGTCAGCAGCACCAGCAGAACGCAGCCCAAAATGCCAACAGGCAGCGCCAACAGGGCAGTAGGGACAGGCCCAAGGCTTACGCCTTTGGCTTGCAGCCCCCATGTCACCAGAATGGTGATCATCGTGCCAAAGGCCATCGTGTCGCCATGGGCGAAATTAGAAAATCGCAGAATGCCGTAAACCAGCGTCACCCCGAGCGCGCCAATGGCAAGCTGACTGCCATAAGCGATACCGGGAATGAGAACGTAGTTCGCGAGCGCGACGAGTGCGTTGAGAAAATCCATTATGCCGCGTCCTTACAAGTGCCGTAGTAGGTGATCATCATCGGGATGGTGGCGTCCATCACCACATAACGCGCGTCTCCGGCTGCATCGACAACCAGACGGCCAAACACGCGCCCGTCATTTTCAGCCCACATCGCAAAGGTGATATCTTGCCTGCCGCGCAAAACGACATTGCGCGTTACAGCGTCATCGCGCCAAGTTGCACTTGCGTCCATGCCGTCTTGAGGGGCGGTGAAGTCTTTGTAGTCAATCGTCGTATCGTAACTTGTGGCTTCGCAGCTTTCTGTTTCGATACATTCCGTCACAAAGCTACACACCAGTTGTTGTGCCGCTCCGGCAGAACCGGCAGATGCACACAAAAGAGCGGAAAACAGACAATTTCTGAGTGTTGTCATCTTCACCCCCCCAAAAACGATTTGCGGACTTCGGGATCGGCCAGCAGTTCCTTACCCGTGCCAGTGTACGCATTCGCACCTTGCACCAGAACATAGCCTTTGTCAGCGATTTCAAGCGCTTGGCGGGCGTTCTGTTCCACCATGAGGATCGGAATCCCAGTCCGCGCCACTTCGATAATGCGGTCGAATAGCTCATCCATCACAATCGGCGATACACCCGCAGTTGGTTCATCAAGCATCAGCACCTTGGGCTGGGTCATAAGCGCGCGGCCCACAGCGACCTGCTGGCGCTGACCGCCAGAAAGCTCTCCTGCTGCCTGATGACGCTTGTCCTTCAAGATGGGGAACAGGTCATAGACCTGAGCCATCGTATCACGGAAATCATCGCGACGGATGAACGCGCCCATTTCGAGGTTCTCTTCCACCGTCATTGACGTGAAGATATTCGAGGTTTGAGGCACAAAGCCCATCCCCTTGGCCACGCGGGCCTGAGGGCTAAGGCCGGTGATGTCTTCTCCGTCCAGCTTGACCGAGCCCGAGCGCACATCAAGCATTCCGAAAACAGCCTTCATCGCAGTGGATTTACCGGCCCCGTTCGGCCCAACGATCACGGCGATCTCACCCTTGTCCACGGCGATAGTACAGCCATGCAAGATGTCCGGCCCCTTGCCGTAGCCACCCGTCATTGTGTCACCAATCAAGAAGGGGCCACCGGGGGAGGCATGGCTTTTGCCACTAGTCTTTGGCATTATCGATCCTTGGCCCTTGGCGTTGCCAACAGACAAATCCTTGTTCCCGCGATCTGAATAAGCGTCGCTCATATATTAATTTTCCTTGCTGGTCTTGCGGAGCATGGCGAGTATCTGCCGCCGTTGGGCGACGATGTCTTCAGCCTTGGCATCTGCATTTGCTTTAGACGATAGATAAAAGATCTGCCCATCGACATAGGTATGGCTCACGACGACGGGCCGGAGATAGTCAAAGGGAGGGAGCAGGCCAAACCACCGGCGCTTTGGCAGAAGAACAGAGACTGCGGAAGAATACTGTCCGGTGACGGATTGGCCATATGATACGAAGCGGTAGCTTGCAGTGTTCTTGGCTAACTTCTTCTGTACATTGAGATATTCTTCAAGAATAGTCTCGGGCGGCAGGTCTTCCCATTTGCTGTTCGGCCATTTTGTCCCACCGATCAACTTGTCATGCATATCGCCGACCGTCACATGAAAGCCTGCGGCGGTCTTGACGACCTTATGCGGCAGTGGCCCGTCATAGCACAGCTCAAGCCCGGTACGGGTGGCCGCACAGGATTCTCCGGCGGCCTGCACCGGGCCGGCCATCGCAAGCAAGGTTGCCCCGACGAACGCATAATTCCGTATCACGCGCCGACCTGTTCTTTGTTTTTGAGACCTGTACCAAGATAGGCTTCGATCACCTGCTCATTGGCTTTGATCTCGGCCAGTGTACCTTGCGCCAGCACGCGACCTTCGGCCATGCAGATCACCGGATCGCAGAGGCGGCCAATGAAATCCATGTCGTGTTCAATCACCACGAAAGTATAGCCGCGCTCTTTGTTGAGGCGCAGAATAGCGTCGCCGATGGTGTTGAGAAGGGTGCGGTTCACACCGGCGCCTACTTCGTCAAGAAACACGATCTTGGCATCCACCATCATGGTGCGTCCAAGCTCCAACAGCTTTTTCTGCCCGCCCGAAATTTGGCCTGCTTTCTGATCCGCCAAATGCTCAACGGTCAGAAACTCCAGAACTTCATCCGCCTTCGCGCGCAACGCGCGCTCTTCGTCGGCGATCCGTTTGCGGCCAAACCACGTGTTCCACAGTGTCTCACCCGATTGTCCACCCGGCACCATCATCAGGTTCTCACGACAGGTCATCGAATGGAATTCATGTGCGATCTGGAAGGTGCGCAAAAGGCCTTTGTGGAAGAGGGTATGCGGCGGCAGGCCGGTGATGTCTTCGCCCGCCATGGTCACGCGACCGGAAGTCGGTTGAAGAACGCCCGCGATCACGTTGAAAAGAGTGGTTTTTCCAGCGCCATTCGGACCGATCAAGCCAGTGATAGAACCTTCTTCGATGGTCAGGCTTGCGCCGTCCACAGCATGGAAGCCGCCGAAATGTTTGTGTAAATCGTCAACGACGATCATATGTTTTATCCCCGTGTGCGTGGCTCCCCGCATCTATGCGCGGGGTTGATCCGGTGTGAAAACAGCCCGAGGCATGCCCCGGGCTGTCTTGTTGTTATGCCCGTTCAGGCGACTGGCTTATTTGAAACCGACGGTTTCATTCTTGCCGTCTTTAACTTCGATCATGCGGTAAGAACCAGCGGATTCGCCAGGTCCGATCAGCTCGACCGCAGACGCACCAACATAGTCGACGTCTGTACCTGCTTTGATCAACTCAAGCGCTTTGCCCAGCTCGCCGGGATAGATCTTTTCGCCGGGGGCGTTCGCCACGTCGAGGATCTTTTCCTTGTAGACTGCCGGATCCATGGAACCGGACGCCTGCATGGCCAACAACAGCAGGGCTGCTGCATCATAGCTTTCTGGTGTGTAAGGCGAGGTGCCGTCAAAGCCACCAGCTTCGGCCATCTTCGAGAATGCCTCGATGCCTTCACCTTCGCTGCCTGCAATCTGGCCGTAAGAACCATCAAGGTCAGGCCCGATTGTTTCGGGCAGGTTGTCACCGATCATGCCGCCGGGCAGACCGAACTGTTCCCATGCGCCTGCGTCCAGTGCCGCTTTGATGATGCCGGCGCCGCCTTGGTCAAGGTAGCCTGCAACAACAAGGATATCACCGCCAGCAGAGGCAAGCGCGCCAACTTCGGCCGAATAATCCGCTTTGCCGTCTTCATGCGCGGCAACAATTGTCACTTCGCCGCCCAGCGCCTTGAACGAGGATTCGATCGCGTCTGCCAGACCTTTGCCGTAGTCGTTGTTTGTATAGGTCAGAGCGATGGATTTCACGCCACGCTCTTGCAGGATTTCCGCCATGACTTCGCCTTCACGCGCGTCAGAAGGAGACGTGCGGAAAAACAGGCCGTTGTCTTCCATTGTGGTCAGACCGGGGGATGTGGCGGACGGAGAGATCATGACCATGCCGTTCGGAATGGCGACGTTCTGCAGCACAGCACCGGTCACACCGGAGCAATCCGCACCAACAATGCCGGACACGCCATCAGCGATCAGACGTTCGGCGTTGGACACAGCCAGACCGTTGTCGATACAGCCTGAGTCAACGCGCATTGCAGTGACCTTGGCGCCATCCATCAGCATACCGCTTTCGGATACTTCGTTGACGGCCATTTCGGCACCAGATGCCATTGGACCTGTCAGGGATTCAATCGGGCCTGTGAAGCCGAAGATGATTCCGAGTTTAACTTCTTTTGCGTGGCCGTCGGCGAAAGCGCCGGTAGCGACAAGTGCTGCAGCCGTTGTGGCCATAAGCATCTTTTTCATTTGGTTCTCCCATGTTGGAACGTAACGTTCGGTGCGTAGCCTATGCGGCGTCTGCTAAAAAGAGAAGCAGATTTTTTCGGTAAAAACGGCCTGTTTTGACGATACCAACAGTGAATTATCGCGCTATTTTCGCGTGTTCTGCGCTTTTTTCCCGAGATCACAAAGCTGCCGTCGCGTCATAGGCAATCCGACTGAATCGTCTTGCATCTGATGACGGGACCGGAAGTATGTCCTGTGCCAATCTCTGCACACGCAACACATCGGGCAAACCGGTTATTGATTGGGGAAGGGGACGCGCATTAGTCAGGGTACGCTCTAACGTGATGGCCGACCGCGCAGCCGCTCTGTCCCGCGCGGCCCATGTACCATGCATCATAGATCAACGGCCCCGTTGCCAAACCAATTTCGGGGCAGGCTAAGCAGCTGCGCGCCCCGATGATGATCAAGGTTGCTTTCACCGCATGGTGCAGCAGGCCATAAAGGGTAGAGGGCGCGAAACCACCAGTCCGGCCAAAAGTCGCCTTGTCACTAACGCTGAAATGATCAAAGCAATCCCGCCAGACAACCTCAAATCGACAGGCGTGCCGCGTGACTGCCACGTTCTCGGTATGGGGTCGTATCATAATGCGCCCGATAACATTTCGAGAAATGCGACGGCGATGCAAACCCACAGGCCAGCGCCACGTTGATCACACTCATATCCGTCTGCATCAACAGGTTGCGCGCTTTTTGCAGTCGAAGCTCCATGTAATAGCGTTTTGGGCTCCGGTTCAGATACCTGCGGAAAAGACGCTCCAACTGTCGCGTGGACATGCCGACATCTTGCGCAAGGATTGAAGGGCTTATGGGCTCTTCAATATTGGCCTCCATAATCTGGATGACCTGACTAAGCTTGGGATGACGCACACCAATGCGGGTCGGCACAGACAGACGCTGTGTGTCCTGATCTGTCCGGATCGAGCTATAGATCAGCTGGTCTGCTACCGCGTTGGCCAGATCCTCACCTTGTTCATCTGCGATAATTTTCAGCATCAGATCAATCGAAGACGTCCCACCCGCGGTTGTCATCCGGTTATTATCCACCACAAAGACCGATTTGGTCAGGATCACATCCTCGAATTCTTCTCCGAAACTGTCCTGATTCTCCCAATGGATTGTGGCGCGGCGCCCGTCGAGCAAACCTGCTTTGGCCAGTGAATAAGCAGCAGTGCACAGACCGCCGATCATCAGGCCCTTACGCGCTTCGCGGCGCAGCCATGACAAAACCTTCTTGCTGGTGGCCTTTTGCACATCAATACCGCCACACACCATAATTGTGTCATCGCGGGTCATATCAATCAAGTCATGGTCAAGCTGGAACACTGTTCCTGCGGAACAAACCGCTTGTACGCCGCCTTCACCAATAAGCACCCATTCGTACAAGGGACGGCCAGCCATCCTGTTGGCAATACGCAAACTTTCGATCGCAGTCGAAAAACAGAGCAGACTGAAATTGTCCAACAGCACGAATACAAACCTGTGCGGTTTGTCCGGATTTTCAGGGATGCGTTGTGCGTGCGGCGCTTTGGCCATATAGGCGGCTCCCGGGTTAGGAGGGTTACGGTATTTTTGGTGCGCCACTAGGGCATGAGGATAAAACCAACGTCAAGCATACAAATGGGTTATGGTCACTGTGGGTCATGTTTTGTATAGGTACCGTCTGACCCAGCGTTTGCGCCAACATAATGCGCGCAACCGCCAACGACCGGAGACAAGATATGACCGACTGGAGCAAATCAAGCTGGCGCAGTTTGCCACGGATTCAAATGCCAGACTACCCCGACCAGCAAGCGCTGGAAGCGGTAGAGGCGCAGCTGTCCCGATATCCGGTTCTTGTTTTTGCCGGTGAGGCACGGCGTCTGCGCAAGCATCTGGCTGCTGCAGGACGTGGCGAGGCCTTCTTGTTGCAGGGCGGTGATTGCGCCGAAAGCTTCGAACAGTTCTCATCCGACATGATCCGCGACACCTTCAAGGTGATGCTGCAGATGGCTGTTGTCCTGACCTATGGCGCAAAAGTGCCCGTGATCAAGGTTGGTCGCATGGCAGGGCAGTTCGCAAAGCCACGCTCGGCCAACACCGAGACGATCGGCGGAGTGGAGTTGCCAAGCTACCGCGGTGACATCATCAACGATCTTGCCTTCACGCCAGAATCGCGGATTCCAAACCCCGAGAACATGATGCGTGCCTACACACAGGCAGCCGCAACGCTAAACCTGCTGCGTGCGTTCTCGACCGGTGGGTATGCGGATGTTCACAAAGTGCACGGCTGGACCCTTGGCTTTACCGATGGTGAAAAGGCTGCAAAATACCGCGATGTCGCCACACGCATTTCCGACACGCTGGATTTCATGGCCGCTGCCGGTGTGACATCCGACACCGCGCACACGCTGCAATCGGTTGAGTTCTACACCAGCCATGAATCACTGCTTCTTGAATACGAAGAAGCGCTTTGTCGTCAGGAAGCCGAGACAGGTAAGTGGCTCGCAGGTTCAGGCCACATGCTATGGATAGGCGACCGGACACGCCAGCCGGACGGCGCGCATGTGGAGTTCGCCTCCGGTGTGCAAAACCCGATCGGTCTGAAATGCGGCCCGACGATGGAAGCGGACGATCTCAAAAAGCTGATGAAAAAGCTCAACCCGCACAACGAAGAGGGCCGTCTGACGCTGATCGCGCGCTTTGGTGCGGGTGCTGTGAGCGATCATCTGCCGCGCCTGATCCAAGCTGTGCGCGAAGAAGGCGCAAATGTGGTTTGGACCTGTGATCCAATGCATGGCAACACCATCAAGTCGTCCACCGGTTACAAAACACGCCCCTTCGAGAGCGTTTTGCGCGAAGTGCGTGAATTCTTTGCTGTGCATGCTGCAGAAGGCACCGTGCCTGGCGGCGTACATTTCGAGATGACCGGTCAGGATGTGACCGAATGCACAGGCGGCGTTCGGGCAGTTTCTGACGAAGATCTGTCAGATCGCTATCACACAGCCTGTGATCCGCGCCTCAACGCAAGCCAGTCTTTGGAGCTGGCGTTCTTGGTGGCCGAAGAACTGTCAGCACGCCGCGACAAAGCTGCGGCACAAGAAGCAGGTTAAGGTAAAAAGGCAGGGCGTTCGCGCCCTGTCTCTCTCTGTGCATCCGAAGATTATTCGTCGGATACAACAAGACGCAGGTAGGGCGGGCGGTTTTTGGGATGCGCGCCGCTTTCGCCGGTAAAACCTCTTTGTTCCTCCGCAAACCCGTCAGCGGCCATCTCGGATTGAACGGCCTGCGGTTTTTGGTGGGCACGACCCAGACTGCTAAAGTTGATGTCCCGAAGGTCAAACCGGCGTGGCACTGCGCCCAAATCCCCCGGACAGACAATGCAGCCCAGAATGCGGCTCACATCGCCCAGATCGCTTTTAAGAGGCAGCAGAACCATCCGCGCATCCAACGCCGGTTTTCCCAAACCGGCTGTTGAATACATCATCACTTCGGCAGTTCCGGGGGTCTGGAACACTTCCTCTAACAGTCCCGCCACGCGGGTTCGGGCATCTTGTTCGAAGAATGAGGTAAGCGGCATCCCGCGGGCTTCCATCCCCATGATGTCATGCAAATGACTGCCGGCAATCCGCATACGTGCAACGCCCGGCGCCACACGTTCAAGGATAAAGGAATAAGGTAACGCACTTTCTATCCCGCGCGGATCGATCTCCGCGCGTTTGGGCATTTCACGACCTGCGCGCAGAGCATCCCAATAGGCCTCGACAATCGCGAGTGGGGCATATCCGCTGTGTTGCTGATAGTCAGACATAGTGACAACATTTTGCGTGGTTTTAATTAAGTTGTCCATTAAAGCTCTCATTCGGATCAGGTGGCTTGGGTGTAACGGCGGATTTCCGCGCTTGAGCGCTGGAAAAGCGATGGAATGACCAAAGGACACGTTCTGTGACTAGAGCAAATTAGCACGATTTGCCTCTTATTGGTCATAATTCAGTCATATAGGTTAACGGCCCATTTCTACGCCTCAGGGCCTTATCAGTCGGATGGGGCTTGCAGATAAGGGGGAAAAAAACCTATTCCGGACCCAGACAGATTTTGAAAGGGTGCGTGCAGATGATCAGGTCCATGACGGGTTTTGCCGCAAAAAGCGGTTCGCTGGCACCACATAGCTGGGGCTGGGAATTGCGCGCGGTTAATGGCAAAGGGCTTGATCTGCGCATCCGTGTCCCGGACTGGATACCGGGCCTTGAGGCCGGCCTGCGCGCCGCGTTGAGTGCGGGCGTTGCGCGGGGAAATGTCACCTTGGGCCTGCGCGTGAACCGCGAGGAAAGCAGTGGCGGCCTGACAGTGAACGAAAGCCAACTAACCACAGTGCTTGACGCTCTTGGCCGGATCGAGGCAGCGGCGATGGATGCAGGCGTTTCGCTTGCGCCCTCCAAGGCCACCGATATTGTCACTATGCGCGGTGTGCTTGAGCAAACCGTAACAGAAGATGACAATGAAGCATTGGCCAAGGCGCTGTTGGCCGAATTTGACGCGGTTCTGTCCGATTTCAATGCGATGCGCATTTCTGAAGGGGCCGCGCTGGAAGGGGTCCTACGCGATCAGCTTTCCCAGATCAGCGCGCTTACTGCCGAAGCGGCCGCGTTGGCGCAGGCCCGCAATGCCCAAACTGAAGAGTTGATGCGCCGCAATCTGGCGCGCGTCATGGACAACCTCGACGGGATCGAACCTGACCGCATTGCAGCTGAACTGGCCCTTATAGCGGTAAAGGCAGACATCACCGAAGAAATTGACCGTTTGGTCGCGCACGTTGCCGCTGCAGAGGCTTTGTTGGCAGGCGACGGCCCTGTCGGGCGCAAACTGGATTTCTTGATGCAGGAATTCAACAGAGAGGCGAACACGCTTTGCGCCAAGGCGCAAAACAGCGACCTCACACGCGTCGGACTGGCCCTTAAGGCCGTGATCGACCAGTTGCGTGAACAAGTACAGAATGTGGAGTAAACTATGAGCAACCGGCGCGGTCTTTTGATTATCCTGTCTTCGCCTTCGGGCGCGGGCAAATCCACACTCGCGAAGCGGTTGATGGTGTGGGACGATACCCTAAGCTTTTCGGTCTCGGCCACCACGCGCCCGCCGCGCGAAGGTGAGGTCGACGGAAAAGACTATCTGTTTGTGAACGAAGAGACGTTTCGCAAATGGGTGTCTGAAGGTGAAATGCTGGAGCACGCCCACGTCTTTGGCAATTTCTACGGCTCGCCGAAAGGACCTGTCGAAAAAGGGATCGAGGCCGGCAATGACGTCCTTTTTGACATCGACTGGCAGGGCGCGCAGCAAATCCGGAACTCTCCTCTGGGGCTTTATACCCTGTCGATCTTCATCCTGCCGCCCTCCATCAGCGAACTTCATCGCAGGCTGGTGAACCGTGGTCAGGACGATACAGACACCATCACCAAACGCATGCAAAAAAGCTGGGATGAGATCAGCCACTGGGACGGATACGATTACGTTCTGGTAAACGATGATCTGGACGCGACAGAAGAAAAGTTGAAGACCATCATCAAGGCGGAGCGGCTCAAACGGACGCAACAGCCCGAACTAAGCGCCATCGCGCGCCGCCTGCAATCTGAATTCGAGGATCTGACATGACCATTTACGCCCTTGCCGACAAAACGCCAAAAATTGCCGCCGATGCATGGGTCGCACCCGATGCAAATGTGATCGGAAATGTAGTACTGGAGGAAAAGGCCTCGGTTTGGTTCGGCTGCACGCTTCGGGGCGACAATGAGCTGATCACTGTTGGGGCCGGATCGAACGTGCAGGAAAACTGTGTGTTCCATACTGATCTTGGCTTTCCGCTGACGATCGGCACGAACTGCACCATTGGCCACAAGGTCATGCTGCACGGCTGTACGATCGACGACAACTCCTTGATCGGGATGGGCGCGACCATTTTGAACGGGGCCAAAATTGGCAAGAACTGCTTGATCGGGGCAGGGGCCTTGATCACGGAAAACAAGGTCATTCCTGATGGTAGTCTGGTCATGGGCGCACCGGGAAAAGTGGTGCGAACACTGGATGAAAAGGCGATACAGGCCCTGACCGCAAGCGCCCTGCATTACCAGCAAAACGCGGCCCGTTTTGCCGCTGATCTCAAGGAAGTTTGAACCAGTGACAACGCCCCTGCCTGTGAGCGAGGTGATTGCGGCGCTGCCGGTGCCTGCGCTGGCCATTGGCGCAACAGAGCAGATCATCACCCTGAACCATGCGGCCCAGCAATTGCTGGGCATGCCTGCACAGGGTCGGCATTTCATCACGGTTCTGCGCCAGCCATCCGTTGTTGAGGCTGTCGAGAAATGCCTTGCTAACGGATCACAAACCACGGCCGAGTATCTGACACGGGAAAACGGGATTGATACGACCTATACGGTGTCGGTCAGTCCGGTGGGCAAGACCGGCATCGCGCTGTTGTCTTTTCAGGATATCACGGCGGTCACAGCCGCAGGCCAGATGCGGCGTGACTTTATCGCTAACGTAAGCCACGAGCTGCGCACACCTCTGACGGCGCTGATGGGTTTTATCGAAACCCTGCGCGGCGCTGCGCGTGACGATGCAAAAGCGCGCGGTCGCTTTCTTGAGATCATGAGCAAAGAAACCGAGCGGATGAACCGGCTTGTGGGTGATCTGCTTTCTTTGAGCCGCGTAGAAGCGGAAGAGCGTGTGCGACCTGACGCAGAAGTGGATGTGTCCAGTATCGTCGCCATGACGTTGCGAACACTCACGCCGTTGGCCATGGATGCCGATGTCACGTTGATCTCGGACCTTCCGTCAGATCCGGTCATGATGCGGGCTGACCGCGACCAGCTTGTTCAAGTCTGTACCAACCTCATAGAGAACGCGATCAAATACGGCGGCAAAGGCAAGCGGGTCTATGTTTCGTTAAGCGTGGAAGAGCATGTACAAGCGCTGCGCGCACGGGGACTGGTGTTATCCGTGCGCGACGAGGGTCCCGGCATCGCGCCCCAGCATTTGCCGCGCCTGACAGAGCGGTTCTATCGGGCTGACGAACACCGCAGCCGCGAACTGGGCGGTACAGGATTGGGTCTGGCGATCGTTAAACACATTCTCAACCGCCACCGCGCCCGTATCAAGATTACGTCCGAGCCCGGCCAAGGATCTGAATTCAAGGTGCTTTTGCCGCTCGAATAAGGTTTGTCACAAAAATTATGACAGCAAATTGCCGGTTGTCATAAAACTGTAACGAACCTGTCACAAAAGGTTTGCATCGCAGACTTAGGTCGGGATCAATATCACCATGGGGGTGATTGCAACCGACTACTGACAGGAGACACCATGTCTTTCGCAAAACTCACAACATCCGCGCTGGCCATTGCGGCCGTATCCGCAACAGCTGCTGCCGCACGCGATCAGGTTCAGGTGGCGGGCTCCTCCACTGTTCTGCCATACGCGTCCATCGTAGCCGAAGCATTTGGCGAAAACTTTGACTTCCCGACACCAGTCGTTGAATCAGGCGGCTCCTCTGCCGGTCTCAAGCGTTTCTGTGAAGGTGTTGGCGAAAACACCATCGACATCGCAAACGCATCGCGCCAGATCCGCGACAAGGAAATCGAAGCATGTGCCGCCAACGGTGTGACAGACATCATCGAAGTTCGCATCGGCTATGACGGGATCGTTTTCGCATCCGACATCAACGGCAACTCATTCGAATTCACGCCCGTTGACTGGTACAAAGCCCTGTCCGCAAAGGTGGTCGTAGACGGCAAGGTCGTCGACAACCCATACACAATGTGGAACGAAGTGAACCCCGCGTTCCCTGCGCAGCCGATCCAGGCCTACGTACCGGGCACAAAGCACGGCACACGCGAAGTGTTCGAAGACAAGGTGATCCTTGAGGGTTGTGAAGAAACAGGCGATTTCGAAGTCTTCAAAGCATCCATGGAAGACGACAAAAAAGCCGCGGAAAAAGCCTGCATCGCGCTGCGCACCGATGGTAAATCCGTCGATATCGATGGCGATTACACAGAAACGCTGGCCCGTATTGAAAGCAACAAAGACGGCATCGGCGTGTTTGGTCTGGCGTTCTACGAAAACAACACAGACAAGCTGCAGGTTGCGACAATGTCCGGCGTGGAGCCTTCGACAGAGAGCATCTCGACAGGTGAATACCCTGTATCACGCCCGCTGTTCTTCTACGTCAAGAAAGCCCACATCGGCGTTATCCCAGGCGTGAAAGAATTCGCTGAGTTCTTCGTAGCGGACGAGATTGCCGGCCCGGATGGCCCCTTGGCCGAATACGGTCTGGTATCCGATCCAGAACTGACAGACACTCAGGACGCTGTTATGAACGAAGCTGTCATGGGCAGCGGCTCCTGAGCCGAAGTCCGGATGTAAAATTGACCGAGGGGCTGCTTTTCCAAGGCGGCCCCTCACCATTGGCGCCCACACGGCGGAGACTTTATGCCCTTTTCGTTTCTCGAAAACCCTATGACCCTGACCCTGATCGTGCTTGCGATTGCCATTACGGGATATGTCGTGGCGCGCGGTCGGGCCATGGCACGGGCAGGGGGCGATGCAAGACGTCTGCACTCGCTGCCCAACTACTATGGTATGACAGCGGCGATGTTTGCGGCCATTCCCGCGCTTGGCGTGCTGGTGATCTGGTTGTTGGCACAGCCGATGCTAATCCAAAATTCCATCCTGCCATTGCTACCTGCGGACGTCACTCAAAGCAGCGGCACAGTTTCGCTTGCGCTGAGTGATGTGAACCGCGTTGCCGAAGGTTTGGACG